>DATEZS010000064.1:0-115093 GCA_035255365.1 Geothrix sp.
GGGCCACGCCCTCTGCGGCAAGATGAAGGAAGTCATCCACCAGCAGATGTTCGACGTGGCCATCCAGGCGGCCATCGGCGCCAAGATCATCGCCCGCACCAACGTGAAGGCCCGCCGCAAGGACGTGCTCGCCAAGTGCTATGGCGGCGACATCAGCCGCAAGAAGAAGCTGCTGAACAAGCAGAAGGAAGGCAAGAAACGCATGAAGTCCATCGGGTCCGTGGAAATCCCCCAGGAGGCCTTCCTGGCCATCCTCAAGGTCGATTCCTGATCCGATGAACCAGCCCTCCGTCCAGCTCGAAGGCGCGCCGGCCAAGGCCCCGCGGCCCTGGTACGTGATCACCGGGAGCCAGAAGATCGGCCTCCTGGTCCTGCTGGCGGGCCTGCTCTACCTGCGCCTCCGCCGTCGGGAGAAGGCGCGCTTGAAGGTCTGCAGCCATTGCGGCCACCGGAACGCGGTCCATCTCGCCCACTGCACCAAGTGCAGCGCGCCGCTGTTCAAGGCCTAAGGCCGGAGACTGGAGGCCGGAGGTAAAAAGGAATCGGCCCCCGAAGGGGCCGACCCGGTGGTGAGAACTCCAGCCTCCAGCCTCAGGCCTCCAGCCTGTTAGAGCTCGATATCGCCCAGCTCGCCGCCTTCGGCGATGGGGGAGCTCAGATCCAGGTCGTTCTCCTGGCCCATGATCTCGCTGGCGCCCGCGTACATCTGCCCGATGACCTGCTTGCGCCCCTCGAGGGTCTGGATCAGCTCATTGATCCGCTTGATCTCGCTGGTGAGCCGGTCGTACTCGGTCTTGATGGTCGTGTTGATCTGCTCGACCTCCTGCCGGCACCGCGTGCGGGTGGTTTCGTAGAAGTCCTTTTGTTCCTTGCTGAGATCCATGGGGGGCTCCTCGGTGGATGGGGGGGCGGAGGGATGGGCGGATGGGAGGTAGAAGTGTAATCGGAATTCTTAGCGGGAACTGAAATAGAGGATCAGCCCGATGATGAGCACCCCCACCGCCAGGATGGTGGGCAGGAGCCAGCCCGGGCTGTGGGACCGGCCCGATCCCATGTCCATTTCGGGCAGGGGGATCGGGGGCGGCAGGCGGACCGGGGCCGGGGCCTGCAGGCCGTTCTGGCCGGTGGCGTGGCCACCGGATAGGGAACCCAAGGGCATGGTCGGGAGGGGAAACCGGGCGTGCATCACAGTCTCCACCCGCTCCCGGGGGCCCAGGAGCGCGGCCTCCACGTACTCGGACACCTCGTGTTCCGTGGGGATGTGCCCCCGCTTCATGAGCAGCTCCCGCAGGTCCCGTTCCATGAGCCGGGCCGAAGGGTAGCGGTGCTCGACGTTCTTCTGGAGGGCCTTGCCCACCACGTCGATCATCTCCCTCGACACGTTGGGGTTCAGGCCGCGGATATCGGCGATGCGGCCCAGGCGGACCTTCTCCAGGACGCCCATTTCCGAATCCGCCTGGAAGCAGCGCTCCCCGGTGAGCATCTCGAAGAGCACGAGGCCCAGGGAGTAGATGTCGCTGCGGTTGTCCAGGGGCTGGCCCAGGGCCTGCTCGGGGCTCATGTAGAGGAGCTTGCCCTTGAGGGCCCCGGCCACCGTATGGCTGGCCTTGGTGGCGGCCTTGGCGATGCCGAAGTCCACCAGCTTCACGGCGCCTTCGGTGCTGATGAGAACGTTCTGCGGGCTGATGTCGCGGTGGACCAGCTTCAGTTCGCGGTCGTCGAAACCCCGCTTCCGGTGCGCGTAGTCCAGGGCGGAGGCCACTTTCATGACCACGAAAGCGGCCACCTGTTCAGGGAAGGCGATGCCGTATTCCCGGGCCTTGCGGAGCAGCGTGCGGAGGTCGCGGCCGTTCACGTACTCCATGGCGATGTAGTAGGAGGAGCCCGCCTTGCCCAGGTCGAAGATCTGCACGATGTTCGGGTGCGTCAGCTGGGCCGCCAGCTTGGCCTCATCAATGAACATGGTGACGAAATCTTCGTTGTCGCTGAAGTGCGGGAGGATGCGCTTGATGGCCACGATTTTCTGGAAACCCTGCACGCCTCGTTGCTGGGCCTTGAAGAGCTCGGCCATGCCACCCACGGCGATCTTCTCCAGCAGGAAGTAGTTCCCGTATTCCTCGATGGCTTTTTGAGCTCCGGAGGCGGCGCCCCCGGAACCAGAGGGAACGGAGCCGGCCGCGGTCGGTTTCGGAGCTGGCTCCGCGGCAGGGACCCGCGAAAAGGGGTCGTGGACCCCGCTGATGCCGCTGAGCGTGAAGTCCGAGGGGCCCAGGGGCTCGGCTGGAACGTCCGGAGCCGCTGCCAGGGAAGCAGGCGCGGGCTCAACCACCGGGCGCGGGAGGGGTTCCGGCAGTACGGGGGGGATTGCGGCAGGGGCCACCACTTTGACGGTGGGCACCGGCAGGTTGGCTCGCTCGCGTGCCACCCGGGGCATGGCTTCCACTTCCTCCAGGATTCCGCCGAAGATGTCCTCGGTGGAGAGCTTGGCCTGGGGGACCGGCCGCTCGACCGGCTGCTCCATGGAAGGGACCGCGGGAGGGACAGGCGCCGCGGGCGGCATGGACGCGGGTGTCCCCTGGAACATGGCGAAGGGGTCCTGGGGCGGCCTCGGCGCGCCCTCCAGGTCCGCCAACAGGTCACCGAAAATGGCATCAGCCGTGAGTCCTTCGGTCTGGGGGCGGAATTGCCGAAGCATGGCCGCGATTTCAGCATCCGTGCGATCCCGGTCCAGGTAGGCCTGGGCATCGATCCCATTGGAGCGGCCCCCCGCGGGCCCCTCCGAAACCACCAGGATGGGAAGCCGGGAATTGCGTCCTCGAAGGGTCTGGGCGAGGGCCTGGCCCCCGGCGCCCGCCGTCGGGGCATCGAGGATGAGCAGATCGGGCATCAGTCCCGATTCAAGGAAACCCTGCGCTTCGGGGCCTTGGATCCACCGGATGGCCCAGCCATCCACCTCCATGGCAGAGACCAGCCCCGGCGTCCGAAGGGACTCGCCATCCACGATAAGCAGGAGGGGACGGGACATGCAGCTCCATGTGAGAGAAGACCCCAGAGTAACTTGGCAAACCTCGTCTGGCCATCACTCGCGTTCTGAGATAGACTCTCCTCTTGGCGTAGAGCGGTCTGCCGACTATGCCGAAATCCACAGTAAAGGAGGTGCACCCCCATGCCTTTAGTCAAGGTCAAAGAAGACGAAACCTTCGAGTTCGCCCTTCGCCGTTTCAAGCGTAAGTGCGAGAAGTCCGGCATCCTCAGCGAGCTGAAAAAGCGCCAGCACTACGAGAAGCCCAGTGCCAAGCGCAAGCGGAAGATGCTTGCCGCCCGCAAGAAGACTCTCAAGCGCCTCTCCCAAGAGCGCCGCATGATCGGTTGATCCTTCCGCGCCGTTAGGTGTGTGAGGTCTCGCGTATGAGCGAAGCGAATACCGAGAAACGTCTTTTCGTCTCGCGTATGAGCGAAGCGAATACCGAGAAGAAGACTCTGAAGCGCCTCTCCCAAGAGCGTCGCATGATCGGTTGAGGTGAAGCTTCGCTTTACCTATAAAAAAGGCCCGCTATCGCGGGCCTTTTTTTCGATCATTCTGAAGAATCGATAAAGCAGAACCCCCCATGAACCCCGAACTCGAAGCCCTCGAATTTCCCGAAGCGATCCGTCTGGTCCAGTCCGGCGCCCGGACCCGCCTTGGGCGAACCGCGCTGGGGTCCATGCAGCCGTGGGACGGGTTCTGCGAGCTCCGGCGTCTGCACCAGCTGGAGTTGGAGGCGGCCTGGCGTCTTGCACCGGACAGCTTTCCCATGTTCGCCCTGGACGAGGCCCTGGACGAACTTCTGAACCCGGCGGGGTGGCTGCTGCCGGAGCATTGGCGGCAGTTGCGGGAAGGCCTCACGGCCATGGCGCGGCTGCTGCAAAGCCTGGCCGCCCTTGCATGGCCCGAGCAGCGCCCCGCCCCGCCCGGCACCCATCTTGGCATCGACCGCCTCCAGGTGACGGCGGCGCTCCTGCCCGATCCCAGACCCATCGCCGACCGGCTGGCCAGGAGCTTCACGGCCGATGGCGAGCTGGACCCCCTGCGCATCCCCGCCCTGGCGAGCCTCCACCGGCAGCGGCAGGACGCCTTCCAGTCCGTGCAGGCCAAGCTCCAGAAATTGCTGCGAGGCGTACCCGAAGCCTTCAACGAAGCCCTCATCGTGGAACGGAATGGCCGCTTCTGCCTTCCGGTGAGGTCGGAGCGACGAGGTTCGGTGCCCGGCCTGCTGCTGGATCGCAGCGGCAGCGGATCCACAGTGTTCATCGAACCCATGGAGGCCGTGCCGCTCAACAACGCCTTCGTGGAGGCGGATAGCGCCTATTCCCAGGCCGTGCAGGCCTACCTGAGGGACCTGCTCGCGGATCTCCGCGCCCGCCGGGAGGATTTCCTCCGGTGGCGCGACCTCCAGGCCCGGACAGACCAGGCCTTGGCCCTCCTGCGCTGGGCGAGCCTCTGTGACGGCATCCTGCCCGACCTGGAGCAGGATCCCCAGAAGGGCCGGCTTTGCCTGCTGGAGGCCCGGCACCCCCTCCTGCTGCCCGCCGTGCGCGAAGCCCTGGGCCTGGAGCCGCTGCCCCACCCGGTGGTGCCCCTCAACCTCGTGATGGAGGCGGAGCGGCCTGGCCTGGTGATTTCGGGTTCCAACACCGGGGGCAAGACGGTGGTCCTCAAGACCGTGGGCCTGCTCTCCGTGCTGGCCGCCTGCGGTTGCGCCATTCCCGCCCGGGAAGGTTCCAGCATCCCCGCCCTGCCCAGCCTCCATGCGGATATCGGGGATCACCAGACCATCACGGGAAGTCTATCGACATTCAGTAGCCATATCCTCCATTTAATAGAGATCCTGAAAAATGGTCGCGATGGTGGATTGGTTCTTCTTGACGAATTGGGTACAGGTACCGATCCCAAGGAAGGGGCGGCCCTGGGCATCGCCCTGCTCCAGACCCTCTCCCGGCGCCGCTGCTGGATCCTCTGCTCCACCCACCTGGGTGACATCAGCCAGTGGGCCCTGCGCCACACGCGGTTCCAGAACGCCTCCGTGCAATTCGATGAGGAGCGCCTCTCCCCCACCTATCGCCTCATCCTCGGCCAGCCGGGCCAGAGCCGGGCCCTCACCATCGCCGCGCGCCTGGGCCTGCCGGCGCCGGTGCTGGCCCATGCGGAACGGGTGCTCGGACAACGGGAACAGGACTGGCGGGACTTCCTGCGGGAGCTGGAAGCGGAACGAAGCCGGTTGCTGGAAGCCACGGAGACCCTCCAACTTCAGCAGGCCTCCGCCGAGCATGACCGCGACATCCTCCGTCAGCGGGAGGAGAAGCTCCGGAACGACCGGGAGGCCTTCCAGCGCGAATCCCGCGATAAGGTGGCGCGGGTGCTGGAGTTCCTGGATCACGAAGGCAAGCGGCTGGTGAAGGATTTGAAGGACAGCCAGAAAGCCCTGGAGGTGAACCCCGACCGGCTGGGACAGGAAGCCCATGAGCGGGTCAAGCAGCTGCGGCGCATCGCGGAAGCGGAATTGGCGCCTGCCCGCGCCAAGGGCGCCTCCGCCCCTCCCCTGGAGGTTCGCGAGGGCGGCTTCGGCCGTCACCGGGGCCTGGGCCTCGAGGGGAAGGTCGTCTCGCTCAAGGGTGATCGCGTGACCCTGGAAACACCCCAAGGGCGCCGTTTCGAGTGTCGCAGGGGCGAACTGGAACCCATCGTGGCCCGGGAAATGGCACCCAGGCCCTCCGGCAAAGTCCGCGTGCGGGCCGAAGTCCAGGATGTGGATTCCGAGATGAACCTCATCGGCAGGGCCAGCGACGAAGTGGATGGTGAGATCTACCGGTTCGTGGAAGAAGGCCTCGCGGCGGGTCGCAGGACCCTGCGCATCGTCCACGGCCACGGCACGGGACGCCTGAAGGCCGCCGTTCGGGAAGCCCTGCGGGGCCACCCTGGCATCGCTCGCGTGGAGGACGCACCCCAGGCCCAGGGAGGCTCAGGCGCGACCGTGATTACCCTGCGTTAACCAGAATTCAACCCGCCTATGGGGGCATCCGATGAAGGGGCATACCTTTGAGGGATCGCCATGGCCTTCTGGAACAGCCTGAATATCCGCAAGAAATTGCTTTATTCAATCCTTGCGCTAGCTGTGGTGCTGGGTCTCGCGGCCACGACCATTTCCATCTGGCAGATGAATGTTGCCCTCAACAACGGTCTCCGGGAAAAGGGCAACAGCCTGGCCTCCCTGGTGGCGGATAGCATCCAGTCCGCCGTGCAGTTCGAGGACATGGGCCTGGTCGAGCACAGCCTGGATGGCATGAAGGCGGACACGGACATCACCCAGGGCGCCCTGGTTTCCCGGGATGCCACTACCCAGGCGGCCAAGGTCGTCACCAAATCCAAGGTGAAGGACGCCCAGATCGATCTGGCGCCCTATGCCGAGGCGCTGCTGGCTGCCGTCGCCAATCAGGATCTGACTGCCCACAACCTGGTCTTCGAGAAGGGCGGGTTCCTGGTGGTCGGGGCCCTGGTGAAGATCGACGGCGCTCCCAACAAATCCTACGTGATGCTTCTGGTCAACCGGTCGGAGCTCCATAAAAGCCAGCTGAAAGCCGTACTGGGCATGGGCCTGCTGGGCCTGGTCATGATCGCCATCGGCGTGGGCTTCGCCTTCCTCCTGGGCAACGCCCTGGTCACGCCCCTGGAAACCATCCAGCAGCGGATGCGCGACATCTCCGAGGGCGAGGGCGACCTGACGGCCCGCCTGGAAGTCAACGGCACCGATGAAATCGCGGCGGTGGCTGGCCACTTCAACAAGTTCGTGGAGAACATCCACAGCATCGTCCAACAGGTCATGGCCATCTCCACCAACATCGCTTCCGGTTCGCTGCAGATGTCGGCGGGCATGTCCGAGATGCACAGCACCGCCCAGAGCATTGCCGAGGCGGCGGAAACCCAGAAGGCCAACGTCAATACCACCACCCACAACGTGCAGACCATCGCCCAGGCCTCCCAGGTGGTGAACAGCAACGTGGCGGACGCCCTCCAGGTGTTCGAACAGGCCCAGCAGGCCGCGGGCAAGGGTGGCACGGCCGTAGGCTCCGCCGTGACCGGCATGCAGGCCATCAACCAGAATTCCAAGCAGATCGGCAACATCCTGACGGTCATCACCGAGATCGCCAACCAGACCAACCTGCTTTCCCTCAACGCGGCCATCGAGGCGGCCAAGGCAGGCGAGCACGGCAAGGGCTTTGCCGTGGTCGCCGAGGAAGTCCGCAAGCTGGCTGAGCGCAGCGCCACGGCCGCCAAGGAGATCACCTCCCTCATCCAGACCAGCAACCGCGCCATCGGCGACGGCACCAAGATGGTGAACATGGCCGGGGAGGCCTTGCAGAGCATCCAGACCGCCATCAGCGATTCCGCCGAGCGCATGAAGACCATCGGCACCCAGAGCGACGCCCAAAGCCGGGACAGCCGTTCAGTGGTGGACGCCATGGGCAATCTCACCGGCATTGCCGAGCAGAACGCCGCCGCCATGGAAGAAATGGCCGCCACCATCAAGGAATCCACCCGCACGGTCGATGAACTGAGCCACCTGGCCGAACAGCTCAACGGCATCGTGGCCCGGTTCAGAGTCTAGGTATCAACCGAAAAGAGAGGTTCAGCCATGCAATTCTGGGACAACCTCAACATCCGCAAGAAGCTCCTCTACGCCATCCTGGCCCTCCCGGTCGTGCTGGGGGCCTCGGCCACCATCATTTCCATCTGGCAGCTGAACTCTGCCTTGAACGAGGGCCTGCGGGAAAAGGGCAGCGCCATGGCGCTGATGGTCGCAGACAACATCCAGCCCGGCGTGCAGTTCGAGGACATGGGTCTCGTCGAGAAGGGCCTGGATGGGGTCAAGGAAGATGGAGATGTGACTCAAGCTGCTCTGGTCTCATTCGATCCGGCGACACACGCCCCCAAAGTGGTCACCAAATCCAAGGCGAAATCCAGCCAGATTGACTTGGCCCCTTTCGCTGAAACCTTCCTGACCTCTGTGGGAGACAAGGACCTCAGCCACCAGGACCTGATCATCGACAAGGGAGGCTACATGGTGCTGGGCCGCCTGGTGAAAGTCGATGGCGCTCCGGTCAAGTCCTTCGTGATGTTGCTGCTCAACCGCGACAACCTGCAGAAGCGCAGGATCCAGTCCGTCCTGGGCATGGTGGTTCTGGGATCGGCGATCCTGGGGCTCGGCGTCGTCTTCGCCTTTGTCGTGGGCAATGCCCTGGTGAAACCCCTGGAGACCATCCAGCTCCGGATGAGGGATATCTCCGAAGGCGAGGGCGACCTGACGGCACGCCTGGAGGTCCACGGCAACGATGAAATCGCCGCCGTGGCCATCCACTTCAACAAGTTCGTGGAGAACATCCACGGCATCGTGCAACAGGTCATGGCCATTTCCACCAACATCGCCTCCGGTTCGCTGCAGATGTCCGCGGGCATGTCCGAGATGCACAGCACCGCCCAAAGCATCGCCCAGGCGGCCGAGACCCAGAAGACCAGCGTAAGCAGCACCACCCAGAATGTGCAGACCATCGCCCAGGCCACCCAGGTGGTCAGCACCAATGTGGCGGATGCCCTGAAGGTCTTCGAGCAGGCCAAGAACGCCGCGGGCAAGGGTGGCACGGCCGTGGGCGGAGCCGTCTCGGGCATGCAGGCCATCAACCAGAACTCCAAGCAGATCGGCAACATCCTGACGGTCATCACCGAGATCGCCAACCAGACCAACCTGCTTTCCCTCAACGCCGCCATCGAAGCCGCCAAGGCCGGCGAGCATGGCAAGGGCTTTGCCGTGGTGGCCGAGGAGGTCCGCAAGCTGGCCGAGCGCAGCGCCTCCGCCGCCAAGGAAATCACCTCCCTCATCCAGACCAGCAACCGCGCCATCGGCGATGGCACCAAAATGGTGAACCAGGCGGGTGAGGCGCTCCAGAGCATCCAGTCCGCCATCGCCGACTCCGTGGACCGCATGAAGGCCATCGGCAGTCAGAGCGAAGCCCAGAGCCGGGATAGCCACTCCGTGGTCAATGCCATGGGCAATCTCACGGACATCGCGGACCAGAATGCCGCCGCCATGGAGCAGATGGCCGCCACCATCAAGGAATCCTCCCGCACCGTGGAGGAACTCAGCCATCTGGCCGAACAGCTCAATGGCATCGTGGCCAGATTCAGGGTCTAGCCATCTCTCTCCTCAAGGAAAGGAGCCCCTCACGGGGCTCTTTTCGAATAGATGGTTCACCGCCATCAGGTGTCTTGGGGGCTGGAAATGGCTGGTTTCCCTTACCTAGAAATACTCGATGATCTGAACCGCTGTTCCATCCTGGGCCGACTGCCGGTTGCTCTTCAGCACGCCCAGAACTTGAGAGAGCTCCTCCCAATTCCGCACGGTGTCGAAGTGAATGCAGATGCCCTCCTCGAAGGCTGGCACACCTGCCGCCTCGGCCTTGGCGAGGATCTCCGCTCGAATGGTCGCGCTGGGGAAGCATTGCATCAACTTCATGGGGGTCCCCTTTTCTCTCCAGATCAACCTATCGGCATATCTTCTGTGATGGTAAATGCCTCCTATCACATGCCTGTTTTTCCCATGTGCCCCTTAAATGCAGCACTTCGAGTCCGCCCACCTTCAATTCGAAGGGCCCCTCGCGGGGCCCGACTATTGGTACCGGTGGTCGGACTCCGGTTCCCGCCGCGCGACTGGCTGCGCACGGCCCTTCTCGTCCAGAACGCCACATCAAGTGGCACCCTGGCCGGGGCCACCATTCGCCAGAGGCGAATAGGACCGCATCGGCATCGCCGATGGCGGCCCGAAGGGCGAGGGCCATTGGCCCGAGTCAGCCTGCGCGCCATTCGCGACTTCGAGTCCGCCCACTTTCAATTCGAAGGGCCCCTTGCGGGGCCCGACTTTTGGTACCGGTGGTCGGACTCGAACCGACACTCCTTTAGGGGGAAACGGATTTTGAGTCCGTCGCGTCTGCCATTTCGCCACACCGGCGCGAAGCTCAAGGATAACGGGGCTGCGCGGGTTTTCAAAGCGCCGTGAGTGGAATACGGCGCCCCGCGCCAAAGGCTTTGGGGCTGATCTTGAAGGCGAAGGGCAACTGGCGCCGCTTGAACTCGGTGCGCCGCAGCAGGCCCAGGATCCTGGGCAAGGCCGACCGGGCCTGATCCAGAGCGGGGCCGCCCAGGAGCAGGGCGAGATCCTCCGCGAGACCCTCCTCCGGACGCTGGGCTTCCAAGGCTGCGCCCAAGATGGCGTCCAGCTGGGCATAGGGCAGCAGGCTGGCCTCATCAGTCTGTCCCGGCCGCAGTTCGGCGGTGGGGGGCCGGTCCATCACGCCCGTGGGCACGGCCTCGCCGAGATCCCGGGCCAGGGCGTACACCCGCGCCTTGAGGCAGTCGCCCAAGGGGGCGAACACACCGATGGCATCGCCGTAGAGGGTGAAGTAGCCCGTGGCGGCCTCGCTCTTGTTGCCGGTGTTCAGCACGGCCACACGGTCCGTACCGAGCAGCCGGTGCACCTCGGGCTCCGAGGTGAGCGCCATGAGCAGGCTGCCCCTGCCCCGGCTCTGGAGGTTCTCATCGGTGAGGCCGAAGGTCCGCCCGGGGAAGGCCTTCCCCAGCGCCTCCGTGAAGCCGGTGAAGGGCGCATCCGCGTCCAGGCTCAGGAAGCCCAGGCCCAGGTGATCCGCCTGTTCCCGGGCAAGGGCGCTGCTTTCCGCGCTGCTGAACCGGGTGGGCAGGGCGACGCCGAGCACCCGCTCCGGGCCCAGAGCCTCCACCGCCACAGCCGCCGCCACGGCGCTGTCGATGCCACCCGAAAGCCCCAGCACCACCGCTTCCAGGCCCTGCTTGGTGAGGTTGTCGCGCAGCCCGGTCACAAGAGCCTTGTGCAACCAGGGACCATCCTCCACGGCGCGCCAGGCATCGCCTCCTGCCGCGGTATCCACCAGGATCGTGCCTTCCCGAAAGGGCTCGCCCCCCTGCCAGCGGCCATCCGGCAGGGCCAAGCCCGAACCGCCATCGAACAGCAGCCAGCTTTCCGCGCCCACGCGACTGGCATAGGCCACGGGAATGCCGTGTTTCTGGGCCAGTCCCGGCAGCAGGCGGCGGCGCTGGGCGTCCTTGGAAGGGATGGCCCAGGGGACGCTCCGGCCCGGCGGAAGGTAGCTGCCCAGGGCGCTGGGACTGGCGCTGGCGTTGAGGATCAGCGTGGCGCCGGCCGCGGCCAGATCGGCGATGGGATCCGCCCCATAGACCACGGGTACGTTGCCCAGCTGGGGATCGGCCCAGAGGTCCTCGCAGATGGAAAGGCCCAGGCGCTGGCCACGGTGGTCCACCAGGGGCTGGGGCGTCGGATCCGGCTCGAAGTAGCGGTGTTCGTCGAACACGTCGTAGCTGGGCAGTACCCGCTTGCGGGCGCAGTGGCGCAGGACGCCGCCTTCGCACCACCACAGCTCGTTCCAGAGCCGACCGGAAGGCGCCGGGCGCACCGTTCCGAACAGCAGCGGCACGGCCCCCGCGATGGCTGCGAGGCGCTGGGATTCCGCTTCGATGCGCCGCCGCATTCCCGGCTCCCAGAGGCGATCCTCCAGCAGGTACCCGGGAATGGCCAGCTCCGGCGCCAGCACCAGCTCTGCACCCGCCACCACGGCGGCTGCATAGGCCGCTTCCATTTTCCGGCCGTTCCCCTCGGGGTCGCCAAGACGGGCATTGAGCTGGAGCAGCGCGATCTTCATTCCAACAAGTTACCAGCGGATCTCCGCGCAGGTGCCACCCTCGGGACGGGGCACCAGCCGCAGGTCCGCTCCCTGGGCATTGAGCCACTTCAAGGCCAGGGGCAGGCCCAGGCCGGTGCCGTCCGGCCGGCCGCTCTCGAAGGGGCGGAGCATGCGGATGGCCGTATCTTCCGTAAAACCGTGTCCCCCATCCAGGATGTCCAGGCGACCGTCGGCGATCCGGATTTCCACCCGGCCGCCCACAGGGGATGCCTGGCAGGCGTTCTCCAGGAGGTTCACCATGGCCTGATGCAGCAGGCCCGAGTCACCGGTGGCCCGTCCCTGGCCTTCGCAGGAGAAGATCCGCCCCTGGCTGACCGGGCGGCGCTTCAATTCCAGGATGGCCTGGGCCACGATTTCCCCCAGTTCCAGGGGCTCCTGGGCAGGTTCCAGGGGCTTGGCCCATTGGAGGAACCGCTGCACCAGCCCCGAAAGCTCCTCGGTTTCCTCTAAAACAGCCTCGGCGGCAGAGCCATGGCCCGCGCGGTGCAACAGCTGGCCCTGGACCTTCAGGACCGCCAAGCCGTTCTTCAGCTGATGGGCTACGCCAGCCGTCATCTCCCCCAACTCGGCGAAACGCTCCCTCAGCTGTCTTCGATGCGCATCCAACTCCTCCTCAGTCACATCCTCGAATTGCACCAAGGCGCCAATGCGATCCGGCGCCTCGATGCGTTGGACCCGCCAGCGGCGTCCGATGGCTTCCACGCGCAGCGGAGGTCCCGGTTCCTGGGCCAGGGCCTCGGTCAGCCACGGAAAAGGTTCCAGCACGAAGGCTGCGTTCAGGCCCACCACGCCTGGCGTCACCTGCAGGAGATCGCAGCCTCGCCGGTTCATGGCCGCCAGCCGGCCGCGCGCGTCCACCCACAACAGACCCGTGGGCAGGGCATCCAGCAAGCGTTCATGGACGGTGCGCAGCTCCCCCAGGGAGGCCGCCAGCTCCCCCCGTTCCCGAAGGCTGCCCGAGACCGCCGAAAGCAGCAGGGATTCCGGATCCACAGGTGTCCGGCGCTTGAGGCGAACCCACCGCACCGCCAGAAGGAGCATGCCTCCCAGCACGGCACCGATGGGAAGGGCGAGCACCAGCCAGGCAAAGGCATGAGATTGCATGCCACCAAGGGTAAGCTGTATCCATGGAAAAGCAGCCCATCTATGTGGTGTCGGGTGGATCCGGCGAGACGGCCTACCGCATGGTGCAGGCGGCCCTCACGCAGTTCTCCAAGGGCGAAGCCTCGGCCCTGGTGAGACGCTTCCAGAATGTCCGGTCCCGGGAGGATCTGGACCGGGTCCTCCAGGCGGCGGGCGACAAGCGCGCCGTGATCATCCACACCACCGTCTCCCGGGAGATGCGCGACTACATGGAAGTGCGCTGCGCCGAATTGCGCCTCACCCAGGTGGATCTGTTCGGCAACCTCCTGGACACCCTGGCCATCTACCTGCGGGAGCGACCCGAGGAACGGGCGGGCAGTTTCCATGCGGTGGGCGACAAATACTTCCGGCGCATCGAAGCCATCGAGTTCGCCCTGAAATACGATGACGGCATCGACATGGAGGGTTTGCCCGAAGCCGATATCGTCCTGGTGGGCATCAGCCGCACCAGCAAGACCCCGCTCTCCATGTACCTGGCCATGGAAGGCTACAAGGTGATGAATGTGCCCCTGGTTCCCGGGGTGCCCCTTCCGCTGGAACTCGAATCCATCCCCCAGGGCCGCATGGTGGGCCTCACCATCCAGCCCGACCGGCTCCAGGAGATCCGCGCCAACCGCCTCAAGCGGCTCGGCGCCACGGGCACTGCCGACAGCTACAGCGACATGGCCCACATCCTGGAGGAGCTGGTCTATGCGGAGCAGATCTTCAAGCAGCACCGCCGGTGGCCCGTGCTGGACGTAACCGGCCGCAGCATCGAAGAAACCGCCGGCATGGTTCTGGACCGGGTGTTCGGGAAGGACCGGGCGGTCTAGGCGGCGGCAGGCCCTGGGAGGAACAGCGGGGCCTCGACCCGCTACCGAAGGGCTGGTGAGAACGATTCTCAAGTCAAAAGGTCAGTTTGTCGAATCAATGGCGGATGTGCCCCCTCCGGATCCTGGCGAGAGCTGTATCTGAGCGGGCAGAGTCCTTTCCCCTCCCCTTCTTGCGAAAGCGTGGCTGACCATGAAACGCTCCGACATGAGTGTGAAGACCAAGCTCCTGGGCCTCCTCCTGGGCCTGATCGCCATCATGCTCGGCCTCAGTGCTTCGATGTTCATGGCACTTCGGCAATCCAACCAGTCCATCAGATCCATGTACGAGGACCGGGTGGTCTGCCTCTTGCAGCTGAACAGCCTGGACGAAGCGCGGAAGAGCCTCCGGGACCTTCCGCTGCAGGTTCATGCCGGCACCGTCGATCCCCAGGCAGCCCTCAAGGAACTCAAGGAGGGCAAAGAGACCTTTCACCGTGAGTGGAAAGCCTACACGGGGACTTTCCTGGTTGATGAGGAGAAGCGCGGTGTGACCCAGGTGGAACCCCTCATCCCGAGCCTGGACACTGCCACGGATCATCTCATTGAGGCCATCCAGAGCGGGAATTCCGCACGAATTCTTGACCTGGTGAAGAACGAGATCGACCCCCTTGTGGACGCCATGGGAAAGCCCTTGGCTGACCTGATCGCCATCCAGGAACGGGCCGCCAAGGAACTCTTTCTCAGTTCCCAGGCCGCCTTTTCCAGGATGAGCCTGATCACAGCCATTCTGCTGTCCGGAACCAGCCTGGGCGCCATCGTCCTGGGCCTGGGCCTGATCCGCAGCGTCACCTCCCCCCTGGCCAGCATCGAGGCTGCGTCCAGCCAGGCTCTGACCCAGAACGATCTGACCCAGGAAGTCCCCGTACAGAGCCAGGACGAGCTGGGCAGGGTTGCGGCCGCCTTCAATGCCTTCAGCGGCGGGATACGAACCATAATTCGACGGTTTGCCTCTTCCACCGACCAGGTTGCCAGCGGTTCCATGCAACTCTCTGCCTCCGCGCGGGAGATGACCATGGCCTCGAACCAGATCGCCCGGCGCACGGAAGAACAACGCGTGGTCTTCGAACGCATCGCTGCCGCCACCACGGAGCTGTCTGCCTCCATCGAACAGGTCTCAGGAAATGTCCGGGAGTCCACCTTCAAGGCGGACCGCGCCGTCCTGGCGGTAGAGCAGGGAACCCAGGCGGGTGAAGCCACTTCCAAGGCCATGGACGGCATCCGAGGATCGACCACCCAGATGGTCCAGGCCACCCAGGTCATCCAGGACATTGCCCGTCAGACCAACCTCCTGAGCCTCAACGCAGCCATCGAGGCGGCCAAGGCCGGGGCGATGGGCAAGGGTTTTGCGGTGGTCGCGGAGGAAGTGCGCAAGCTGGCAGAAAAATCGCGGGGAGCTGCCCTGGAAATCCAGCAGCTCATCGAGCAGACCGACACGGTTGTGATCGAGGGTGCAACCAAGGTCGCCCAGACAGTTCAGGCGCTTCATCTGATCCAAGAGGAGATCCAGGCCCTGAAAAGCATGGTCACGGAGATTGGAACCGCCTCCGAGGAGCAGGCCAGGACTGGGCATGAAGTCTCGCGGGATGTCGATGCCAGCGTCCGGGCGGCCACGGAAAACGCCGCCGCCGTGCATGAACTGGCTGCATCCGTCCAGGAAGTCGAACGCACTGCCGTGGACCTGGCCGGGCTGGCAGAGCAGTTGGCCCAGGAGACCCGGAAGTACCGGACTTGACCTAGAGCTCATCCTCCAGCCGCTGCACCAGCGTCCGCATGATCTTGATGCGGCCGAAGCGCTTGTCTTCGCTTTCAATGAGCGTCCAGGGCGCGATCTCGGTGCTGGTGCGGTCCAGCATGTCGCAGATGGCGCGTTCGTAGGCGGGCCACTTCTCGCGGTTTCGCCAGTCCTCCTCGGTGATCTTGAAGCGCTTGAAGGGCGTGGTCTGCCGTTCCTCGAAGCGGCGCAGCTGTTCTTCCTGGCTGATGGACAGCCAGAACTTGAGCAGGATGCTGCGGCTGCGGACGAGCTGATCCTCGAAGTCGTTGATCTCGCTGTAGGCCCGTTGCCAGTCGGCCTCGGAGCAGAAACCCTCCACCCGCTCCACCAGCACCCGGCCGTACCAGCTCCGGTCGAAGATCATGACCTTGCCCCGCCTGGGTAGGTGGCGCCAGAAACGCCAGAGGTAGGGCTGGGCCCGCTCTTCTTCCGTCGGCGCGGCCACGGGCTGGATTCGGTAGGAGCGGGCGTCCAGCGCCTGGGTGATGCGGCGGATGCCTCCGCCCTTCCCGGCAGCGTCCACGCCCTCGAAGACCGTGATGACAGAGTGCTTCTTGAAATTGCGATGCCGGGTGAGCAGGTTCAGCTTGCCTTGGAGCGTGAGCAATTCCTCGTCGTAATCCTTCTTCTCCATGCGCTGGGTGAGATCCAGCGCCTTGAGGATGTTCATTTCGTCGATGGCGATTACCGCCGGTGGAGCCGTCTGGACGACTTTGGGTGCGGGGTTGTCCAGCCGGGCGCGGAGTTTTTCCAGCAGGATCTTGCCCACTGTCAATTTCTGGTAGCGGGGATCCGTGGCCTCCACCACGATCCAGGGCGCGTCCGCCGTGCTGGTGGAACGCAAGGCGCGCTCGGCCACTTGCCGGAAGGAATCGTACATGTCGAAACGCTTCCAGTCCCGGTCCGTCACCCGCCAGCGGGTCTTGGGATCCTTCTCGAGACCCTTCAGGCGCTTCTTCTGGGCATCCTTCGAGAGGTGCATCCAGAATTTCAGGATCAGAGCGCCTTCGTTGATGAGCATCTGCTCGAATCGCGCCACGCGGGCCATGTCCTGATCCATGTCCGAGGTCTTGATGCGGCCGTAGGCCCGCTCGATGATGGGCCAGGTGTACCAGGAGCCATCGAAGATGCCGATCTTCCCCTTGGGGGGCAGCATGCGCCAGTAGCGGTACATGTAGGGCCGCTCCCGCTCCTCATCCGAAGGCTCATCCAAACCATGGGTCTGGATGTGGCGGGGGTCCATCCATTCGTTCAGGGTGTTCACGGTTTCGCTCTTGCCCGCCCCGTCCACGCCCGCCACCAGGATCAGGACCGGGAATTTGGCGCCTGCCAGATCGAACTGGGCATCCAGCAGCGCCTCGCGCAGGGCGGGCACTTCCTTTTCCCAGTTCTCCTTGGAGACCTTGTGTCCGAGTTCCGCGGATTCAAACATGGAAACCTCCGGAATGAATCATCTCTATTTCAGGACGTGGATGACTCTAGCTTATTTCCGACCTATGGGGTCAATATTCGTTGGCCAGCTCCCCCACCCGGATCTGTTTTTCGAAGGGCTGGAAAACGGGCGCTCCGGCCCGCTGGGCGATCCACTCGGCCACACGGATCCCATCCACGGCGGCTGACGTGATGCCCCCCGCGAAACCAGCCCCCTCGCCGCAAGGATAGAGGCCGCCATGGGACACGGACTGCCCATCCTCCCCCCGCAGAAGCTGGATGGGACTGCTGGTGCGGCTTTCGATGCCCAGCAGGATGGCCTCGCGGCTGACGAAGCCGTGGATCTTCTTGTCGAACTGGGGCAGCGCTCCGGCCAGTTGTTCGTGCACAAACCCGGGCAGGCAAGTGCTGAGGTCCGCGGGCACCGCGAAGGGCTTGAAGCTGGAGCGCGGGAGCCGGCCCGAAGCCCGCCCCCGCAGGAAATCCTGCACGGCCATGGCGGGAGCGCCATAGGTCTCCCCGGCGGCGCGGAAGGCCGCCTGTTCCCATTTCCGCTGGAAGTACATGCCCGCCAGCAGGTGCTCGCTGCCGAAATCCGTGGTGTTCACCTTGGCCACCAACCCGGAGTTCGCGAAACCGGAATCCCGCTTCTCGTTGCTCATGCCGTTCACAACCACGCAGCCCGGCTCGCTGCTGCACTGGGTCACCTCGCCGCCGGGGCACATGCAGAAGCTGTAGGCGGCGCGGTTCAGGCCGAAGTTGCAGACCAGCTTGTAGTCCGCCGCCGGCAGGGACGGATGCCCCGCGCTGGGACCGAACTGCGAGCGGTCGATGAGATCCTGGGGATGCTCCACGCGCACCCCCATGGCGAAGGGCTTCTGGCGCATGGCCACGCCGTGGTGGTGAAGCATTTCGAAAGTGTCCCGGGCGCTGTGCCCCGGCGCCAGCACCAGCGCCTCGCAGGGGATCTCCTCGCCGTTTTCCAGCACGGCGGAGCGAACCCGGCCCTGGTCGTCGAAGCGGACATCCGCCAGCCGGGCCCGGAAGCGGTACTGGGCTCCCCGGGCCTGCGCCTCCTTCCGGATGAGCACCGCGCAGCGGCGGATCACGTCCGTTCCCACATGGGGCTTGGCCAGGTAGAGGATGCGCGGGTTCGCACCGAACCGAACGAAGGTCTCCAGCACGAAACGGGTGGCGGGGTGGCCGATGCGCGTGGTCAGCTTGCCGTCGCTGAAGGTCCCCGCGCCGCCCTCTCCGAACTGGGCGTTGGCTTCGGGATCCAGCACGCCGTCCTTCCAAAGTCCGGAGATGGCTTTCACCCGCTCACCCATGGCTGGTCCCCGCTCCAGCACCAGGGGCTCGATGCCATAGTCCAGGAGGCGCAAGGCGCAGAAGGTGCCAGCCGGCCCGCTGCCCACCACCACCACCCGGGGGCGGCGCGGGGGCGGCGCCACGGCGTAGGGCGCCATCTCGGGCGCGGGCTCGAGCTTCAGTCCCCCGGGCAGCTGGCCCAGGACCAGATCCCGCTCGGAAGCAAAGCTCAGGGCCGTCAGGAAGCGGATGGCGCCTTTGTGGCGGGCATCCAGGCTGCGCCGCTCAAGTCGGGCATCCAGATAGTCCCCGGCCGAACCGCCAAGGGCGTGAGCCAACAGGCTCGCCGGCTCCAAGGATTCCTCGCCCAGGCTCAACGGCAGATTGGAAAGCAGGTAGCGCATGGTTGCCTCGGCACGGGGAGTCCACGGGACTCAAAGCCAGACCTCCAGATTACCCCAGTGTCGCAGCCACGATCTTCTTCAATTCTTCGAGCCGGTAGGGCTTGTGGATGAAACCGGCCAGCCCCTGCTGGAGGAGGTCCTGGAGGGATTCCTGCTCAGAGTAGCCGCTGGAGAGCAGCACGCGGATATCCGGCCGGATCTGCCGCAGGCGGCGGAAGGCCTCCCGCCCGTCCATCCGCGGCATGGTGAGGTCCATGACCACCAGGTCGAAGTTCCCGGAATCCTCCTGAAACCGCTCGACGGCCTCCGCGCCATCCCTGGCGGCCACGACCTCCATGCCGAAGTGCACCAGGGCATCTGTCAGGGCGACGCGGAGCTCCTCCTCGTCATCCACCACGAGAACCCGGCCCTTCAGAGAAGCCCGTTCCGGGGCCTCCGTGGGCGGTGCGACGGCCTCTGCGGGGATGTCGGTCAAGGCGGGGAAGAAGACCTTGAACGTGGCTCCGCGCCCGACTTCGGTCTGAATGGTGATGCCAGCCCCGTGCCCTCTGAGGATGCCCTGCATGGCCGACAGGCCAAGGCCCCGCCCCGAGGACTTGGTACTGAAGAAGGGATCGAAGATCTTCGGGAGGATCTCCGGCGGAATGCCACAGCCGGTGTCACGGACTTCCAGGACAGCGAAGTCTCCAGGGGCCATGGTCTGCCCTGGGAAGTCCCGCCGGAGCTGGTCCTCATCGAGCTGCTCGACCCAGGTAGCGAGGTCGATGGCTCCCTCCGCATCACCGATGGCATCCGAGGCGTTGGTCACCAGGTTCATGATCACCTGCTGGATCTGCGCCAGGTCGCTTTGGATGGGGGGCAACCCTTCGGCCAGATGCAGGCGGAGCGCCACCTTCTTCGAGAGGCTCACCTGAAGGAGATGGCCCATTTCCTGCACGATCCGGTTCAGGTCGTGGTAGTCCACGACGAAGCGTCCCTTTCCGGAATAGGCCAACATCTGGTGCGTGAGCCCCGAAGCCTTGAGCAGGATCTTCTCCATGGCATGCAGGTGATTGTGGGCGGGGGATTCGGGCGGGAGCTTGAACTGGGCCAGGTTCAGGTTGCCGAGCAGGGCCGTCAGCAGGTTGTTGAAGTCATGGGCGATGCCACCCGCCAGAACGCCGAGGCTTTCCAGTTTCTGGGAGTGCTGGATCTGGCTCTCCAGGAGCCGCCGCTGTTCTTCGGCCGCTTTGCGCTCGGTGACGTCGCGGGTGATGCCTAGCAGCATGGAGACCCGGCCCTCGGCATCCCGCATGGGTGCCGCATGGGTTTCGAGCCAGCGCCTCGTGCCGCGGAGCCCCTCGATCTCGAAAGTCAGCATTCCATTGGCCCCGCCCATGACCTTCTGGTGGAGGGCACGGAAGGCTTCCCGGTATTCGGGCAGGATGAACCCGGCCAGAGTGTGCCGGTTCGCTTCCTCCACGGAACCGGCTTCCAGCATGGCCAGGCCAGCGGCGTTCATATCCAGCAGCTCCCCCTTCGAGCCCACCACCTTCACGCACTCCGGGCTGGTTTCGAAGATGGTCCGCAGGCGCTGTTCGCTGTCCCGCAGGGACTCTTCGGCCTGCCGGCGCTCGGCCACATCCTCATGCATGAGGACATACAGCTCGGGGAGGCCCTCCTTGGCGGAAATCGGGAAGGCCAGCGTACGGATCTTGACGGGCACATCAGGGAGTTCGGGATAAAGGGCATGGGCGTTGTAGTCGAGCTCGGGAAAGAACACGACCTCACCCGCCCGCAGCCGCTCCAGAAGATGGTTCAAGCCGAGCTGCTCCAGGATCGGATCATGGAAGATCGAATAGTCAGCCGGCGGTGCTGCGCCGAACAGCTCCCTGTGGGCACGGTTCGTCCTGAGGGTGTGCCCCTCGCTGTCCACCACCTGGAGGGACAGGGGATGGTGGTCGATGACCGCCCTCAGGAGCGCCGATTCGGATTCCAGGGCCAGTTCGGCGGTCTTGCGCACCGTGCAGTCTTCCACCATGCCGATGCCACCCTGGGAGGGCCCTTCCGGCCCCTGGACCCCGAAGGTGAACAACCGGATGTAGGCGCGCTTGCCCGCCGAGACGCTGAGGTACTCTCCCTCGTAGAAACCCCGCTCGCCGCGGATGGCCGCTTCCACGGCCTCCAGCACACCAGCGTTACGTACGGACTTCCGCATGTCGAAATTCCGGAGCTGTTCCGGCGTCGCCCCCAGAAGTTCCGTGAAGGCCGCGTTGCAGGCATGGATGACGCCGGCGGAATCGAACTGGAAGATGCCCAGAGTCGCGTGCTCGAACAGGGTCCGGTACCGCGCCTCGCTTTCCCGCAGGGCCCGGGCGGCGGCTTCCCGCTCCGACACGTCCCGCAGGAAGGCCTGGTACCGCCCATCCGGGAGCTTGCGGGTATTCATTTCAATGGGCAACCGGCTGCCGTCCTTGCGCAGCAGGGCGCGCTCGGAACGGACATCCTGGCCCTGATCCAAGAGGTCGTAGCGCAATGGCGCATGCTTCAACGATTCCGGCTCGAAGATCCTGTTGATCCTCATGCCCAGCAGGTCGTCCAGGGGATAGCCCGTCATCTCCTGGGCGCGCGTGTTGGCCTCGATGATTTCGCCACGGGTGTTGCCGAGGAGGATGCCGTCCACCGCATGTTCCACCAGGGCCCGGTAATCCGCCTCGCGCTGCCGAAGTTCTTCCCTGCTGGATCGCCGGTCCGTCAGGTCCTTGGCCAGGAAAATCGCCCGCCATTCGCCAGTGGGTACCGGGAGGGCGCTGGCGGTGCTTCTCACCCATCGCCAGGCACCCTGCCTGTCCTTCATCCGGCAATCCACGGTCACGGGATGGCCAGACTCGAACAGGGGACGGACGCCCTCGCTCCAGGTCTGGATATCCTCCGGATGGATCAAGCCCAGTTCAAGGGGCGTGCGGCCAAGCACTTGGCCACACGGCATAGGCATGAAAGCCTCGAGATTCTGGTTGAGGGCCTGGTAGCGGCCGGCCTGATCCATCTCGGCGATGAGGGCGAACCCCGCCTGTTCCAGGATTGCTTCCCAGCCCTCTGGTATGAATCTGAGTGCCGTACTCATCCTGGCTCCAGGCGGCAATGTGCGAACCTGCCCGGAAGTCTGGCAGGCCTTCGGTTTTCCTGCCAACTCTTACGGAGCGCCCGGAACGGCCCTGACTTCACAGCTTTCTTCGGGGAGAATCGCCCTGACCCCTCTGCCGTTCCCCTTCCAGCAGGGCGAACAGCTTGTCGGTCCGGTTGCGGGGCATCCGGAGATTCTGGATGACCGTCGTCGTGGAGAGGCCCAACCGCGCCACATTGGCGTGGATCATCTGCAGGCAGTAGCTGTTCAGCAATTCGCGATACCGCTCGACGGTGGCCTGGGTAGTGAGCCTCAGGGGGCCTTTGGGGGGCGCGGACAGATGCGGGCTGGGCACCTGCGGATCCCCCAGGGTGAGCGCATCCACCAGGGGGCCCAGCCATCCCCCCAGATCCGGCACGGCGGATTCGGAAAGGGTCAGCAGCATGTCGAAAGCCTCCAGCAGGAAGGTCAATTCCTGCATGGCCTGGCCCGCGCCCTCGTACTGGTTCACGAGGAGGTTCCAGGCGATGGGCATGGCCTTGAAGAAGCTGTCCCCGAGCCGCAGGTGGATGGACATGCCGGCGTGGAGGAAGGACCGGATCTGGTAGTCGCTGACCTCTTCGATGAGCCGCTTCCTCAGCGGACCCTTCTGCGGGGCCGCGTACAGCTGGCTCGGGTTGAGGCCCAGGAGGTCGAGGAAGAAATACCGGTTGGCGAGGCGGGCGGCATAGAGGGGATCGCGTTTCGCTTCGTGGAACTGCTCCACCAGCATCACGAAGAGGTGGTCGAAATAGGCGCTGTCCTTGAAGGTCCCGTGGCCCACGAGGTAGAGGATGTTGCGGATCTTGAGTTCCGGATCCCCGAAGATGGTTTCCCTTTTGTGTTCGGGGTAGTAGTTCTTCCAGTGGTGGCCGAGGTCCGCCTTGAGGGTTTCCAGGAAGCGCAGGACCTGCCGGTCCTGCAGCAGGGCCAGGGCCTTGTCGATCTCGGCGGGCCGGAACGTCGGGGGCAGCGCGCTCTCGGGGGCGCTCTTCTCGAGATAGGCCTGGGCATCGCCGCTGGTGATGCGCCGGGGCAGCACGGGCTCGACCCGGCCGAGCCCGAAGGGATACCGCTGCGCGCCCTCCAGGGCGAAGGCCCCGTAGATCGAGGAACCGGCCGTCAGGTCCGCGCAGAACACCTGCTGGAGGAACTCATGGAGTTCCGGGTCCCCCGTGACGCCGAAAAGGTCCAGGTAATTCGACGCGAACCCAAGCCCCCTGGCCGCGAGGCGCTCCAGGATGGCCATGCGCCTGGCCAGCGGGATTCCGCCCAGGGGATCAGGCAGCTTCTCTTCCCGGAGGAATTCCAGGGTGCCGAAGGGATCCCGGTCCAGCAGCATGACCATGGCCAGCTCGAAGACGGGCGGTTCTTCACGCAGCCGCTTGGGGAGCAGGCCCAGCAGGTGCCGGCGCAGGTGCTGGCTGCGCAAGCCGCGCAGCTGTTCGTACCGCCGGGCCACGTCCTGGGCCACGGGAGCATCCTCATCGCTGGAGGCGTACAGGATCTCGACTTTCTTGTATTCCTCGAAATCGAGGATGGGCTGCTGGGAGAACGCGATGCGGAGCACCGGCAGCAGCTGCTCCGCGGAATAAGGGGAGTCGGCCAGGCTTCCGATGGTTCGTTCGGGCTCTTCCTTGGCGCAGACGAGCATGGCGTCGAACTTGTGCTCATCCTGGAGCCCGAACAGCGCGAGGTGCCCGATCACGAGCCTCGCCAGCCCCTCGGTGGCCCCGCCCACGGCCAGGTGGTGCTTCATGTTGTAGGGAAGCGGGTTCAGGAACCGGGCCAATTCCTTGGGAAGGGTCTTCACCCGGGCCGGATCCGAGGTGTTCATGCCCCTCATCTTGGAGACCAGGAGGTTGTAGTTCTCCAGGCTGGCAGGATCGGCCGCAAGGGCTTCCCGGCGCAGGACGCTGGCGCGTTCACAAGCCTTGAGCGCCTGCTCGAGCCCGGCGCCAAGGTTATCCGTCACGCTCAGATCCATAGACATGCCTCACGATACGATGAAATTCGGGTTCGCGTCCGTCGGGGAAAAAACTGGGCGGCGTCATCTTTGGGGGAGACGCCGCCCACTCTATCTCTCTTCGTCAGAAGCAAGCCGTTGATAATCAGGTTTCGCAGGGGGACGCCTTGGGCGATTCGGCCATGAAGCGCGTGATCGTAGCTGGCGGCACCGGGCTGGTGGGTCGCCCCCTGGTGCGCGCCTTGGTGGAGGCGGGCGCGCAGGTGACGGTTCTGACTCGGAATCCGAAGAGCCTGAACCTGCCAGCCGGGGCCTCGGCCCAGGGCTGGGGGGACTTGCCGGCGCTTCTGGAAGGGGCCGATGCCGTCATCAACCTCGCGGGCGAGGGCATCGCGGACCGCCGCTGGAGCCCCTCCCGAAAGGCCGCCATCCTGGGCAGCCGCATCGAGGCGACGCGCCGCATCGTGGCGGCCATGGGCCGCTGCGAAGCCCCTCCCAGGGCCCTCGTGAATGCTTCCGCCATCGGCTACTACATACCCCAGGGGCAAGCCCCTGTGGACGAATCCACCCCCCCCGGCCACGGCTTCCTGGCGGAGGTCTGTGAAGCCTGGGAGGCGGAAGCCCTCCAGGCCAGGACCTCGGGCGCCCGGGTATCCCTGGTGCGCATCGGGGTGGTGCTGGCCAGGGAGGGCGGCGCACTGCCCAAGATGGCGCTGCCGGTGCGCTATTTCCAGGGCTGCAAGCTGGGTTCGGGGGAACAGGGACTCAGCTGGATCCACCTGGACGATCTGGTGGCCCTGCTCCTGGAAGCGGCCCGCAATTCGGCCTGGGAGGGGATCTTCAACGGCACCGCGCCGCAACCGCTCAGCAACCTCGAGTTCACCCGGCTCCTCGCCCGCCGGCTGCGGCGCCCCCTGCTGCCCATCCCAGGCTTCGTGACGATCCTCGCCACGAAGCTGCTGCTGGGCGACATGGCCGAGGCGCTGCTGCTGCAGGGCGCCTTCGTGCAGCCCTCCCATGCCCGGGCCCTGGGTTTCGAGTTCCGCTATCCGACCGCCCAGGCCGCCCTGGAGGATCTGCTGTGAGAGAAGACCTGTTCATCTCCGTGCAGGACCTTCCCGCGCCCAGGCGGGAGGTATTCGCCTTCTTCTCGGATCCCGCCAACCTGGAGGCTCTCACGCCGCCCTGGCTGCGCTTCGAGGTCCTGACCGCGAAACCCCTGCCCCGCGGCGAGGGGGCCCTCTTCGACTACCGCATCCACGTGCGGGGCCTTCCCATCCGCTGGCGCACCCTCATCGAAACCTTCGTCCCCGATGAATGCTTCGCGGATCGCCAGGTCTCCGGTCCCTACGCGCTCTGGCACCACACGCACCGCTTCGAGGACCTCCCGGACGGCGGCACCCGCATGACGGACCAGGTGCGCTACAGCCTGGGCTGGGGCTTCCTCGGGCGGCTCATCACCGCGCTCTGGGTGCGCCGGGACATCGAGCGGATCTTCGCCTATCGCAAGGCCGTGCTGGGCGAGCTGTTCAAACCCGCTCCAGCCCCCCGAACCGGGCCATGATGCGTTTGTCTCCCCCCTGGTCGAAGCGCACGGTGTAGGTCAGGCCCTCGCTTCGCCCCGAGGCGGCCAGCACCGTCCCCACCCCGAACCGGGCACTCTTCACCCGGGTGCCAGCGGCGAAGGCGTTGGGATCCTGCTTCTCCGCAGGCTCGCTGGGCCTCGCGCCTTCCGGCTCGCCTTCTGGAGCAGCGGCCTCCTTCACCCGATCGAAGAAGCCGCGGATGCGCTGCAGTTCCGTGGCCACGGAAGCGCCGCCGGCCCCCCGTTGGAAGGAGCTGCCGGGGCGGACCCCCTCGCCGGATTGGTACAGCTCCGTGCCCCAGCGGATGGGCGTGGCCAGGGCCTCGGCGGGGATCTCGCGCAGGAAGCGGCTGGGCATGGAAAGCATCTCGGTGCCCATGATGCGGCGTCGCCGGGCGGCGCAGAGGGTGAGCTTCCGCTGGGCGCGGGTGATGGCCACGTAGAACAGGCGGCGCTCCTCCTCCAGTCCCTCGGGCGTCTCCCGAGCGTTGCGGTTGGGGAAGACATCCTCCTCCATGCCGATCACGAAGACGAAGGGGAACTCCAGACCCTTGGCGCAGTGGATGGTCATGAGGCTGAGGTGGGCGGCCTCCTCGAGCTGGTCCGTGTCCGAGGCGAGGGTGATGCGGTCCAGGAATTCGGACAGGCGCAAGCCCAGGGATTCGCTTTCGGCGGCGGCGCTGAGGAATTCCTCCAGGTTGCGCACGCGGCCTTCGGCTTCCAGGGTGCCTTCATCCTCGAGGCTCTGGAGGTAGCCGCTCTCCTGCAGCACCCACTTCACCAGACCCGCCAGTCCCAGGGCCTCCCGTTCCCCGCAGGCCCGCCGGAACAGTTCCAGGAATTTGCCCATCTCACGCTGCGCCCGGCCCTTCAGCTCGCCCTGGCGCCAGAGGACGGCCAGCCCGTCCAGGGCCGTGCCGCCCTCGGGAATGGCCGCCTCGATCTTCCCGAGGGTGGTGGGCCCCACGCCGCGGCTGGGGGCGTTCACGCAGCGCCGGAAGCTCACCATGTCGAAGGGATTCGAGATGAGCCGCAGGTACGAGATGACATCCTTCACTTCCTGCCGCTCATAGAACTTCACGCCACCCACCAGCCGGTAGGCCAGGTTTTGCGCGCGCAGCGCCTCTTCCATCTGCCGGGACTGCCAGTTGGCGCGGTAGAGGACGGCGACCTTGGCCTCCGGCTCGCGATAACGGAGTTCCTGGATCCGCTGCACCACCCACTCCGCCTCCAGGCGTCCTTCATCCGAGAGCTTGAAGATGATGGGTTCCCCGGGCCCCAGCTCGGTCATGAGCGCGCCCTTCCCCTCCACGCGCTGGGAATTGTTGGAGATCACCTGAGAGGCCGCGTCGAGGATCTTTTCCGTGGACCGGTAGTTCTGCAGCAGCTCGATGCGCACCGCTTCCGGGAAATCCTGCTGGAAATCGAGGATGTTGCGGATGTCGGCGCCGCGCCAGCCATAGATGGACTGGTCCTCGTCGCCGACCACGCACAGGTTGTGGTGGCGTCGCGCGAGGTGCTGCACCAGCAGGTACTGGGCACGGTTCGTGTCCTGGTATTCGTCCACCAGGATGAACTTGAACCGCTCGCTGTACTGCAGCTGAACGCCGGGATCCCGGAACAGCCGCTCGGTCCAGAGCAGCAGGTCATCGAAGTCGCAGGCGCGATGGTTCTTCAGTCCCTTCTGGTAGAGGTCGTAGACATCCAGCACCCGGCGCGTCCAGGGGTCCAGGGCTTCCTCTCTGGCTTCCTCCGGGAGGAGGCAGCGGTTCTTGAAATCGCTGATGAACTCCAGCACCCGCTTGGGGTGGTACTGCTTCTCGGGCAGTTTCAATTCCGCGAGCACCTGCTTGATGAGGCTTTTCTGGTCGCCGGGGTCGAAGATCACGAAGTCGCGGCCCACGGGCGTGCGCTCACCCTCCCGGCGCAGGATGCGTGTGCAGAAGCTGTGGAAGGTGCTCACCCACATCTGGGCGGCCGGCACGGAGACCAGCCGTTGCACCCGCTCCCGCATCTCCTCGGCAGCCTTGTTGGTGAAGGTCATGGCCAGGATGGCGCCCGGATGGACCCCCTCTTCCTCAATGAGCCAGGCGATGCGCCGCGTGATCACCGTGGTCTTGCCGGATCCGGCCCCGGCCAGGATCAGCAGCGGTCCCCGGGCGTGCTGAACGGCCTCCCGCTGGGGGACATTCAGGTTGCGGAGCAGGGGATGGTCGGACGGGTGCTGCATGGTTCCAGGCATCCATCCATGCTACCGGGGCGGCTCCTCCCTCGGCGCCCCGACCTTGGATTTCGGGGTCTTCCCCAGGAGATCGTCGGCCATCTGCCGGGCCTCGGCCTCGGCCAGTTGCCGGCGGAACCCGGGCATGGCTCCGCGCCCCTGGAGAATCGACGCGGCGAGCTCAGCCTCGGTTCGCTTGGCCAGCCACCGGGCGTCCCGGAGGTTGCGGCCCCCAAGCCGGGCCCCGCCAGGGCCCTTCCCGGTGCCGTCCGGCCCATGGCAGGCCGCGCAGCGCTCCAGGAAGAACGCCTTGAGGTCCCGGCCACCGGCGGCCAGGCATCCCACAGTCACCCACGCCAGCAGCAAGCCCCGCACCATGCCTCGAACCTATCACGAGGCGGCCCGGGCCGTCAGGGGCTGTTCCTGCCTACAGTGCAGCTTGGTTAATTTGGAACGACGCCTTAGGCTGGAACCACGCGCCCGTGGCGGAACGGTAGACGCCGCGGACTTAAAATCCGCTGCCCGCAAGGGCGTGCCGGTTCGAATCCGGCCGGGCGCACCAGTACCCTGGATCCGGAAGGCTCCTCTGGCGCTGACTTGTTCAGGCGTTCTCGGGCTGGAGGATCCTCAGCAGGGGTCTCAGGATGCCGTTGAATCGTTTCCAGCCGCTCAGGTCCCCGTGGACGAGCCGCCGGACCTTCACCCAGTCCTGTTCGGCGGCGGCCTTGGGGATGCCTTTGAGCATGAAGTCGTAGGCGAGGATGCGCGCCGCCACGGCCGGGTCCAGGGCGCGATCGGGGTTACCCACCAGATCCTCGCCCACCAGTTTCCCTACCCGGGCGTACTGGGACCGGCCCACCAGGGGCACGAAACCCCGGCCACAATAGCGCGCGCCATCGCCGGGTTCCACATTGCCGAGGCTGCGCTCGAATTCGTACATGCGCCGGAAGTAGGCCTCGCCGCCTTGTTCCCTCTCGGGGGCGAACAGATAGCTTTCGGTGCCGATGGTGGCGATGGCGGCCGCTTCCGTCGCGGGATCCAGGATGTCCAAGGCCTTGAGCGCGGCCTGGACCAGGGGCCAGTTCGCCTCCACGTTCGCAGCGGGGGCTTGCAGGAGGCTTGCGATGACATCCGCCGTGAAGGGCATGAGGAACTCCCGGACGAGGCGTGCGCAGAATGATTGGAAAGTCAATCTACCATGGGGCGTTGGGAGAGCCAGACCATGACGGAACACATCCTGCGCTCGGGAGACTGGGAAGCCCGCGTGGCCGCCTGCGGAGCGGAACTCCACGCCTTGCGCCATGGGAATCTGGATCTGCTCTGGGACGCCGGCCCCCTCTGGCCCCGGCATGCCCCCCTGCTCTTCCCGGTCGTGGGCGGCCTGAAGTCCGATCGCCTGCGCCATCAGGGCGCGGCCTATCCCATGCCCAAGCATGGCTTCGCACGGGATCTGGCTTTCGCCTGGACGGCGACTTCGGAGGCCGCCTGCAGCCTCGTTCTGGAGGACAGCCCCGCCACCCGCGCCGCCTATCCCTGGCCCTTCCGGCTACAAGTGAGTTACGCCCTTTTCCCCGCCGGGCTTCGCATGGAGATCGAACTTCGGAATCCCGGCAGGGAAAATCTTCCCGCCAGCCTGGGCCTCCACCCGGCCTTCCGCTGGCCCCTGGTTCCGGGGGCCCCCAGGGCTGCCCATTCCCTTCGCTTCGACTTGGATGAGCCAGGTCCGCTCCGGCGGCTGGATGGCATGGGCCTGCTTCGCTCCACCCCCCTGCCGACCCCCATCCGGAATCGGCGGATCCAGCTGGACGAGGGTCTCTTCCAGGACGATGCCCTGATCTTCCTCGAACCCCGCAGCCGGGCCCTCCGCTTCGAAACCGAGGACGGCCCCGCCTTGGATCTCCGCTGGGAAGGATTCCCCCATCTGGGCATCTGGACCAAGCCCGACCCGGCCTCCGGCTTCCTCTGCATCGAGCCCTGGGAAGGCTACGCCAGTCCCGAAGATTGGGACGGCGAGTTCTGCGAGAAGCCCGGCACTTTCATCCTTGAACCCGGTACTTCGCGCCACTGGAGCCTAAGCCTGGCGCTGATCCGCCGGGGCGATCAGGCCGGTTGAAGATCCCCGGGCTGGACCAGTTCGGCTCCGAGGAAGTGCGGGCTCGCCAGGGTCACTTTGGCCTGCACGAGTTCACCAAAGGGCAGTTCCCGGCCAGGGCCCGCAATCAGATGCACGGTCTTCCAGTCGCCGCTGTGGGCCAGCCACCAGCCGCTCTCATTGGGACCGCGCGTTTCCACCCGCACGGGGATGGTCTGCCCGACCCAGCGTTTGTTGCTGGCCAGCGTCAGCTCCAGCTGCCGTTTCTGAAGCCGGGCCAGCCGCTCGGATTTCACCGCCATGGGCAGATCGTCCTTGAGGCGCAGGGAAGCGGTGCCGGGACGCGGCGAGTAGATGAAGCTGAAGGAGGTGTCAAAGGCCACGGTGTCGAGCAGGCTCAGGGTGGCTTCGAAGTCGGCATCCGTTTCCCCGGGGAACCCCACGATGAGATCCGTGCTGAGCGCCATGCGCGCCCGCCCCTCGCCGAGGTAGCCCAGCCGCTCCAGGTATTCCCCCACCGTATATTCGCGGCGCATGCGGCGCAGCACGGCGTCACTGCCGCTCTGAACGGGGAGATGCAGGAACGGCGCTACTTTTGGATTCGTCACGAGAACGTGCGCCAATGCCTTCGTGAAGTTCATGGGGTGGCTGGTGGTGAACCGGATCCATTCCACGCCCTCCAGCTCGGAAACGCGCTCCAGCAGCTCGGCAAAGGAGCAGCCGCCGGCGTAGCTGTTCACGTTCTGTCCCAGCAGTTCCACTTCGCGGTACCCGCGGTCCACCAGGCCGCGCACTTCCGCCAGCACATCCGCGTAGGGCCGATGGCGCTCCACGCCGCGGGTGGTCGGCACGATGCAATAGGTGCAGGCGTGGTTGCAGCCTTCGGTGATGGTGACCAGCCCCTTGGCGGTGTCGTTCCGGCGCGTGACCGATGGGGGGAAGAGGTGGTTGTCCGGGTATTCGCCCGTATCCATGACGCGCAACAGGCCAGCCTGGGCCTCGGCCACCAGGCGCGGGAGCTGCTTCAGCGCCATGGTGCCCAGCACGAAGTCGATGTGCGGCGCCCGCTTGAAGAGGGCCGCCTGCTCCTGCTGCGCCAGGCAGCCGGTGACTCCCACCATCAGGGGCCGCCGCTCCTTCTCCTGCCGCAGCCGGCCTAGTTCGGAATAGACCTTGTGTACGGCCTTTTCGCGAATGGAGCAGGTGTTCAGCAGCACCAGCTCTGCCTCCTCGGCCGAATCCACCCACTGGTAACCTTCTTCCGCAAGCAACCCCGACAGCTTTTCGCCGTCGTGGTCGTTCATCTGGCAGCCCCAGGTTTGGATGTGGAACTTCATTAAAGGCCTCGGTCCTGGGTCTGCTGGATGAAGGGGACTACCCCCCGATCGCATCGTGCACTGCACGATGCTCCCGCTCCCCGGCTGCGCCGGATCGCGGAGGGGGCCCCGTTCTGGCAGCCCCAGGTTTGGATGTGGAACTTCATTGCACCGCCCAAACCTTTGATTTTACCGAAAGAAGCCAGATCCGGTTTCAATTCGGTTCTAGAAGGCCACCCGGAGGTTGAACTGCCATACGCGAGGTTGCTGGAAGTTGCCGGGAGTGAAGGCGTTGCCGACATTGTTCACCCGGATCATGGGTTGGCTGTTGGTGGCGTTGAGGACATCCACCGAAGCCCGCAGATTCGCCTTCCGGATTCGAACCTGCCAGGCGAGGCTCAGGTCCAGGCTCAGGACATGGGGGAGTTCCAGCTCGCCACGCCTGGCGCCGGGGGCCAGCACATTGTCCCCGGATGATTTCGCGAGGCTGCTGTACCGCAAGCCCGACCGCCACAGGAAAGCAAAGGAGGTCTCCAGGTTCCAGGGCAGCCTCGCGCTGCCGAAGGCCTTCCAGGCGTGCTTGACTTCCTCGTTGAGGGGGCCGTCGTAGGGGGCGGTGCGATAGTCCTGACGGAGGCTTGGAATCGAGGCAAACCCTGTGTTCTTGCCGGTGGCGGTATTCACATTGCCCACTTCGGTGTTGCCGTTCAGGTCGCCTTGGCTGTAGCTCAACTGCAGCCGATGGCCGCCCTCGAAGGCCCGGAAAGCGACCACATCGACACCCCGGTAATCGCGCCTCAACCCGGGCAGGTTGGCAATCACTTTCCGGGTGGAGGAGCTGTTGGCGAGGCCGTCCAGCTCAGGCAGATACCCGTAGGAGGGGCTATAGGTGTCGATCAGGTCCCGCACGGATTTGAGGGTGACGGTTCCCTCCAGAGTCCAGGTGCCGAGCCAAGGCAGGTCGAGGATGCGTTCCGCGCCCGCCTGAAGGAGATCGGTCCGGGGCGCCTTGAGATTCGCCACCGCCACATTCCTGACGCCCTGCACCCCACTCTGCTGCCAGGTGCGCCAGTCGTTGAGCGAGGGAATCCAGACCTGCCGCTGGATGGCCGGGCCGCCGGTGGTGGCGCCCGCGCTCGTCAGGTTGCCTGCTGTGGGAGGACTGTAGATGCGTCCGGCATAGGCGAACAGGCGTATCCGGCCGTCTGCGGCGGGGTCCCAAGAAAGGCCCAGGCGCGGGCTCAGCAGTGTTTGGGCGTAGAGGCCACGGCCATCTTCGCCGTCGAGCGAGGCCCGATCCACCCGCAGTCCGAGGTTGGCGATCCAGCCCGTGGCGAAGCGCCAGTCGTCCTGCGCGAAAATGCCCATCACACGCTGCCTGAGCGGGTTGCCATAGGAGGCCGTATCGGCGAGGGTGCGCTGATACAAGTAGCTGTCGCGGCCGCCCGCCAGTTGGCCGGAAACCGGGCTGGAGGTGGCGAGGCTATCGGCCGCGGAGTACCCGTAGTCACGGCCTTGGAGCGCCAGCAGTCCCGCTTGGATGGCCGCCAGATCTCCCGGGGCCGGACCAGAACCGCCTGCGGCGCGGTCCAGGTAGGAGAGGCCGAAAGAAGGGCGCTGGAAAACCTTGGTGTATTCAGAAAGCAGGCCCTGGAAGCCGCCCTTGATCTGGTGGGCCCCCGAGAAGAAGGTGAGCTCGCTCTTGAGCGTCAGGTTCTTCATGCGGTCCAGACGGTCCTCGGCATAGGCCCCAAAGGTTTCACCGCCGGGCGCATCCAGCTGCCCGCGGAACGGCCCTGCGGCGGGCGTAGCGGGCGCCCAGTGGAAGCGAGTCTGATGCAGGCCCAGCGTGTTCTCCCAGGTGAGCTCCGGCCCGAGCGCGCCCACATGCTTCAGGAGGTAGCTGTCGCCCCCCCGGGTCCGGTTCGGCTGCTGGAAATCCTTCACGCTGCTGTCACCCGCTGTGTCGAAGTTCGCCTGGATGACGGGATCCCCAAAAAAGCTGACCTCGAACCGGTGCTCCGCGCTGGCCAGCCAGGTGAGCTTGAAGAAACGGTAGCTGCGATCCTCCTCCTGGCTGCGCCGGTGAGCGGCTGTTCCCAGGGGCTGGACATTCTCGAAATCCAGGCTCAGCAGTTGGCGATGGAAGGCGCCGAAGAAGAAGAGGCTGTCCTTGATGATGGGCCCGCCGAGGCTGAAGCCCAGTTCGCTGGAATCCGTGGGGCGCTCCTCAGGTGTGGTTGCCTTGCCCGCGTCCGGCTGGGCGTTGAGGCCACGGAAGATGCGGCTGGCCAACAGGGCGCCATGGAACTCGTTGCCGCCGCTCCGGGTCACCAGGTTGTAGACGCCGCCGGAGGCGAAGCCGACTTCGGCCTTGTGGCCCCCCGTGGTGACGATCTGGCTCTCGAGGATTTCCGTGGAGAGGTTCAAGCCAAAGCGGCCGGTGGAGCTGAGCCTCGTCTCCATGCCATCCACCAGGAACGCGTTGGCATCGAGCATGGAACCCAGCACCACGGGTTCCGGCTTTCCCGACGGGGTCACACCGGGCGCCAGCAAACTGTGCTCCACATACCGGTGCGGGGCGAAAGGCAGCCTGGCCAGTTCCTCAGCGCTGAAGATGGTCTGAATGGTCACGGAGCTGCTCTCGACTTCGAGAAGTGGGGCTTCCACGGCCACCGAGGCCTGGGCTGATTCCCGGCGAAGACGGATCTGGATCCGTTCATCAGCCCGGAGCTGAAGGAGCTGCCCTTCGAGCCGATAGGCCCCAGGCAGAAGGCCCGCGATAGTGGCGATGCCCTTGTCATCCGCGCGCAGAACATGGCGGTCGCCATGCGTGACCGATTCGAGGAATACCAGGGCGCCTGGTCGGGGGCGGCCCGCCCCATCTAGGACCTCCACGCGCAGGGAGGCGGTGGTCTGGCCGCCGAGCACCTGGGCGCTCAGCAGGAGAACCAGGCTCGGCGCCAGGATTTTCATTCCGAGTCTCCCGCTAGAACCGATAGCGCAGGCTCGCCGTCGCCTGGCGACCTGGCAGCAGGTAGTATTGCGCATCGCCCAGTTCGCTTTCGGCCACGGGCTTCCGTTGATCGGTGAGGTTCTGACCGCTCAGACGCAGCTCCCAGCGCTTCTCCCGCCAGCCGAGGCTGGCGGCGTAGGTCGCGTAGCCTCCGCTGGGAGCGGTGTTGCGCTGGTTGAGGAAGACGGCTCCCACGTAGTTCATTTCGGCCGTGGCGATGAGGCCCCTGGCGGGAGCGAAGGACAAGCCCAGAGCACCCAGGTGATAGGGAGACATTTCCAGGCGGTTGCCCGCCAGCTGGGTCATGGTGCCGTCGAAATCCTTGTTGTAATCCCGGAAGCGCGAATCGTGGTAGCTGTAAGCCAGGCGGGCGGAAAGGGCTCCGGTGAAACGGTAGGCGGCGCTGCACTCGACGCCCTGGAACCGGCTGCTGCCAGCGTTCGTCTTCGCCGTGGAACCATTCGCGCTCTGCGGCACCACCAGGTTCTGGAAATCCATGAGGAAGGTGCTCACTTCCAGGGCGAGGCGCCGGCCCAGCAGGTCGGCTTTCAGGCCGAGGTCATAGCTGGTGGCCGTTTCCGGTTTCAGGATCTGGGCGTCGCTGTCCAGGCCGAAGTCCAGGGCCGCGGGCTTGAAGGTGCTCCGGATGCCCGTGAAGAAGCTCAGGCGGTCCTCCCCGGCTTGCCAGGCGACCAGCGTGGCCCCAGCACTTCCGGCGAGGCGGGTGGTGGTGCCAGCACTGGGCGCGGCCTCCGACAGGCGGCGGGTTTCCTCCGCCCGGGTGAGCCGGAGCCCCGCCTCGACCACGAGGCGGGAAGCCGCCTGCCACTGCGCGAAGGCATAGAGGCCCGAGAAATCGCGCCGATCATCGATGCGGACATCCGCTTGATTGGGCAAGGAGGAGCCTGCGGGAGGATTGGATCCGTCAAGGTTCACGAAGTAGTCGAAATCCCCACCCCGGCCCACGCCCTGGCCGTGGAGATGATCCACGCCCGCCACCACCTTGAGCCCCGCCTTCCGGGTCCAGGTGAGGTGGGAATCGAAATACACATCGGTCAGATCAATCCGCTCCCTGAAGCCATGGGCGTTGGGATCCGTGCTGGGGACATCCGGCAGGAGGAACCCATGGAGCGAGTCCTGCCTCGCCCTGGCCACGGACAGGGTGCTCGTCCAGAGCAGCGCGTCTCCGAGGGTCAGGTCATACCCGGTCGTGAACGTGAAGCGCCGGTCGTTGACGTAGGCGCCGCCGGGATTGTGGTTCGCATCGAGGGGAACGCGGTCCGTCAGGGCCCTGCCGACCCGCGGAAAGGGGCTGGCCGGATTCTGGTCCACCGCGGCTGCTTCAAGATCGAACCGGAAGATCCCGTTCCCGGCCTGCACGCGGTTCCGCCACAGAAGATGGCTGCGCTGGAACTCGGTGCGGGCATCCGCAAAGCCCTGCTTGTCGTGATCCGCGGTGAGACTGGAATCCACGCCCAGCCAGGAGGGCAGGCGCAGGGATACGCCCAGGCCAGCGGTGCCGTGGGATCCCAGGGAGACCCTGGCCGCACCCTGGGCATCCGCGGGAAGGCTGCGGATGATCTGGATCACGCCGACAAAGGAGGTGGCGCCGTACATCACCGGTGCCGCGCCCCGCTGGACCTCGATGCGCTCCACGCCCTCCAGGCTCAGGGTGGACAAGGCGGGATTGAAGGCGCCGCCCCAGGGCACCCCATCGACCACCAGGAGGAAGGCGTCGAATTCCTTCAGGCCCCAGAACTCCGGCACGCTGCTGGATGGGCCGCCGTCGCCGCCCGGGGCGATGAAGACGCCCGCCGCCAGGGCCAGGGCGCCGCGCAGATCGGTGACGCCGCGCTCCGCAAGATCCTTCGCCGTGAGCACCGTGATCGAGGCGGGGACCTTTGCCGGGTCCTCGGGAAAACGGGTCGCCGTCACTTCCACCACCGCCGAGGGCTGCGGCGCGGTCTGGGCCACGAGGCTCGAGGCCGCCAGACCGAGGGCAAGAACGGAAAGCGCGCGTGGGACCTGAAAGGGCATGAAGACTCCGGAAGGATCGGTCGAGCCTTCAACCTTACATCAACCTGATTTCCCTGTCAGACGGAGAACATCCGCAAGGACACCCGGGTGCCCTCGTTCAGGCGGCTTTCCACGAGCATCTCCCCCCCCAGCATCACCGCGATGCGCTTCACGATGGCGAGGCCAAGCCCGTGCCCATCCGCATTCCGGGCATCGGGGGGGCGCACGAAGGGGGTTCCCAGCCGCCCGATCCAGGCTTCAGGAATGCCGGTCCCGTTGTCTTCCACGAAAAGGACCACACCTTCGGGTCGGCCTTCCGCGCCCAGGGTCACCCTCCCACCTGCAGGGGTGTGGCGCAGGGCGTTTGCCACCAGGTTGTGCAGCGCCCGGGTCAGCAGGAGGCGGTCGCTGGCGATACTTAAGTCGCTGGCTGACTCGATGCGCAGTTCCACGCCCGCAGATTCAGCGGCTGGCTCGAAGAATCCCCTGATTTCCTCCAGCAGGTCACGGATGGGGATGGGAACCCGCTTCAACGCCAGAGCATGGTCGAACTGGGCCAGGAAGAGGATCTGTTCGATGAGGGCCCCCATGCGGTCGCAGTCCTCGATCAGGGCTCCCAGCTCACCGGGTTCCACGGGGACCGTGGTGCGGAGGGCCCGGTTCTCAAGGGCGCTTCGGAGGTTCTGCAGGGGCGTCCGCAGTTCATGGGCCAGTTCCGAACCCAGTCGGCTCATGCGCTCGAAGGCCTCCTGCAGCCGCGAGAGACCGGCATTCAAGGTGACAACCAGTTCCTGAAGTTCCAGTGGAAAGTTCTCACCATGCAGGCGCCGCTCCAGGTTGCGGTCGCTGATGGAGCCGGCCTCCTGGATCAAGGCGCCCAGGGGCGCCAGCCCCCACCTGGCAATGGCTCTGGCGAGCACCGCAGCCGCCACCACGGCTCCGATCACTCCCAAAAGGAGAGTCCGTCGGAAGCCCCGGGTCAGCGCCTCTTCATGACTCCGGTCCATCAAGAGCAGCAGCGTTCCCTTGGCCGGGGGCCGGGACCAGGGAAGCGCCAGCGCGGAATACAGCCCCCCGCCTGCTGGCTGGATTTCATGCACACGGCCATCGGCCATCGGCAGTTCCAGGTTCAAGCGCTGGGCCAGATCGCGGCTTTTGGCAAGGGCCTGTCCAGCTTCATCCAGCACCTGCCAGGAAACCTTCTCCGGCCGCGCGCGTGCCTCCAGGTCCTGGGGCGACCCACCCGCATTCAAGGCCTGAAGAAGCGCCTGGGCCTGCCCTTGCATGACCTGGATGTCTTCCGCTTCCAGGGACCGGTGCAGGGCCCGATCCATGAAGAGGGCCATGGCGCCCGCCAACAGGACCGTGGCCAGGGCAAAACCCGCCTGCAGTTTGCGGAGGATGCTGCCGCTATGCGTTGTCACGGATTTCCAGGACCAGGCCGACGCCCCGCAGGGTGTGAATGAGCTTGAGGGGGTACGGACCATCCACTTTTCTGCGCAGGCGCAGAATCTGGACATCCACGGCATTGGGATCCACCTGGCAGTGCATGCCCCAGACCGCCTGGACCATCTGGCTCCGGGCGAGCACTTCCCCGGGATGCTCAAGCAGCAGGGTCATGATCGCGTATTCCTTGGGGGTCAGATCGATGCGTTCCCCGCCCCGGGTGATCCGGCGCGTGTTTGGATCCCAGACGAGGTCCGCAACCGTCCGCGTCTGCATTTCCGGTTGCACCGAGGAACGGCGGGTGATGGTCCGAAGCCGGGCCACGACTTCGAGGATGCTGTAGGGTTTGGCAAGATAGTCATCCCCGCCCACCTCCAGACCCTTCAACCGGTCCTGCAAGTCAGCCTTGGCGGACAGGAACACGGCGGGGATGCCCCTGCCCTGGTCCCGCAGGCCTTTCACCAGATCAAGCCCAGAGATGGCGGGCAACATCACGTCCACCACCATGGCGTCGAACCGCTCCGCCTCCAAAGCCGGGATCGCCGCCTCGGCGCTGGTCACGATCCGCCCTTCAATGCCGGAAGAGGCCAACCCCGCGAGAAGTTCCTGGGCGGTCCGAGCCTGGTCCTCGACGATCAGGACCCGCATGGCCGCTCCATCCGTGCCACCAGCCCCGCAGGTGTCTTTTCGATCGTCACGCCCAACCGTTTACTCGCCATCAGTAGCCAGTAGGAGGAGATGCTCCGGGGTGCATCCGGTGGAGGATCAGGCAGCAGGACAACGGGCATCGGGGCATCTCCCTGCCAGGTGACCATCCAACCCGAAGGGGTGACCTCGGCCACAACCTTCAGGGGGTCTGGCGCGACCCAGGGCAATACGTGCCTAGTGAAGGCAACGACCCAATCCTGCAGCCCCGGCGCCGGCCATCGCTCATCCTCGACCCCGGATCCGGCGGCCACTTCGATGGGACAACGGAAGAGCTGGGAGACAGGTTGGAGCTTATCCTCTAGACCCCTTTTCCATTCTGGCCAGAGGATGAACCCGGAGTCTGGATGCCGCCCCAGCGCCAGGGCCCGGGCCATGATGATCAGCGTTTTCCCATCCTCGATGGAGGCTTCCATGCGCACCCGGTTGCGGGGATCCATGGGGACCCGCGGATCGCTCAACTCCAGTACACCCTGAAGCCCCGCCAGGAGATTGTTGAAGTCGTGGAGGGTCGCACGCCAGAGATCTTCAGAATTCACTTCCACCTCCAGCCAACAAAATACTTGAATGAAGGTATCTTGAAGCAGACCCTCATGGCACCACTCGGTATTTCTTGGACGGACTATGCAACAACCGATCAAGCGGCTTGGCGAACTGCTCGTAGAAGGCGGGCTCATCACACCTGCCCAGCTTCAGAGCGCCATCACCCACCAGAAGATCGCCCGGGGCCGCCTGGGCAGCAACCTCGTGGCCCTCGGCTATATCACCGAGGAAGTCCTCATGGATTTCCTCAGCCACCAGGCCGGTGTGCCCCAGCTGGATGCCAGAAACCTGGAAGTACGCCCTGAAATCCTGAAGCTGATCCCCCATCGCCTGGCGGAGCAGTTCACGGTGCTCCCCATCGCCTTCAAGGAACCCAAATCCCTGGTTCTGGCCATGTCCGATCCTTCGGACCTCAACGCCATGGACAGCGCACGTTTCGCTTCCGGCCTGAACATCGAGCCGGTGGTGGCCTCCCATAGTGCCCTGCGAAAAGCCATCAGCGACCTCTACCGCAACCTGCAGATGCCCTCCCACTCCCTGACGGTGGATGTCGGCCATCCCTCCAACCAGGACGATGCCCTTCCCGTTCACTTCGAACTCAATCCCCTGCCGGCTCCGCCTCCGCCTCCAGTTCCCGCCCAGGCTGCCTCGCAGTTCCCGCCCGATCCCTTCTTTGACGGGTCCCAGGCCCCTACCCAGCCAGTGATGGCCATCGATCCCTTCGGGTTCTTCGAATCGCCTTCTCCGGTCGGCATGCCCACGCCCCCCCCGGCTCCGGCCAACCCGAATCTGGTCCACAGCCGCACCCTAGGCGAAACGGTGCGCCGACTGGAGACCTACCAGACCCGCAGCCTGGTCCTGGGTCTCGTTCGCCTCTTCCAGCGCCGGGGCATCATCGGCCAGGACGAGTTGCAGAGGCTCTTGATGAACCTCATCGAGTCCGGGGAAATCAAGGACGATGGGAAGATGGGCTAGGGCGAGCCGGATTCAGCGATTCTCATACGAGCAACCCAGAATGCCCCATCCTGCCGGAACCTTGGCGTGCTTTAGCTCTCCACGTTCAGGATGGCCAGGAAACCTCGTCTCGCCGGGTCCCCGGCTCGGAACACGGCCTATCGCCCTGTCCGCTCGCCACCCGGCTGAGAACCTCGTCTCGCCGGGTCCCGGCTCGGAACAGGGCCTATCGCCCTGTCCGCTCGCCACCCGGCTGAGACTCGGCCTGCGGGATCTACACGTTGCCGATGGAACCTGAGCAGGAAGTCCATCGGAGATCGTCGAGATTTAGCTCTCCACGTTCAGGATGGCCAGGAACGCTTCCTGCGGGATTTCCACGTTGCCGATGGACTTCATCCGCTTCTTGCCTTCCTTCTGCTTGTTCAGGAGCTTCTTCTTGCGGCTGATGTCGCCGCCGTAGCACTTCGCAAGCACGTCCTTGCGGCGGGCCTTCACGTTGGTGCGGGCGATGATCTTGCTGCCGATGGCGGCCTGGATGGCCACATCGAACATCTGCTGGTGGATGACTTCCTTCATCTTCTGGCAGAGGGCAAGGCCGAGTGTCTGGCTCTTGCTGCGATGCACCAGGATCGAGAGGGCATCCACGGGATCGCCGTTCACCAGGATGTCCATCTTCACCAGATCGGATTCGACATAGTGCTTCATGTGGTAGTCGAAGCTGGCGTAACCCTTCGAAATGGACTTCAGCTTGTCATAGAAGTCGAGCACCACCTCGTTCAGGGGCAGCTCGTAGACCAGCATCACACGGTCCTGGCTGACGTATTCCAGTTTCTGCTGGATGCCGCGCCGCTCCTCGCAGAGCTTGATCAGGCCGCCCACGAAATCGGTGCGGGTGAGGATGGTCGCTTCGATGATGGGCTCTTCGATCTTGGCGATCTTCTGCAGGGGCGGCAGCTTCGAGGGGTTGTCCACGGCGATCTCGGTGCCGTCGGTCAGATGCACGTGATAGCGCACGCTGGGGGCGGTGGTGATGAGATCCAGATCGAATTCGCGTTCCAGACGCTCCTGCACGATCTCCATGTGGAGAAGCCCGAGGAACCCGCAGCGGAAACCGAACCCGAGGGCCGTGGAGGTTTCCGGCTCGTAGGTGAAGCTGCTGTCGTTGAGCCGCAGCTTGTCCATGGCGTTGCGCAGGTTCTCGAAGTCGTCGCTGGAGGTGGGGAAGATCCCCGCGAACACCACGGGCTGGATCTCCTTGAAGCCCTTCAGCATCTCCGTGGCGGGCTTGGTGGTGAGCGTCACCGCATGGGTCACCGTGTCGCCCACCTTCACATCCACAAGTGATCGGATGTTGGCCACCAGGTAGCCCACTTCGCCCACGGAGAGGGAATCCTGCTTGTCCATTTTGGGATCGAAGATGCCGATCTCGTCCACCTTGTGCTCGCTGCCCGTGGACATGAAGCGGATCTGATCCCCGGCCTTGATGGTGCCATTCATGACGCGGATGAGGTTCACCACGCCGCGGTAGGCATCGTAATAGCAGTCGAATACCAGAGCCTGCAAGGGTGCATTGGGATCACCCTGGGGTGCCGGAATGCATTTCACGATCTGCTCGAGCACCTGTTCGCAGTTCTCGCCGGTCTTGGCGCTCACATTCACGGCGTGAGCCGTGTCCACCAGGCCGATCACGGTGTCGATCTGCTCCAGCACGCGCTCGGGATCGGCACTGGGCAGATCCGTCTTGTTGAGGACCGGGAAAACTTCCAGGCCATTCTCCAGGGCCAGGTAGGTGTTGGCGAGGGTCTGAGCCTCCACGCCCTGGGTGGCATCCACTACCAGAATGGCGCCCTCGCAGGCGGCCAGGCTGCGGCTCACCTCGTAGGTGAAATCCACGTGGCCGGGCGTGTCGATGAGGTTCAGGGTGTAGGTCTGGCCATCCTGGGCCAGATACTTCAGGGTCACCGCATGGGCCTTGATGGTGATGCCACGCTCGCGCTCCAGATCCATGTCGTCCAGGATCTGGGCCTGCATGTCCCGGCCTGCGATGGTCTTCGTCAGCTCCAGCAAGCGATCCGCGAGGGTCGATTTGCCATGGTCGATATGGGCCACGATGGAGAAATTGCGGATGAGACTGGGATGCGTCACTGAGGTTCCTCGAACCGACCATTGTATCGTTGTAAACACCGACTGTCTGCGGTCTTTTACCAATCCTGTTCTCAATTTCATCCAGTAGTTGATCGCAACCGATCAGGCCTTTACCCTCAAGTTACGAGTGAAGGAGCCTGCTTGTCTCATCCCGCCTCGCCCATGACGATCCTGCTGGTGGAAGACAACGCCCTCCAGCGGCGTCAGATCGAAGCGCAGCTGCAGCCCCTCGGCCATCAGATCGCATCCGCGTCGAACGGGCAGGAAGCCCTGGATCGCATCAAGGTGGCTCTTCCCGACCTAGTCATCATGGACGCCGTCATGCCCTCCATGGACGGCTTCAAGGCCTGCGAAATGCTGAAGGCGGATCCGAGAACGGCCCAGATCCCCGTCATCATCCTCACGGCCCTGAGCCGCGACGCCAAGGACCGCAGCTACAAGGCGGGGGCCGATGACTTCATCCGGAAACCCGCCAATACGCTGCTTCTCCAGGCCCGGGTCCAGACCCATCTTCGCATTCACGCCCTGGCCCAGCTCGCCGGCGATGCCATGCCGGCCAGGTCCAAGGTGCTGGTGGTATCCGGCAGCGCGCTGGTGCGCTCCCAGGTGCAGAACCATTTCGGAAAGGACCAGGCCTCCTTCGTTGAAGCCCAGGGCGAAGGCCAGGCCCGGGCCCAGATCATGGCGCATCACCCGGATGTGCTGGTGCTCGATACGGAACTGCTGGAGGGGAGCGCCCAGGTCCTGGTGATCGCCATCCGGGAATCCAATGAATTGCGGCACCTGCCCATACTCCTGCTGCACAACCCAGGCGAGCTGGAAACCTGGTCGCGGCTGAAGGACCCCATGTCCGATGCGCTGGAGAAGCCCCTGGTGGCTCCGGACACCCGTCGCCGCCTGGCGCTCCTTACCCGGCTGGCACAACTCCAGAAGCTGGCCGACCAGGAATGATGGCCGCACGCCAGAGCGCACTCGCAGCCTTCATGCTTCTGGCCCTCGGTTCAAGCTCCTGGGGCGCGGGATTGGACGGCCGGGTCACTGACGGCCGTCATGGGCTTGCTGGGGTCCGGGTCTATGCGGACCGCCTGCCCAGCCTGAGGCCCGCGACAAACCACCCCCAGACCATCACGGATCAGGAGGGTCGCTTCCACCTTGAGCTGGAACCCGGCGACAGGGTGCTTGCCGTGGAGAAGGATGGTTGGTATCGGGATCTGGTGCCAGCCCAGGAATGGAATCGGGACATCCTCTTGCGGCCCGCGCCGGACTTCCGCCAGGAGGCGGTCTTCCTGGTGCGCCTCGATTTCAGCGATGAGTCCACGAAACTTTCGGATGCCGCCCTGCGCGACCTCCTCTTCTCGCGCCGTCCCGGCGCAGCTAGCGCCGCCAACTACCTGTATGAAGTGAGCAAGGGGCAGCTGTCGCTGGTGGAAGGTCGTTTCCTGCGCCTCCGCAGCAACGAGCACCCGGCCCCGCGCCGCGACAAGGACAAGAACCGCATGGCCAGCTGGGTCATGAGCCATCTGCAGGGCCAGCCCCTGGGCCTCTGCGATCAGATCGACAACCGGACCGGCAACCCTGAACCCGACGGCAAGCCGGATCACCTCTGGATCTTCACCCCGGGCGCTCCCCAGACCCTCACGGCTGACGAAGCGCATCTCAAGGCCGTGAGCCTGCTGCTGCCGCTGCCCTGGGACAAGTCCAGGCGCTGGCCGCTGCTCTTCATGACCGAGGAAGTGCCGCTCGGGAACATCGTCCACGAAGCCTTCCATGGCATGGGTGAGCACCGGGTGGACGACCTCTACCTGGAGAGCGGCAAAGTGCCCACCGCCGGGATCTGGGATCTCATGGATGTGGGCCAGTACCGCGGCTGGGACCGCTCCCACCCGGAGGCAGGTCCCTGGGCCCAGGACACGGGATACAGCCCCTCCCACCCCATGGCCTGGGTGCGGTCGGAGCTTTGGTACCGGGGGCGCTTCCGCAGCGCCATCCGGCGGCTGAATGTGGGGGGAACCCGCTGGGAAGGCTGGATCGCCCCGGTGAGCCGGGCCCCCGGCGACGATCCCCAGTGGGTCACCATTCCGGATCCCCGCAGGAAGGGGCGGTTCTTCAGCCTGGAGGTGCGCCGTCCCTGGGGCTATGAGCAGGGTCGCGTGGGCAACCGCTTCGGACCCGGCTATGCGGGCCTTCTCGTGGCAAGCATCGATCCCAGTCGCCTCTCCTACGGCGATCCCCGGGGCCCCGTCCGGGTCGTGGATGCCCATCCCCACACGCCGGAACCGCCCAAGCCCCGGGTTCCCCTGCGCCTTTGGGAGCTCGATGATGCGGCCTTCAACCTGGGCCCGGGGGAAACCCCCAAGGGCCGCAGTGGTCCGCTGTCCTGGGAGGTTCTGGAGACCGATGCCAGGGGGCGGATGCGGGTGCGAGTCGCATTGCGGCGCTGACCCCTCGGGCTTGGGTGACCCCTTTTTCCTAACCTAGAATCCGTTCGACCCTCTTCACGCGCAGCACGACCACGCCACGGCACCAGGGATATTTCTGTTTCAGCCGCTCATGGAGGGCATGGCCCGACTGCAGTTCGGCCGTCCCCGTCAGCCGGAAACCGATGGCGCCGCCTCCGGGACCCCGCTTGTCGGCGATCACCATCTGCACCGAGCCATCGCGCTGCAGGTTCGCTTCCGTGGCCTGGTAGCCACCAGCAGGAAAGGCCAGTGTCTCGTCGTCCAGAACTTCGAGATAGCTCTGCCAGGTCGCGACGAGATGGGGCCCGTCCGCCCCTTGGGTCACGAAGGTGGCGGATCCTTCGGAACCGAGTACCGCGCGAATGGTTGCATCGAGCATGAATGGCCTCCAGATCCACGTTAGCACTGGATTCCCGTGACACCGGGCGACGCCGGGAGCTTCGCCAGCCAGCCGGGCCCCTTGGCCGCACGAGGATCCCAACTGCCCCGGCGCCTGAAAGGCTACTCTGGAGCCATGTCCACCGGATCCACCAAAGCCGTCGCCCTCGCCCTTGCCGCCAACGGGGGCATCGCCGTCTCCAAGTTCGGCGTGTACCTCCTAACGGGAAGTTCGAGCCTCCTGACCGAGGCCATCCATTCCACCGCGGACTGCGGAAACCAGATCCTGCTCTTCCTGGGCATGCGCCAGGGCGCCCGGCCCGCCACCTCCCGGCATCCTCTTGGCCATGGCCAGGCAGCCTTCGTGGCCAGCTTCCTGGTGGCGCTCCTGCTCTTTTCCGTGGGCGGCCTCTATTCCCTGGTGGAGGGCATCCACAAGATCCGCCACCCGGAGCACCCCCATCACCTGGCCTGGGCCGTGGTCCTCCTGCTCTTTGCCGTTGCCCTTGAAGGCTGGTCCCTCCGTGGCGCGCTCCACGCGGCGGAACCTGAGCGTCGTGGGCGGTCCTTGCTGCGCTATCTGCGCCAGTCCAGCAACACTGAACTGGTGGTGGTGCTGGCCGAGGACATCGCGGCACTGCTGGGCCTGGTGCTTGCCCTGGCCGCCGTGCTGTTGACGCTGTTCACGGGGAACCCGGTCTGGGACGGCATCGGCAGTGTGGCCATCGGCCTCCTGCTCATCCTCGTGGCGGGCTTCGTCAGCGTGGAAGTGACCAGCCTGCTCCTGAACGAGGCGCCGCCCCTGGCCCTCCGCGCCGCCATTCGCACCGCGGTGGACGAGCACCCCGCGGTGGACCACGTCCTGAACCTCGTCGCCGTCATCGTGGGCAGCGAACGGCTCATGGTGGCCCTGCAGGTGAAGTTCCGCGAGCAGGCCAGCGGCACGGTTCTGGTGGAAGCGATCAATGACCTGGAGCGGAACCTGAAGCTGCGGTTTCCCCAGATCCAGCACCTCTTCGTGGAACCCGACGAGAGCTGAGTCCTTCCTTCACCCGCCCGAACGGGCGGTCCTCGGCCTTTATAGAGCCTGGCTTCCTACTTCGCCTTGTGGGCATGCACTTGCGCGAAGCGCGCCGCGTCGGCCTTGGCGCCGTGGCATTTCCCACAGAAGTCGAGGGTGGGCAGGACGAGCCCCGCGGCCTTGGCCGCCTCCAGGTTCTTCATGACGGGCATCGCCTTGTAGTCGGCGCCGTTGCCGTGGCAGCCTTCGCAGTCGAGGCCCTTCTTGGCATGGGTGCTGGCCGACCAGGAGTCGTGCTGGATCCGGTGGCACATCCGGCACTTGTCGGCGCCCACGGCGGCGTGGCCATTCTGGGCCATGGACACGGGGCCAGCAGGGGCTGCTGGGACCACAGCAACCTTCACCGGGGCGGGGACGGGAGCCGCCGTTGGCGCGGGGGCGGCGGCCGGGGTGGAGGCGGCCACGGAAGTTGGCTCAGGCACGGCTGCTTTCGTCGCACTGGCGGCAGGCGTCACCGCGGGAGCCTTCGGCGCAGCCGTCGCAGTCGCCTTGGGGGCGGGAGCGGTTGCAGAGGTGGGTTCCGCCGTCGGAGTGGCAGCAGCTGGCGCTGCCTGAGCGGCCGGGGATTCCGCCTGGGGAGCAGGCGCCGGTTTGTCGCTGCAGGCGAACAGCATGGCGGTTAGCAAAATGGTCGAAATCGTGAAAATGCGCATGGAGGTCTCCGGAGGCAGCATCCCGATGGTAGACCCCTTCCCGAGCAGAAGATCTTCGGATCGCCAAATACCGGAAAGGGCCTCGCGACAGGTTGGCGGGAGGGTTCGCAATAGGATCCAATAAGTCGAACCATCGGAGTTCCCATGCGACCGGCCTTGATGTTCTGCTCCGCCATCTGCCTCCTAGCCCAATCGCCCGCCGAAAAAGCGATCACCGCGGTGTTGGACGATTGGCACCGGGCCGCAGCCCAGGCCGACGAGACCCGCTACTTCGGCCATTTCGCCGAGGGTGCCGTCTTCCTGGGCACGGATGCCACCGAACGCTGGACCAAGGCGGCCTTCCAGGCCTGGGCCCACCCCCACTTCCAGCACGGGAAGGCCTGGGACTTCCGGAGCACCCGGCGGGCGATCTCGGTCTCTTCGGATGGCCGCACCGCCTGGTTCGACGAGGATCTGGCCACCTCTACCATGGGCCCCTGCCGCGGCAGCGGCGTGCTCACCCTGGAACGGGACCGCTGGCTGATCCGGCAATACAATCTCAGCCTGCCCATTCCCAATCCCCTGATGCAGTCCGTGAGGACCCAAATCGAGCAGCTCTCCAAAAAGCAGTGACATCCTTTATCTACCAAGTAAGATGAGGCATGAGCCTCACACCTTTCCCCCTCTCGCTCCTCCTGCTGGTCACGCCCCTCGGTGCCCAGACGCCGCCCGCACCGACTCCCTCCGAGCAGTTTCGCACTGAGGCCTTCCGCACCCACGGTGCCTACAATGACCTCGCGTGGCTCTGCGACCGCATCGGACATCGGTTGTCCGGTTCGCCCCAGCTGGACCAGGCCATCGCCTGGGCCCAGGAACGCATGAAAGCCGCGGGGCTGGTGAATGTCCACGCAGAACCCGCCATGGTGCCGCACTGGGTGCGAGGCCATGAGTCCGCTGAGCTGCTGTTGCCCACCCCGCACCGGGTGAACATCCTGGGCCTGGGCGGCAGCGTGGGCACGCCTGGAGGGGGCCTCACGGCGGATGTGGTGGTGGTGGGATCCTTCGACGAACTGGACAAGCTGGGCTCGGCAGTGAAGGGCAAGATCGTGCTCTTCGATGTCCCCTACGCCGGCTACGGCCACACCGTGATCTACCGCCACGACGGAGCCACGAAGGCCGCCCGCCACGGGGCCGTCGCCGCCCTGGTGCGGTCCGTGGGCCCCATCAGCCTGGATACGCCCCACACCGGCGCCATGGACTACGACCCGGATCCGACCATTCCGAGAATTCCCACGGCGGCCGTCACCATCGAGGCGTCCACCCAGATGCGGCGCATGCAGGACCGTGGCGAGCGCATCCGCATGAAGCTCGAAATGGGCGCCAGGACGCTCCCGGACGCCCCTTCCGCCAACGTGGTGGGCGAGATCCGCGGCAGCGAGAAGCCCGAAGAGGTCATCATCATCAGCGGCCACCTGGACAGCTGGGATGTGGGCCAGGGCGCCCAGGACGACGGTGCCGGCACGGTCATCGCCCTGGATGCGGCGCGGATCATCCAGCAGCTCGGCTTCAAGCCCCGCCGCACCATCCGGGTGGTGCTGTGGACCAACGAGGAGAACGGCCTCCGCGGCGGCAAGGCCTACCTGGAGGCCCACCGCGGCGAGCTCTTGAACATCGTGGCTGCGGTGGAATCGGATTCCGGGAGCGAACGGCTCAAGGGCTTCGGCTTGGATCTGCCCAAGGCCACGGTGGAAGCCAGAGCCACGGCGATGGCGGCATTGAAAACCCTCGCCCCGGCCTTGGCTCCCTTCGACACCCTGAACCTCCGCCTCGGCCACGGTGGAGCGGACATCAGCCCCATCGTCTCCGCGGGTGTCCCGGGGCTCGGCGCCGATCATGCCGCGACCCACTACTTCGACATCCACCACACCCAGGCCGACACCCTGGACAAGGTCGAGAAGGATGACCTGGCCTACAACGCCGCAGCTCTGGCCTCCTTCACCTACGCCCTGGCCCAATCCACCATCCGGTTCAGGTAGTCCCTTCGATAGTTGGTGCCCATCCCGGCTTCCTGGGATACTGACCATCAAGGTGAGTATGCGAATTGCAATTCGAGCCATTATTGGCTGGCTCTTTATGGTCTTCTCGGGCGTCGCATTCCTGGGAGCGGCTCCGCAGTTCCCCGGACAGCTGCCCTTCAAGGTCTACGGCCCTTCCGAGGGCCTGCCTTCAGCTCCCATCCATTGCATGACCCAAGACCGGGACGGCCTCATCTGGCTGGGCACCGAGAACGGCCTGTTTCGCTTCGACGGCCATGCCACCAAGCGCTGGAGCATGGCCGAGGGCCTGCCCTCCGCCTGGGTCATTTCCCTCGCCCCGCTTCCCGAGGGTGGGCTCTGGGTGGGCACCAACCAGGGTTTGGTCCTCTACAAGGAGGGCCGGATCAAGCCCGTCCTCCTGAATGGTGCCCCCATCAATGACTCCGTGTACAGCCTCGCTTCGGATTCCCAAGGCCGGATCTGGGGCATCACCCGCGCCTTCCCCTTCCGCATGCAGGGGCCGGAAACCGCAGTCGCCGTGAAGGATTGGCCCAAGGGACGCACGAACATGGTGGTGCCGGGCCTGACCCCGGGCACGGTCTGGATTCTGCAGGGGCACCAGGCCATTCAATTGAAAGCGGATGGAACGCACCACGCCGTGGATGCCCCCAAGGACATCAAGGGACCTCTGGAATCCGTCGGAGAGGACGGTGCCGGCCGCCTATGGATGGCCGCGGGCCGAAAACTCTTCGTGTTGGAACCCGGGGCCAGTGCCTTCAAGGATCGGTCCGCCTGGATGCCGGGGGGGATGCTCCAGCTTCCCGCCACCTTCAAGGATGAAAAGGGCGACCTCTGGCTGCCCACCACCAAGGGCTTCCTCATCCTGGAGCGGCGAGGCGGACACCGGCTCCTGGGGCCGGCTCAGGGGCTGCCCCTGACCTGGACCCGCTGCGCCTTCACGGATCGCGAGGGGAACCTCTGGCTGGTGGGCTCGAACCTGGTCAAATTGCAAGGCAAGGGTTTTCTCACCGTCCACCAGGAGCACATGGGGCTGCCGAACGGCCTGGTGTGGTCGCTGCTCCGGACACGCTTCGGGGAATTCTTCGCCGGAACCTCCGACGGCCTGGGGAAGCTGGGACCCACCGGGTGGAAGACCCTGCCGGGAACCGTCGGCATGGAATGCTTCGCCCTCGTGGAGGACAAGGCTGGCAGATGCCTCCTGGCCTGTCCGACCAAGGGCCTGTTCCAGATCCAGGACGCTGCTCCTCCCAAGGCCATCCCCATGCCTGCGGGCACCGTCCGGCTCAACTCCGTGGGCAAGGACAACGAGGAACGGATCTGGCTCGGCACCTCCACCCTCGGCGCCGTTCCCGTGGATCCGAAAGAGGCCGGCCTCGCCATGCATCCGGCGGACTGGAAGCTCGAAACCATCAATGTCATCGCCTTCGCCAGCGACACCTCCGGGCGCCTCTGGGCAGCCACCCTGGAGGGACTCTTCTGTCGCGAGGCGGGACGGTGGCAGCGTTTCACCCATCTGGACGGCCTCCAGGCCGACAACCTGCTGGGCGTATCCGCCGCCCCGGATGGAGGCATCTGGGTCTGGTACGACGATCCTCGCGGCGCCAACAAATACCGGCGGACACCGACGGGGCTGGCCCTGGAAAGAACCCTTGGCCCAGGTGCAGGCCTGGAGACCGATATGGTCTATTTTGTCGAGGAAACCAGGGAAAAGCTGGTCTGGGTCAGCACCGAACTGGGGGTATACGCCTTGAAGGGAGGCGAAGCGCACCGCTTTGGCCAGGGTTTCGGCCTGCCCGCCGAGGATTGCGTGGCCAACGGCGCCCTGTTGGATGTGGATGGTTCCTTCTGGGTAGGCACCCTCAAGGGCCTGGCCCGCATCACTCCGGCCGCCGCCGCCCAGCCGCCCCTCGTTCCCCACGCCCGGATCCTCGATGCGGAGTGGGCGGATCAGATTCATCCGCTACCCGTGGGTTCCGAGACCGGCCAAGCCGACGCGAAAGGGACCTTCGAATTCTGGTTCGCCGCGCCCAATTTCACCGATGAAGATTCCCTCCGGTACCAGACCCGGGTACTCGGTCTGGAAGACAAGTGGCGGGATACCACCGTCCGCCAGGCCCGATACGCGGGCCTCCCCGGTGGAACCTACCGCTTCGAAGTGCGAGCCGCCCAGGGCAGCCGCCCATTCGGACCACCAGAGGGCCTGGATTTCCGCGTCCGCCCCCCCTGGTGGCGTACACCCCTCGCCAGGGTGGGTTACGGACTCATGCTGGTGCTCATCACCTATGGGGCCCTCCGCATGCGCCTCGCCTCCCTGGCACGGAGCAAGGCCCTGCTGGAAGACACCGTCGCCCTGCGCACCCGCGAATTGGCGGAAGCCAATGCGAGTCTGGAAACCCTCAACGGCAAGAACCTCGACCTTATCGAGGACCTGACCAAGGCCCTCGCGGAAGTGCGCACCATCCAGGGCTTGATTCCCATCTGCTCCTACTGCAAGAAGATCCGCGATGACGGCGGCGCCTGGAACCAGCTGGAGATGTACATTTCCTCCCGCAGCAAGGCGAAGTTCAGCCATGGCATCTGCCCCGAGTGCCTGCCCAGAGTGAGGGCGGAGCTCATCAAGGACGGGATGCTGCCACCGGACAAGCAGGCCTGATCAGACGCCGGGAATGGGAGGCCGGTCAGGCCATGCCGCCCAGGTCACCGGACAGAATGCCCCGGCATTCAGGGCAGATGATCACGTGGCCCCGTCGGGGAAGGGTGGAGACGAAGCTCACTTTCACCCGGAGCAGGCGGACCACATGCACGCAGGTGATCTCCTTGTGGCAGTGGTGGCAGTGCAGCGGAGCTTCCAGGAGATACTCCGACACATCCGGAAAGGGCTTCGCTGGCAGGGAGTCGGACATGGGGTTTCTCCTGACGATTGAGCTTCTTTGAGCTGTATCGGCTCATCCATTGATCTGCTTACATTCAGGTCTAGATCTGCGGTGAATTCAAGCTCCCGGCCCAAGCGTTCGATGAGTTGCCTAAATTGGAAGGATCACCCGTCCCACCATCCAGCGAGGTCTCAAATGGCTCAGGTCCTAGTGGTAGATGATTCCAGCACGGTCAGGAACGAAGTGTGCGAGTTCCTGAAGCAGAACGGACTCCAGGTCATCGGCGCCGTCGATGGCAAGGACGGCCTCGCCAAACTGAAGGCCGACAGCCAGATCAAGCTGGTGGTTAGCGATGTGAACATGCCCAACATGGATGGCTTGACCATGGCGGAGAAGATCCGGAGCGAACTGGGCAACGCCACCGTCAACATCATCATGCTCACCACGGAGAATACGCCCAGCATGAAGGACCGCGGCAAGGCGGCGGGCATCAAGGGCTGGATCGTCAAGCCCTTCAACGGCCCGGCCGTGATCGCCACCTTCAAGAAGCTGGCGGGAGTCTAGACCCTAGGGCAACTCAGAAGAGTTCCAGCTCCCCGAGGTTCTCCTCCACCACCTTGGCTTCCGCGTTGAAATCGAGGTCGCCGTACTCGCACACGCAGATGGTGGCGTGGAACCGGATGGACGTCCCGAGATCGATTTTGAAGTGCTGGATGTACTCCGCCCCGAGAGTGTCCAGGAAGGCGATGCTGCCACGCCTCAGCACATTGGGTGTCGACATGCCCACATGGGGGAAGTGGCGCCCGAGATCCCGGTTGATGGAGCCGCAGCAGAGGTTGCCGAACTCCGAGACCGCGTCGTAGAACACCTTGTCATCCAGACGCTTGGCCGGCGTGCGGATCAGCTTGGCGAAGTGCTCCCTGGTTTCCTCGTTGCCGGTGAAGTAGAAGAGGACCACCAGGCGGAACAGGTAGGAGGAGACGGTCAGGACCACGAACTCTTCCTCTTCGATGTGGTCGATCCCCTCGATGACCTCGACCTCACAGGGCACCTCCGGAGAGACGGAGAGGTGCTCACACATGGCCCGCTTGAGCAGGGTATCAAAGGAGGCGCGGGCTCGTTCGCTGATCATCGGGTGCCTACCAGGCCGTTGGTTCGACGGAGGACCGGACCCGGTCGGTGATGACTTTCAGCCCGACCACCGCGGCGGTGATCATCTTGCCGCCCGCCTGGAGGTCCTGGAAGGTGGTCGTGGTGATGAGGTCATTCTTGTAGAGATTCTCGTTGTTGTCCTTCGAGAGCTTTTCCGTCCGGTAGGCGAGGTCCCGGATCCCGTCCGCCACGACCCTGAAGCCGCGGCCGTGCTGGCCGGCCTTGGCGGCTTCGATGGAGGCGTTGAGGGCCAGAACCACAACCTGCCTGACGATCTGGAAGAACTCCGAGTTCATGACATGCATTTCCCGGTTGTGGGTGAGGAGGGCGTCCACCTCCCCGCGCCACCGTTCAAAGGTCTGCACCAGTCCCATCAGCTGCTCGATCTCGCCATTCAGAATGGCGCATTCGTTCGTCACTGCGGACTGCAGCCGGCCGTTCTCACGCCTCAGGGCCTCCAATTCAAGGACATGCTCCCGTTCCTTTTCCTGGAGACGCACTTGAGTCGCGGCCTGGGCTTCGGCGAGGGCCCGGGCCAGCTCGGCAGCCTCGCGGCGCAGTTCGTCCAGCTTGCCGTTCCAGGCCCATTCCCGGGTTTCCATCTCACTCACCGGAACCATCATCCCCATGCCGTTGATGGCCTGCGCCTGTTCCCTGGCCAGGCGCTGGAGCCGCCACCGGGACACTCCAAGAAATATCCCGATGGCCACGCCACCCAACGCAGCACCAGCCAAGAAAGACTCGATTGAAAAAACCATGGTGGTCACATCCTGGGTTATGAATCCGCCTGGACAGCAAACTTTTCAGGCAGGCTGATGACGATCTCGAAAGGACGATATTCCGCCTGGATATTGGCATCAAGGAAGTGGATCTGGATCGTGCCGTCCTCCCGTTCGAGGAAGCCCTTGATGGCATCCATCCCGACGCCCCGCCCGGAGACTTCGGTGACCTGCTCGGCCGTTGAGAACCCGGAGATGAAGATAAGTTCCGCAACGGCCTCCGGGGCCGGCGTGGCGTCCTTGCCGATCAGCCCCTTGGCGAGGCCGATCTCCCGGATTCTCTGGATGCCGAGGCCCTTGCCGTCATCGTGCATCCGCATCCAGAAGCGCCCCCCTTCGAGGGAACAAGCCAAGTGGATGTGCCCTTCCGGCGACTTGCCCTTCGCCTGACGTTCTTCGGGGCTCTCGATGCCATGGTCGATGGAATTCCTGAAGAGATGGGTCGCCATGTTCTTGAGCAGGCCATTGACCTGGTTGCGGACCACGATTCCGTGGTCCTCGATGCTGATGACGGGCGGGGCCTTCCCCAGTTCCGAAGCAAGGGATGGCATGGATTCGATCACGCCGCCGAGAATGTCGGAAATCTTCTCGGTGCCGATCAGGTTCAGGGTCTTCGCCATCTGGCCCAGGGTGCGACGCAGTGCCTCGATATCGTTGGGGTCGGTCTTCTCGATGAGATCCAGGGAGCGCTGGATGCTCTCCTTCTCCACCATCAGGAATTTCTCCACAGCACCGCGCCTGCCCGGACCTTTCCGCCCCAGCTTGGAATCGTTGATCTTCTCGTATTCGGCAATCAGGGAGTGGGTCTCATCCAGCTGCTGCAGCAGGAAGTCCTGATTCCAGAGAGCCTCGGGGTTCTTCCGCAGGTCGTCATAGACCTGCTCGGCTTCGTGGACCTTGTTCGTCAGGTGCAGCAAGCCGTAGGTGCGGGCATTGCCCTTGATCGTATGCATGTTGCGGAAGAGGGTCGAAATGATCTCCGGATGCTTCTCGAAAGTCTTCCGGATCACCGCGGCGTTCTCCTGGACGAAGCGGGTGGAGGAGGCGATGAACTCGTGGAACTTCTCCTGGCTCACGGACAGGACCTGGCCGATGATCTCCAGTTCCCGCTTCTGCTGCGTGGCCTCCGCTTCCAGTCGCTTCAGCAGGGTCGTGTCGCGGACGCACAGCATCAGCTTTTCGATGGTGTCATGTTCGTCGCAGATGGGTGACCAGGTCAGCTCCAGGGCCTTCAACCGCCCATCCGGCATGTGTTTCTGGAATTCCTTCACCATCACATGGGTGTTGAATTCGAAGTTCATGCGATCTTCGCCGATGCAGACGCCCGGAACGGCCGCCACCTGCGCCAGGATGTCCGGCCCCAGGTCCGTGTCCGAGAAGACGAGATCCATGATGTCCCGGCCCGCGATGTCATCCGTCTCGAAGATCGTTTCCAGGTAGGCGGAATACTCGGGGTGGATCGTCCCTCCCGCCATGATCGTCATGATGCCCTGGGGCATGTTCTGGAGCATGGTCGAGATGTCGTTGGTCTTCTGCCGCAGCTGCTGGGTCCGCTCCGCCACGAGGTCCTCGAGGCGGTCGTTGATCTGCTTCAGTTCCTTCACCAGCTGACGGTTCTCCTGGAAGGTGTTGGCGAAGGTGAGGCAGGCCACATAGAGGATCGATGCCGTGAAGATGGCGTTGCCGATGAACATCATGCCGAAGGATTGGATGTGGCCCAGGGCCAGGAGCAGGTCGTTGATGCCCGACACCAGGAACAGCACGGTGCCCGTGAGCAGGATCCGGGAATGGGTCTTTCCGTTCAGCACGGCCCGGACGAGCATGTAGGTGGCGGCGAGGCCGCTCATCAGCACCATCAGGAAGTAGATTCCGCGCAGGTGCTGGAAGAGTTCCACATTCGGCGCCCAGGCCATGGCCCCGATCCGCAGGCCGATCAGGCCGAAGATGGTGCCGAAGATCCAGTTCAGCCGCATGGTGAACTTGAAGTAGTACTGGGAGAACAGGAAGGCCAGGAATGTGGAGAACATGCCCGTGTAGTGCAGGTAGAGCATGGTTTCCGGCGCGAAGACCTTGAGGAAGATATCCCCCGGAGCGGCATAGAAAGGGAACGCCGAAAGGCTGTACAGGGCCGCCACCAGGTAGAGGGAATACCGGGTCTTGGAGTAGACGAGCAGGAAGAAGAGCCCGAAGAAAAGCACGATGTAGGCCACGATCATGCGTGATTCGCCACCCCGGAACTGGTGGAAGGCCAGGGTCGTATCGTGCTGGTTGTAGCGGTGCAGCTCGAAGGGCAGCTCGTAGACGCCCGTCATCAAGGGCGTCTCGACCCTGATCGCCACCACCTGCCGGGGCTGGGTGACCTTGAAGCGGACGGGCACGGGCTGGATGGAGAAATACCGTTCCACATTGATGTTTTCCGGCCGTTCGTAGACTTCCGCGCCATCCACGAACACCGCGACCCGGCCCATGTAGGCATCCACCAGCAGTACCACCTCCTGGCCCACCAGCGTCGGATTGAAATCGAAGACTCCGCGGTACCAACCCACCGTGAAGATGTCCTTGTCCGGATAGGCATGCTTCCAGGGCCCAGGGGCGTTGATCATGACCCACTTGGAGACATCCAGATCCACGGCCTTGTTGCCAGGGTTGTCTTCCCGGGTGAACAGCCATTTGCCGCTCAACTTGAGCGGGTGATCCAATTGCTCCACGCGGATGTTTCTGGAATCAAGGCCCTTCCCCACGGGTCCTTCGGCTGCCCCGACGGTCGGATAAACGGCCGCGAATAAAAAGGCCAATAAGAACAGGACTTTTCGCACGGATTTCCTCCACGGGCTTGGGTATCCACCCTTTTCGGGCAGAAGATCCGCAAGCATGATTTACAGCCTGGTCGCCAACCTGGCTTCTTCGTTGCGGAGCGCCTTTATTGGGCCTCGGGGACGGCAATTTCCACCAGGACGGTATTGCCCCGGCCCAGATATTCGAGGCGGGAGAACCCGCTGGCATGGGCCATGAAGATGCCCCGCCCATGGTTCTCCAGCATGAGTTCAGGCGCCAGGTGCTCATAGGTCCGCCAGTTGAATCCTTTGCCTTCATCGATGAAGGTGATGCGGAGGAGGTTGGCCACCCGTTGCACCTGCACCGTCACGCGGCGCGGCCCCAGGACGGGGTCCTGCAGGCGGCGGTCGATCTCGCCTCGGAGGGTGCTCTCGGCCATCAGGTGCCCCTTCCGTTCGTAGCCGATTTCCAGGTTCCCGTGTTCGATGGCGTTGATGGCCAATTCGGCCAGACCAATGACGACGGAATCGGGATCCGGGCAGGCCGCGGCCAGGAGTTCGATCAGGGAATAGGCTTCCGCCGGCGTGCGGTAGCGGAAAGTGGCCGATTCCAGCAGGGTGAAGGTCCGGCCGGCGGCATGGAGCGCATCCTGCAATTCCTGGTAGCGGTTGTGATCCGATACGGCGGTGCGCACCACCGCCAGGAGGGCGATGGCATCCACCGGCTTGGGCAGGTAGTAGAAGGCCCCGGCATTCAGACCCTTGGCCACCTCCTCCGGCGTATTCGTACCGGTGATCAGAATGACCGGCAGGGCCCTGAAAACCGATTGATCCTTGATGCGGCGCAGCACTTCCAGGCCTTCCATCCCCGGCAGGCCCCGGTCCAGCAGCATGGCGTGAAAGCGCCGGGGATGCTCCTTGACCAGCCGGAGCGCCTCCTCCCCGCTCTCCGTGGTCGCACACCGATACCCTGCCGTTTTCAGAAGGCTACGCAGCAGGATCAGGGTGGGCCGGTCATCATCAACGACCAGGATTTCCGGCGCGGTTGACTTCATCCATGCCTCCTAGAACCTTGCAGGGCCTATCGTTCCGCCACCCGCTGGAAACGGAAACTGACGCGCCGCTGGAGGGCCCGGCCCTCCGGCGTCCCGGCATCCCCCTCGGGCTGGCTGTCGCCGTGGGCTTCGGAGCTGAGGATGCCCGGCGGAAGCCCCAGGGCCGCCAGATAGCGCTGGGTGGCCATGGCCCGCTGCGAGCTGAGTTCCAGGGCATCCGCCCCGCCCCGGCCCTTCTCGCCGAGGGCCGCATGGCCCTCACAAACCAGCGTGAAGCCCGGGTAGCGCCGGACCAGATCGCTCAGGCGCACCAGCAGGATGTCGCTGCCGGGCGTGAGCACGGCGCTGCCTTCCTCGAAAATGAGGGCGCCCCGGAAGCTGACAACGCGAAGGCGCGTGCCGACCTCCCGGCCCTGACTGGCCTGGGCGTCGCTGAGAAGCTTCTCCAGGTCGGTTGCCTTGGCGGGATCCATCCCCGTGGATCCGGGCAGGATTCCATCCCCGGGACTGGTGCTGGAGACCTTCACCTCCACGCCCAGGGCCTTCTGGATGGACTTGACCGCCTGCTGAAGCTTGGTCTGGTCGGCCACCGAGAAGGAATACAGCAGGGCGAAGAAGGCCATGAGCTGCACCATCAGGTCCGCGAAGGTGACCAGCCACAGCGACTCCAGGTCCGCCTTGCGGCGGGCGAACCGGAGCGGCGATTGATTACCCACGGGCTCTCCGATCCTTGCTCCGTTCCTTGGGGGCGAGGAAGGCATTCAGCTCGGCTTCCAGGGCGGACGGGTTCATCTCGATCTGGATGCCCATGACCCCCTCCAGCATGATCTGCTTCAGCTGCAGTTCCTCCTTGCTGCGCAGTTCCAGCTTGCCGGCGATGGGAATGGCCAGCAGGTAGGCGATGACGGCGCCATAGAGGGTGGACAGCAGCGACAGCGCCATGGCCCCGCCGATGTTCGAGGGGTCCTTGATGCTGGCGAAGAGCTGCACCATGCCGATGAGGGTGCCCACCATGCCGAAGGACGGCGCGCTGAGGGCGATGAACCGGAAGATCTCCTGCCCCTGGTGATGGCGGTCCTGGGTGGCGCGCAGTTCCTGGGCCAGCACCGCGTGGATGTGCTCCCGCTCGGACCGGTCCACCACCATGCGCAATCCCTTGGCCAGGAAACCCTCCACGTCCATGGCCTTTTCCATGTTCAGCAGGCCCTCCCGCCGGGCCCGCTGGGCCAGGCCCACGATCTGGGCCACCAGCGCATGGGTTTCCGGCGCCCGGGTGAAGAAGGCCCGGGAGGCGATGGAGAAGGCGTAGCGCACGTGATCCAGGGGAAACCGGATCAGGGTCGCGGCGATGACGCCACCCACCACCACCATGGTGCTGGGCGCGTTGAAGAAAATCCGGGGGTTCGGCCCGAAGCCGATGGCCACGGCCAGCAGCGCGAATCCCAGCAACACACCCAGGAAGCTTCCTCGATCCATGGTTCAGCCCTCGGGGGGCTTATCGGATGGAAGGCCTCCCGACCCTAGAATTGGCATCCTGGCCAAGGGATTTCAGGGAAAGCCGTCAGAGTCCAGGCGGGAACCCCACTGCCAGCCTGGCCAGGGCGATGTCCGGCGACACACTTCCGTCGCTCCGGCGGATGAGGATGGGAGCTTCCACCTCCGGGCACCGGGCCAGCGTTGCAAAATCCGCGGGAAAATCCTCCTGGCGGCCGGTGGCGAAGAGGTCCAGGCCATAGGGCTCGCCCTCCTTGAACACGATCTCGCGACGGTGGAGGCAGAGGAGGCCGGCATCACTCAAGGCAGCCAGGGCGCGGTCCCGCTGGTCGTTGGGGAACACACAGGCGAACAGGCCGCCCGGGGCCATGAGGCGGGCCGCAGCCTTGGCATAGTCGGCGATTCCGCCCCTCACTTCGAGGCGGGCGGGCACCGCCTGGGAGTGGGCGGCGGGTAGGCGGGCACCTTCCGGCCAGTAGGGGGGCGTGCCCAGCACCAGGTCGAAGGGGGCCTCCCCGGCAAACAGGTCCGGGTCCCGGAGATCGCCCAGGCGGGGGAGGACCCGGTCCTCGACGCCGTTGTACCGAATGCTTTTCCGGGCCAGCCGGAAGCTCTGCTCCTGGGCCTCCACCGTATGGACCACGGCGCCGGGACAGCGCCAGGCGGCCGTGAGGGCGACGGTCCCGATGCCGGAGCCCAGGTCCGCGATGCGCCCGGCCCGGGGGCACCAGGACGTCCCGTACCAGGCCGTCACCAGATCATCCACGCTGAAGCGATGGCCCTTCTCCAGCTGGAAGATGCGCCAGTGCCCGCACAGGCCGTTGAGGGTCTCCCCTGGTTCCAGGTCCACGCCGCCCGGCGGCACGGGGCCGGGGCGGGTCCAGCCCTTGTAGGAGGGGCCGTCGAGGGGGAGCGATGGGCGCGTCATGCCCTGAGTGTCTGATAAACCGCCTAGATTCAAAAGGGCGCCTGCGCCACACTCCTTCCATGGCCAGCCCAGGGAAGACCCCGGAGCCCGTCCTCCGTGAGGGGGAAGGCTCAGCTTGCGAGGAGGGTTCCTGTCTGACTCTGGATGGCGCCTTCGACCGGGTCAAGGCGGCCTTCCTCCAGCACCACCCCAAGGGTGACATCGGCCTGCTCCGCCGGGCCTACCTCGTGGGCCGGGAGATGCACGGCCTGCAGGTCCGCAAGAGCGGCGAGCCCTACTTCTTCCATCCCCTGGCCGTGGCCCAGAGCCTGGCGGATTGGCGGCTGGACGCCGTGAGCCTGGCCTGCGGCATGCTGCACGACGTGGTGGAAGACACCCTCATGACCCTGCCCGAGGTGAAGGCCCAGTTCGGGGAGGAGATCGCCGAGATCGTGGACGGCCTCACCAAGATGAGCAAGCTGGCCTTCACGGACCGCCACCTGCTCAACGCCGAGAACGTGCGCAAGCTGCTGGTGGCCATGGGCAAGGACGTGCGCGTGCTGCTGGTGAAGCTGGCCGACCGCCTGCACAACATGAAGACCCTGGGCGTCATGGAAGAGGAGAAGCGCCGCCGCATCTCTCGGGAGACCCTGGAGCTCTACGCCCCCCTGGCCAACCGCCTGGGCATGGGCACCGTGCGCCTGGAACTGGAGGACCTGGCCTTCCGCCAGCTGGAGCCGGAACAGTACGCGGTGCTGCTCGCCGCTGTGGAGGCGCGGCGGGCCAAGCTGGCGGGCCCCATCCAGGAGATCACCGGCGCTCTCCAGGCGATCCTCCGCCAGCAGGGCATCCAGGCCCATGTGAGCGGACGCATCAAGCACCTCTACGGCATCTGGAAGAAGATGGGCGCCCAGGCCAAGGGCTTCGACGACATCCACGACTGGCTGGCCTACCGCATCATCTGTCCGGATCGCGCCAGCTGCTACACGGCCCTGGGCCTGGTGCACGGCCTCTACAAGCCCGTCCCCGGCAAGTTCAAGGACTACATCAGCCTGCCCAAGGAGAACGGCTACCAGAGCATCCACACCACGGTGCTCATGGGTTCCGGCGACATCTTCGAGGTGCAGATCCGCACCGAGGAAATGCACCTGCACGCCGAGGCGGGCATCGCCAGCCACTGGACCTACAAGGACGGCCGCATCGCGAACCGCCTGGAGATCAACCAGGTGTCCTTCCTGCGGCGCATGGTGGAACTGCACCAGGACGCCCAGGACAGCCGCGATCTCGTGGCCAACCTGAAAGGTGAGCTCACCTTCAACCGCATCCAGGTGTTCACCCCCAAGGGCGATCTGCGCAGCCTGGTGGAAGGCGCCACGCCCGTGGACTTCGCCTACGCCATCCACACCCAGGTGGGCCATCACTGCATCGGCGCCAAGGTGAACGGCCGCATCGTGCCCCTCAAGCACACCCTCCTGAACGGCGACCGCGTGGAGATCCTCACCCGCCCGGATCACAAGCCCAGTCGCGACTGGCTGGGCTTCGTGAAATCCGCAGGCGCCAAGAGCCGCATCCAGGCCTTCATCCGCGAGGAGGAACGCGCCCACGCCATCATCCAGGGCCGGGAGCGCCTGGAACGGGAAGCCCGCACCATGGGCGTCAACCTGGAAGAGCCCCAGGCCAAGGTGAAGTTGGATGCCCGCCTGGCGGATCTAAAGCTGGCGAGCTGGGATTACGCCTATGCGGCCCTGGGCTTCGGGCGCATGACGGTCCACAAGCTCCTCGAGCCCTTGATCCCCGAACCCGAACGCGCCAAACCCAAGGAGAACACCTCCAACCTGCTGGACGCCGTCGTGGTGGGCGACACCACCGGCATCCTGTATGCCCTGGCCGCCTGTTGCAAGCCCATCTGGGGTGACGAGGTGATCGGCTACATCACCCGGAGCCGGGGCACCGCCATCCATCGCGCCGACTGCCCCCAGCTCAGCACCACCTCGCTCAGCCCCGAACGGCGGGTGAATGTGGCCTGGGGCAAGCACGGCACGGAACTCTACGATACGGAGATCTCGCTGACCACCGAGGACCGCCCCGGCATGGTGGCCGCCATTTCCGAAGGCATCCAGCGCGTGGGCATCAATGTGCAGCGCTTCCACGGCTCCGCCACGGAGGAAGGCGCCGGGCTCTTCCATATCGCCCTGCGGGTGCGCGACCGCACCCACCTGGTGGAACTCATGGCCGCCCTCCGGCGCATCCGCGGCGTCTATACCGTGGAGCGCGTGAAGGGGTCGGTGTTCGGGAAGGTCAAGTGAGCAGCGCGGCCTGGCGCCCTCCCGCAGCAGCGCCGGCCGTCCCCTGGTCGCGCATCGCCGACAGCCTGCGCCGGCCCCAGCGGGGACCGAGCCCCCACAAACTCAGCATCCGCATTCCCGAAGATACGCGCCGGGCGGCGGTGGGCGTCATCCTCTGGGGAGACGCGGCGGGCGCCAGGAAACTCGTCCTGGTGCAACGCGGTTTCGGTGCCCCTCACCATCCCGGCGAGCTGGCCTTTCCCGGTGGCATGGTGGAACCCCGTGATCGCGACCTGCCCGCCACCGCCCGGCGGGAGGTGGCCGAGGAACTCGGCGTCAGCGAGGGACTCTGGGAACTCGGCTGCTTCCCGGATGGCGTCGCCAAGACCCGGGTCCGCTTCACGCCGGTCTTCTTCCGTTGGGAGCACCCCGCCCCGGCCTTCCACCTGGATCATGAACTGGAGCAGGTGCTGATGCTCCCCCTGCTTCCGCTCCTGGAAGCGCCCTGGACCCTGGAGCACATCGACCGCTATGGCCTGGTCATGGACATCCCCCGCCTGGAACTCCCCCAGGCGCCCCTCTGGGGGGCCACGGCCTTCGTGCTGAAGGCCTGGCTGGATGCGCTCAAGATGTCGCTGGCGCCTGAATAGGCTGGCATTCTCCCGTCACTGGAATCACCCTATAGCCTGCCCAGCCATCCGCTATCAGGAGACCGCCATGAAATTCCTGCGACCCATCGCCCTAGGCGCCGCCCTTGCCTCGGTGCCCCTGCTGTTGACCTTCGGCTGCGACCGCAAATCCGGCGTCGAAAGCGAAACCAAGGACCTCGCCAAGAAGGTCGCCGAGACCGAGAAGGCCGAGAGCCAGATGCAGGGGGCCACCAAGGACCAGTCGGAGGCCCTGGCGAAAGCGGGCCTGCAGACGAACCCCGCCGGGGTCCAGCTGACCGAGACCCAGCGCGCCCTGCTTGAAAAGCGCGTCAAGGACGAGAAGAGCAACAGCATCGCCGCCCTGCTGCAGGAGATCCTGGACCGGGACAAGCAGATCGCCGACCTGACGGCCAAGGTCGCGAAGCTGCGCGCGGATCTGCCCCGCCCTCAGATCGCCGGCGAGAAGGACAACCACTTCGCCATGGCCGTGCGGTTCCTCAAGAGCAAGGGCCTCACCGAGGAGAAAGCCAAGGCGCTGGCCGCCCGGGCCAACCTGATGGAAGAGTTGCAGCCCGGCTGGCAGGTCTACCAGCAGTACACGGATGGGGTCTATCTGACTACCGTCACCCAGGGCAAGGCCACCGTCGGGCCGTCCGAGTACGTCCGCACCCAGCGGGCCGCCCTCGAAAGGGACAAGGAGGACACCATGCTCATCGCCCACGGCCTCGCCGACGAGGTGGAGAGCCTCGTCGCCCAGCGGGTGAAGGTGCAGGAGGAAGTGGACGCCCTCCGCTCGGAAAAGACCTCCTTGATGTCCCAGGTCAACGAGTTGGCCACCCTGAGCCAGACCCAGAAGGCCAAGCTCAATTCCATGCACTACCTCGTGGGACAGCGGAAGCAGCTCGAGGAGGATGGCGTGATTGTGGTGCCGGTCTTCGCCAAGGACCGCATGGGGCCCAAGGCCGTGGCCACCAAGTTCGACAAGGACCTGATCCTGGACGGCCCCAATCCCGAGCTGACGATCAAGGCTTCCGACCTGGGCCTGAAGACCATCAGCAAGGTCAGCGTGATCCCAGGTTCCCTGGAGAAGGATCGCCACTACACCGTGACCCTCTCTGACGACCGCTCCAGCGCCAAGGTCCGCATCCTGGATCCCGAGCGCCTCAAGAACGACCGGGTGGTCTTCGCCATCGCCGACTGATTTTCTGCGGGAATGGAAACGAGGCGGCCCCGGGCCGCCTCGTTTCATCTGGAAGAACGGCCGCCGTGCTATTTCACGTTCACCGCCAGCCAGGCGGTATTCACGGTGTTGTATTCAACTGAGCCGGCTCCGTAGAGGTCCGCAGCGGCACTGAGGGTGGCCGTGCGGGCCCCCGCGTAGTTCGTGCTGGAGGTCATGTAGGCGGCGAGGGCGCGGAACCAGATCCGTCCGGCCTTGTCATTGCCGATGCCCGTGATGGAAGCGACGCCGTTCGTCATGGGCGAGGCGATGTTGTCGCAGAGCGCATCCACCTTGCTGCCGTGGGCCAGCAGGAAGAAGAAGTGGTTGGCCACGCCGGAGCTGTAGTGCACATCCAACCTGGCGAGCTTGCTGCTGTAGAAGTCCGGGCTCGCACCATCGCGGCTGGGCTTGTACATCCAGCGCAGGGCCTCGTTGGGATAGGCGTGGCCCCAGCTGTTCTCGAACAGCTTGTAGTTGGCGGTGACTGCCCCCGTTCCGGGCGTGCTGGGAATGATGCTCCCCGTGCCGCCGTTCAGGGTGTAGAACTCGACCAGCGTGCCGAAGATGTCCGAATTGGCCTCGTTGAGGCCTCCGGACTCCTTCCGGTAGACGAGATTGGCCGTGGTCGCGCACACGCCATGACTCATCTCATGAGCCGCGGTGTCGAGATCCGCCTCGCCCACGGAACCGCCCACCTGCCCATCACCATAGGTCATGCAGAAGCAGCTATCCGACCAGAAGGCATTGTCGTACTGCTTGCTGTAGTGCATGCGGCTGTACGTGGCCTTGCCGGTATTGTCGATGCCGTTGCGGTTGAAAACATTCTTGAAGAAATCCCAGGTGGCCTGGGCGCCGCGGTGGCCGTCGACACCCGCAGTCTGGGCGTTGGCACTCATGCCCGCGGTGCCGTTGTACTGGAGGCCATCGCCCCAGGTGTTGTCCGCATCCGTGAAGATGGTGCCATTCCCGGACGTGCCGTTGTTCAGGTTGGTGGTGACGTTGTTCCCGAAGGTGCCGCCGGAACCCCGGGTCATGTCGCGCAGCTCGTAGCCCGTGGCGGTGCTGTTGGTGTTCAAGGTCACGGTGCCGTACCACTGGGACTTCCCGGCGCCGGTCGCTGCACCGGTATGAAGGCTGTCCCAGGATTCAAGGATGGCGCCCGTGTGGGCGTCCACCAGGTAGTCCGTGTGCCGGGTCTCCTGGGTGCCGTTCTCCAGTTCCGTGTGCACGTGGTAGACAAGGGCCTGGCGTCCTGATTCGAGGCCCGCAATCACCAGCTCGGCCGTCGGGGGGTGCGCATAGCTGCCACGAGGGGCGAGGTGGTCATGGGCGGCGGCCAGGACCTCACTCTTGCCCAGGGTAGGTTCCACGGACAACGAAAGGCCCCGGACCAAATCATCCGTGACCTCCCGCACCCGGCCGTTCCGGAAATGGACGATGGCCTCGCCACCGAACACGGGAACGCCCCTGAAGGACTGCTGGACACGGACATGATCCTCGCCCAGTTCGTCCGCATGGTGGTTCTTGAGGAGGAAGTCCGCCTGGGGGCCCAGGCTCAGCTGATGGGCCCGGGCTGTCAGGTGTCCCCGGGCTTCCCGGAAGAGCGCATCGGAGCGGACCTGATCGGGCGGGACGGCCAGGAGCAAGGTCGGCAGAAGGAAGGGAACCGCGTGGCGCATGGGACCTCCATGGGGAAATGGAAGCCGGACGGCAACGGCCGCCCGGGTCTAGAAATGAGTGGTAGGAAGTGACCCCACCCTAGACCTCCAGCAGCGCCGGTGCAAGTTAAGAGGTGTTAAATTTCCGGCCAAGCATCCTCTGCCCGCGACCTAAGCCAAGGCCCCGGAGGAAGACTTGCGTCCTGCCCCGGGGCCCGGCCTCTGGATAGCCCTCCTACTTGGCGTTCTTGGGGGTTCCGTCCTTCTCGAGGTACTTGTCCGGATCCTTCTGGAGGGCTTCCCCGCAGTGCTTGCTGCACACGCGGTAGTCACGGCCGCGCACGGCCACGGTGGAGGCCTTGGCGTCCACCGCCATCTTGCAGACGGGATCCTTGGTGTTGGTGGCGGGCTTGGCCGCTGGTGCGGCCAGGAGAACGATGGAAAGCAGGGGTGCGAGCATGATGGCTCCTTGGAAAGGTGGTTGATTGTCTCAGGCTTCGACAGAAACCTGGGCGGGAAGCGATCGTTCCTTCCAGAGAAGGTAGATCGCGGGATAGACGAGCAGTTCGAGGAGGAAGCTGGTGGCCAGGCCGCCCACCATGGGCGCGGCGATGCGCTTCATGACGTCGGCGCCAGTGCCGGTGCTCCAGAGGATCGGCAGCAGGCCGATCATGGCGGCGAAGACCGTCATGGCCTTGGGGCGCACGCGCTTCACGGCCCCGTGGATGATGGCCTCCACCAGGTCTCCGTGGGTGTTGAGGCGACCCTCCCGCCGGGCCTCGTCATGGCTGAGGTCCAGGAAGAGCAGCATGAAAACGCCGGTTTCCGCGTCCAGCCCCATGAGGGCGATGAGCCCCACCCACACGGCGATACTCATGTTGTAGCCCAGGATCCACAGCAGCCAGAAGGCGCCGATGGCGCTGAAGGGCACCGCCAGCATGACGATGGAGGCCTTGAAGGCGCTCTTGGTGTTGGCGTAGAGCAGGCCGAAGATCAGCACCAGGGTGATGGGCAGGATCAGCTTGAGCCGCTCCTTCACCCGGATCATGTTCTCGTACTGGCCGGACCAGCTGAGGCTCGTGCCCGCGGGGAGCTTCAGGTCCTTCTCCACGGCGGCCTTGGCCCGCTGCACATAGGTTCCCACATCCAGTTTGGCGGTGTCGAAATCCACCAGCACATAGCCGTTCATCTGGCCGTTCTCATCGCGAATCATGGCGGGCCCCGTGGTCCATTGGAGGTCCGCGATCTCCTCCATGGGGATCATGGCGCCGCCTGGCGTGGGGATGAGCACCCGCTTCAGGGCCTCGGGACTTTCCCGGTAGTCCCGGGCATAGCGCACGCTCACGGGATACCGGGCCCGGCCGTCGAAGACCGTGCTCTGGTTGTCCCCGCCGATGGCGGTCATCACCAGCATGCTGGCCTGCTCCACGCTGAGTCCGTAGCGGGCCAGCTGCTCCCGCTTCAGCACGAAATCCAGGAAGTAGCCCTGGGCGGTGCGCTCGGCGAAGGCGCTGCGGGTGCCCGGAACGTTCTGGAGGATGCGCTCGGCCTCGATGGCCACCTTCTGAATGGCCTCCAGGCTCCCGCCATTGATCTTGAGGCCCACCGGCGTGCGGATGCCGGTGCTGAGCATGTCGAGGCGGGCCTTGATGGGCATGGTCCAGGCATTGGGGATGGCGGGGAGCCGCACCACGCGATCCAGCTCGGCAACGATGTCCTCCTGGGTGATGCGGTCCCGCCAGAAGGGCCGCAGGATGGCCTTCAGGAAGTTCGGGGCCCAGGCGCTGAACCAGCGGGGGCGCTCGCGCCACTGATCCTCGGGCTTGAGGACGATGACCGTTTCCATCATGGAGAAGGGTGCGGGATCGGTAGCCGTGTCGGCCCGCCCCGCCTTGCCGAAGACCCGGGCCACCTCTGGCACCGTGCGGATCAGGCGGTCCTGCACCTGGAGGATGCGCTGGGCCTCGGTCTGGCTGAGGCCGGGCAGCGTGGATGGCATGTAGAGCAGAGTGCCTTCGTTCAGGGGCGGCATGAACTCGCTGCCCAGGGAAACGAAGGCCGGGATCGTCGCCACCACCAGCAGCACCGCCACGGCGATGGTGGCCTTGGCGTGCCGCAGCACGAAGCGGCAAGGCCCCTCATAGATCCGGTGGAGGAAGACGCTGATGGGGTGCTTCTCCTCGGCGTAGTACTTGCCCACAACCACCTGGGTGGCGGTCCAGGCCAGCCACCGGGGCTTGAAGCTGAAGGGGTCCACCCTCGCGAAGAGCATGCGCATGGCGGGATCCAGGGTCAGCGCCAGCAGTGCGGCGATGCCCATGGCGAAATTCTTGGAATAGGCCAGGGGCTTGAAGAGCCGCCCTTCCTGGTCCAGCAGGGTGAAGATGGGCAGGAAGCTCACCGCCACCACCAGCAGCGAGAAGAAGACGGAGGGCCCCACTTCCATCAGGGCTTCTAGGCGCACCTGGTAGAAGCTTCCGGGCTTGCCCGCTTCGATCCACTTCTCGATTTTCTTGTAGGCGTTCTCCACCTCGACGATGGCGCCGTCCACCAGCACGCCGATGGAGATGGCGATGCCCGCGAGGCTCATAAGGTTGGCGTTCTGGCCGATGCCGTACATGGGAATGAAGGCCAGCGCCACACTCACGGGGATCGTGATGATGGGTACCAGGGCCGAGGGGATGTGCCACAGGAAGATGAGGATGATGATCGAGACGACGATCATCTCCTCGATGAGTTTGTGCTTCACGGTGCTGATGGCGTGATGGATCAGCTCGCTGCGGTCGTAGACCGGGATCACCTCGACGCCGTCTGGCAATCCCGCTTTCAATTCCTGGATCCGGACCTTGATCCGTTCGATCACGTTCAAGGCGTTCTCGCCCTGGCGCATGATCACGATGCCGCCGACCGCATCGCCCTGGCCATCCAGGTCCGTCAGGCCCCGGCGCATGTCGGGCCCCAGGGTCACGGTGGCCACGTCGCCCAGGCGCACCGGCGTGCCGTTTTCGGCCTTCAGCACCGCCTGTTCCAGATCCTGGGTGGTTTTGACATAGCCCCGCCCGCGCACCATGTACTCGCGACCGCTGTACTCCACGAGGCGTCCGCCCACTTCCGCGTTGGCGGACTTCACGGCGCCGATGACGGCATCGATGGGAATGCGGTAGGCCGCCAGCTTGTTGGGATTCACCTGCACCTGGAACTGCCGTGCCTGGCCGCCCACAGTGGCCACTTCAGAGACGCCGGGCGTGCTCTGAAGGCCGTAGCGGAGGTACCAGTCCTGGAGGGATCTCAGTTCATCGAGGCTGTGCTTGCCGCTGCGGTCCACCAGGGCGTACTGGTACACCCAGCCCACGGAAGTGGCATCGGGGCCCAGGGATGGCTGCACCCCCGGCGGCAGGCTGGTGGTGATCTTGCTCAGGTATTCCAGGGTCCGCGAGCGGGCCCAGTAGAGGTCGGTGCCGTCCTCGAAGATCACATAGACGTAGGAGAAGCCGAAGTCCGAGAGGGCGCGCACGGCCTTGACCTTCGGGGCCCCCAGGAGGCTGGTGACGATGGGGTAGGTCACCTGGTCCTCGACGATGTCGGGGCTCCGATCCCACTTGGTGTAGATGATCACCTGGGTGTCGCTGAGGTCCGGCAAGGCGTCCAGGGGAATGGTCCGCATGGTCCAGAAGGAGAGCGCCAGGAGGATCACGGAGGAAGCGATCACCAGCCAGCGGTTCTCCGCCGAGAAACGGATGATCCGCTGGAGGAACGTCGGGTGTTCGGGATCGTAGGCAGCGTGGTTGTTCATCGCTTGCTCATCTGGGCCAGGGCCGCTTTCAGGCGGGACTCAGAGTCCACCAGGAAGTTGGCGCGAACCACCACAGCTTCTCCGGCTTTCAGGCCGGATTTGATTTCCACGTTCTCGCCGACGGTGGTGCCGGTGGTGACCTCCCGGGGTTCGAACTTGCCCTCGCCGATAGCCACGAACACCACCTTGGTCGTGCCGGCGTCCAGCACCGCATCCAGGGGGATGATCAGGCCTTTGTGCCCTTGGCCCTTCAGCAGCACTTCCACGAAGGCTTCGGGTTTCAGCTCACCCTTGGAATTCGCGAATTCGATCCGGGCCTTGGCGGTGCGCGTCTTGGGATCCATCACCGGATCGATGAAGGCGACGCGGCCATGGACGGCAACGCCTGCCATCGTCAGGTCGGCGGGCATCCCCACCTTGATCCGGGCAAGTTCCGTTTCGTAGATATCCGCCTGCACCCAGACCCGGCTGAGGTCCGTGATTTCAAAGGGAATGTCCGCTGAGGTCAGCCGGGCGCCTTCGACCACGGTTTTGGCCGTCACCACGCCTGAGATGGGGCTGCGCATGGTGATGGCCCGGGCCACCTCGCCGGTCCTTTCAAGGCGCTCGATGGCCTCCTGGGGCACATCCCAGAGCTGAAGGCGGCGCCGGGCGGCGTCCAGGAGGTCGCCGCCGCTGCTTTGCAGGGATCCGCCTGCCAGCGCTTTCTGGGTCTTGAGAGCCAGGAGATACTCGCGCTGGGCGCTGACGAATTCGGGGCTGTAGAGGCTGAACAGAGGCTGCCCCTTGGCCACGGGTTTCCCCACGAAATCCACGAAGAGCTTCTCCACGAAGCCCTCCACCTTGACGGTCACCTTGCGGACGCGGGTTTCATCCACGGTCACCCGGCCCAGGGTGCGGAACTCGCCGCTCACGGAACCTTCCGCGACCTTCTCGGTACGGAGGCCGATGAGCTGCTGGCGCTCGGCATCGATCTTGATCGCCGCATGCCCCTCGACTCCGGACCCTTCGCCCTTCAGGTCGCTCTCGTAGACCGGAACATAGTCCATGCCCATTTCATCCTTCATGGGCACCTGGGAAGTGATGCTCGGGTTCATGGGAGAGCGGTAGAAGCGGGGTTTGCCGGGGTCTTTGGGGGCCTCGTTCTCCATGGGCACCAGCTCCATCCCGCAGATGGGGCAGGCACCCGGGTGGTCCTGGATGATCTGCGGATGCATGGGGCACTGGTACATCTGCTTCTTGGGCGCCGAGGCACTGGCGCTTGGGTGTTGATGGTCGTCCTTGGCGCCAGGCCGCAGCAGCAGCGTGCCGCCGACACCGGCGACCAGCCCCAGAACCAGCAGGCCCACCGTGCGGACTCGTGAAGGGCGGTTGGGGGTCATTTCCATCGGTTCGTCAATCATGGTCAGCTCCGGATCACATGGAAGGCATGGCGGGGCCGCTGTCCTGGGGCTTGCCCGGGGCTGTGGCACTGGATTTGGAGGCAGCGGGCCCGGCGGCTCCGGCCGAGAAGCTGGCCGAGGCCAGCGAACCGCCGCTGATGGGGACCGTGGCCCCCAGGGCCGCTTCGTGCAAGGCGATGTGCTGGGCCTGCAATTGGGCCAGGGTTTGCAGGAAGCCACCCTGGTCGCCCACCCAGCCGTTCAACGCCTCCAGGGCCCCCAGGAAGGATCCCCGTCCCGTTTCGAACTGGGCCAGGGTGGCTTTGAAAGAGGCCTCGCTCTGCACCAGCAGCCCACCTTGATAGAGGTCCCGCGTCTTGCGCAGCGTCTGGATCTGGATGGTCCGTTCTTCCGTGCGCTGGCGGAGCAGGCTGCTGATGGATTCCACTTCGGCGCCCTGCCCTTGCCGGTGGTGTTCATGCTCGGCGATGGCGCGCTGCTGCTTGTGGCGGCCGTAGATGGGCAGCGAGACGCTCACCCCCACCTGCCACATGGGATCCAGGCTCCCCCGCGGCATGAGCCCGGCGGTCACGGCGAAATCCGGTCGCCGGTCCAGCTTGGCCAGGTCCAGCAGCTTCTCGGTTTGACGCACGCCGGCGCGGGCGCCCGCCAGCTCGGGGCTGAGGGCTTCCACCGCCTCGGGCCCGAGGAGCTCGGGCTCGGGCAGTGCGTCCAGCGTCGTGGTGGTGAGGATGGGATCCGCCGGGTCGTGCTGGCGGAGCCGGTTCAAGGCGGCGAGGACCATGCGCTCCTCCGCTTCGAGCGACCACTTCGCCTGCTGGAGGCGCGTACGTTCCAGCTGGGCCCGCAGCAGATCGCCCTGGCTGCCCTGCCCCACCTCATAGCGGGTGCGCGCGAGGCTTTCGGCCTCGTCCAGGAACAGGGCCTGCTGGGCCAGCAGCTGCCTCTGTCCGCGGACCAGCAGCAGGGCCGTGTACCCGCGCCGCACATCCGCCTCTAGGCCCATCTGGACCCTGGCCCGGGTGGCTTCGGAGAGGTCCACACCGATGGCGGCCACCTCCTTGCGGAGTCCGCGCTTGCCGGGCCAGGGCAGCGGCTGCGTGAAGGCCACGCTGTAGAAGCTGGTCTCCATGCGACCCACTTCCAGCCGCTTGAAACCGTCGTTCTGGAGCCCCAGGGACAGGGAGGGATCGGGCAGCACTCCCGCCTGGGGGATGCGCTCCTGGTCCATCCTCACGGCGGCACCGGCCTTCTGCAGATCGGGATGCTTGGCCAGCGCCTCCTGAAGGAGGTCCTCCAGGACGGGATCGGATGAATGGGGAAGGGGGGCCTGCGCCAACCCGGATGCCACCAGCACCAGGGCCGGAGCCAGGCGCAATGACAGGCGCATGGGTCTCTCCGGAAAAGAATGGGAACGGCCCGTCCGGACGGACGAGCAGACGGCCACACCCTTCCGGATCAGATCAGGAGCAGGCCCAGTCGCGCCAGATGCCGCCCCAGATCCGGATCCCGGCCGTGGGCGGAGGGGGCAACGGCGATGCCCTCGGAGGCTTCATTCCGGGCAGAGGCCCAGGTCGCGGGTTCGGGACGGGGCTCGGTCCGCCGCTGGCCCGTCTGGGTGCGCCATCCGGCGACCATGGGCGCCGTCACCGTCGGACGGCTGGCGCAGGCGCCACCGCTGGAGGGCGTCCGGTTACCTTCGGGTTTCGGGCAGGGGCAGGTGTCCTCCATGCCCTGGGCCGTGCCACAGCAGCAGGAATGGGGGGCGGCCGCGGGTTCGTTCGATCCCGGCGCCCAGTCCCCGCCCAGGCCGCCCAGGAGCAGCACAACGGCAAAAAGGGCGTGAAGCAGACGGGACAAGCAGACTCCGGGAAAGGACCTCGCCAATAAGATGCCGTGACAATGACACCTTGTTTCATGATCGGCATCACATCCCCTCTCCACAAGCAGGAATCGAACGGACCGGTAGGATGGAGGCATGGGCACTGAGACGGTGGAACTTGTGATCATCGGCGGCGGCATCGCCGGGCTGTCCCTGGCCTTCCACCTCGCCCGGCTGGGCCAGAAGGGCATCCTCCTCCTGGACCGGGAGGACCAGCCCGGCACCTACGCCAGCGGCCACAACGCCGCCATGGCCCGAACCCTCACGGGCCGGGACGAGCACACGGCCCTGACCGTGGAAGGCCGGCGGCGGCTGGCGGAGGCTGGTCTGCTCACCGCTCATGGCGGCTTGCTGGCCGCCATGAGCCGGGGGCCCCTGGACGCCTTTGAAGCCGAGGCGGCCCGGCACGGAGTGGAAGCGCAGCGCGGCGAGAGCCTGCCCCTGCCCGGCCTGAAGGCGGCGGAGCATCTGGCCATTCCCGGTGATGGCACCATCGACACGGCCGGTCTCCTGAACCACTGCGCCGAAGGTGCCCGCAAGGGCGGCGCGGAGCTCCGCTATGGTTGCGCTGTGCAGGATATCCAGGCCCACGGGGAAGGTTTCCTGCTGGAGACGGATCGCGGTCCGGTGCGGACCGCGCGGCTCGCCATCGCAGCCGGAGCCTGGGCCGGCGAACTCGGGCGCAAGGCAGGTTCCGGCATCGGCTTCACCCCCCTGCGCCGGTCCCTGGTCTGGAGCAGTGCCCCCCACCCCCAGCGGATCGCCTGGGCCTGGTGGGTGGATCGTCCCTTCTACCTGCGTCCCGAGAGCGGGGGCTTGCTCCTCTGCCCCTGCGAGGAAGTGGCGGTGCCCCTGCCCGCCCGCGGACGCCAACCCGAGACCGATCCCGCGGTGCTTGAGGGCCTGTTCACCAGCCTCCGGGAAATGGCGCCGGAGCTGGCGGACCGGCCCGTGACGCGCTACTGGACGGGCCTGCGCACCTTCGCGCCGGACCGTCGGTTCGTGCTGGGCTGGGATCCCTGGAATCCGCGCCTCTTCTGGTGCGCTGGCTTGGGCGGCCACGGCATGACCAGCGGGCTGGCGGTGGGCGCCTTCGCAGCGGAGCGGTTCCTGCGCCATGATCAAGGCGGACCGCTGGATCCCGCACGCTTCCTGGATTGAACGTCCAACCTCACGCACCAGCCGCTCGTGATGGAACTAATATCTAGCCATGTCCACCCTTCGCGTCGCCCTCATCCAGCAGGACACCCGATGGCAGGATCCTGCCGCCAACCTCTCCCGGGCCCGGGGCTTCGTGGCCGACGCGGCGCGAACCGGCGCCCGGGTGGTGGTCTTCCCGGAGCTGTTCACCCTGGGCTTCACCATGGCGCCGGAGCCCTTCGCGGAAGCCCTTCCCGGACCGACCGCTGAAGCTCTGGGGGCGCTGTCGCGGGAGTTCGGCCTCTACATCATCGGCTCCGTGGTTGAAGCCCATGCACCGCACCCCCGCAACGCGGCCTTCGTCACGGCCCCGGATGGCTCACTGCTGGCGGCCTACCGGAAGATCCATCCCTTCACCTACGGGGAGGAGAACCAGCACTACATCGGTGGCAGCGAATGTTCGGTGTTCAAGATCGACGACATCCCCTGCGGTCTCCAGATCTGCTACGACCTCCGCTTCCCCGAACCCTTCCGAGCCCTGGCGGCGAAGGGGGCCGAAGTGATCTTCGTACCCGCCAACTGGCCCCTGCGGCGCATCTCCGCCTGGTCCACACTCCTGGCCGCCCGCGCCATCGAAAACCAGATGATCGTCTGCGGCGTCAACCGGGTGGGCCGCGACCCGCACCTGGACTACCCGGGGATGTCGGCCATCCATGATGCTTTCGGGGAGGCGATCGCCATAGGCGACGGGGCCGAAGGCCTCGTGGTGGGCGACCTCGACCTGGACAAGGTGAGGGCATGGCGAGACCGCTTCCCGGCCCTGAAAGACCGGCGGCCAGAGGTGTATCGCCACCTCTGACCGCCTTGGTTAGACTTGCTTCAGATCGATCCTGCTAGGGCTTGACGGGCGGCATCTTGAGGCCCCAGAAGTAGTCATTCACGAAGGGCGTGTAGTCCTTCTTGGTGATGAACTTCAGGAGGTCGAAGATCTGGAAGGTGCTTGCGAACTTCCAGCGGAAATTCGTCTGGGTGGACTTCAACCAGGTCAGGAATACCTGATCGCCGAGTTCCTGGTGCAGGGCATACAGCAGCGAGGGCCCCTTGGAGTAGAGGAGACCTGTCCGCGTGCGGAAGGCCTCATAACCGTCATCAAAGCGCAGGTCGTTGGCCAGGGGAATGGGCCCCTTGTCGCTGGCACGCTCGCCTTCAGATTTCCAGCCCGCGACACATTTGTCGTAATGCCCCTTGCTCTTGAAGTCCCGGTCGTAGAGGGCTGCGCAGTAGTCCGCGAAGGATTCCGTGATCCACTGGTCATGGGCACTGGGCATCTTCACGACGGTACCCCAGTACTGGTGCGCCATCTCATGGGCCATGGTGTGGCGCACGTCCATGGTGTGGATGCTGATGCTCCGCGGCGTGTACCTTCCGATGACGCCCGCGACGTCCTCTGCGGCCCGGATGTTCTTGCCCTGCTCGAAAGCATCCCGGGTGATGTACATCATCCCCGGCGGGGCCTGGCCGTAGCCCCATTCGTTCTTTTCCACGATCAGGAATTCCTTGAAGGGGAAGGGCCCGAGAAAGTTCTGATAGTAACGGACGATGTTGTGGGCCTGAGCAAAGAAGGTTTTATTCACAGACCCGGGTTTAAATCCGTAGGTGGCGATCCTCACCGTGAGGCCATCACTGGTCTCCTCTTCCACGAAATACTTCCCTCCCAGAATCGTGGTCCAGCAAATAGGCTTGTCCGTGCGGGTTTCCACGATGTTCCATTCCCCATCCTTCCCGCGCCGCACGGTGTCGCCGGGAAGAAAGGCTGACCATTCGCCTTTCGTGCGAACCGTGGCATGGAAGGTGTACAGCTCCGAGGCATAGCCGGAGGGGGTGGGATACCAGCCAGCCTTGACCCCCAACTGCCAGAAGTTCTTGCCCTCGGGCTGAATCAGGAAGTCCCCGGCGTATTCCACCCGGAGGTGGAGCGGAACGCCGCGGGTCGCGGGAGTGGGGTAGCACACGGCAAGGCTGTCGTGGGAATGGCTGAAGGCCAGTGCATTTCCCGCGCCATCGGTCACTTGCTTGATCTTCAGATGGCGGACGTCCTCCGGGGTGACCAGGCTGGTCCAGAGGTCGAAGGTGAACACCCGCATGCCACCTTCGAGGGGAATGAGCGTTTCCTGTACGACCATCTCCGCCTGGCGATTGTCGGCCGTTCGCAGGTCCACATCCAGGCCGCTCACCCGAAAATGGACAGGGGAGGGATCCTTGCGGGGGTCCCGCTGGGGATACTGCCGAGAAAGGGGCACGGAGTACTGCCAATCCTTGTATTCCACCCCAAAGCCCCTGAACGGCCGCAGGACTTCCAGCCCCTCCTCCTGGGCCTCGACACCATCGAGATGGTACAACCACCGCCGATCCTTCCCTTCCACTTCGATGTAGGCCACCACCTGGCCCGGATTGTTCAGGGCCTGAGCCGTGAGGGCGTGGAGCGGAAAATGGCCATCGACCTTCTGCCAGCTCTCTGCGAAGGCTTGATAAGAGGGCATCGACTCCATCGCAGTACCCCCATCCCAACCCGGAAGCGGAGCGCCAGCCAGCAGGATTCGGGCACGGGTGAAGCTGATCGAGACACCGCGGGTGCCGTTGCCTTTGAAAGGAACGACGCCACCCATATCCTTGGCATTGCGTTCGAAGATGGGCCACTCAGGCTCGAAGGCGGAGATGTAGGTCAGGCTTCCGTTCCCTTCCAGGTAGAACCCCGTCTTCTGCTCGCCTCGCAGCAGCGGAGCCCAGTTCCCGGAAAAGTCGATGCGGGCATGGCCCACCGTGAAGGAGGACTGCTGTGCCAGGGTGCGGACCTGCCCGAGTTTGTAACCCTCGACCGGGACGAAGGGGCTGTTGGCTTGCCCTGTGAGCCGGGGCCCGGCGAGGCATAGGCCTAGGATCAGCAGAATTCTTACCAGACGAAATCCCAAGGAGGTCATGAATTGCCCCGGTGCGGGCCCCTGAATGAGGCGGATTGAAGACGAAAAGGTTCAAGACCACCTTCCTGGATTTTTCACAGCGATGCAAGCGTAGCGCCTATGAAATCCGTCACGCTTTCCATGGTCAAACCAGAAAAATCAGATGAGGAACAACACCTGTGCCAAGGCAGGTGGAGTGGTCCTTGATTCGGAAACCAGGTGAGCGGCCCTTTACGCCACCTCCGCATGGACCACCTCCCGCCCGTTAGAATCTAGGCATGATCGAGCTTCCGGACGCCCTGCGCGCGTTGCGCTACCGCAACTACCGCCTCTTTTTTTCGGGTCAGCTGATCTCGCTCATCGGCACCTGGATGCAGACGGTGGCGCAGGCATGGCTGGTTTACCGGCTCACCCACCAGGCCTCCATGCTGGGCCTGGTGGCCTTCACGGGGCAGATCCCCGTGTTCATCCTGGCCACCGTGGGAGGCATGGCCGCGGACCGCATGCGAGCCCACACCCTGGTGGTCATCACCCAGTCCACTTCCATGGTGCTGACGCTGATCCTGGCGCTGCTCACCCTCACGGGCCATGTGCACATCTGGCACATCATCGCCACCTCGCTAGCCCTGGGCGTGGTGAACGCCTTCGACATTCCCGCCCGTCAGGTCTTCGTGGCCCAGACCGTCGAGCGGTCCGACCTCATGAACGCCATCGCCCTGAACTCCTCCATGTTCAATGGCGCCCGCATCGTAGGGCCCGCCGTGGCAGGCATCCTGGTGGCGTCCGTGGGCGAAGGCTGGTGCTTCCTCATCAACAGCGTGAGCTACAGCGCGGTCATCCTCGGCCTCCTGGCCATGCGGCTGGATGCCGCCCACCTGCGCCGGGCCTCTGCCGGCAGCTCTTCCATCCTCGAAGGCTTCCGCTTTATCCTGGAGGCCCATCCGGTCCGCGACCTCCTGGCGCTGCTGGGCCTGCTCAGCCTCCTGGGCATGTCCTATTCCGTCCTCATGCCCATCTTCGCCGACCAGATCCTCCACGGCGGGGCCAGGGCCATGGGCATCCTCATGGGCGCCTCCGGCCTCGGCGCCCTGGCCGGGGCGTTCAGCCTGGCCATCAAGAACAGCCCGAAGGGCCTCGGCCGCTGGATCGCCACCAGCGCCCTCGGCTTCGGCGCCAGCCTCATCGCCTTTTCCCTGTCCCGCAACTTCCTGCTTTCGGTGCTCATCATGGTGCCCGTGGGCTTCACGCTCATGGTGGAGATGGCCTCCAGCAATACGCTGATCCAGATGATGATTCCCGATGCCCTCCGGGGTCGGGTCATGTCCGTCTACTCCATGTCGTTCATGGGCATGGCCCCCATCGGCGCCCTCCTCAGCGGCGCCCTGGCCCACAAGCTGGGGGCGCCCCTCACCGTGGCCCTGGGCGGCGGCGGCTGCCTCCTCGCCGGGCTGGTCTTCGCGCTCCGGCTGCCCAGGTGGAAACTGGGCGCCCAACGGCTCTACCGGTCCGAGGAGGCGGCCCGGAGCGTCCAATCGGAGGCCGCTCCAGGGACCTCCCCCTAGACCTTCGCCCAGTGCCCGCCCCGTGCCAGGGCCTCCTCGCACTCCGGGCAAACGCCAACCGGATCGCTCTGAGCGAGGAGCGAGTCGCTGGGGGGGATCCGCAACCCGCAAAGCGTCGTCCCTTTCCGGCCCACCTTCAGGTTCCAGCTGCCGGGCACGATGAGGTGGGCCTTGGCCTCCCGGGCGGGGGGCCGCTCGCTGCCGTGACTGAGATACGCCACCTCGGCCCGGAGCTCCTGGAGCGCCTCGTTGGTGGCCTTCAGGCGAAGCGCGAACTGGCGGCAGATGACGCGGGTGAGCATGGGGAACCGGGCCATGACCGTCTCCAGGTGTTCGGGGAACAGCACGAGGACGTGACACTCGGTCCGGGCCCGCACCGAGGCCGTGCGCCGCTGTCCCCCCAGGTAGGCCATCTCCCCCACGATGGCGAAGTTCTCCACATCGCAGGCGACCTCGTCGAGCACCAGGCCCGCCCGTTCCTTCTCCACGGCGTAGGTGCCGCGCAGGATGATGAAGATCCGGTTGGAAGTATCGGATTCCTGGAACAGCCACTCCCCCTCCCGGTAGAGGAGCGGCGCGATCTCGGGGTGGATGACCGTCAGGGCCTTAATCTCATCCAGGGCCAGGGACCGGATCTCCCCCAGGGTGATCGGGACGGGCATGTCCGCTCCTACGCAGTGCTCCGCAAAGGGAGCAGGATCCACCTATAGGTATCGGGCCATTCACTGCGGTGGATTAGCCGGCGCGTCGCGCTTGTACCAGGAGGCCTGTCCAGACACCGGTTTCACTTCCCGCTCCAGAGCTCCCAGTTGCGCCTCGTTGAGGGGCAGGAAGTCGCGGGCGATGCGGATGTTCTCCTCCAGCTGGGTGATGTTGTCCACGCCGATGATGACGGTGCTCACGGGGTGGCTCAACGTGTAGCGCATGGCCTCCTTCATGGTGAGGGTCCCCGGGCGGTCGGCTTTGGCGGGCCCCCGCTGCTTTCCGGGAGGCAAAGGGTGGAAGCTCGTGAGAATGCGGCCCCGGGCGGGGATCTTCATCCCGATGATGCCCATTTCCTTCTCCACGGCCAGGGGCAGCAGGGTCTTCTTGAAGGGCAGGTGCCAGGTGTCCGCCGCGTTGAAAGCCATGAGCACCGTGTCGAAGGGGAAGCGGCGGATGGCCTCGGCCAGCACCTCCGGATCCGTGTGCCCGCTCAGGCCCAGGAAGCGCACCAGCTTCTGGTCCCGGGCCTTCTGGAAGGCCTCCAGGGCGCCGCCCTTGGCGCAGACCCGCTCCACATCGTCCATGGTGCTCATGGCGTGCAGCTGCCAGAGATCCACATGGTCCGTCTGGAGTAACTTCAGCGAGGCCTCCAGCAGGCGCAGGGAACCCTCGGCCGTGCGGTCATGGGTTTTCGTGGCCAGGAAGGCTTCATGGCGGCGCCGCTTCATCACCTGGCCAAGGTACCGTTCGCTCCAGCGGGCATCCCCACCGTAGCGTGCGGAGGTGTCGAGGTAGTTCACGCCCAGATCGAGGGCACGCTCGATGATCGGAATGGCCACCTTCTCGTTATTCGCTTGCTCAATGGCCGCCTGGCCTCCCAGGCTGAAGAGGCCCACATGATGGCCGGTACGACCGAGATTGCGGGTGGGCATGGCTCCGGCGGTGGCCGGATTGAAGGGTGCCTTCGGGGCCGGAATGAGCGCCACCGGCTCCGGGATGTCCGCGGCACCAAGCCGCGCAGCAATCAGCCCCGCGGCGGTGGCGGCTCCTAATCTGAAGAGGTCGCGGCGCGTGGTTCCGTGCTCGGACATGGCGTCCTCCGGAGGCTGAACCGCATTATCGCGCCAGAAAGGCGTCCAGGTGAGCGATCGCTTCCTCGACCATCCCATAGGTCTGAAAAGTGAAGTCGGGCCTTCGGATGCCCGTGAGCATCTTGCTGACCCGCACCCCCTCCCGGGCCAGGCAGAATACGGGCTTGCCCCTCTCCAGGGCGTAGGCGATCTCGAATCCGACGCCGTGAGAGGGTGTGGTCACCTCGGCGATGACGGCATCACTGGCACGGAGCCAGGCCGTATCCCGCTCGAAGACTGCCGGGGCCGACATCTCATCGTCCGCGGCCAGGACGGCTTCCCCGGCCAGATGCGCCGTCAGCACCCGGTGGCCGAGGGCCTGCAGGTGGGCCACCAGGGCCGCATAGACGGGTTGGTCCAGGCGGCCGCCGGTGAGCGAGCAGGAGAAGTAGAGATCCATGGCCTACTTTCCGGTCAGCTCGGCGACGAGATGCCCGGCATCCATGATTTTGCGGAGGGCTTCGAGGATGGCGCGGACGTCGGTGGCCACGGCGCGCTTGGTGTCGGCATCGTAGACGTAATAGCCGCCCTGGCCTTCGTAGACGCTGTCGAAGTTGATGCCCACGAACTCACCCTTCACGTTCACTACGGGGCTGCCGCTGTTGCCGCCCACGGTATCGCAGGCGTAGATGAAGTTGTAGGGGGTGGTGAGGTCCAGCTTGGCCTGCCGGTCCAGCCAGCGCTGGGGGAGGGTCCAGGCCCCGCCCTCGGCCGCCGCCGCATTGCCCCCCCAACCCAGGTGCCGATCGTACAAACCCATCATGGTGGTGAAGGGCTGCGACTTGCTGCCGTTGCCGTTGGTGTAGGTGGCGACCGGGCCATACCCCAGGCGGAGGGTGAAGGTGGCATCCGGGTAGTGGGCCTTGCCGAAGACCTTGAAGCGCGCCTCGGCGATGCGGCCGCCCTGCTCCTGGATTACGCTGGCGACTTCATCCTCCATCCGCTTGCGGATGGCTCGGTTGAAGGGATCCAGCTTCTTCGCCAGCAGTACCATGGGATCCGTGCAGGCGTCCAGGGCCGCCTTGCCGCCCTCCAGGAGCTGCTTCCGGAAGGCCAGCTCGTCCAGCCGGGTGCCGTCCACGGCCGCCTTGGCCACGGCTTCCGGCGTCTTCCCGCCCAGCATGGCCTTCACGAAGGGGTGGTCCTGGCCCAGCGCTTCGGCCGCCAGCTGGAGACCGAGCGCCAGCTGGGCCGAATCCAGCAGCTTGTGGACGGGACGCGGGTTCTCAAGCCTGGCTTTGGTGGCCTTCAGATTGCCGTCGCTGAATTCGGTGAGCCGCAGCTCCGAAGGCTTGGCGGCCTCTTCCGGAAGCCGGACCAGCGTCAGCGCGAAGCCCAAGGTGGTCACCCGCCCGGCGCTCATGAATGTATTTTCTGGAAGCAGGGCCTTCTGCCGCTCCACCGCCTGGGCCACACGACCCCAGCTGCTGCCCACGCGGGCACTCAGGGCCGGGTCCTTGGCCACGGCGGCCTTCAGGACCGCCTCGGCTTCCTCCACCTTGTGGAGATTCTCCGCCTTGCCCAAGCCCAGCAGCTGGCCACTGATGCGTTTGGCCCCGTTCTCGATGCTCTGGATGGCGTCGGAGGCAAGCCGCCGCGCCTCGGGAGAAGTCCCCGCCAGCACTTGCAGCGAAGCCTTCTGCCGGGCGTAGTTCCGCAGCTGGAAAGGGATGGCGACATCCCGGGCATACACCATCTGGGCGTGGGTCTGCTGGCGATAGGTCACGCCGGGATGCCCTGCGATGAAGGTCAGCTCGTCCATGGCGACGCCCTTGGCGGCGAAGGGCAGCATGGCTTCGGGCACATAGGGTTTGCCGTCCTCATAGACGCGGAAGAGCGAGAAGTCCAGGCTGTGCCTGGGGTAGGTGTAGTTGTCCGAGTCCCCGCCGAAATCCTGCATCTGGAGTTCGGGCGCCGCGACCAGGCGCACATCCTTGAACTTCTTGTAGCGGTAGATCCAGTATTCCCCGCCCTGATAGAGGGTGACGGGCTCGCAGGTGAGGCCGCTCGCGGCCTCCTCGGCCTTCCGAAGGTCGGCCAGCGCATTGCGCCTGGCCTTGAGGGCATCCTTGTCCGCGGTGCCGGGCTTCACGGCGCCGTTGACCTTGGCGGTCACCTCCTCGGTGGACACGAGCATCATCAGTTCGAGGCCCGGCACCTTGATTTCCTGCTCCCGGGTCATGGCGACGAACCCGTCCTTCACCAGGTCCATCTTGGTGGTGGAGACCTGGGCGATGGATTCCCGGCCCACATGGTGGTTGGTCACCACCAGGCCCTCGCGGCTGACGAAGGAGCCCGTGCCTCCGGGAAAACGCACCGTGGCCAGCTGCAGGTTCTTCAGCCAGGCGGCACTCAGTTCCACCCCGTACTTCGCCTTGATCTTCTGCACGGGGATGTTGTCGAAGGTCCACATGCCTTCATCTGCGCGCAGCATCGGCAGGACGAGCAGAAAAGCGAGGGCGGTGAGGCGCATGGCAACTCCTGGAATAGCAATGGGAAACCACGGATGTCGCAGATGTCGCAGATGTCGCAGATATGAACCACTCAGTTCGGGAAGGTCATTCCATCTGCGCAATCTGTGTCATCTGCGGTTAAAGCAAAAGCCCTTACTTGCCGGTCAGCTCGTTCACGAGGTTGGTGGCGCCGTAGATCCTGTCCAGGGCGTGGACGATGGCCCGGGCATCCACGGACAGGCAGCGGTTCAACCGGGAATCGAAGTAGTAGCGCCCGGCATTGCTTTCGATGTTGCCGTCGAAGGCCAGCCCGACCAGTTCGCCGCGCTTGTCCACCACGGGACTCCCGGAGTTGCCGCCGATGATGTCATTGCTGGAGATGAAGTTGTAGGGCGTGAAGAGATCCAGTTTGTCGCGGCGCTCGATCCACCGCGCGGGAAGCTCCCAGGAACCGCCTTCGGCCTTGGGTCCCCAGGCCGCCGCCCGGTCGTACAGGCCCGCGAAGGTGGTGAAGGGCTGCGCAAGGGTTCCCGCCAGGGGATAGGTCTCCACGGAACCGTAGGAGAGTCGCAGGGTGAAGGTGGCGTCCGGATAGGTGGAGGTGCCATAGACCGCGAAGCGGGCCTTGGCGATGCGCGTGAGGTGCTCCGAGATGACCGATTGCAGGGCCTTCTGCTTCTTCTGGAGCTCGTCCAGCCTGGGGTAGAGGCGGGCGACCAGCTGCAACGCTGGATCGGTGCTTTCCAGGATGGCCTTGGGCTCACCATCGACCAGCGTCTTGCGCACCTTGGGATCAAGCAGGCCCGTTCCCGCCAGGAGCGCCTTGGTCGCCGCCTCCGGAGTCTTTCCACCAAACAGGATCTTCGCGAGGGGATGCTCGGCGCCCAGTTCCTGCAGCACGGAGGCCATCGTCCCCTGAAGCGCCAGGGCTTCCTGGGCGGCATCCACGGGGCCTTCACCGACCAGGCGCGCCTTCCAGGCCGCCAGGACCCGCTCATCCTGAAACTTGAAGGAACGCTGGTCGACGGGCTTGCCCGCATCGGTGGCGTACCGGTACAAGGCCAGCGCCGTGCCCAAAACTTCGCCGCGCAGGGCCCCGGCGAAGAAAGCTTCCCCGGCCAAAGCCTTCTGGCCAGCCACCGCCTCCTCGATCCTGGCCCAGCTGGTCCCGGCCAGGGCCTGGAGCTTCGGATCCGCGTCCACCTTGGCGCGCAGGGCCTTTTCCGCCGCAGCCACCTTGGCCATGGCGACCGCATCGCGGAGGCCGTCCGTCTCCCCGGCAATCACCTTGTAGCCGTTTTCCACACCCATGATCTGGTCGGAAACCAACCGGGACTGCTCTTCGCCCCTGGCGGCATAGGCGTGCAGGTCGGCGCGGGTGCGATCAAGCACGCGGAGGGCCAGCGGATTCGTGACATCCCGCTTGGCTTCCATCTGCGCGAGGGTCTCGAGGCGGGAAGTCCGGCCCGGGTGCCCCACGGTGAAGGTCAGGTCCCCGTACTGGACGCCCTTCGGGCTCCAGGTGAGGTGATGCGAGGGCAGGTAGGGTTTTCCGTTCTCGTACACCCGGAAGAGGCTGAAATCCAGGTCCTGGCGAGGCCAGCTGAAGTTGTCCCAGTCCTTGCCGAAGGCCGCCACGCCGTATTCCGGTGACATCACCAGGCGCACGTCCGTGTGCTTCTTGTAACGGTAGATCCAGACCTGCCCGCCTTGATAAAGGGACACAGGTTGGCAATCCAGCCCCGTCTTCGTGGTCTGCTCCTGCACCAAGGCGGCGAGGGCATCCGCCTTGGCCTTGGCCGCGACCTGCTCGTTCGCGCCCGTCGGCACGGCTCCCTCGATGCGGTCCGTGACGTTCTCCATTTCGAGCAGGGTGTACAGCGCCAGGCCGGGTACCTTGATTTCCTGCTCCCGGGTGAGGGCGACGAACCCGTTCTTCACGTAGTCGTGCTGGGCATCAGAGACCGACTGGGTCCAGTGGTGCCCCACATGGTGATTGGTGAGCACCAGACCATCCTTGCTCACGAAGGACCCGGAACCGCCGGGGAAGCGCAGGGAGGACAGCCGCACGTGCTCCAGCCAGGCCTGGTCCGGCGCCCAGCCGTACTTCGCCTGGATCGCCTTGGTGGGCAGGTTATCGAAGGTCCACATGCCCTCCTCGGCGCGCAGCGTTGGCAGGACAAGCAGAAGGGCGAGGGCGGAGAGGCGCATGGAGACTCCTGGAGCGGAAATGGGAAACCGCAGATGCCGAAAATCACGCAGAGATGAACCATTCAGTTCGGGAAGGTCCTCGTCATCTGCGCAATCTGCGTCATCTGCGGTTACAGCAAAAACCTTTACTTGCCGGTCAACTCGTTCACGAGGCTGGTGGCGCCGTAGACCTTGTCGAGGGCGTGGACGATGGCGCGGGCATCCACCGAGACGCCGCGGTTCACGGCTTCATCATAGAAGTAGTTGCCGGGCAGGCTCTCGATGTTGCCATCGAAGATGAGGCCCACCAGCTCACCCTTCTTGTCGATCACGGGCGAGCCGGAGTTGCCGCCGATGATGTCCACCTTGTGGGCGAAGTTGAAAGGCACCGAGGCATCCAGCGCGCCGCGCTTGTCCACCCAGCGCTGGGGCAGAGCCCAGTCGCCGTTGTAGGCCCTGGTCGCATTGCCACCCCAGCCGTCATAGCGATCGAAGAGGCCGCCGAAGGTGGTGAAAGGCTGGATCAGGGTCCCGTTGGCCTTGTACTCGGCCACGGGGCCGTAGGAGAGCCGCAGGGTGAAAGTGGCATCGGGGTAGGTGTTCTTGCCGAAGACGGCGAAGCGGGCCTTGGCGATGCGCATGCCATGCTCGGTGATGACGCTGGCGACCTGGTCCTCCTGCTTCTTGCGGAGGGACCGGACGATGGGATCCAGCTTCCTGGCGAGGAGGATCATCGGATCCTTGCTCTCGGCAATGGCCTTCTTGCCGCCAGCCATGAGGGCCGTGCGGGCCTCGGGCTCGCTGAGCCTGGAGCCTTCCACGGCGGCCTTGGCCACTTCCGCCGCGGGCTTGCCGCCGAGCATGGCCTTCACGAAGGGATGCTGGGCGCCCAGTTCCCTGGCCGCATCCTCGAGGCCCCGGGTGAACATGAAGATCTCCTGCTCCTTGTAGTAGGGAGAGGGAATGCCGAGGCGGCGCTTCACCGTGGGCAGGTTCGCATCGCTGTATTCGGGCAGGCGCTTCTCGCTGGGGAGGGCTTCCTCGTCGGCCAGGCGCACGAGGCTCAGGCCGTAACCCAGGAGCGTGGAACCGGCGGTACCCACATTCATGGATTCCTTGGCCATCTGCTGGGCCACCTTCGTGGCGGCCTCGATCTTGGCCCAGCTGGGCCCGACTTCCGCGGCAAGCTTCGGATCCTTGGCCACCTTGGCGCGCAGCTCCTTCTCGGCGGCGGCGATGCGCTTCATGGCCTCCACATCCTTCAGGCCGGACCAGTAGCCCGTGGTGGCCTTGATGCCGTTCTCGATGCCGAAGATCTGGGTGTTGACCTGCCGGGCCGCTTCGGGGCTGAGCTTGGCGTAGTCCACCATGGCGGCCTTGCGGCGCTCGAAGAACTCAAGGCGCATGGGAATGGCGTAATCCCGCGAGTAGATCATCTGGGCCAGGGTGTCCTGTCGGCTGGTGCGGCCCGGATGCCCCGTGACGAAGGTCAGATCGCCGGCCTTGAGCCCCCCCTGGGTCCAGTGCAGGAAATCCTTGGGCTGGTAGGGCTTGCCGTCCTCGTAGACCCGGAAGATGGAGAAGTCCAGGTTGTGGCGGGGGAAGGTGAAGTTGTCATGGTCGCCGCCGAAGAAGGCGATCTGCTGCTCGGGGGCGAACACCAGGCGCACGTCGGTGTGCTTCTTGTAGCTGTAGATCCAGTGCTCGCCGCCCTGGTAGAGATCCACGTGCTCGCAGATGAGGCCGCTCTTGTCCTGCATCTCCTTCTTGATCTTCTCGATCTCGGTCTCGCGGGCCTTGCGGGCCTGCTTTTCCGGAAGCCCGGCCTTCACCGCCTTGGCCAGGCGGTCCGTGATGTTTTCCATGCCCATGAGGGTCATCACTTCCAGGCCCGGCACCTTGATTTCCTGCTCCCGGGTGGCGGCGGAGAAACCGTTCTGCACATAGTCGGCGTCCTTGCTGCTCACGCGCTGGATCCAGCCGCGACCCACATGATGGTTGGTGAGCACCAGACCGTCCTTGCTCACGAAGGAGCCGGAACCGCCGGGGAAGCGCAGGGAAGACAGCCGCACGTGGTCCAGCCAGGCCTGGTCGGGCGCCCAGCCGTACTTGGCCTGGATCTTCTTGGTCGGCAGGTTGTCGAAGGTCCACATGCCCTCTTCGGCACGGAGGACGGAACCAACCAAAGCCAGGGCCAACACGGAGAGAGCCAGCGTGGGCACGCGCAATCGCATAAGTGCTCCTAGGGTCGAAATGACGAGACATCGTATCACGAAGTATGCAAAAAACAGGGCTGGGTTTCCCGGCGTGATTCGCGTCACGAAACGGGCAAGCCACCTTGCATTTTGGATGATTGAGATTGAGTATCATATTCATGATGACTCGATCCTCTTCCCTCCTCCCCCGTCTTCTTCCCGCCCTCCTCCTCAGCGCATCCCTTTGCGCCCAGGAGAAGAAGGAAGGCCCTATCCAGGACAACTCCTTCCTCGTGGAGGAGGCCTACAACCAGGAGAAGGGGGTCGTGCAGCACATCAGCACCTTCACCCGCTTCCAGGAGAGCAAGGACTGGATCTACACCTTCACCCAGGAGTGGCCGGTCGGCAGCATCACCCACCAGCTCAGCTTCACCCTGCCCTGGCAGCGGCTCGGCAGCTCCCTGGACGGCAAGCAGGCCTTCGGCGATGTGGCCTTGAACTATCGCTATCAGCTGCTCGGCGACGGCGAGGCGAAGGTCGCCATCTCACCCCGGTTGTCGGTGCTGCTCCCCACGGGCGACGAGAAGCGCGGCTATGGGCGAGGCGCCACGGGCGTGCAGGTCATGCTCCCGGTGAGCTGGGTCCTGTCCGATGCCCTGGTCGCCCACACCAACCTGGGTGCCACCCGGACCCCGAATGCCAAGAACGCGCTGGGGGACAAGGCCACCACCCAGGACGTGACCCTGGGGCAGAGCTTCATCTGGCTCGCCACCTCCCGGTTCAACGTGATGCTCGAATACGTCCACACCAACGCCCAGGCCGTGGTGGGGCCCGATCAGACCCAGCGCCAGACCAGCACCTACCTGAGCCCCGGCATCCGGTGGGCCTACAACTTCCCCAGTGGCCTCCAGATCGTTCCCGGAATCGCCATGCCCATCGGCGTGGGCGCCAGCCGGGGCGAGAAGGCCATCTTCCTCTACCTCAGCTTCGAGCATCCCTTCGGAAAATAGGCAGCTCTGAGGATCCCCGCGCCTGAGCCTGACCCGGGCAGTGATTATGTTGATACCTGGGTAGGAAATAAAGGGAACCCGGGGAGGCGCCGAGACAGGCTGTGGAGCCCTCGGATGCCTGTTCTGCGACCCATCATTGCCTCGGCCCTTCTGGCCGCCGCCGCTGCAGGCCAGGAAGCCGCGAGCCCTGCAAAGGAACTGACCTGGCGGGAGGCCATCGACAGGGGACGCGACCAGCTCGCCGACAGGCTCTTCGGCCTCAAGCTCTCGGCCTTTGGCGATGCCATCGCGGCTCCGGATGACCAGGGGCGGCAGCAGGTGGACCTTGGCTCCTTCGAGCTGGACCTGGCCGCCGATCTGTTCGACAACCTGGACGCCGCAGCGGCCCTGGTGACCAACCAGGACGCCACCAAGCTCACGGCGGCCTTCCTGGACTTCCATCCCTTCGGCGGCACCATCGCGCCCCGGGGCCGCCTGTCGGTGGAGAAGGGTTTCCACATCCAGGTGGGGCGCTTCGACGTGCCTTTCGGCAACGATTGGCAGTTCTTCGCCAGCAAAGACGGCGTGTCCATCTCCCGTCCCCTGACCACCGACGGGATCATGGATGGGGGCTACAACGACGTGGGCATGCGCGTGCTCGGCAACAACGGGACCGTGAATTTCAACACCTTCCTCCTCCGGGGCTTCGGCGCCGGCCGCCTGATCGGCGCCCGCATCGGCCTGACCCCCTTCGGCAATCCCTTCTCCCTCAGGGAGGCGCGGAATCCCAAATCCGCGGAAATCGGTTTCTCCTGCCTCTACGACACCGGCTCCGAACGCAGGAAACAGGAAGTGGCCTGGGCCGTGGATGCAGAAGGCCGCCTCGGGAATTGGTACCTGCATGGCGAATACATGGAGCGGCGCCAGGAGCCGGAGCCCGGCACCGAGCGAATCACCCGCCGCGGCTGGCACCTGACCCAGGAATACGCCTGGTCCGATCTGCCGGCTCCCACCACCCTGTTCCTCCGGTACGAGCGGATCGGTCAGCGGCCCCTGGAATGGTTGACCGGCGACGACCACGAGGTCCGGGCTGTGGCCGGTGCCTCCCTCCTCCTGGCCGGCATCTTCCAGCTCAAAGCCGAATGGCAGCACCTCCTGGAGGCCACCGCCGCGACCCGGGAGGCTCCCGGCTACAGCCGCAACGCTTGGCTGGCCCAGCTGGTGGTGGTGTTCTGATGCGACTGCGGGCCCTGATCGGAACCCTGCTCCTGGGAACCTGCGCGGCCTGGGGGCTGTACTCCCAAGTGGAGCCGGACGGCTCGGGCCATGCGGCGCTGGCCAGCGCTGCCGCCTGCGCGGGATGCCATGCCGCCGAGGCCCAGCCCCTTTGGGAGGCCCATCCTCACACCCCCTGCACCCAGGCGTGCCTCACCTGCCACGGCAAGGACGACATGGCCAGGCACCATCCCGTGGGCCACCCTGTGACGAAACCGCCCCGCATGGCGCTTCGGCTCACCCGGGATGGAAAGTCCGCCTGCTTCACCTGCCACGACCTCTCCAACCGCCGCTACGATGCGGTGCGCTGGAAAGCCGAGAGCCTCTTTAGCCGGATCTTCCATCGCGAAACCCGGCACAAGACCTACTACCTGGCCACCCGGAACGACCGGGGCCAGCTCTGCCTCGCCTGTCATTGAGGATGCCGCCATGAAACCCTCGAGCCACCGCCGCATCATCCTGATCGACACGCCCTTCCAGCTTCGGATGGTGGGGGGCCTCCTCCTGCTGCAGCTGGCCCTCACGGGCGTGTTCACCGTCGTGCTCTATCTCTTCATGGACAGCGAGCTGAAGGTCGGCCTGGCCTCCGCCCACGCGGCCTACCGCTCCCTGGATCAGATGCTCCTGCCCATCGTCGCCGTCATCGCGGGCTTCAACCTGCTGCTGTCCATCGTCGTGATCACCAGCTTCGTCGTGATCCTCAGCCACCGCATCGCCGGCCCTCTGTACCGCTTCAGGGCCATCCTCGAAGACCTGGCCCGGCGGAAGCTTTCAGCCCACACCCACCTTCGCCCGAAGGATCAGCTTGAGGCGGTGTCCCAGGCCATGACCCTGGCCATGGCGACCCTTACCACGGATCTGGATGGTCTTTCCGCCGCCACGGCAGCCCTGAGGCAGGCCCTGGGGAACCAGGATCTGGCCAGCGCCGAACGGCATGCCGCGGAACTGGAGCGTCTCCTCGGGGCCTGGCAACCGCCCGTCGAACAAGGTTGACGGGGTTTCAATCCCCGACGCCGTTCAGCTGGTGCCTCTCTGTAGTGCCTCGCTTGCGATAGACGATGAGGTGCGCCAGGAACATCAGCACCAGCACCCCGCCGAAGGTGCAGACGATGGTGGCGCCGGTGGGGGTGTCCATCTTCACGGACAGCACCACGCCCAGGGCCGACACCAGGGTGCCCATGGTCCAGCCGATGGCCAGGCGCGGCCCGATGCGGTCCGTGAACAGCATGGCGCCGACGGAGGGCACGATCAGGTAGCAGAACACCAGGAGAACGCCGGCGATGGCCACGCTGGAAGTGACGACCAGGCCGAAGGACGCGTAGAACAGGAAATCCCAAAGGCGCACCGAAATGCCTTCGGCTTCGGCCTGCTTCGGATTCATGGAGATCAGCAGGAAGCGCTTGCGGAAGATGTAGTGGAACAGCCCGATGGCCCCGTACAGCCCGGCGGTGCGGCCCACCTCCGCCCAGGACACGGCCAGGATGTTGCCCACGAGCATGTCCTTCAGGTGCTCGGTCTCGCCCGTGGCCTTGCTCATGGCCAGGATGGCCGCGGCGGAAGCCACCGCGTAGGCGATGCCGATGAGGGCCTCCTGGGGGATGTGGGCCCGCTTCGATTTCGCCATGGAGAAGATGAAGGCGCCGAAGAAGGTGAAGCCCAGGCTGATCCAGTAGGCATAGGCGCCGTGCGGATCAAGGCCCATGATGAGGGCCACGACGGCCCCCAGGGCGGCGATCTGGGCCAAAGCGAGATCCACGAAGATCACGCCCCGCTCCACCACATGCACGCCAAGATACGCGTGGATGCCCGTGAGGATCAAACTCGCCGCGAGGGGCGCCAGCAGAAACAGAAAGATGTCCATGGGGTTCCTTGCCCTTTCAGGAATGGGTCTAGCGGGTCTGCTGGAAGGCCTTCACGACCTGGTTGACGTCGTAGTCGAAGAGCTTGATGTAGTCGGTGGTTTCATTGTTCCCGCCCACGGAGGGCATGAGGACCACCACCTGTCCGCCGGTTTCCCGCGCCACGCTCTGGGGCGTCTTCAGATCGAAGTAGGGCTCCACCAGGATCAGCTTCACGTTCTGGCGCTTCATCAGGGAGATCAGCTCCACCACATGGGCCGGGCTCGGCGGGATCCCCGGCCGCGGCTCCACGTAGTCGGCCACCTGCAGGCCGAACCGCTTCACGAAATTGGGCCAGGACTGGTGGTAGGTGATGATCTTCCGGCCCCGGTACGGCTTCATCTGCGCATCCCAGCGCTGCTCCGCGGCCATCAGCCGGCCCCGGAAATTCTCAAGGCGCTGGTTGAAGTAGCCGGCATCGCCGGGGCTCATCTGGGCCAGTTTCTGGGCCAGCCCTCCCGCGACGCGCAAACCGTTCTGGGGATCCAGCCAATAGTGGGGATTGCCGAGCGGATGCACATCCCCCATGGCCCGGGAAACCTGCGCGGTGGGAATCTCCAGGATCTCCGCGAACTGGGACGCGTCGAAGTAGCCGGGCCCAGAGGGCTGGATTTTGGGATTCCCGCTCTGGGTGATCAGGGGCGGCAGCCAGCCGATCTCCAGTTGCAGCCCCACGGTGACCAGCAGATCGGCCCGCCGCAGGTTCAGCAGGAAGCTCGGCTTGGCCTCCACGAAATGCGGGTCCTGGTAGCCCCGGGCGATGGCGATGACGTTCACCCGGTCCCCGCCCACCTCGCTGGCGAGCGCCGCCATGTCCGAGGTGGCCGCCACCACATTGAGCTTGCCGCCAGCCACCGCGGGCTGCGCGGCGGCCAGGACGAGCAGAAGCGCTGCGGCCGCCTTGGCTACCTGTTGGATGAGCCCCTTGGATCGAATCATCTTCATGTCCCCCGTGGATGTTTTCTTCGTGGAGTGGATGTGACTCTTCATGACTCAGAACGGATGGGCGCCATGGGCGCCCATGACGAAAATGAGCTGCAGCCGCAGTTCGTTCCCATCCTGTTTGCCGTCGTACCGGGTGAAACGGTACTGGGCCCGGGCTTGGCTGAACTCGCTCATCCAGTAGGTGAGGATGGCGGAGGCTCCCCGGTCCAGCTGGCTGGAGAAGGTCGCCCGCTGGGACCAGTCGAACCGGGTGCCCACGGTCCAGCGCTGGTCCAGCCGGTAATCCAGGCTTGAATACCAGCCGAACGCGCGTTCCTGGGCCGGGAGCTGGTCCCGCTGGCTCCATACGAACTCGGTGCGCCAGAGGAACGAGTTGTAGATGGATCGCCGCAGGGGTTTCCAGCGCAGGCTCACATCCAGGCCGTGCAGTCTGGTCTGGAACTGGTGGCCCAGCTCATTGTGCCCCTGGGCGTAGGAGTAGCCGATCTCGAGGTTGGTGTTCTCGGTCAGGTCCTCGTAGCCGCGCAGGTGGCCCACGAAGCTCAGATCCTTGTTCTGGTTCGCCTTGAACAGGTCCCCGGAATTGCCCCGGAAGGCCTGGACCGTGGCCTCCAGGAACAGGTCGCCCGGCGCGGGCAGGATGCGGCTCACCGAGACGCCCATGTCATCGATGCCCTCTTCGCCATTGAGCAGGTTTTCCGTCACCAGGGGACGGTCTGTCCAGGCCATCGCATGGTTGTGGGTGGTGTTCACCTTGCCGAAATCCGCCCGCATCTTGCCGATCCGGGCCACGAACTCCCCGGGCAGGGCCGTCAGGGTGAGGTAGGCCTCTTCCACGCCGACGCCGGAGTCTCCGAAGGAAAGAAAGACGTCCCCCCGGGCATAGGGGTCAATGACGGACTGCAAGCCCAGCTCCGCCTCGTGCATCTCCAGCCCGGGCACCGGGCGGACCTCGTTGTGGCCGATGGCCCCCAGGAAGTCGCCGTTCAGGCTGATGTCCGGGTTCAGGGCCTTCGAGGCGGAACCGCCCGCCCCGCCCAGTGCCACGGGCTCGGGTCTCGACTCCGCCTGGGCCTTCTTCAGGGCCTGGACCTCCTCCTCCAGCTTGCGGATCCGCTCTTCCTGGGCCTTTTGTGTGTCCTGCGCAGGGGGAGGCGCGGGTGGATCCTGGGCCTGCGCCAGTCCGGTCGAGATCGAGGCGGAAAGCAGGATCGCCGCGAGGTGGTTCATGGGTCGACTCCAGATCTGGGCGGCAGTGCCAGATGGAATCATTTTCCATTTAGATGCATTCGTCAATAGAAAATTTTTCCATTTGCTACAAACAGGTTCCCTAAACCGACCCGGGGGCTTCTGCGAAGATCAACTGCGAGTTAGCCCCTTGGGGAGGCCTTTGACATGAATCGGAAGAAACTCTTGATCCTCGGTGGAGGGCTGGCCGCAGTGCTGGTCATCGGGCTGAGCGTGGCTGGCATGCAGGAGAAGGGCATCGGCGTGCAGGTGGCCACCGTCGCCCGGGAAAACCTCCAGTCCAAGGTGAGCGCCAATGGCAAGATCCAGGCAGTGACCAAGGCGGATATCTCCGCCAACGTCATGGGACAGGTCACCCGGCTGGCCGTGAAGGAAGGCGACCGGGTCACCAAGGGGCAGTTCCTCATGGAAATCGACCCCCGCAGCGCCCGGGCCAATGCCGACGCCATGCAGGCCAACCTGCAGGCCACCCAATCGGACCTCAACTCCGCCAAGGCCAACCTCGTTCAGGCCCGCGCCGATTTCGAGCGAGCCAAGACCAACCGCGAAGCGGGCATCATCTCGGCCGCCGACTTCGAACGGGCCAAGACCGCCTTTGAAACGGCCCAGGCCACCGAGGAAACGGTCCGGCGCCGCGCCGACCAGGCCCGTGCCAATGTCAGCCAGTCCCATGTGGGACTGGGCTACTCCACCATTTCCTCCCCCATGGATGGCGTCGTCACCGCGCGCCGGATCGAACTGGGCGAGACCGCCGTGCCGGGCATCCAGAACCAGGCCGGAACCGTGCTGCTGACCGTCTCCGACATGAGCCGGGTGGAGGCGGAAATGGAAGTGGACGAAGCGTCCATTCCCTCCGTGAAACTGGGGCAGGAAGCCCAGGTGCGCATCGACGCCTACCCCAACGAGACCTTCCAGGGGCAGGTGACGGAAGTGGGCGGCAGCCCCATCCTCAAGCTCAGCACCAACGAGGCCACCAAGTTCAAGGTGAAGGTCTGGATCAAGAACCCGCCCCTCACCATCAAGCCCGGCCTCTCGGCCCAGGCGGACATCTTCACCGGCAGCCGCGATCAGGCCCTGGCCATTCCTTTCCAGGCCCTGGTGATGCGGGAAATCAAGCTCAAGGATGGCGAGATCCGCAAGCCTGGAGCTCCGAGGGAAGAAGAAGGCGTGTTCCTCCAGGAGGGCGGCAAGGCCAAGTTCGCGCCCGTCAAAACCGGGCTCATGGGCGACCTGTCCGTGGAAGTGGTCTCCGGCCTCAAGGGCGGCGAGACGCTCATCACTGGGCCCAACCGGGTCCTGCGGGACCTCAAGGGCGGGGAAGCCGTGCGGGTCGAGAAGGCGAAAAAGAAGGAAGAGGCCAAATCATGATTCAGGGGGACCGCCTGTTCGTCCCATGTATCGCGCGCCCGGCGTGCTCCTTCTCGCTTTGCTCGCAGACATGGGAACCCTTGCTCACGATGTCCCCCCGAACCCCCACCTCCTGGTCGGGCAGAGCCCGCCCATCGGTCTAGCAAGCTGTCCATGAACATCTCCGAACTTTTCCGCGCCTCCCTGAGGGCGATCAAGGCTCACACCCTGCGCAGCTTCCTCACACTGCTGGGCGTCATCATCGGCGTGGCCACCATCGTGGCGGTGGTGGGCGTCATTTCGGGCCTGAACGCCTTCGTGAAGGAAAAGATCATCGTCATGGCGCCCGATGTCTACATCGTCCAGAAGTTCGGGATCATCCGGTCGCGCAAGGAATTCCTCGACGCCCTCAAGCGCCCCCCCATCACCTGGTCCGAATACGAACGCCTTTCCAGCGGCATTCTCAAGGAAGCCAGCCAGGTCTCAGCGGCGGCGGGCAACGCCATGCCCGTGAACTACGGGGACAAGCGCCTGCCCGATGTCATCATCGTGGGCTCCACGGCCAATTTCGGGAGCCTCTTCAACCTGGAATTCGAATCGGGCCGTTACTTCAACGAAAGCGAGAACGAGGGCGCCATGCCCGTCGCGGTCATCGGTGCGAACACCCGCGAGGAACTGTTTCCGCACTTAGACCCCCTCGGCCGGGTCCTCCTGATCCGGGGGCTCCCTTTCCGCATCATCGGCGTCATGCCCAAGCAGGGCCGCAGCATCGGCTTCAGCCAGGACGGACGCATCTACGTGCCTCTGCAGGTCTACCGCAAGAATTTCATGACAGCCAACGAGAGCCTGGAACTGCACATCAAGGCTCAGGGCGGCGTCGAGGGCCTGGATGCCTCCATGGATGAAGTGAGGGCCATGTTCCGCGCCATGCGGCACACGGGCTTCCACAGCCCTGACCCCTTCGGACTGCTCACCCAGGAGAGCCTCCAGCAGCTCTGGAAGACCATCAGCGGCGCCGCATTCCTGCTCCTCACGCTCATTTCCAGCGTCAGTCTCGGCGTGGGTGGCATCGTGATCATGAACATCATGCTGGTGAGCGTCATCGAGCGCACCCAGGAGATCGGCATCCGCATGGCCCTGGGCGCCAAGAAGCGCGACATCCGCCGCCAGTTCCTTCTGGAAGCCGCCCTGTTGTCGGCCGCAGGCGGGGTCATCGGCGTCCTGGTAGGGTCGGCGGGGGCCTTCCTGGTCCGGGTGCTGGCGAACTTCCCCGCCCAGATCACGCCGGGCATCGTCCTCACGGGCATTCTCCTCAGCACCCTGGTGGGCCTCGCCGCAGGGTTCCTCCCGGCCTACCGGGCCTCCAATCTCGTCGTCATCGACGCCATCCGGGCGGAGTGAACATGGCCAGGCGGAGAGACGGTTTCAGGGGCATCGGGATGGAGAACATCCGGTTCGCCATGCGGGCCATGTTCGCCCAGAAGCTGAGGAGCTTCCTCACCCTCCTGGGCATCGTGGCGGGCGTCACCACCGTCATCGCCATGGTCAGCTTCGTCTCGGGCTTCAACAACGCGGTCACCGAAAGTTTCAGCAGCTTCGGGACCACCCTGGTGCAGTTCCAGAAATACGAGGCGCGATTCGGCGGGGGCGGCCCCCTGCCCGAGGATCAGAAGCGCCGCCGCAACCTCACCATCGAGGATGCGGAAGCCCTCAAGCTCACCTCGACCCTGGCGGCGGCGGTCTCCCAGGAGCGGTACCTCTTCGGCCCGGCAGGTGCCTCCCTCACCGTCAAGACGCCCGAAGGCACCGAGGCCAATGGCCCCACCTTCGTGGGCACCAATCCGGACTACGCCCCGGCCAACAACAGCTTCATCCAGGATGGCCGGTTCCTGGTGGAGGCGGACATCACCCACGCTTCCCGGACCTGCGTCATCGGACCCGAGACGGCCACCGCCCTCTTCGGGAAGAAGGATCCCATCGGCCGCACCGTGCTGGTGAACGGCAACAGCTTCAGCGTAGTGGGCCTGCTCGAGAAGAAGGGCAGCTTCCTGGGCGGAGATGCGGACAACATCCTGCTCATTCCCATCAGCACCTTCGATGAATTGTTCCCTCAGGTCAAGAACGGGACCGGCGACACCATCCACATCGCCACGATCCCGAAAGATCCCAAGAAAATGTACGAAATGATGGATCAGGAAGTCGCCATCATGCGCGCCCGCCGCGGCCTCCGCGCCAACCAGCCCAATGACTTCGCCATCTTCACCAGCGAGGCCCAGCTCAAGTCCTTCCAGCAGATCACCGGCGGGATCGCCGGGGCCATGATCCTCATCGCCGCCATCGCCCTGCTGGTGGGTGGCGTGGGCGTCATGAACATCATGCTGGTGAGCGTCACCGAGCGCACCCGGGAGATCGGCGTGCGCAAGGCTCTCGGCGCCACCCGCAAGGACATCGCCATGCAGTTCCTGGTGGAGGCCGTGAGCCTCACCGGCGTGGGCGGCGCCATCGGCATCGCCGCGGGCCTCGGCATCGCCCTGGTGGTGCGCCTGGCCTTTGAATTCCCCGCCGCGGCGCCCCTGTGGAGCATCGTGCTGGGGTTCGGCGTGAGCACGGCGGTGGGGTTGGTGTTCGGGCTGTGGCCCGCACTAAAGGCAGCCAAGCAGGATCCCATCGAGGCCCTCCGCTACGAGTAGAGCAATCGCTGCATGATCCCCAGCGATCAAAGATGGCAAGGTCATCTTTTGCCATCTTGATGCACCATTTGGAATCCTTTTCTTCGCCCGAGGCATCCCTGCTTGAACCTGGAGTCCCCATGAACCTTCGACTACTCGCCCTTCTCCTCGCCGGAGGCCTCTTGCGGGCCGATTCCCTGGCGGACCTCAAGACCACGCTTTCCCATCTGAATGGCCAGGAGCCCGTCAAGGCCAGCGTGGACTATCAGTTCTGGAGCAAGCAAGGCGACGAGAAGAAGCCCGTCATCACCGAAGGCAAGGCCAACTCCTTCGTGGAGGACGGCCCCCAGGGCCTGCGCATGTCCTGGAGCCGGGCGCTCATCCAGACCGCGATCCAGGAAGCCCAGGCCCAGGCCAAGGACCCGGAACAGAAGGCCTCCACCCGGCGCGCCATCGAAGGGCTCAAGGCCGTGGCGGTGAGCGACTACCTCAATGGCGCCCAGGAATTGCTCCGGACCCTGGAGCAGGGCCTGCTGGTAGAGGAGAAGAGCGAAGCCTGGCAGGGAAAACCCGCCAAACTGCTCCGCTTCAAGATCACGCCCAAGCTGTCCAAGCAGGATCAGAAATACGTCAAGGAACTCGAGGCATCCGCCAAGGTCTGGATCGGCGCCGATGGCCTGCCCCTGGCCGCGGAAACCCAGATGCACATGAAGGGCCGCGCCCTGCTCGTCATCAGCTTCGAGCAGCAGGAACAGGAGATCTTCCACTTCGCCCGGTCCGGCAACCGGCTGGTGGTCATCCATCACGCCAGGGAGAGCAGCGGCTCCGGTGGCGGGGAACGTGGCCAGAGCAAGACCGTCGTGAGTTTGAAGCTGAGCTGAAGTCCGGGGTAGCCCTAGGCCACCGAATTCAGGCCAAACTAAGGGCATGGACGCCAACGAATTCCGCCGCCTCGGTTACCAGCTCGTGGATTGGATCGCGGATTACCGCGAGAACATCGAGCGCCTCCCCGTCATGAGCCCGGCCCAGCCGGGCGAGATCCGCGCCGCCTTCCCGAACCATCCGCCCCAGCACGGGGGGCGCATGGCCCAGGCCCTGGCGGCCCTGGACCGGGATGTCCTGCCCGGCATCACCCATTGGAACCATCCATCCTTTTTCGCCTACTTCCCCAGCAACACCAGTTACAGCTCGATCCTCGGCGACCTTGCCGCTTCCGGCCTCGGCGCCCAGGGCATGAGTTGGCAGACCAGCCCCGCCGCCACGGAAGTGGAAGAAGTGGTCATGGACTGGCTGCGCCAGATGGTGGGTCTGAGCCCCGCCTTCACCGGCGTCATCCACGACACGGCCAGCACCGCCACCTTCACGGCCCTGCTATGCGCCCGGGAGAAGGTATCGAACTACTCCCAGAACGACGAGGGCCTCCAGAGCGGCGAAGCGCCCCTGGTGGTCTACGCGTCGGACCAGGGCCACAGCTCCATCGAGAAGGCGGCCCTGCTGGCGGGCTTCGGTCGCAGCTTCCTGCGCCTCGTTCCCACTGATGAAAACCACGCCATCCGCCTGGACCTGCTGCAGGACGCCATCGAGAAGGACCTGGAAATCGGCCTGCGGCCCTGCGCCCTCGTCGCCGCCGTAGGCACCACGGGCACCACGGCCCTGGATCCCGTGGCCGCCCTGGCCGACCTCGCGGAAAAGCACGGCATGTGGCTCCACGTGGACGCCGCCCTGGCGGGCACGGCCATGGTGTTGCCCGAATGCCGCTGGATGTGGGAGGGCGTCGAGCGCGCGGACAGCCTGGTCTTCAACCCCCACAAGTGGATGGGCGTGGGCTTCGATCTCAGCGCCTACTTCGTGCGCGATCCCCAGCACCTCATCCGGGTCATGAGCACCAACCCCAGCTACCTGCGCACCGCCCTGGACGGCCAGGTGAGCAATTTCCGCGACTGGCACATCCAGCTGGGCCGCCGCTTCCGGGCCCTCAAGCTCTGGTTCTACCTGATGGACGTGGGGGTCGAGGGCCTGCAGGCCCGCCTGCGCCGCGACCTGGAGAACGCCCAGTGGCTCAAGGCGAAGGTGGACGGGGCTCCCGACTGGGAACGCCTGGCCCCCGTTCCGCTCCAGACCGTGTGCATCCGCCACCTGCAGCCGGGCCTCGATGAAGCGGCCCTCGCGGCGCACAACCTCGCGATCGCCCGCCGCATCAACGAAGGCGGCAAGGCCTATCTCACCCCCTCCGTGCTCAAGGGCAAGCAGATGCTGCGGGTGAGCATCGGCGCCGAAAGCACCGAGCGAAAGCATGTCGAGGCACTCTGGGAGGCGCTGAACCTGGCCGCGCAATAGATCGGATCCCGATCTGCCCGAGGCGCTCTTCCTCTGCTCACTTGAGCGGCTGATCCAGTGGGTCCGAGGCCGTGGCCTACCCAAGACTCTGGCTCCGAAAACCTGCGGGATCCCTGGGCCGGGGAGGTCTCCCCGCCGACAACCGCTCTCGGCCAAAGCGCCCTGCTCGCAGCGATTCAGGATTCGATCCTCCGGGAGGAGACAAAGGTTCGAATCCACGGCCGGATGATTGACACCTTGATGGTCGTGATATCGTGGCTGAAACCTCACGCGTCCGGGTGAATCATGACCCTGAGTCCAGGATCAAAGCTGGGTCAATACGAGGTTCTCTCGCTTATCGGCGCGGGTGGCATGGGCGAGGTTTACCGAGCCCGGGACTCCAAGCTGCGCCGGGAGGTGGCGGTCAAAGTGCTTCCGCCAGCCTTCGTATTGGACACGGACCGCCTCCGCCTGTTTCAGCGGGAAGCCCGGGTCGCGGGCGGGCTGAACCACCCGAATCTGGTGACCGTGCATGACCTCGGGGAACAGGACGGGTACCCCTACCTTGTCATGGAACTGCTTCAGGGCTCGAGCCTGCGTGCACGAATGGAGTCGGGGCCCATTCCTGTGGGCGAGGCGGCCTGGATCGCCCAGGAAGTGTCCCGAGGACTGGCAGCGGCGCACAGCAAGGGCATCGTGCATCGAGACCTGAAGCCGGAGAACGTGTTTCTGACCGCGGACGGGAGGGTGAAGATCCTGGACTTCGGCCTGGCGAAAAAGGCGAAGTGGCTGACCGGGAGCCTGGATGAGACGCAAAGCCTGGCAGGTTTGGACACGGCGGAAGGGCAGGTGCTGGGAACGGTAGGCTACATGAGCCCGGAGCAGGTGCGGGGGGAGCCGGTTGACCCGCGCAGCGACGTGTTCACCCTAGGCGTGATGCTGTGGGAGATGTTCTCGGGCAAGCGACCGTTCCGGGGCGCTTCGGCAGTGGAGACCCTGAACGCAATCCTCAAGGAGGAGCCTGAGCCCCTGGAGCCCGAGTTGCATGTCGCGCCAGCCCTGGAGCAGGTCCTGTGGACCTGTCTGGCCAAGAACCCTTCCGGGCGCTACGAGGACGGTGGAGAGTTGGCGGCAGCGCTGGCGGCTGTGGAGACCGGCACGATCGCTCCGAGGCGCAGGCCCGCGAGCACGCGTCAGGCGATTCGGTGGATACGGCGCCGGATCGTTCTAGCCGCCGCCGGCGTCACCCTGGCCGCAACCATGGGGCTCCTCCTTTGGCGGCACCCCTGGCGGCCCACCACGCCACCGTGGGACGCGCGAACGGCCCTGATTCTGCCATTGGAAAACCGGACCGGGGATCCAACCCTGGAGGACCTGGGCCAGCAGGCCGCAGACCTGGTTCACCAGGACCTGGAAAGGGTGGAGGACCTTAAGCTGGCGGCAAGCCCGGGGGGCAGCGATGCGCTCCACCTGGCAAAAATCACTCGCGCTCGGTTGGTAGCCACGGGCAGCTACGCGCAACGCGGTCGGGACCTGGTGTTCCAGGCACGACTGGAGGACCCCTGGGAAGGCACCACCATCTATACCCTGGGGCCCTGGAAGGCGCCGGCGGATGACCCGACGGCCGCGCTGAAGGAACTCCGCCAGTATCTGGCCGGAGCCGTGGCCGTCTGCCTCTGCGACAACAACGGCGCCCGATTCGGCACCTGGCGCGCGCCGCGCCTGGACACGTGGCTGCAGGCGGGGAAATACTACGAGCAGTTCAATTCGGATCCCGAAGGAACGCTGGCAGGGCTGCGCAGGCTCCTGCAGGGCGATCCCGACGGATTCGACGCCATTTTCACCCTGCTCACCTACACCGCAGGGACCCGCCGAGGGGAGGAGGCGAAGGCCCTGCTCGATGCGGTCGAACCCCGCAGCGCCAGCTACACCTTCGGCGAGCGGTGCTACCTGCGCTACTTCCGGGCCATGTCGGAGAAACGGTTGGCGGAAGGTGCCAAGGCCCTGCTGGACGCCCGGGAATCCTGTGGCGACCACGAGACTCTGCACTACCTGCTGGGCACCACGTACCTGCGCATGCATCGCGAGGGCAGCGCGCTCCGGGAGCTGCGACCGATTCTGGATGCCTCGATGCACTGGAAGGGCTGGTTCGCCGGCTGGGTCGCCCTGCCATTGGGCAGAATCCTGCATCAGCAGGGGGAGTTTGCAGACGAGCTCAAGCTGGCCCAAAAGGGCCTGCAGGTGGTGCCGGACAACAATCAGTTCCGCTCGCGTGAAGTCCGGGCGCTCGCGGCCATGGGCCGGATCGCGGAGGTGGAGCAGGCGGTGGCGGACGGTGGCCTCATCAAGCCGAGCCGGGGGGTACCTACTTCCCCGTCCCTGGAGGCGGATGCCGCGTGGGAATTCCGGGCTCATGGCCGGGAAGAGGAAGGGCGACGCTGGGCCATGCGGTTCCTCGAGCACCATCCCCCGATGTCGGATCCTAGGCTCTACGGCTCCACCGTGGCCATGCTGCGGATCCTGGGGCGGCAAAGGGAGGCCTTGGCCCTGGTGGACGCGCGGCTCGCCAAAGATCCCGCCAACCCGGACCCGCTTTCCGACCGCGGCATGCTCCTGGCGGAACTCGGTGAAATCGCCAAGGCGCGGGCGATCGAGGCCCAGCTGGCCGCCCTGCCCTCACAGCCGGGCGAGACGCCGGGCCATCCGTTCGAGCGCGCCTGCGTCCTGGCCTCGCTCGGGGAGAAGGAGCGCGTGGTCGAACTCCTCCGACTGGCCATGGCGGATGGCGCGAACTTCTCCCAAGTCATGGACCACGACCCCGCCTTCTGCAAGTTCCTTGGCTACCCCCCCTTCAAGGCCCTGATCAAGCCGCTCGATTAGGAGAATGCTTTCGCCTTCGGCCGGGCAGGCCAATCCTGCATCAGGTCACCAGACCACCTTCACCCCGAAGCGCCAGCGGCGCCCCTGCTGCCAGGTGGTGGGCAGCCCGTAGGTGGGGTTGGGTCCGCCGAGGTCGCCACGATCCGCGACTTCGTCGAACTCCAGGGGCCGGCGGCTGTTGAAGGCATTGAACACATCCACAGTGGGGGAGAGTTTCGCCTTGCCCAGCAGGGGCCAGACCCAGTCGGCATGGAGATCCAAATTGTGGGTGGCGGGTGTGCGGCCATGGTTGCCGCGCTTGCCCCCGGGGAAGGTGGCGCCACCGTAGCCGAGAATGTCGTTGCTGGCGTCCATCCGGCTGAGCGGTGTGCCGCTCTGGTAGACGTACGCGAAGCCCAGGTTCAGGTCCCGTCCCAGTACGGCCAGGCGCCGCGAGGCCTGCAGCTTCACGACATGGGTGCGGTCCAGACTGAGCAGACCCTCGCCCACGTAGGGATAGGCGTCGAAGGCAGCCCCGGCGTTGGGTGCGGCCTGGTGGTTGGAGTTCTGCACCAGGCCCTCGTAGTTGCCGTCCAGCCTGGACAAGGTGTAGCTGAAGGACAGGTAGTCCCGCGCGGTCTTTCGGACGGCGGTAATGTCCAATGCCCGGTAGCGGTTCCAGGCCTCCGGGAAGAGGGTCTGGTCCACCACGAAGCGCTGGCCGGGATTCAGGCTGGTGGCGACATCGCGGGCGATCCAGGCCGCGTGGGGCCCGGGATTCCACAGGATCGCCTGCCCCCCCCAGGCGATCGGCTGGCCAGTGGCATCGAAGGTGATGGCAGCGCCCGAGTCGTAGGGGTTGCCCTGCGCGTCGGTGAGCACTGAATCCTCGATGATGTGGATCATGCGCCGCCACTTGGCGTGCAGACCCAGGGTCCAGCCGCTGGCGAAGGTTCGCTCGACCGCGGCGGTGAACTCCTTGCGCTGCGGCAGGCGGGTGCCCTCGGCGATGGGATCGTAAGTGAACGGCGTGGCGTAGTCCCAGATGCGGGTGAAGCCGGCCGGATCGGTGATGATGGGGTCGCCATTGTTGTAGTCGTAGGCAGTGGCGGGCCAGCGTCGCTTGATGCTCACGAAGTTGGCGAAGCAGGTGCTGACCAGCTGGGGGATGGCCTCGTAGTAGACGGCGTAGCTAGCGGAAACCTTGGTGCGGCTGTCCCGGCTCACGTCCCAGACCATGCCGAGGCGCGGCTGCAGGTACCGCAGGCCGTTGAACCTCAGGAAACTCCTCCCGTCCATGTCCCGCAGGTCCTGCACCTCCTGGCGCGCGCCGTAGAACAGGCGCAGCCCCGGGGAGGCCTCCCAGGTGTCCTGCAGGTAGGCCGCGCCGTAGATCGTTCGCAAAGTGGCATCCCCGTGGTATTCCCAGGTGGAGAACCGCTGCAGGGAATCCACGTGGTATTCAAGGGGGTAGCGGCCATTGGAACTGAGGGGATTCGGCGGCCCGGAGATCCCGCTGCGGCTCAGGTACCGGGCGTCGGTCCAGCTCAGGCCGCCCTTGACCGTGTGCATCCCCGTACTCCAGCTCAAGTCCACCTTGGCCTGCGTGGACTTGCCTTCGTTCTGCAGCGTGTAGGCGCCCCAGCCACCGGACCAATAGTCAAGCCCGGCCCACTCTGGGTGGGCGATGGCGCCAGGCCCGCCCACATAGTAGTAGGCATCGCTGAGAACCTGCGTGGTGGTGTCGGTCGGTTCCTGCCTCCGCCAGTTGTCGGCCATGCCGACCTTGGCGGACAGGTAGAAGGCCGGGGTCGGCGTCCAGTCGAGGGACAGGCTGGCGTTGAAGGTCCGCTTCGGCCGGACGTAGCCGTTCTCCTCTGTGCCGTAGAGCCAGTAGCTGTGGGTCTGGGAGAAGCGCTGCACCCAGTAGTCCAGGAACAGGGTGACCTGGGTTTCCGGGGTGAGGAAGCCATTGAGCTTCGCCACGACCTGGGACTCGGTGGTGGAGGGGCGTGAGCCCACCAGCCCGGGGTCGTAGTTGGGGGCGGGGCGCTGGCCCAGGCTCCACTGGCCATCCAGTCCGACGAAATAGAACAGGCGGTCCTTCACCAGCGGACCACCCAGCTCGAAGCCCAGATCGTAGCGGCTGTCCGAGGGCGCTTCCTGGGCGTAGAACGTTTGCTTGGGAGCCGACTGCATGCCAGTCGGATCCCAGGTAGCCCAGGCGCTTCCACGGGCCTGGTTGCTTCCGGACTTGGTAAGGGCGATCACCACCCCGCCCAGCGCCGAGTACTCAGGCTTGATGCCGGCAGTCTGCACATCCAGCTGATCGATGAATTCGGTCTTCATCCGGGTGCCCTGGAATCCCACCCGGTAGTCGTTGGTCGCCAGGCCGTCGAGCACGTACTGGTTCTCGGCGCCGGAGGCACCGCTGACCACCGGGTCGCTGAAGACCGGGTCGGCGTTCACCCCGGCCGTGAAGGAGGCCAGATCGGTGACATCCCGGGACTTTGGCAGCGCGGCGACCTGGTCCAGGGTCATCTGCTGTCCCAGGCTGGTGGTGGTCACATCCACAAGCTCGGCGTTGCCCATCACCGTCACTTCCATGGCTGCATTCAGCGCCATGCGGAAGTTGGCCGTCAATCTGGAGTCCACGTAAACCAGCACTTCCTGGGAAGGCGCGGTCATACCGGCCTTGGTCACCTTCAAGATCCACGGGCCTGGGTTCAGCAGACCGAGGCTGTAGCTTCCGTCGCCCTTGGTGACGGTGATCCGGGTGACCTGCGAAGAAGCAGCCGTCACCAGGGCGTCGGCAACGGGCTGGCCGCGTTCATCCCTGACCGCTCCGAGGATGCCCCCGGTGGTGGTGGTTTGCGCCAGAACACTTCCGGGGCTCACGCATCCCAGCGCAAGCAGTCCAGCGAGGCGGGGAAGGCCGCGCATAGCGCCTCCAGTTTGGGAAATCTGCTGGGGAGTCTACATATGGATCAATTTTAATACAAGATAAAGCGGTCAATAAAATCAGCCACCTATAAAGCCTGCTTCATAGCCGCTTGATTGAAGCTCCAGACGGATCAGTCCAGGGCAACTGCAACCCAATCGAGGTGGAGGTGGGCAAATCCTCGCGCAGTGCAGGCACCGAACCACGACCAGAACAAAGCAGGAGGCAAAGCCTGGCTCATGCCCTTTCTGCTCAAGGGCAAGCTGATGCTGCGGGTCGGCATCGGCGCCGAAAGCACCGAGGGAAAGCATGTCGAGGCACTCTGGGAGGCGCTGAAAGCGGCATCATCGCCGGTTTGACTCAGACCGGCGCAGCCTCCCCCGGCAGACGATTACGGCATCGGCAATTGAACACACCGTCAAAATCTATGGAGCCGAAACGCCTCCCGCCAAATCCCGGAGATGGCGATGGCAAGGGGACTGGTATCCTGGAAAAAAGCTTGTCGTCCTTGCGCTTTCGCGGGGACGACCTTTTCATATCGGCCCACCTGCGTTCTGCCCGCACCTGGAGGTTCCGTGACTGCTCTGCTCCCGCCCGAAATCCCGGCCTTCGCCGTACCTGAGGCGAACCTCGTTCCAGTGAGCGATCACCTGGGTCGGCTGGCGCCGATCCCTGCCTCGCGCATGTTCCTCATCAACAAATCCCTGAAGGTGTTCCAGGAGAAGCAGCCCGGCGTGCCCGTCTTCGACGCCAGTCAGGGCGATGGCGGCGCTTCACTGCCGGGCGTGCCCGAGGCCCTGCTGGACCGCGCCTTCGAACTGCAGAAGCAGCATGGCACCGCCTACGACATGCCCTTCGGCACCGAGGCCTACCGCAAGATCGTCGCCGAATCCTACTGGAAGCTGGCGCCGGACACCGGCTGGGGCACCGCCAATGTCATCGGCACCCAGGGCGGTCGCGACGGCCTCCAGAAGGCTTACCAGGCCATGCTGGCCCTGGGCCATGGCCGCGAGGGCGACGTGGTCGTGGTGAGCCGAGTGCCCTGGATCAGCTACAACTGGGGTCCCTACGGCATCGGCGCCAACGTCATGTGGGCCCCGGGCCGCGCCGAGGAAGGCTGGGCCTATTCGGAAGCCGGCATCCGCGCCTGCGTGAGCGAGGCCGCCAAGACCGGCCGCAAGATCGCGGGCCTCGTCATCACCAGTCCCGACAACCCCACGGGCCAGACGCTCACCCTGCAGCGCCAGATCGAGCTGGCCCGCACCGCCCTGGAAGCGGGCGTGGCCTTCGTGCTCTTCGACTGGATGTACCACGCGGTGGGCGATGACGAACCCTACGATGTGAATGTGCTGCTGCGCGCCTTCGAGCCCGCCCTGCGCAAGCGCCTGATGGTGCTGGACGGCATCACCAAGAGCCTCGGCGGTTCGAACATCCGCAACTGCCACCTGCTGGCCGATGCCGAGGTGGTGAAGACCATCGTGGCCCAGGCCTCCCACACGGTGATTCCCTCCTTCTTCAGCCTCGCCGTGGCCATGGCCGCCTACGAGAAGGGCCTCCAGGTGGCCGCCGCGCCCATCGTCGGGCCCTGCCGCGAAAGCCGGGCCTGGATCCGCGGTTTCCTGAAGGCGCAAGGCCTCACCCACATCATCGGCCAGGGCTACTACGCCTTCATCAATGTCGCCGAGGGCCTGAAAGCCAAGGGCTGGGCCGATTCCGAACCCCTGGGCCAGCACTTCGCCGAGAACCACGGCGTGGCCGTGGTGCCCGGCGCCTTCTTCAGCCCCTACGGCGCGGACTGGATCCGCTTCTCCTACGCCACCCCCGTGGAACGCACCCAGGGCGCGGCGGAACGGTTGGTCGAAGCACTCGCATCTCTTCAAAACTGAAAAAGATTCACCACCAAGACGCCAAGACACCAAGAACTGCAAATGCATCTTCTTCTTTTCTGGGTGCCTTGGTGGTTATCAGTTGTTTTTTTGCTATCTGACCCGGAGCACCCGTGTTTGACCTGAACGCCTTCGTCGAGAAGTTCCAGCTGGCGCGCAAGACGGCGCTGGAGGGGCGCCCTTCCGGCGGCCTCTGCGGGCTGGAGCTGGAGTGGAACCTCATGGATCCGCAGTTCCGCCCTCTGCTCACCGTGGGCACCGGGCCGGATCGCATGTCCTTCGTGGACCACCTGCGTTCCAGGGTGCTCTCGCCCTGGACCGAGGAATACCACCAGCTCGAGGTCTTCCACTGGATGATCGAGTGGGTCACCAAGCCCTACCACACGCCCCGGGGCGCAGTGTACGAGGGGCGGCTGCTGGAGGCGGCCCTCATCAACGCCCTCCACAAGGCGGGGCAGTCCTTCGGTGAGCCCCTCTACTACTGGCACGGCAACCTCCTGGTGCTCCCCGAGATCGGCCCCGATTGCGTGCCGGAATCCTGGCACCTGGCCAAGCGCCGCTACCTCCAGCGCTGCGTCGAAATGTACGGCACGGAACTGGCCACGGCGGGCACCCACTCCAACCTGAGCCTGCCCGAGCCCATGCTGGCCTGGGACTTCATGCACCTGCCCGCCGCCGAGCGCGGCGACCGCCACCTGGACGACTACAAGAACCAGGTCTATATCACCGGCACCCGGCTCATGCGCGCCTTCGCGGCGCTCTTCATCGCCACCAGCGCCAGCACGCCGCTCCAGGCCGGCGAGGAGAACGGCAAGCCCGTGGTGCGGCTCACGCCTTATGAATCCGTGCGGAACCTCACCTTCCCCAACCCCCCCGCCCTCGATGTGCCGGACCTGAACCGCAGCCACGCGGACTACCTGCGCCTGTCCTATGACCTCGTGCGGCGCGGCGTCCGCTTCGGCAACAACAACTGGATCCCCGTGCGCGCCCGCTCCCAGGCGGAGCCGGTGGAACGCCTCATCCAGGTCACCAGCGACCAGCTCCACGACATCTATGCCCGCGGCCTGTTCACGTCCGGCTCCGCCCCCAACGTGGAGGATATGGCCGCCCAGATCGAGCGGCAGAACCTCTTTGCCCGCATCGACCTGCCCATGGCCCGCGTGGAAGTCCGCACCGACGATCCCGGCCACAAGATCGAGCTGGATGTGGCCAACCTCACCCTGAAGCACCTGCTGCTGCTCCGGTTCTACGGGGATCCCGACTTCGCCCGGGCCTTCCGCTACGACGCCGAGGACATCACCCGCGCCCGGCGCAACGAGGACCTGGCCGCCCGGGAAGGGCTCCGCGCCGTCATCGACGACCCGCTCACCGCCAAGCCCGTGGCCATGCGCGCCTTCCTGGACTGGATCCTGACCGAGCTGCGCCCCCTGGCCGAAGCACTGGACATGTGGGATGACCTCGAACCCCTGCGCGCCATGGCGGCGGGCGCTCCCAGCACGGCGGAACGCATCCGCCAGGGGCTGAAGGCCAAGCTGGGAACCTCGGACATCGTCCCCCCGGAACTGCTGGTGGGACTGGCCGAAGCCCGCCAGGCCCAGGTCCGGCAGGAAGTGGAAGCGCTGCTGTCCCACCCCGCGGACCTGCAGGGCGAGGACGCCAAGCTCCAGGATTTCGTGGAGCGGGCCAGGGACGAAGTGCATCTGGATCCCCAGGTGCCCATCCGCTTCCGGCCCTCCGCCGCCAGCCTGGTGGAGCCCGCTTACGCGGACAAGACTTCCGAAATCCTGGCCAAGGCCCAGCGGCTCATCCGCATCCCCAGCGTCACCGCCTGCCCCGAGGAACGGCTGCCGGAAGTCCAGCGGGCCGCCACTCTCATCTACGACTACCTGCGGAACCACGGCATCCCCGTGCGCACCTTCAACGACGGCCCCTTCCCCGCCCTGCTGGCCCATTTCCCCGGCGGCGAGAAGGCTCCGGCCATGCTCTGCGGCCACTTCGACGTGGTGGAGCCCGAGCCCGACGACAGCCAGTTCGAGCCGAAAATCGAGGGCGACTACCTTTGGGGCCGGGGCGCCGCCGACATGAAGACCGTGGTTTCCACCTACCTGGTGTGGATGAAGGACGCCCTCCAGAAGGGCGCGCCCTACCCCCCCGTGAACCTGCTGCTGGTGGGCAACGAGGAGAACGGCGAGCTGGAGCCCATGGGCACGCCCCACGTGCTCCATGTGCTGAAAGAGGAATGGAACTACGAACCTGCCTTCTTCATCGCCGGCGAGCGCACTGGCGAAAAGGGCACGGAGCTCTGGGGCGAGGTCTGCACCCAGAATCGCGGCGTCCTGCGCTTCGAGCTGGTGGCCCACGGCACCCGGGGGCACAGCGGCCTGGCGGGCGGCAGCGATCTCACCGAACGGCTGCTGAGCGCCCGGGAGGCCCTGCGCGACTTGTTCGCCAAGCACCTGACCCTGAAGGCCGCCGATGGCTGGCAGTCCCTGGCCCGCTTCGCCTACATCCAGGTGGGCACGCCCGGCATCTACAACATCACGCCGGACCGCGGCTCCCTGGGCGTGGAGATCCGCCCCATTCCCCAGGATGACGTCTCCGCCATGCGTGCCGAGATCGAGGCCCTGGCTGCGGAGCGGCAGCTCGAGTTCCTGCCTTCCGCCTGGGAACCCGGCGTGGCCTGCGACCCGGAGAATCCCTACCTCAAGGCCCTGCTCGCGGGCATCGAGGCCGCAGGGGGCGACGTCCGCCTGGGCCGCAAGGGGGCCGGCACCTCGGCCAGATTCGCCCCCGGCGGCCAGGCCGTGGTCTGGGGCCAGACGGGCATCGGCCCCCACGCCGCCGGAGAGCGCCACTTCATCCCCAGCATCGACCCTTATTACCGGGCCCTGGAGGGTTTCGCCGCGGCCATTCAGAAAACCTAGGCCTGGCTTCCAATCAGAAATCCCATGCTGGATAGGGCTCCCGGGTTCCGACCCTGGTCCTACACTGGACCCGTTCCGGAGCCCGCCATGCGCCATCCGTCGATCGCCCTGACTTTGCTGCTCGGGTTCGCTCCGGCCCTGTTCTCCTCAGCACATGCTGGCGACCGGGTCACGGGCCGGGCCTTCGCCACGCGCTCGGAAGTGGCCGCCCAGCACGGCATGGCCTGCACCAGCCAGGCCCTGGTGACGCAGATCGCCCTGGACATCCTCAAACAGGGCGGCTCCGCCGTGGACGCGGCCATCGCCGCGGACGCCGCCCTGGGCTTGATGGAGCCCACGGGCAGCGGCATGGGCGGCGACCTCTACGCCCTGGTGTGGGAGGCCAGGACGAAGAAGCTACACGGCCTCAACGGCAGCGGGCGCTCGCCGAAGTCCCTCACCCTGGATCATTTCAAGCAGCTCGGCCTGAAGCACATTCCTGCTCAAGGCCCCCTGCCCGTGAGCGTGCCGGGCTGCGTGGACGGCTGGTTCGAGCTGCACAAGCAGTTCGGGAAGCTCCCCATGGCGCAGGTGCTGGCCCCCGCCATCCGCTATGCCAAGGAGGGCTTCCCGGTCTCTGAACTCATCGCCTACTACTGGGACCGCAGCGTCCCCGTGCTGGGCAAGTTCCAGGGCTTCCTGGAAACCTTCACGGTGGACGGCAAGCGCGGGCCCCAGAGCGGCGAAATATTTCGCAATCCGCGCCTGGCCCGGACCCTTGAACTCCTTGCCAAGGAAGGCCGCGACGCCTTCTACAAGGGCGAGATCGCCCGGAAGATCGCTGCCTACATGAAGGCCAACGGCGGCTTCCTCAGCTATGAGGACCTGGCCGCCCACCACTCGGAGTGGGTGGAGCCCGTGAGCGTGAACTACCGCGGCTACGACGTGTGGGAGCTTCCGCCCAACGGCCAGGGCATCGCCGCGCTGCAGATGCTGAACATCCTCGAGGGCTACGATTTCTCCAGGATCCCCTTCGGCAGCCCCCGCCATGTCCACCTGTTCACCGAAGCCAAGAAGCTGGCCTTCGAGGATCGGGCCAGATTTTACGCGGATGCGGCCTTCATGAAGGTGCCCCTCGCCTGGCTGCTTTCAAAGGATTACGCCGCCCAGCGCCGGGCTCTCATCAATCCGGAACGCGCCTCGCGACGTCTGGAAGCGGGCCACCCGCCACTGAAGGAAGGCGACACCGTCTACCTCACCACGGCGGATGGCGAAGGCAACATGGTGAGCCTCATCCAGAGCAACTACCGGGGCATGGGCAGCGGCATGACGCCCGGCGACCTGGGCTTCTGCCTCCAGGACCGGGGCGAGCTGTTCAACCTGGAGGAGGGCAACGCCAACACCTACGCCCCGGGCAAGCGCCCCTTCCACACCATCATTCCGGGTTTCATCACCAAGGATGGCCAGCCCTTCCTCAGCTATGGAGTCATGGGCGGCGAGTTCCAGCCCATCGGCCACGCCCAGATCGTCATGAACCTCGTGGATTTCGGCATGAACGCCCAGGAAGCGGGCGATGCGCCCCGCATGAGCCACGACGGTTCCCCGGAACCCACCGGCGAGAAAGGCAAGCTGCCCGGGACGATCCAGCTGGAGAGCGGGTTCCCCTACGAGACGGTCCGGGAGCTGATGAACATGGGCCACGGCGTCGGCTGGATGCTGGGCGGCTACGGCGGCTATCAGGCCATCCGCTGGGACCCCAACCTGAAGGTCTACTTCGGAGCCAGCGAATCCCGAAAGGACGGGCAGGCGGCAGGTTACTAGGCATCAGCCCAGGTAGTCCTCCGGCTTGAGTCCCCAATCGACGGGGTCCTCGTAGGATTCGATCTGCTCGACGGACTGATCGAGGTGCAGTTCGCTCGGCTGCAGGCCGATGTTCAGGTCCGTATCGAAGATCACGCGCACGACGGGGCGAAGCAGATCCTCCCCCTGCTCCGCGACCACGGCGAGACGCCCCCCGCTGAGGCGCACCAGCGAACCCACCGGGTAGATGCCGAGGGTGCGGATGAACAGCTGGACCAGATCCCCGTCGAGATGGGTTCCGCTCCATTCCAGCAACTTCTTCAGGGCATAGGAGGGCTCCATGCCCTTGTGGTACACCCGGTTCGAGGACAGCGCGTCATAGATGTCCACGATGGCGGCCATGCGGCCGATCTGGGAGATCTCCTCTCCCACGATGCCCCTGGGATAGCCCCCTCCGCCGATCTTCTCGTGGTGTTCGCTGGCGATTCGGATGGCCAGCTCGGACACCCCGGGCACCCCCACCAGCAGATCCCGGCTGAAGGCCGCGTGGGTCTTCATGATGGTGTATTCGTCTTCCGTGAGGCGGCCGGGCTTGTTGAGGATTTCCAGGGGAACCTTGGTCTTCCCCAGGTCGTGGAGAAGCCCGCCCATGCCCGCCTCCTCCACGGTGGCGGCATCCATGCCCAGGGCATGGCTGAACGCGATGAGCAGGGTGCAGATGCTCACGCAATGCTGGAAGGTGTAGGTATCCGCCTGCTTGATCCGACAGAGGCTGATCAGGGCGCCGGGATTGCGCAGAACCGAGGCGTTGATCTCCCGCACCAGGGGCTCGGCCCGCGCGATGTTCACCTGGCGGCCGATCCGCACGTCCTCCAGCATGCTGTCCACCACGCGCAGGCCATCGCTCACGATGAGCTTGGCGGCGATGGCTTCCTCCTGGTGGGAAACGCGCTTGGGCGTCACCGTGGGGCCGGCTTCGGCCGTAACCTGGAGGCGGCGGTCCACGTCCTCCCGGATCTCAGCCTGGGTGACCGCATCGGGGACATCGTCCCCCTTGCCCGTATCGATGTAGATCAGTTCCAGGCCCTGGCGCTTCATCTTCTGGATCACCTCCCCGTCCCTGATGGGGAACTGCTGGCGAAGGAAACCATGATGCAGCCAGCCGCAGTCGAGATCATGCACGAACATGCCGGGCCTGAGATCGGACACGCGGACGCGTTTGATGGTCAAGAGGCTCCCCCAAGAACAATCCTTGGCACCTCATCGGCCCCAGCGTCCCCGGGATTGAATTAGGAGGTGCCTCCAATCACCACGAGGTGGGATGTAGAATGATCTTTTGTGCCGCCTGACCGCATCCCGGAGGAGATGACCATGCTCGATGCCTATCGCCAACAAGCCGCTGAACGGGCCGCCCTGGGCATCCCGGCCGAACCCCTGACGGAAGTCCAGACCCAGAGCCTCATCGATCTACTGGCCAATCCTCCCAAAGGCGAAGAGGCCTTTCTGCTGGATCTCCTCGTGCACCGGGTTCCCGCGGGCGTGGACGACGCCGCCCGGGTGAAGGCGGGCTTCCTGGCCAGCGTGGCCAAGGGCATCGAGACGTGCGCCCTGGTCTCCCGCGAAAAGGCCACGGAACTGCTGGGCACCATGCTCGGCGGCTTCAACGTGAAGCCCCTTATCGACCTCCTGGAGGATGCCCAGGAGGGCGCACTGGCCGCCGAGGGGCTGAAGAAGACCCTGCTGGTGTTCGACGCCTTCGAGGACGTGAAGCGCAAGGCCGATGCCGGAAACGCCCATGCCAAGGCCGTGCTGGCCTCCTGGGCCGAGGCCGAATGGTTCACCAGCCGCCCCGAAGTGCCCCAGAGCCTCACCCTCACCGTCTTCAAGGTGACCGGCGAGACCAATACGGACGACCTGTCCCCGGCCCCGGACGCCTGGAGCCGCCCGGACATCCCGCTCCACGCCTTGGCCATGCTGAAGAACCCCCGTCCGGGCATCGATGCCGATGAGCCCGGCAAGATCGGCCCCATCAAGCAGCTGGCTGCCCTTCGGGCCAAGGGCCACCTGGTGGCCTATGTGGGCGATGTGGTGGGCACCGGTTCTTCCCGCAAGTCCGCCACCAACTCCGTGCTCTGGTTCACGGGCGAGGACATCCCCTTCGTGCCCAACAAGCGCTTCGGCGGCGTCTGCCTCGGGGCCAAGATCGCCCCCATCTTCTTCAACACCATGGAGGATTCCGGCGCCCTGCCCATCGAGCTGGATGTGAACGGCATGGACATGGGCGATGTCATCGAACTGCGTCCCTACGCTGGCAAGGCCCTGAAGAACGGCCAGGTCATCGCCGAGTTCAAGATCAAGTCGGAAGTCATCTTCGACGAAGTCCGGGCCGGCGGCCGCATCCCCCTCATCATCGGCCGGGGCCTCACCGCCCGGGCACGCAAGGCCCTGGGCCTGGCCCCCTCCACCGCATTCCGCATGCCCGCCGTGCCCCCCGACACCGGCAAGGGCTACTCCCTGGCCCAGAAGATCGTGGGCCGCGCCTGCGGCGTCGAGGGCATCCGCCCCGGCACCTATTGCGAGCCGAAGATGACCACCGTGGGCTCCCAGGACACCACGGGCCCCATGACCCGCGACGAGCTGAAGGACCTGGCCTGCCTCCACTTCTCCGCCGACATGGTGATGCAGTCCTTCTGCCACACCGCGCCCTACCCCAAGCCCGTGGATGTGAAGAACCACCGCGAGCTGCCGCCCTTCATCACCCACCGGGGCGGCGTCTCCCTGGCGCCCGGGGACGGCATCATCCACTCCTGGCTGAACCGCCTGCTGCTGCCGGACACCGTCGGCACCGGCGGCGACTCCCACACCCGCTTCCCCATTGGCATCTCCTTCCCCGCGGGCTCGGGCCTGGTGGCCTTCGCCGCCGCCACGGGCGTCATGCCCCTGGACATGCCGGAATCCGTGCTGGTGCGCTTCAAGGGTGAGCTGCAGCCCGGCGTCACCCTGCGCGACCTGGTGAACGCCATCCCCTACTACGCCATCCAGCAGGGCCTGTTGACGGTGGAGAAGAAGGGCAAGAAGAACATCTTCAGCGGCCGCATCCTCGAGATCGAGGGCCTGCCCAAGCTGAAGGTGGAGCAGGCCTTCGAGCTGACGGACGCCTCCGCCGAGAGAAGCGCCGCGGGCTGCACCGTGCGCTTGGACAAGGAACCGATCATCGAGTACATGACCTCGAACATCACGCTCATGAAGTGGATGATCGCCAACGGC
>DATEZS010000065.1:0-29693 GCA_035255365.1 Geothrix sp.
AAGGTGAGCGTGGGCGCCACCGAGAACATCCTCATGGCCGCGGCCCTGGCGGAGGGCGCGACGGTCCTGCGCAACGCCGCCCAGGAGCCGGAGATCGGCGACCTGGCCCGGCTCCTCGTCAAGATGGGCGCGCAGATCGAGGGCATCGGCACGGGCACCCTCACCATCACCGGCGTTGAGCGGCTCCACGGCTGCGAGCACGCCGTCATCCCCGACCGCATCGAGGCGGGCACCTACCTGTGCGCCGTGGCCGCGGCCTGCGGAGACGTGGTTCTGGACCGCTGCGAGCCCGAGCACCTGCGGGCCCTGCTGGACCTGCTGGAGCGCTCGGGCTGCGTCATCACCGAACGCGAGGGGCAGGACGGCCGCCAGCTCCGCATCCAGCGCGAGTGTGGCCAGAAGCTGCGCTCCAAGGACGTCACCACCCTGCCCTTCCCCGGCTTCCCCACGGACCTGCAGGCCCAGGTGATGGCCGTCATGACCCAGGCCTGCGGCATCAGCGTCATCAACGAGGGCATCTTCGAGAACCGCTTCCAGCACGCCATGGAGCTGGAGCGCCTGGGCGCCAACCTGCGCACGGACGGCCACACGGCCATCGTGGCCGGCCCCGCGAACCTGACGGGTTGCACCGTCATGGCAACGGATCTGCGCGCCAGCGCCGCCCTGGTCATCGCGGGCCTGGTGGCCGCCGGGGAGACGGTCGTGGACCGCATCTACCACCTGGATCGCGGTTACGCCGGTCTGGAAAAGAAGCTCCAGGGCGTGGGCGCGCACATCGAGCGGGTGGGCGGCGGCCGGGTCTAGTCTGTCAGTAGACCTGCGTCATGATGGCTTCTCACCAAGGAGCCACCATGCCCATCGCTCAAGCCCTCCTCCCGGAGTTCGAACACGAAATGGCCACTCTGCGCCGCGTGATCGTGCGCATCCCTGCGGACCACATGGAGTTCCGGCCCCACCCCAAGTCTTTCAACCTTCAGGACCTGGCCAATCACCTGGTGGCGGTACCCGGCTGGGCCGCCACCACCATGACCGAAACCGAGCTGGACTTCGGCCTGCCCGAAACCCAGGCGCGGCAGCCCAAGTCCAGCGCCACCGTCGAGGGACTGCTGCGCACGCTGGATGCAGGCGTGGAGAGCGCGCTGGAATCGTTGTCCAAGGCGTGCGACGAGGACTTCCGGGTGACCTGGACCCTGAAGAACGCCGGTCAGGTGCTGTTCGCCATGCCCCGCATCGCCGTCTACCGCGGCTTCATCATGAACCACATGATTCACCACCGCGCCCAGCTCGCCGTCTACCTCCGCCTGCTGGACGTCCCCGTTCCGTCCATCTACGGGCCCAGCGCCGACGAGCAATAAACCCATTCCAGGTGTAGGCCCACCGTCCGGGAGGCGGGCCTACACCTGGAATTGATTCACCGTGTCAGCGAGACGCTGGGAGTAGGCCTGGACCTGGACGCTGATGCGGGCAATGTCCGTGGAGGCGGCGCTCATCTCCTCGGTGGCATGGGTGCCTCCTTCAAGGGCCAGGCGGATGGCGTCCGTTTGCTTGGCCACTTCGTGGGCGGCGGTGGTCTGTTCCTCGGTGGCATGTTCGATCTCGTGGGACATGACGAGGAGCCGGTCGGCCAGGACATGGCTCTTCCGGCCCTCCCCCACCGCCACGCCCACCAGCTCGCTGCCTTCCTCCACGGTCTCGTTGCACTGGGCGATGAGGTCGGTGATTTCCTTGGCGGCCCCCGCGGAACGTTCCGCCAGCTTGCGCACCTCCTCGGCCACGACCGCGAACCCGGCGCCCTGATGCCCGGCTTTGGCCGCCTCGATGGCCGCGTTCAGGCTCAGCAGGTTGGTCTGCCGGGCGATCTCATGAATTACGGTAACGGCCTTCCCCATCTGCGTGGTGGCTTCCCGGATGCCATGCATCGCGGTAGAGAGTTCCTCCCCGGCCTTTTCCTCCCGGGCGGCGGCCTGGTCCGTTTCCTCCGCCTGATGCTCGATGAGCCGCGCGCTGGAGGCGATCTCGGAGACGCTGGCGGCAATCTCCGTCATGCCCGAGGCCATGACTTCGCTGGAGGATTCCTGGTTCTTGCTGTTCTGGACCATGGAATGGAGGCTCGCAGACAGCTCCTCAATGGCGCTCCCCAGGGTGAGGCTCTGGTCCACCATGCCCTTGGAGATCCACGCCAGATTCCGGATCACCCTGCGGAACCGGCCGTTCAGGACATTGAAGGCGTGGGCCATGTCCCGCAGCTCCCGGGCGCCCTGTTGCGGAAGCTGGACGCGCAGATCGCAGCCCTCCATCGCCTTGGTCAAGTTCGTCAACGCGCTCACAACTCTCCGGGACTCCCGCCAGGAGATTCCGGCCGTGACCAGCCAGAGCAGCCCAGCCAGCAGGACATCGACTTCCCGGGTCAATCCGGCATAGATGAAGCAGCCCAGCGCGCCCGCCGCCTGAATGAGGAAGAGCAGGCGAAAACGTGTCGAGACGGGGATGCCCTGGAGACGCTCAGCCCAGCCGGGCTGATCCCCCAGGCCCTGCTTCAGCCGCCGGTAGCGGGCTTCAGCCTCGGCCCGGGCGGCCGGCTCGGGCCGCGCGCGGGTGGACATGTACCCCACCACGCGCCCGGCCTCCCTGACCGGCGTCACGTCCGCGAATACCCAGTAGTGGTCGCCATTCTTGCAGCGATTCTTGATGATCCCCGTCCAGGGGCGCCCGGACTGGATGGTCTGCCACAGGTCCTGGAAAGCTTCGGAGGGCATGTCCGGGTGCCGCACGAGGTTATGGGGCTGCCCCAGGAGTTCCCCCAGGGTGAACCCGCTCACCTGGACAAAGGCTTCGTTGGCGTAGGTGATGAAGCCCTTGAGATCCGTCTTGGAGATCAAGGCCTCCTCGGGGTCGAATTGGACTTCACGTTGGGTGACCGGCTCGTTCATTCGCATAGGAACACTCCGTGGTCAGGCCGCGGCTAGGGTCATGGAAAACGGGGCTTCGGAACAGCACCTTACACGATACGCCGGTAAAAAACGGCAGCCTGCCAACTTGGGGCCCCTGCCTGCCGCCGTCAACCCTGTCCACCCGGAATCGACCCAGCGCACCGGATTGCACACGAGGACGGCCGTCGTCAGCGCTCCCGGAAATTGGGGGCTAATTTTCTTCCGCGGGAAGGACCTGCTGGCGCCAGAGGGCTTCAGGGTGGCCGTTCCCGCCCCATGTGACCTTCGCCGTCCAACTGGTCGGCTACACTTGAACCACGATCGGGGGATCCATGTTCGGCGAGATGAAAGTGTTTTCTGGGAGCAGCCACCCGGAATTGGCGAGAGGCATCGCCACCCACATGGGCATGCCGCTGGGCAAGCTCAAGATCACCCGGTTTTCCAACGAGAACATCAAGATCAAGATCGAGGAGAACGTCCGCGAGGCGGACGTCTTCGTGATCCAGTCCAGCTGCTCGCCCGTCAGCGACAACCTGCTGGAGATGCTCATCCTCATCGACGCCCTCAAGTTCGCGTCTGCGGCCCGCATCACGGCCGTGCTGCCCTACTTCCCCTACGCCCGCAGCGACAAGAAGGACGAGGCGCGCATTTCCATCACGGCCCGTCTGGTGGCCGACTTGCTGGAAACCGCCGGTGCCGACCGGGTCCTGACCATGACGCTGCATGCGCCCCAGATCCTCGGGTTCTTCCGCAAGCCCGCGGATCAGCTGCTGGGTACGCCCATCCTCATCAACTACTTCCGCGGCAAGGATCTCTCCAACGCCGCCATCGTCGCCACGGATGCCGGCGCCGCCAAGTTCGCCGGCCACTTCGCCAAGAAACTGGCAGTGCCCATGGCCATCATCGACAAGCGCCGCTCGGACGACTCTGAGAAGGCCCAGAGCGTGGCTCTCATCGGCGATGTCCACGGCAAGGACGTGATCATCTACGATGACGAAATCGCCACCGGCGGTTCCATCAAGGAAGCCTCCCGCATTCTCCGGGAGTTCGGCGCCCGCACTGTCTCCGTGGGCGTCACCCACCCCGTGTTCTCCGGCAATGCCGTGGAGACGCTCAATGCCGCGGGTCTCGACGAACTGGTGGTCACGGACAGCATTCCCATCCCGCCCGAGAAGGCCAAGGCCCTGAACAACCTCAAGGTGCTGTCCACCGCCGCCCTCTTCGGCGATGCCATCCTCAGGATCCACGGCGGCCGAAGCATCAGCGAAATGATGGACTGATGATCCGTGAAATCGGAGCCATCGTCGGTCAACCCGACCTCGAACTCCTGGGTACCCTGGGACCCGAAATAGCCCCCTTGTTCACGCGCCCTCTCCAGGTGCTGCACCGGGTTTCAGAACTCTATACCGCCCGGACCTGCCTGCTGCTGCTCCTGGATCTGGGCTGGGAACCATGCCTCCGGCAGGGCATCACCCCGGATGGGCTCTGCGAGGACCTGCCGGAGCAGGCGCGCAAACCGCTGCTATGGATGCTCCCCTTCCTGGCCGATGAGGGTCTGCTCACCCGGGAGGTAGACCGCTTCACCCTGAACGGTGAACCCGACCTGGACCTGGCCGCCCTGCGGGAAAAGGTCGAGGCCGAAGCACCGGGACACCAGGCCAACTTCGACCTGCTGGATGGCGTGCGTTCCAACATTCGCCCTTACTTCACCGAAGGCAAGGCCGGCGAAGGGCTGCTCTTTGACCTCGCCTTGTTCCCCCATTGGCTGGCCTATTTCCGCAATGAGAACCTGGCCTATTTCCCCAACAACCTGCTCACCTTGCTGGCCCTGCGGGAAGGCCTTCCGCAAGGGGCCCGGCTCCTTGAGCTGGGGGCTGGAGCCGGTTCCTTCGCGCAATTGGTTGCCCAGCGTGGCGCCGAGGAAGGCTGGCTATCCCGCATCAGCGACTACCGGTTCACGGATGTGGCCCCCGCCTTCCTGCGCCGCGCCCAGCGGGAGCTGAAAGAGCTGGCACCGGGCCTTCCCCTCCACTTCCAGCCCCTGGACCTGAACCGGCCCTTGACCGGGCAAGGCATCGAACCTCACAGCCTGGACGCCATCATCGGCATCAATGTGCTGCACGTGGCCCGGGACCTGGAAGCCACCCTGCGGGACCTCCGCGAGAACCTGCGGCCCGGAGGGCGCCTCGTCATCGGCGAATGCGTGAAGCCCAATCTGACCCACCCGATCTATCTGGAGTTCTTCTTCAACTTCATCCGCAGTTTCACGGAGGTGGAGCTGCATCGGGAATGGCGGCCCGTCCATGGTTTCCTGACCCCGGAGTGCTGGGACAAGGCCCTGCACCACGCCGGCTTTGCCCACGTGCGCTTCCTGCCGCCCCCGCGGCCGCTCATGGATCAGTTCCCCACCTTCAATGCGTCGGGGATCACGGCCTGGGATTGAGTTCGCTCGCGGCGACGGAGAGCCTGCGCTTCTGCGGCAAGTAGCAGACGCCCTCCGGACCTTCCGTGCAGGGCTGATAGGTCACCGTCAGCTTCGCGGGGTCCTCAAGCTGCGCGCCTCCCAGGGGAACCTGGACCGTGCCGCGCCAGATGGGATCACCGGCTTCATCCACACCCGATGCGGGCGGAAGCGGACCAAGGCTGAGCTCGCCTTGGGAGCCGAGGACGCACTTGAAGGTTCGCACTTTCAGGTGCGCTCCCCGGGATACCGTCACCGAGAGGATCCCCCCATGCACAGTGATGGCGATGTCCTTCACGGGGTCGAAGCCTTCCGCAGCCTGAGTCTGCAGGGCAAGGAGGGCCAGTGGCGCCAGCCGGATCAGGCGCATGCCGACCTGGCCGGAAGATTTGAGATGGCTGCCATGCCGGTGGTGGCGAGCAACACTCCCCTATCCGTAATGATGGCCCCCTCCACGGAAGGTGCTGCTTCGAGCAGGCGCAAGCCCCGCTCGGGTCCCAGGAGGAAGACCGCCGTGGACAGGCGCCCCGCCTCGAACGCCGTGGGTGCGATCACCGTGACCGACGCGATGCCCCGGGCGGGTTGCCCCGTGGTGGCGTCGAGAATGTGGTGATAGCGGATGCCATCCTGCTCGAAGCCCCGCTCGTAGTCGCCGGAAGTGGCCACGCCGCAGCCCGCCTGCGCCCGGATGGCGAAGCGGCAGCGGCCAGGCTCCCGGGGATCCTGGACGCCGATGACCCAAGGCCTGCCATCGCCGCGCCTGCCCACGGTGCGCACGTCACCCAGGAAGTTCACCAGGGCCGACTCGACCCCGCTTTCCTTGAGCAGTTCCGCCACCCGATCTGCAGCGTATTCCTTGCCAACTCCACCCAGATCCAGCTCCATGCCCTCCCGGGCCAGCTGGACCGTGCCATAGCGCAGGCTCACCGCGCCCGCATCCACCTTCGGGAGCAGGGCCTGGAGGGAGGCTTCGGAGGGAATCACGCCTTCCCGGAAATTCCATACCCGGCGCAGCACGCCGATGGTGGGATCGAAGCGCCCTTCGGTGAGATCAGTGAGTTCCAGGGCCGCCCGGATCAGCAGCTCCGTTTCATCGTCGATCACCACGGGGCATTCACCTGCCGCGTCATTGATCTGCGAAACCAAGCTGGTGGGCCGGTAGCGGGAGAACTTGGCCTCAATGCGTCGAGCTTCGGCTACGGCTTCGCGGGTCAGCCTCGTGGCCGCCTCCCTGCCCCGATCATCCACGAAGTGCAGCACGGCCTCGCCGCCCATGAGGGCGAAGCGGGTGGTGTAGAGGGTGCGCCCCTCCGCCGCGGTCAGAACTGCCATTTCAGGCCCAGGGTGAAGGTCATGGTGTTCACATCGGCGGCGGAGGTCGTGGGCCCGGCATAGATGGCTGGGGAAGTAGCCGTGGCAGCGCTGTGCAGCGGCATCAGCTTGTCCCGCCCCTGCTGGATCTGATAGGACCCGCCCAGGCTCGCCCGCAGCCCCTCGGCGAGATCCATGGACACGGAGCAGCCCAGCTGGACGCTGCTGAAGGCCGACAGCCGGTAGTCCGCGGACATGAAGGGCTGCGGACTGTTGAACTGGGCGCCGTAGAACGAGGCCGCTCCCTGGGTGTAGAAACGGATCTCCGGCGACAGGATCAGGCTGTCATCCAGGTGCTGGTCGTACACAAAATCCAGGGTGTGGGCCCGGATGCCCCAGTCGTCCCGGTAGAAGCGGTACAAGGTCTTGAGGGCGCCATCCCACTCGAAGTAGTGGCCTTGTTTGATGAAGAGCGCATCCCGCTTCCGGGTGTCTGGCCGCAGCTCGGGCATCGTGGTCGTGCCCACGGGAACGATGAGATAGGGCTCGGTGAGATCACCCTTGAGGCTCATCCGGGAGGCGCCGATATCCAGCAGGTCGTTCTCGCCGAGCACCCAGGTCCAGCCGAGGGAAAAGCCCAGGGTTTTCTTGGGCGACCGGAGTGTGCTGGTGACCGGGGCGACGGTGTCATTTGATTGGGATATTCCGTAGTGAAGCGTGCCGCGCCCCTGGAACAGCGTCCAGGCATCGGCGATGCCGAAACTCGTGGAGACATAGTCCTTCTCCACGGAATGGGAAAGATCCACCGTGGGGAGATGGGCCCCGATGCGACGGCTGTACGAGAGTCCTCCGGATTTTCGTTCGTCCATGTACTGGACCATGGGAATGCGGCCGGCGGCATTGGTGGTGGTGTTGCCCGAGGCCGACGTGGTCGTGGTGACATTCAAGGTCGGATATCCACCCGTGGGCGAAGCGCCCGAGATGCTGTCGTGGGAGAGCAGAAGGTCGATCTGACCCAGCGCCTCGCCCAGATCCTGGTGCAGCAGGAAGGTTGGGTTCTGCACGCGGGTGCGCCCATCGGATTCGTTGTAGAAGAGGTATTTCAGCTCCACGGAAGACTGGGCCCGGGCCACCCGGCCGCCCAGGACGCACAGGCCTGCGACGACCCAAGGCGCGCCCTTCAGGATGAGCCGCCCGCGACGCCGGACGACACGCATGCGTTCAGTTGCAGCCACAACCACCCCCTGCCGCGCCGCCATTGCCTGCGGCGGCTTCTTTGCTGGCGTGGATGTGCTCATTCAGCACCGCCGTGAGTCGATCCCCATCCAGATTCATGATGGGGTCTGCCAGGTGTCCGCGCCGCCAGGCCCGCAGCGGCCCGGTGGCCTGGAGCCCGGCAGCGACGCGGATCTCTTGCGGCGCGCCGCTGCCGGAAATCAGCAAGGCGATGGCATCCGATTCCTCCTTAAGGTGCGAACCGCCTTCGAACCGGCCGGCGATGCGGCCTTCCCGATCAATGAGGAAGGTGGTGGGCATGGCCACCACCGAAAAGGCTTCCCCGCTTTTCCCCGCCGGGTCATGGAGGATCGTGAAGCGCACGGGGATCTTTTCCAGGAAGGCCGTGACCGCTCCCAGATCATCATCCAGGGAAACCCCCACCACCTTCACGCCCTGGGCGGCGTAGCGATCCTGCAGCCCATCCAGCTCCGGAAGGCTCTTCCGGCAGGGGCCGCACCAGGAGGCCCAGAAATCCACCACCACCACCTGGCCCTTGAGATCCGCCAGCGAGAAGGCCTTCCCGGTCCGATCCTTCAGCTGCAAGGCCGGAGCAGGGTCTCCCTTCCCCACGGCGCCAAGGATGGACCCAGCCAGCAGCAGTGTCGCGCCCAGCCGCAGCCACCTGGGCGCGATTCCAGAATGAGGGGAAGGGTTCGGGGTGGCCATGGGACTCCAGCTATAAAAAAAGAACCGGTGGCTGGGGCCACCCGGTCCGCGGGACCAATGGCCCCTTGATCTATCTTGTGCTGGAATCCGGTAAGAGGATTCAAAAAAAGATGTTCCAACATGCAGCACGACTTGCCTGGTGGGCAAGCCGTGCTGGAAATCCTGTGAATAGCTAGGTTCAGAACCCCGTGAAGATGACCACGGCGTAGGCAGTAAAGGTACCGTCAGGCTTGGGCACCACGGCCACACGGGCCTTGGCGGGTGTCACGAGCTTCGTGCCCCAGGCACTCACATCCACCGGGGTGGCCGTGATGATTCCCGCTTGCCTGGTCAGTTCCAGCACGGCAGGTTGCATGCCGACGGTTTCGTTCAGGCTCACGGTCAGGTTCTCGATGGTTCCCGTGGAATTGGTGAAGGTGAAACCCAGGGAGCCATTGGCATAGGAGGTCGTGATCGCCCCCAGGGGCAGCCTCACGGGCGTGAAGATGGCGTCCTTGGCATCCCAGAGGCTGCTGGTGGCATTCCAGGTCAGATCGCTGAGGCCCTGCACCCGCACATCGCCCGCACCGGTCACTGCGGCGGCAAAATCCCCGATGCTGCTGGAGGTCAGGCCGGGGAAGCCCACATACCACCAGGAGAACCCGTTGGCATAGGCGTAGCTGCGATCCCCCGCCAGCAGGTGCTGATAGGTGAACTGGCTCGCATCGGCGCTCTTGATGGCACCGCCATCCACGGCACGCTGAATGTTGACGGAACTGGCATGCATCGGCGCAGCCAGTGGATCCTTGACCTCCACCTGCACCTTGAAGCCCTTCCAGACATGGGCGAGTTCCCCGGTGCCCTGGCCAAGGGCCTGCGAGGCATGGGAAGTGAAGGCCGTGTCGCCGTCGATGGCGATGGTCCTGGGGGCGCCACTGCTGGTGCTCACCCACAGGAGGCCGTTCGCCTGATCCACCCCGACGACATGGCCTTCGGGCGTCCAGTCCCGGAAGGCGTTGGCGCCGTACCACACCCGCACAGCCCACAGGCTGCCATCGCTCTGCATGCGCAAGGACACCAGGGCATTTTTGCCCGCGGCCAGCCCTGCGAAACTGCCGATCGTCTTCGTGTCCGTATCGAAGAACCAGGCGCCCGCGTCCACGTTCACCGTGAGCTCATTGCCACTGTCCGTATGCAGGACGAATTGATTGGTGCCCACGGAGGCGATGACGCCCTTGCGATGACGGAGCATCATCTGGGCCATGCCCATCATGCCTCCGGCATTGGGACGGTGCCTCACCTGGAGATTCAGCGACCAGTCGCCGTTGGGCAGTTGCACCAGGAACAGGGGATGGCCCAGGTCGAAGTCCAGTTGCACGGCGTTGTTGCCGTTCTCGGTCACGACCAGGTCCGCGCTGAGCTTGACCATGACGCTGGATCCCTGCACGTGAATCTGGCTGGCGGGAACGACCGTGCCATCGGCCTTCACTAGGTTCACGCTGGTGGGGTCGATGGTGATGCGCAAGGCGTCATAGGTGCCCACGGGAATCTGCGCGGAAGCCAGCAACTCTCCCACACTGTCGAGATCCACCAGGTTCACCTTGGTGGACGCTCCATCAAAGGCCACCACTTCCTTGGTGTGGTCCGCCTTGTTCAGGAAGGCCACCTGGGTCACCACCACTTCCACCGCGGACCACTGGTCCGAGGGGGCGTCCGTGAGGATGATGGAGGCCGTCCCCGTCGGTGCAGGCGAGGTACTGGAGCTACTGCCGGCCGAAGAGCCGCCGCAGGCCAGGGCCAGAGCCAAGGTCCCCAAGGCGGGGATTGCCAGCAGCGAGGTGGAGCGAAGAAGGGAGGGACGCATGGACATCTCCAAGGGAATCGGAGCCTCGGCTCCGGGCAGGGGAAGGGGCTGCCACCAAAGACCCCTCGCCTGGGACCAGGGTTGATTTGAAATCTCCAATTCGCACCATACTGTGGCCATGTCGCAGACCCTCAGGGACTTACTCATCCAGCGCGGTGCCCGCCTCCAGGAGCGCCCCGCCCTCACGGCACCGGAGTGGGGAACCCTGAGCTATGCCCAACTCCGAAACCGCGTGGAAGGCGTCGCCCTGGGGCTGTTGGCCACTCAATCCGGCCCTGCCCTGTTCGCAGCCACGGGCACGCTCTGGGATTGGGCCGCGGAACTGGCTGTAGCCGCGTCGGCGCTGGTGTGGGATCCCTCGGGGGCCCAGGTGCCCCTGGAAGTGCTGGGCGGTCCCAGGTTCAATGATGATGCGGGCCGGGGGCCCTACCACGCCTTGGAGCATTGCCTCAACGAGGCGACCCTCTTCCGCCCGGGATTGAGTCACGGCCAGTGGCTGAATCAGCTGCGCCGCTGGAACGAGCGGCACGGCTGGGATCACGACACGGAAATCACGCTTCCCAGGGAGCGCCTGGGGGAGCCCCCTTTCAGCGCTGCCCTCTGGTGCGCCCTCTATGCCGGGGCCCACGCCACCCTGGCCTTGCCCATGCCCCGAGGGCAATCCTGGAACGCCGCCATGTTCGAGGAACTGGCTTAAAGGATTGCACCCCTCGCCGCCCCGGGGTCATTCATGATCCTGCGGTCATTTCTCTCCCTTGCCATTGGACATGGCATGACCAATCCTCAAGGCAGGAGATTCCCATGGTCCGAGCCGCGAAGTCCCTTCCCTCCACCCGTCCTGGCGGGAGCCTGGTGCGCCCGGAGCATCTGCAGGCCGTCCTTGAGGGCATCCGGGACGCCGGAACCCGCGGCCTCACCAAGGAAGCCCTGTCCAAGCGCCTTGGTGGCATGACCCACCGCACGGTGGACCGCGCCATCGCCAGCCTGGAGGAACAGGGTGCCCGCTTCGGCAAGGAACGCAGCGGCAGCCCAGCGGTGATCCACTTCACCCTGGCCAAGGCTCCAGACTGGGACACCAAGATCACGCCCCACGCCCGCCTGGCCCTGGAGGTGGCCCTCATGGCCCTGGAGGGCACTGCCACGGAACTCTGGTACGACCAGCTGGAGGGCCTGCGGACCCTGGCCGACAGCCACCTCAGCACCCGGGACCGGGAACTTTTCCGGGCCTTGCAGGCTCATGTGACCTTGCGTGGCGGTGCCGACGACCAGCAGGCGCTGGACACCAAGATGCTCACCCAGGTGCTGCTGGCCCTGGGTCATCCCGAAGGCCCCCGGGAACTGGAGCTGACCTATCGGGCCGCCTCCACGGGCCGCACCAGCGCCCGCACCGTGGTGCCCTTCACCCTCACCCATGATGTCTTCAGCGGTGGGGCCTTCCTCCTGGCCTGGGACCCCGCCAAGCAGGAGCCTCGCCACTTCCGTCTGGCCCGCATCGAGGAGGCCAGGGCCCTTCCAAAGCGGGGCCTCATTCCCGACAAGGCCCCCCTTGAACGGGCGCAGCAGCTGCAGATTGGAGGCTGGTTCAGCCTCACGGAACCCTTCCAGGTGCAGGTGCGCGTGGGGGGGACCAACTGGCCCCAAGCCCTGCTGGACGCCCCACCCGCCCTGCCGGGCGTGGGCGTACGCAAGGAGAAAGGGGGTACCGTGCTCCTCACCTTCCAGGCCACCGAACTCTCCGGTCCCACGCGCTTCGTCCTGCAGTTCGGGGCGGACGCCGAAGTGATCGAGCCGAAGGCGTTCCGAAATCACCTGACAGCGACCTTGAAGACCATGGCAAACCGCTACCGGTAGCGGCCTGCCATGACCTTCAAGGTCACTGTGGGTGCCTACTGCTCCTTGTATTCCATGTATCCAGCGAAGGGATAGGTATCCACGTACGTGATGAGATGCACCTTGTTCTTGGCATCGAATCCGAGGCGAATCCAGGAGGTACTCGTCAAGGGAGGGGCCACCAAGGTCTCGATCCAGCTGGTTCCATTCCAGTGGTAGGTTTTCACACCCACGCTGGTGCTATAGGAGATTGCCACCCTGGAATGATCCGGGGATGCGGCAGCTTGCATCTTGGAGTCGGAGCCATAATAGTCCCGGCTCCCAAGCTGGAGAGGATTCTGCCAAACGCCTGCCACTTTCTGCAGCACCATCAGCGAGGGGCCTGGGTTGCCTGGACTCTCATAGAAGACGCTGGCCGTATCGGCATCAGTCCATACCCCATCAAGGGGGTCATACGCGCCGGCATTCACTGTTCCCGCGGGAAGGAAGGCGGAAATCCACCCGCCGGTACCGTCAGGAGAACACTCCGAGATGCTCGACCAATTCCCGAGGAGAAAGTGGGGACGATCAGCCCCATCGAGTACCAGGCGGAAGACGCCGATATTGGATATAGCTGGATTGACGCTCGCCAGGGAATCGGAGACCCAGGCTCCGTTGACTTTGTGCACGAAAGTCAGGGTGGCGGTGGAGCCGCCGTAGGGGTTGAGGGAATCCGAGTGATCCAGGAGGACCTGGGGCGTCCCACTGCTATCAAGGCGGAAGCTGTATACGCTATTCGGCAACCAATTTGGCAGATTCGTCTGACCGATCACTTCGCTCTGCCAGGAATTCCCATCCGTCCAGATGTGCGTGAGCAAGCGGTTCTGGTTGTTCTGGGGATCCGCCACGAAGTAGACGACATGCGGCCAGCCCTTGGCATCCACCTGGATGGCCGAAGTCGCGGATCCGACTGAGTTGTTGGGGAAGAAGGGCTGCCAAGCGTCATTGTTGGAGAGCACACCGAAGGGTTGCTGGAGCAGGAAGGCCCAGGTTCCCGCGGGCCCCAGCCAGGCGTCGTTGGCCTGTGGATAGGTGAGCGTCGTCCCGGTCAAGGCGAGGGCGCCAGGTGGATTGGGAGTGGCTGCCATCACCGTCCCACTGGCAGCCGTGTTGTACCCGTTCTGGGCAACCACTTGATAGTAGTAGTAACCCAAAGGGGGATTTGGATCCAAATACGAGGTGGACCCCGCGGTAAGCACGGCGATGGGAGACAGGGAGTTGGCCCCGCCCCTGTTGAGAGTCACCTGAGTGGCCACCTGACTCCGATTCGTCCAAGTGAGCTGGATGCCACCTTGAACGGGCGTGGCCACGAGATCAGTGGGGGCGTTCAAGTAGGTCGTGACCGGATAGGACGTGACAGGCGAACTGGCTGCTTTAAGCCGGATCTCCGTGGCGCGGTAGAGATACGTGGCGAGTTCCTGGTAAGCATGATCCGTGTAGGTTGTGACATTGCCAGCGAAGGTTCCGACTGTGGCCCAACCTTCCACGGGGTTTCCCGAGGCATCGCACTGGGCCCGCTCAAGCAGGATGGAATCAGCTGGATTGGATGCGTACCAGTTCAAGGTAACGCCCGTCTGTGCATAGTCCCAATACGCTGCAAGGTAGGAAGGCCCAACCAATCCCGTGTAGATCGGGTAAGAGGCCGGCCCGGCCGCGCTCGGAGTGTCCCCTTTCTTGTTGGTGATCCGATAGAGGTAGTACGTGCCCAAGGTAGCCGTCGAATCCAGATAGGTTGAGGCGAGGGGGTCGCTCACCGGGAGCGAAATCCAGCCCCCTTGGCTGTTGCCCAAGGAATCACTGGCCATTCGTTCCACGATCAAGCCATCGCTCGCGGTCGAATTTCGCGACCAGTTGAGGGCAACCCCCAGGCGATCCCAGTCATAGGTTCCAGTGGGCTGCCCTGGCGCGTAGATACCATGATGAACGACCGCCGTATTGGAATAGGCGCTGGTGCCAGTGCCTTTCGCGGAATTCATCCGGAAGTTGAAGTCGGTATCCTCTGGCGCAATAGGGCTGAACGTTAATGTCAGTCGGGTGTACGTGCTGGGGATGAGAACCGAATTGATCTTGGTGAAGGAATTGGTTCCACTCTTCATTTCAAGGTTGTAGCCATCCACAGTCCCCTGGGGAGGGTTCCAGACCAGCGAGAAGGTCTCCGGGTCGGGTTCTTGGACGATGTGTAATCCAGTAGGTGCCGGGATGCTGTTCTGGCCGCCATCATTTCCGCCGCCCGATCCTCCGCAAGCGACAAACAGCAGGCCGAGGGCCAGGGTAAACAGGATGGGCAAGCGCATAGAAACCTCGATGGGTCGGAGCAAACAAAAAGAAATAGATCACTATGTCAAGAATACTTATTTTTCCAGGACGGATCTCGCTGCGTCAAGGATTCTTTGAGGCATCCAATGGCCAAGCCAAGAAACCCACTCTGGTCATGCACATCCAGCACAACCGAATCCTGCAAGCCGGGACAAAGGCATCCACTCTGAAGTCAGGGCTGAAGGCCCGCATGTTCACTCTGGCGGTCCGGGCAGGAAGATCCGGAACAGCGCCCCCTGCCCGGCCTTGCTCTCCAGCCGCAGCTGGCCGCCCATTTCCTCCACGAGCCGCTTCACGATGGAGAGCCCCAGACCGGAGGAACCTTCCCCGGCGGTGGGCAAGGCACTGAGGCGCACGAAACGGCCGAACACCTTCCCCAGGTCCTCCTCGGTGAAACCGGGACCTTGGTCTTCCACTTCCAGGATGCGCTGCTCGCCCAGGTACCTGGCCCGAATGGTCACCACCCGCTCGGGGGGACCTGGCGGGGTGAATTTGATGGCGTTGCCCACAAGGTTTTCAAGCACGTCCCGGAGGTGGGAGGGATCCACATAGACCAGCACGGGGCCTGCAGATTCCACCAGCACACGAAGCCCTTTCTTGCTGGCCTGCAACTGGAACACGCCGCAGACTTCCCCGGCCAGACGCACCAGATCCAGGGCCACCGGATGGTTCGGCATGCGCCCGGTTTCCAGCCGATTGAGGCCGAGGAGTTTCTCGATGAGCGAGGCCATCTGCCTGGAGGCGCGCTCGATGATGCCGGCGAAGTGCGTCAGATCCTTGCGATCCAGATCCTCCTCCGCGATCTGCTGGGCGATGAGGACGATGGCGTTCAGGGGATTCCGCAGGTCGTGGGCCGCGATGCCCAGAAAGTGCTCCTGCTCCTCGTTCAGGCGCTGCAGCGCCAGATTCTTCGACTGCAGCTCCGCCGTGGCCGCTCTCACCCGGCTTTCAAGGAGGATGTTCCGGACCCTCAGGAGTCGGGTCCTGATCCGGTAGAACAGCAGGAACAGGCCGGTGCCTACCAGCAGGTACAGCGCATAGGCCCAGGGACTCCGCCAGGGGGCGTGGCGGACGGTGATCGGGAAGCTGAGCTGGGACACACGGTCCAGATGATCCTTGGCCTCCAGGCGGAGGATGTAGCTTCCGGCGGGCAGGGACAGGAAATCCCTGGCGCCTTTGCGGGACCAGGCCGTGGGCTCAGGTTCGAGGCCCTGAATCTGGGTGCGGTATCTGGTCTCCTCTTCCCGATAGAAGGTGGGGAGCGCCAATTCGAAGGTGATGCGGTTCTCCCGATGGCTGAGCACAGTCCCCCTGGGGTCCAGTTCCCTTGGCTTGCCGCCCACGACGACCCGCTCCAGCACCAGCTGGGGAAGGGCGGGTGGGGGCGCCTCGAGCCTGGGATCCAACACTGCCGCCCCCCGGTTGCTGGCGACCCACAGGCGACCAGCATGGTCCAGGAAGGAGGCCCCGTAATTGGTGGAAACCGGCGGCAACCCGTCCCCGCCGCGGAAGCTCTCCACCCTGGAGGGCCGCTCCGGATGGGCGGGATCCAGGAAACTCAGCCGCGCCACGCCACGCTGGGTGATCAAGTAGACGCGCCCCTGGGCATCCGGTTCGATCCGGACGACGACATTGCTCGGCAGGCCCGGAAGGGAATGGACAGTAAAGGTTTCGAAACGCTGAGGGGCGGAAGCATCCAGAGGCAGGCGGGCAGCCCCCCCGCCGAACGTGCCGGCCCAGAGCCAGCGACGGCCATCCTGCCCCCGGATTTCCTTGAGGCAGAACACGCTGAGGTTCGCCAGTCCTTCAGGTTCGGCATACCGGGTCCAACGCCCGCCCTTCAGCCGGCCGATCCCGTGGCCCCGAGTGCCAACCCACAGGCTCTGGCCCCCATCGGCATCCAGCGTGCTGGCCAGGGAGTAGATCTGCGCGGCCGGGAGCCCATCGTCCTGGGTGAACCGTCGCTGCTCCTGGTTCGCGAGCCGGAGCAGGCCCTTGTCCGTCCCGGCCCAGATGACTCGCTCACCACCTTCCCGGGTTTCGAGCAGGCTGAGCACCCGCTGGTCCTGAAGCCCCTGGGTCTTGAAGAGGGTGCGCCACCCGTGGCCATTCCAGACCGCGAGACCCTTGAGCGTACCCGCCCAGATTTCGGGTCCGCCGGGTCCCTGCGAAGCCAGGAGACAGGCCACGTGATCATGGGGCAGACCGGTGCGGGCGTTGTCGACCTTCCAGGCCCCCCGCTCCCAGCGGGCCAGGCCTTCATTGGTGGCGATCCAGAGCGTCCGGCCGCCGGTCCCGTTGGGTGTTTCCGCGAACCCGTGGATCTCATTGCTGGGCAGACCCATCTGCTGGTCGAGGTTGAACCACCCGGTCAAGTCCAGGCTGACCAGCCCTCCACCCCGCATTCCCATCCAGAGCGTGGGCTTCCCCCGGCGAGGCGTGAACAGGCTGTAAATGCCGTTGGCTGGGAGCCCCTTGCGGGAGTCCAGAAACCGCCATTGATGGCCGTCGTACCATCCGAGGCCCCGATCATAGGTACACACCCAGAGCACGGGCGTGCCTTGACGGTCCGGGATGAGCAGGGCGGTGATGGGGAAAAAGCTGGGGAAGCCGCCGCCCGTAGGATTGAAAGCGCTCCAGCGCCCCTTGGCGAGCCGCAGCATGCCTCGGCCCCAGATGGAGAGCCAGAGTTCCTCCCGGCCATCCTGGGTGCGGATCTGCGTGATGTCGTTGGCCTCCTCCTCGGGCCAGCCCTCCTGCTTCCCGAAGGCGCGCCACCGGTTGCCCACCAGTTTCGCGAAGCCCCTGGTCGTCGCGGCCCACAGGGCGGGCTGGCCGCCCTCCCCGTGCAGCACGCGGATCTTCCAGATGGTGTTCGAGGGAAGGCCAGCGCCCATATCCATGAATTGCCAGGTGGATCCATCAAACCGGGCCACACCGCCTTCGGCCATGGACACCCAGAGTTCCCAGCCACCGCCAGGATGCTCCAGGGTGAGCAGGGAATACACGGTGCTGCTGGGCAGCCCGGCCCCCTTGCGAAAAACCGCCCAGGTGCCGCCCTGAAGGCGCCAGAGGCCCCCGCCTTCGGTGCCGAACCACCGGGAGCCATCCGGCGTCTCGGCCAAGGCGCGGATCCACTGGGATTCGCTTTCCGCCGGCAGGTTCAGGGTGGTCCAGCTGGTACCGTCGTAGGAGGCTGCGCCATCCTGGGTGCCGATCCAGAGCAGTCCCTTGCGGTCCTCGTTCACCGCATAGACGGTCATGTTGGGCGCGCCTTCCGCGATGCCGAAGGTCCGGATGGGCGGGCGCACGGAATCCCAGACGCTGGGTTCCGCACAGAAGCTCATTACGGCCCCGCAGAGAGCCAGCAACCCGATTTTCCAGCGAGTCAGCATGGTAATCCCGTTATCGGCCGGATCCTGGCGCCCTGGAATAATGGCGCCCGGATCAAGATCGCCGCGCGAGCAGGAGTTCCTCCGAACCTTGGGGACGCCGGATGTCCCCGAAACCGGCCTCCAGCAGCCACGCCCTGTAGTCGGATTCCGCATAGGCGTTGCCGCGGCGGGTGCCCACCAGCATGTTCAAGGCGAACAAGGCGGCAGCGGGAGGCCCCGCCCGGTCGGGATCCAGGATGAAGTCCCGGATCACCAGCTGGCCTCCGGAGGCCAGGGCGCGGGCGCAGCGTCGAAGCAGGTCCCTGTTCTCGCCCTCATCCAGCATGTGGCAGATGGCCGACACCAGGATCAGATCGTAGGCTTCGCCCAATGCATCGGTTCGAAGGTCGCCCTCCCGCACCGTCACCCGATCCGATAGGCCCGCTTCCCGGATGTTCCGCCGGGCCATGGGGACGACGGGCCCCAGGTCCAGCACCTCGACCCGCAGTTCCGGGTGGGCCTGGGCGAAGGCGATGGAAAAGGTCCCCGGGCCTCCCCCCACATCCAGCATGCGCTGCGGATTCACGGCCTGCACGGCATCGACCACCTGCGCGGCGCTCCGCTGGGCCCGGGCATGCATGGCGGCGATGAAGGCTTCGGTCCACGCTTCCTGATGACCCTCGACTCCGGGATGGCGCATGGTCGTTCCGGCCTTCACGCAATCGGTCAAGGTGGACCAGGTCTCCCAGAGGTGCACGGTGTGCATGAGTCCGGCCCGGGCTGGTCCCAGGGCCATGGATTCGCTCGTGCACTGGAAGCGTCCCTCGCGCTTCTCGAGGGCACCCAAAGCCGTCAAGGCATTCAGTAGCATCTCCGTGGCCCGCACATCCGCGCCAATGCGGTAGGCGATCTCGTCGGCTCCCGCCCCCGCTCCCACCGCCGTGAACAGGTCCAGTTCCAGCGCGGTCAGGAAGACCCGGCTCTCCTGGAAGGACCGGATTGCAAGCAGCATGTCATCCAGCTTGCGCGCCCCATCCATGAATCCTCCCTGCGCCAGAGGGCGGCGCTCGTCAGTCACTGGTCATGATGAACAGCGGCGCCATCTCGAAGACGTTGTGATAGTGCGGCCGCAGGCGCTCGGAACTGTAGAAGCGCTCGACGTTCACCAGCTTCTTGGTGCTGGTCACCACGTCGACGGGAACATTGTCGTAGCGCCCGTTGCGGAGCACGACCAGCCGCCCGTGCACGCCCTTCAGGATGAGATCCAGGGCCAGGTTGCCGTAGGCCATGGGCACGATGGAATCGATGGCGTCAGGATCGCCGCCCCGCACCAGGTAGCCCAGCTTCTGATTGATGACGTTCACCGTGCGCCCCTGGTTGTACTTGGGGCTCAACACCTGCAACTCGGCCGAGACCAGATCTCCGATGCCCCCCAGCTTGGCGTGCCCGAAGGCGTCCCGGGAAAGGTCGGCGAAGACCATGTCCCCTCCGAACTTGGCCCCTTCGGACACCAGGACGATGGCGTACTTGCTGGGATTGCGGTACCGGTCGCGGGACAGCAGCTCCGTGAGCAGCTCGATGTCGAAGGGCCGCTCGGGGATCACGCAGCGGTTGGCGGCGCCGGCCATGGTGGGCAGCATGGCCGTGAAACCGGCGTAGCGGCCGAAGACTTCCACCACCAGGAAGCGTTCGTGGGAACCCGCGCTCGTGCGCAGGCGGTTCACCATCTCGATGGTGCGGGTGACGCAGGTGCTGAAGCCGATGCAGTAGTCCGTCCCCGGCACATCGTTGTCCATGGTCTTGGGAATGGCGATCACCTTCACGCCCTCCCGGTACAGCCGGACCGCCACGCTGAGGGTGTCGTCACCGCCGATGGGGATCAGGAAATCGATGCCCAGGAAGGCCAGGTTCTTCAGCACCTCGGGGATGAGGTCATTCACCTCCTCCGCGTAGGTCTCCTTCAGGTGATCAGGCACCGCTTCCCGCTTCACGGACATGGGATTGGTGCGGGAGCTGTGGAGGAAGGTGCCACCGGTGCGTCCGGCGCGGTTGACCACCTCCTCCGTGAGCACCTGCACCCACTCACTGTTGTCCGCCTGGGGATCCCGGAGCAGGTTCACCAGCCCGGCCCAGCCCCGGCGGACGCCCAGCACCTTGTAGCCTTCGCCCAGGGCCCGGATGGTCACCGCCCGGATGGCCGGATTGAGGCCGGGCACATCGCCGCCCCCAGTGAGAATGCCGATGACGCCTCTGGTGGTTTTCACGTTGGCCATGGGAACCCGCCTCCCAGGTGCTGCCTGCGCTACGCTCCCAACTGAAAGCCATGACCGGTTCGATCACAGCCGGAACGCCCGCAGGGGGCCCCAACCATACTCCTTCGGCAGGGCCTAATCCAGTCCCTTCACCGTGACGCCGAGTTCATGCAGCAGGAAGGCATCCACATCCACGGCCTGCTCGATCTGGGCGGCCAGGGGCGAGCCCATGCCGTGCCCCGTGTTGGCGCTGGTGCGCAGGAACACGGGGCGGCCCTTGGGGTTCGCCGCCTGGAGCCGCGCCGTCATCTTGCGCGACTGCATGGGGTCCACTCGAGGATCGTTGGCCCCGGTGAGGAAGAGGATGGAGGGGTAGGCCGTCCCATCCTGCACCCGGTGGTAGGGAGAGTAGGCCAGGAGTGCCTTGAATTGGGCGGGATTCTTCACGGTGCCGAATTCGGTGATGTTGAACTGCCCGTTGGCCGAATCCTCCACGTGGATCATGTCGTAGATGCCCACATGGGAGATCACCGTGCGGAAGAGATCCGGCCGCTGGGTGAGGGCGGCCCCCATGAGCAGCCCGCCGTTGGAGCCCCCTTCGATGGCCAGCCGCGCGGGCGAGGTGTAGCCCAGGTCCACCAGCCGCTGGGCGCAGGCGATGAAATCATCGAACACATGCTGCTTGTTCAGCAGGCTGCCGCCCTGGTGCCAGGCTTCGCCGAATTCCCCACCACCCCGCAGCGCCGTCTGAACCCGGACCACACCTTGCTCCAGGAGCACGTGGGCCATGTCGCTGTAGGAGGGCTGCGTGCTGATGCCGAAGCCGCCGTAGCCCGTGAGCAGGGTCGGATTGGAGCCATCCCGCCGGGTGCCGGCCTTCTGCAGGATGAACATGGGGATCCGGGTCCCATCCTTGGAGATGGCCTCCTCCTGGACCACTTCCGCATCGCTGAAGTCTGCCAGGGGCGTCGTCTGCACGACCGTGGGCTCCAGCTTCCCGGTGGCCGCGCGGTACACCAGCTCCTGGGAAGGAGTCTTGAAGCCGGTGGTGTAGACCAGCACGTCATCCCCCTCGAGACTCGCCCCAAGGTAGTTGGTGGTGACGGGGCCCGTGGGCACCTGGGAGGACCTTTCCTTCCCCTGAAGGTCGAACCGGCGGATGCGGGAGGGCCCGCCGAGCATCTCCACCGCATAGACGCAGTGCTCCGTGACCGCGATGGCCTCGAGGACGCCCCTCTGGCTGGGGATCACCACCTTGGCCTGGCTGAGCGTCGGCGTGCGCAGAGGCAGGCGCAGCACCTTCCTGCGGGGTGCAGCCTTCTTGCTGAGCAGCCACAGGGCGCCGTCCCGCCCGAACTCGGCGCTGATCACGCCGTCCTCGTCCTTGGCCACCTGCGCCCAGCCTTTGCTCCCGCGCAGCCACAAGGCGTGATCGCCACCGTCGCCGTTGCCCACGAGCGCGAGCACGTGCCTCCCGTCCTCCGAGGCCTGCAGCTGGGCCTCCGCGATGCGGGGAAAAGTCCTGCCGACTTCGTAGACATCCGCCTTTTCAGGGGTGCCCAGCTTGTGGAAATAGATCTGCTGATAGAAGTCGAGGTCCGCCGCGGGCCGGTCGCCCTTGCGGGGATAGCGCGTGTACCAGAAGCCCAGGCCATCCTTGGCCCAGGCGAGGCTGCCTCCGCCCGTTCCCACCTGCACCCGGGGGATGAGGTCGCCCGTTTCCTTGCCGGTGGCGGTGTCGTACACGTGCAGGGTCCCCTCCTCGCTACCGCCCTGGGAGAGGGAGACGGCGATCCGGGTTCCATCCTGGGAAGGCACGAACCAATCAATGGCCGTGCCGCCCGTGGGATCCATGGCCATCAGGTCCAGGAGCAGCCTGGGCTTCGTGCCAGGTACATGGGAAGCCAGCACCACCAGGTCCGGCTGCTGCTTGGCGGGGTCGTAGCGCAAGGTGAAGTAGCGGCCTCGCCGGTGCACCAGCCCGCCCAGGGAGGAGGGCCGCTTGGTCCTCAGGTCCGTGATCCGCTTGCGCAGGATTTCCACGCCGGGCAGCGCATCCAGGTAGGCCCGGGTCCGGGTGTTCTGGGCTTCGCTCCAGGCTTGCACCTTCGGATCCCTGCCATCTTCCAGCCAGCGAAAGTCGTCTTTCAGTTCCACGCCATGGAGGGTCTGACGGGTGGGCACCCGCGGCGTTTCCGGCGCGGGCTGAACCGCGGCCACCTTCGAAGGAATGCCAGCCTGGGGCAGCTGCGCCGACACCGGCAACCCGGTCACGCAGACAAGCAGCGCGCTGGTCAGTAGGGGAAGGGTTCGAGCCATGAGAGACCTCCGGGCATCGCGAAAGGCGGAACTGCCCCTCGTGCTGCCGACCCCCCAAGAATACCCGTGTGATTCCTGAGGCGCGCATCCTGGGAAGCTCAGTACCCACCCTTCCTGACAGGCGGAAAATCCAGCCCTGAGTTTCCGCTCAGACGGCCACGACCTCGATGGCTGGCGGTTCCGCCAGGTGCTTCTTCACGGTGCACTGATCCGCCGCCCGGAGGATGGCCGTGCGGTATTTCTCCGGGAACCCCGCCGGCAGGGTGAGCTCGATGCGGATCCGCTCGATGAGATGCGTCTCCGGGTTCCGCTCCCAGCTCATGGAGGCGCCAAGCCCTTCGGTGGGGAGCTGGCGTTCCTGGCAGAAGCGGAGCGCGTAGAACCCGGCGCAGGTGCCGATGGAGGCCAGGAAGAGATCGAACGGCGACGGAGCCAGGCCCGTGCCCCCGGCTTTCTCGGGCTGGTCGGTGCGGATGGTCGTGCTTCCGTGCCGCGCTTCGACGGCGACTCCACCGGGAAAGGTGATCTCCATGGCGTTGGCCATCATCGCTCCTATGGACCGCCGCAGACTCGCACCCGCGGGCCTGCTGGACGGCTGCAGGAACAATATCACCGTATGATCATACTAACAATACAATCTTCCGCGCCGCTGCGTCGCTCTCGGCTCAGTCCAGGGTGATGCCGCCGTTGACGGTTTCCAAGGTGATGGCTTCGTCGCTGCCCGGGAAATGCGCCTTGACCGAGTGTTTCTCCACTTCCACCTGCTCAGCCCCGGCGGCCTTGAAGGAGATGTGGCCGTTCACCGTGGTGGCGGCCAGGCGTCCCTTCATGCCCGCCAGTTCCAGGTGGATGGAACCATTCACGGTTTCCGCATGAATGCCCTTGGCATGCCCTTCCAGGCGCTTGCCTTTGATGGCCCCGTTGACGGTCTGGACCGAGAGGTTGCCCAGCACCCGATCCAGGGTGATGCCGCCATTCACGGTCTCGGCTTTCAGGGCCTCCTCAAGGCCCACGGCTTCGATGCCCCCGTTCACCGTGCTGACCTTGGCGGCACCCTGGATATCCCGGATCATCACTTCCCCGTTGACGGTCTCCAGGGTCGGGGCGACCCGGCGGGGAACCTTCAAGGTCATCTGGCACTGGGGCCCCTGGTAGGATCCCCAGCCGGAGTGGTGGGGGTAGATCCCGCGGATCTCCAGGCTGTGATTCCCGGATTCGAGGACGACCTTCACCTGCTCGTCCTTGCTGCTGGGCTTGAATTCCCCGGTGAACTGGACCTCTTCGCGATCCCAGGCTTCCACGTGGATGAAGCCGTTGACATTCTTCACCTTGAGCGTGGATCCGGAAGCCAGCGGCACGGTCCGGACCTCGGTGGTCTTCTCCGCTTTGGCGGGCTGGATGGTCAGGGATTGCGCCGCCAGGGAAACGCACAGGGCGGCGGCCGAAAGGGCCACGGACAAGAAGCGGGAAGCAGGCACGGAATCCTCCTGGATGTCAGAGATCGTGGCTGGAATACGGTGCATCGCCGTGAGGGTTTAGAGTCCCGGAATAGAACCTCTGTGGCTAGAATCAGCCCATACCATCCGAGGTGGCCATGAAGGTGGGTCAGGCAGTCCAGATCCTGTTCGTGGAAGTGGATGAGCGGATCTGGCCCCGTGCCGAGGCCTTCTTCTCCCGCCAGCTCGGGCTGGTGGGCAGTCAGCTGGATCTGCATGTCCGGTCCAAGCTCCCCGGCCGCGCCGCGGGCTTCGACCTGGTTTCCCTGGATGGCCGGGGCCTCATCGAGGCCCTTCTTTGCAAGCCCGACCTCCTGGCCGACCTGCGCCAGACGGCCATCGTGAACCTGCATGCGGATGACCCCGGCGCCAGGTATGGCCAGCTGCGCCACCTCCTGGGCCGCAACCACGAAGGCCTTCGCTCCGATGGATTGTGGGTGTTCCCCCAATCCTGGATGGCCCCCTGGTTCGAGGAGGCGCTGGAATTCCCGGAACTGGGTCTATCCACGGGTCAGCGGCTGCCAGGTCCCCGGACGCCCAGCGCGGCCCGGGAACATCGACCGCTTCCTTCCATGGCCGCTCTGGCGACGGGCTGACTTCTAGCGGCTCATCCTCAAAGCGATTCCCAGGCCACCCGGACTTGTCCGCTGGCGCTGGCCGTGGCGGCCTTCACCCGGTCCCGCAAGGCCGGGGGCAGGGCCCGGCAAGCCTCCAATGCCTGGATCCGGAAGGGGGGCGCCAGGCCCGGCCAGGCCTGCAGGAGGGCTTCCACCCAGGTCTCGTCCGCCAGGGCCGCGCGGGCCGCCCAGCGCCAGGAAGCGCCCATGCCCGCTTCGTGCAGGGCCGCCCGGGCCCGAGGTTCCTGGCCGCTCCGCAGGGCCACTTCGGCCAGGGACTCCGCCGCCTCCCGCTGGGCGAAGGGATCAAGGAGGAGCGCTTCGAGCGAACTGAAACTGCCCCCGTCCCCCACCTTGCCCAGGGCCCGGGCCAAGGCGAAGAGCCCCCCCTGCGGGGCCCGGTTCAGGGCCTCCAGAAGCCAGGCCTGGTCGGCGGGTCGCGCCGCCATCAGCAACCCCTCGGCAGCCGAGCGGCGGGCGCCCACGGGCCCCGTCGACAGGGCATCGAGGTAGGGCCCCAGCCGTTCATCGGGACCATCCTCCCGACGGCCTGCGGCCACGGTGGGCGATTCACGCTCCTCCAGGCGATAGCCGGGCAGCGGTTCCTCGCCCCAACCCGCGGCTTCGGCGCTTTCCAACCATTCCGACAATTCATGTCCAAAAGCATCCACGCCCGGGAGCCGCTTCAGGGGGTTCGCCTGGAGCGCGCGCATGAGGATGCCCGCCAGCCGGGGTGGAAATCCCGGTCGGCACGCCGCCGGCGGCAGCTGCACCTGGGCGTAGGCCTGCCCGGTGCTGAACTCGTAGAGGATGGCGCCCAGGGCATAGACATCCGCGCGGCCATCCACCCGGCGCGGATCCCCATGCTGCTCGGGGGCCATGTAGCCCAGGGTGCCCACCACCATCTGACTGCGCGTGGCCCGGGTGCGGCCCTCGTCGCCTTCCCAGAAGCAGACGCCGAAATCCGTGACCTTGAGGTGGCCCTCGACAGAGAAGAGGAGATTGGAGGGCTTCAGATCCCGGTGGACCACTCCCGCTTCGTGGGCCAGCCGCAGGGCATCACAGACCGGCACGAGCCTCTGGACGAGGGCGGCGGGAGCCTCTCCCCGGCAGGCTTTGAAGCTGCCCCCCGGCAGCAGCTCCATCACCAGATAGGGCCAGGGACCGCTGCAGCCGAAGGAGAAGATCTCCACCAGGTTCGGATGGGAGAGGCGCGTCAGGACCTCCCCTTCCCGCAGGAAGCGCCGCACCAGTTCCGCATCCCGATGCACCTCCGGACGCAGCAGCTTCACGGCGAAGGAGTGACCTGCCCGGAAGCGGTCTTCGCCCCGGAAGACCAGAGCCATGCCCCCCTCTCCGAGGGGTTCCATGAGGCGTACGCTGCCGATCTGGACCGGGGGTCTCAGGGCACTCATGAGGCGGCGGATACAGCGCGATTGCGCCCGCTCGCCTTCGCCCGGTAGAGCGCCGCGTCGGCCCTTGCCAGCAACGAGCCGCTGCTGCTTTCGGCGGGATCCAGCTCCGCCACGCCCAGGCTGCAGGTGGCCGGGATGATCTGGCCGAGGTATTCGATGCGCTCCCGTTCCAGGTTCAGCCGGAGCTGCTCCGCCACGGTGAGGGCCAGGTCCGCCGTGGTTTCCGGCAGCACCAGCAGGAATTCCTCGCCTCCGATGCGCCCCACATGGTCCGAGCCACGCAGACGCCCCAGCAGGATGCCGCCAAAGCGCAGGAGGACCTGATCCCCGGCGGCATGGCCATAAGTGTCGTTGATCTGCTTGAAGTGATCCAGGTCGGCCAGGATCAGGGATAGGGCCCGCCCGTGGCGCCGGGCCAGTTCGTAATGTTTCTCCAGCTGGTGCAGCAGGGTGGCGCGCGTGTTCACGCCGGTCAGGGAGTCCACGGTGGTCTGGATGACGACGCCCTGATGGTACTGGCGGTCCAGGGCATCCAGGCACTTCAGTTTGAAGGCGTGGCCCCCGACGCGAATGACATCCCCCGAGATGAGCAGGATGGCCTCGCGGCGCGCGTCCACCTTGCGGCCATTCACGAAGAGCCCGTTGGTGGAGCCCAGATCCCGGATCCAGGCGCCCTGGCCGTCTTCGCTGATGTCCACGCGGGCGTGCTGCCGGCTGATCTCGGGCTCGTCGAGGCGAAGGAGATTCTCCTGGGAACGGCCGATGCTGAGGCCCCGGGACGGAAGCGGAATGATCTCACCGAGAGGATGACCCACGTAACGGATGAGCGCCCACTGACCCTCCGCAGCATCCCGGTCCGCCATATTAGCCGTCACGGGATCTACCTCCGCGCGGGTAGCCGGATCCCAGGGTGGCAGATCGGAAGAACTTAATGGCAGTGGCATGGCGAAGGCCAGTTTATACGAGGCCACCTTACGCGGGCTTAACAAATGCCATGGATCAGACGCGCTGGGTGCAGACCCGATTCCGGCCCCCGGCCTTGGCCGCATACAGCGCGAGGTCGGCCCGGGCCAGCAGCTGGCCCGGTTCATCATCCATGGGGAGGCGCTCCGCCACGCCCAGGCTGCAAGTCACCTGGAGGGCGCCCCCCGGGATGGGAATCGGTGCCTCCTCGATGGCCCGCCTTAGCCGCTCGGCAAACTGCCGGGCGCCACCCAGATCCGTTTCGGGAAGGATCATGAGGAATTCCTCCCCGCCGATTCGCCCCGCCAGGTCAGCCTCCCGCAGGGCGGCCAGGGTCCGCTGCCCGAAGATCTGGAGCACAAGATCGCCAGTGCCATGCCCATAGGAATCGTTGACCAGCTTGAACAGATCCAGATCGCAGATGACCACGCTCAAAGGTCGGCCGTAGCGCAGGCTCAGGCCGAACCGGTTCTGGAATTCGGCCAGCGTGTTGCCCCGGTTCGCCAGACCCGTGAGCGGGTCCCGGGTGCTGAGGTCCAGCAGGGTTTCATGGAAGCTCCGCTCCAGCGGATCCATGCAGACCAGCTTCAGGACATGCCCTCCCATGCCGATGCGATCGCCCGAATGCAGCTCCGTAAGGCCATGGATGAACTCGCCATTGACCCGGGTGCCGTTGGTCGAGTCCAGATCTTCCAAAAGGATCTTGCCTTCCTTCAGGTGGATCCGGGCATGCTGGCGGCTCACTTCGTCGTCCAGGAGCGTGATGCCCGGGCCAAGGGCTCTCCCCAGCAAGGTCTCTCCAGGGGGCACGGGGAAGACCCGCCCGAGGGAAGTCCCCATGTAGGCCACCAGGGCCCATTCCGGTGGCTGCACCTCCACGTCACGGTCGGTCTTGGCCCGAACGACCGTCTCCATTTCCGGGAGCCCAGGCAGGGTTTCCGCCCCCAAAGGAGGTTGCAGACCCTCTTTCATGCGGGGCTTCTTGGGCATCACGATCCTTCCACGAAACAGCTGACCAGGGTTCCATTGTCTTTGCGTTTGGCCAGGATGAAGGCCTCCCGGGGCGCGTTCAGGGCGGATTCATCCAGGTGAAGCAAAATACGGGAGGTTTTGGGATCATGCCGCAGATCTCTCACGCCCTTGCGGGGGATGCGGTACAGCCCCACCACTTCGAGATTGCGGACATTTTCGCCGGTGCGGCGGACCAGTTCGAGGCTGTAGCGCATCCAAAGCCCCTTGGGCAACCGCTGGGGCGACTCCCCGAGGATGGGAACTGGCAGGCCAAGCATCGTCGGCAGGCCCCCGATGGCGTTGCAACGACCCAGGCCCACCTCCAGCAGCCGCTTGCCTGGCGCCCGCACCGGATCCCAATAACGACGGGCTGCTGGGCGCTGGATTCCCTCGACCTTGCCTGCGGGCACGGCGGCTCGCGGCAATGGAGGTACCAGGATGCGTGCGGCCCGGCCAGCCTCCAGGGGAGCCATCTGGACCACTTCCGCTTCGGCACCCCAGGCGGCCCAGCCCGCTTCTGAAACAACCTTCGCCTGGAAGGGCGCCAGCCTGCGCCCCTGCACGGCTTCCTTCAGCAGGAGCAAAGCCTGGGTATCCAACGCAAGCGGCTCAAGTCCGGCCGATCCCGCGGTCTCCAGCGCCTGCCAGCCCAGCCCCTGGGGCTGGAAACCTTCCGGAGCCGCTTCGAACACCCTCAGTCCCGCAAAGGCCCGCCGCAGCGTTTCCGCCGCATCTGCCACCGCGTCCTTCATCCGCCCCAGCATCAGGGTTCCTTCTGCACCAGGCTCTGCAAGGCCGCCGAAACCCGTTCCAGGGGCTCAGTGAGATCCATGCGATAGCCCGCTTCCAGCAGCTTCGCCACCGCCTGATCCTGGCCGGGCGCGTCCACGGAGGCCGCGAAGATCACGCGCAACGGCGCGGCGCCTTCCGAGATTTGAAGCATCAACTCCCGGGGACCCGCGCGGAAGACTTCGCCCACCTTGCCCAGGGGAGCTTCCGGGCTCTTCTGCACCGCCAGCACCGGGCATTTCGCATCCCCCGACCAGCCCCCGGCCAACTCCGAAGCGCCCAGGATGAACAGATCCGGCGCGGCCTTCAGCTCCTTGAGCAGCGTCTTCTGGATCACCTCCTCCTTGAGGTGGGGCTCCAGGGACTTGCCGTAGAGGATGCTCTGCAGGCGCGTGGGGGTGATGGGTTCCGTGTAGCGGAAGTCGAGCGGAATCCCCGAAGTGTCCGTCACCAGCAGACCTCCCAGGTAACTGGCCCCTTCCTTGACCACCATGAAGTAAGCCAGTTTGATGGGTTCTGCCATGGGATCATCCTTGGATACGAAGTCTGCCACTCCATCGGCAGAACTCCCCCTTGCCTTTTGTCCTGCACCTGGTACATTGAATCTTCCACTTCTTGGGGAGTGGTCTAATGGTAGGACAACGGTTTCTGGTACCGTCAGGTGAGGGTTCAAATCCTTCCTCCCCAACCATCACAATTTGATCGACGGTCCCATCGTCTAGCGGTTAGGACAGCGCCCTCTCACGGCGTAAACCGGGGTTCGATTCCCCGTGGGACTACCAA
>DATEZS010000066.1:0-3069 GCA_035255365.1 Geothrix sp.
GCCTTCACCAGCTTCACGATGGGCGTGGACTGGGGCGTGTTGACAATGCCCTTCCAGACGTAGCGGGTGCCGCGCTTCTGGCCGCTCTTGGTGATCAGCTTGGCCTCCTCCAGCTCGGTGAAGAGGCGGCGAAGCGTGGCCGGGGCCCAGTCGCAATCCTTGAGGTCCAGGGCCACCTGGGCCTCGAAGCTGCTGAGGGATCCCTTGTCCTGAAGGGCGCGCATCAGATCCCCCTTCAGGTCTTCCAGTTCGGGCTTGGATCGGCGGGCCTTGGTCTTGAAGGCCGGCGGGGCGGCCACGGGCGCGGGGGCAGCGGGCTTGGGCGCCGGCGGGACCGCGGCCTGGACGGGCGCGGACACCTGGGCCTGCACCAGCAGGCCATCAAGGTAGATGTCGCCGCGCTCGGGGCGGAAGAGCACTACCACGGAGCCGGGCGGCAGGCCTTCCTGCTGGAGTGCCGTGATGACACGCTCCCCGATGCGAGACTTCTGGTCCGATGACAGATTGGGGGATTGTATAATAACGATGGCCATGGGGGCTCCAATATGCATACGGTTGATACATAATACGCTTTGGGTTTTCATCTGTAAAATACGATCTGTCGACTGGACCGGTTAGACTTGCCACCGAGGATTCCATGCGCAAACCCAAGATCGAACGCCCCGAGGAACAGCAGCGCTTCGAAACCTTCCTGCGATCGCGGCAGCTCAAGCTGACCGGCGAACGCCTCGAGCTGGTGGAGGAGGTCTTCGGCCAGGTCCACCACTTCGATGCGGACCAGCTGCACATGGCGCTCAAGCAGAAAGGCAAGGCCATCAGCCGGGCCACGGTGTACCGCACCCTGGATCTGCTGGTGCAGTGCGGCCTGGTGCGGAAGAGCAGCTTCGGCGACCAGCACGCGCACTACGAGGCCGTGCGCAGCAATGAGCACCACGACCACCTGATCTGCCTGAACTGCGACGCCATCATCGAGTTCTTCCGCCCGGACCTGGAGGCCCTCCAGGAGGCCATCTGCCACGAGTACGGCTTCCGGCCCATGCACCACAGCCACCAGATCTTCGGCCTGTGCAAGGAGTGCCAGAGCCGCGAGACGGACGCGCCGACGCTGGCGCACCGGATGAGTCAGCTCAACGTGTGATACTTTCCGGGGGTTCCGCGCTGCGCGCACACCCCCGGACCCCCGCGCAGAAGCCCGGCGAAGCCGGGCTTCTGCTTATTCCAAGGTCCTCATCGGATGGTCGCCCGCCTCGCGAAGCGCTAGGCTAGGCCATGCCGAAACTTACGATCCAGGATCTCCAGCGCCTCCCGAAGACGGATCTGCATGTCCACCTGGACGGCAGCCTCCGCATCGCCACCATCCTCGACCTCGCCGAGCAGCAGAAGGTGAAGCTGCCCGCGGACACGCCTGAGGGCCTGCGGCCCTTCGTGGAGGTGGGCGACGATTGCAAGTCGCTGGTGGAGTACCTCAAGGCCTTCGACGTCACCCTCTCGGTGATGCAGACCTACGAGAGCCTCGTACGCACGGCCTTCGAGTTGGCGGAGGACGCGGCCAAGGAGAACGTCCGCTACATGGAGGTGCGCTACAGCCCGATCCTCCACCAGCAGAAGGGCCTCACGCTGCACGCCATCGTGCAGGCGGTGCTGGAGGGCCTGGCCCAGGCCGAGCGGCAGCACAACATCAAGACCGGCGTCATCCTCTGCGGCATGCGCCACATCTCGCCCGACATCTCGCTGCGGCTGGCGGACCTCACCGTGGCCTTCAAGAACAAGGGCGTGGTGGGCTTCGACCTGGCCGGCGCCGAGGAGAACTTCCCCGCCAAGCGCCACAAGGACGCCTTCGGCCGGGTGCTCCAGAACAACATCAACTGCACCCTGCATGCAGGCGAAGCCTACGGTCCCGAGAGCATCCACCAGGCCATCCACCTCTGCGGGGCCCACCGCATCGGCCATGGCGTGCGGCTCATCGAGGACGGCGATCTGCTGAACTACGTGAACGACCACCGCATCCCCCTGGAATGCTGCCCCTCAAGCAATGTGCAGACCAAGGCCGTGAAGAAGATGGCCGACCATCCCATCCGCCTGTTCTTCGACCTGGGATTGCGGGTCACGGTGAATACGGACAATCGCATGGTCACCAATACCACCGTGAGCCGGGAGTTCCAGGTGATCCACGAGGAATTGGGCTTCAACCTCGATGAGATCAAGGAACTGATCATCATGGGCTTCAAGAGCGCCTTCCTGCCCTACGCCATCAAGCGGGCCATGCTGGCCGAGGTGGTGCACGAGCTGAAATCCTTCAAGCCGGGCAGTCTGGACAGTAAAAAGGAACATCTATAATCCTGGAATCCGCCTATCCCGCCTCGCGTATGGGCGAAGCGGGTGGAGGGGGTCGGGAATACCTCTGATAAGCTGACTCCAGAGGTCGGGATTCATGCTGGATCGTTTCGCTGCTTATCTGGATCGCCACGCGAAGTTGCTGCTCACCACCCACGAGAACCCGGATGGCGACGGGGTGGGAGCGGCCATCGCCCTGGCGGCCTGGCTGAAGGCCCAGGGCAAGGAGGTCCGGATCGTGGTGACGCCCTCCCTGCCGGAGAATCTGCGCTTCCTGGATCCCCATGGGTGGGTGGAAGCCTTGGACCTCCAGGGGGCTCATCGGGAACTGGCGGCCTGGCCCGATTCCTGGCTGCTGGTGGATGCCTCGGAGCCGCGCCGCATGGGCCCCATGCATGGGCTCTTCCTGGCCACCAGGGCCGATCGGGCCTGCCTCGACCACCACCTCAAGGATGCTCCCGACGGTTTCGATTCGGAGTTCACGGATTCCAGCGCCAGCGCCAGCGCCGAGCTGGTGTACGGCCTGGTGCGCGGCCGCATCCACGGGGACTTCCCGCCGGTCATCGCCCAGGCCATCTACGCGGGCATGGTGAGCGATACGGGGAATTTCCGCCACTCGAACAGCACGCCCGCCATTCATCTGGCCGCCGCGGATCTCATCGCCCAGGGCATCCATCCGGCCCGCACCTATACCGCGCTCTACCAGACCGCCACGCCCGCCAAGCTCAAGCTCTT
>DATEZS010000067.1:0-18417 GCA_035255365.1 Geothrix sp.
ATGGCAGCGATATCCGTGGCCTTCCGGGTCTTGGACCAGGCGAGGTCCATGGCGAAGGAGATCTTCTTGGTCTGGCTGGTCAGCTCGCCGGCCACGTTGGACATGAGGCCGTCGGCGGCGTAGCCCACACGGAGCCAGCCCGGGCCTTCGAAGCCCCTGCTGCTGTTGTTGATGTTAACGGCCGCGAGATGGTTGTCCTGGCCGTAGCTGAATTCCATGCGGGTGTGGACGCCCTGCTCTTCGTTCTTGAAGTCGAGGCGCTGGACCTGATGCGTGTCCTTGTCCACGGTGACCTCGAGGCGGCCCCGCTTCCAGAAGCCGAGGCTCTGGGCCAGGCTCTGCTCGCGCTTCTTGGCATCCCAAGGGGAGGTGGGGGCCTGGAAGACCAGCCGCTGGTAGGTGCGGCCCGCGGCGGTATCCTCGCCGGCGAGGCTGGCCTTGAAGGTGGGTGCATCCACGTACACAGCCTTGATGTCATTGAGGGTCTGGCGGAACCAGGACATGAAGGTCGTGGGGGCATCGGAAGGCGGCAGGTCCACACGGGTGGTATAGGCGTTGGCTTCCTTGCTGTAGATGAAGCCCCGGTTCCCGCGGCGGGTGTAGAGCACGGTGCCGAAGTCGCCGACGAGATCGGTCTTGAAGTCCCCGTTGGCGAAGTAGGTGCCCTGGAGCCGGAGGTTGGCCTGGGCGCCCGTGCTGTTGCCCTTGACCGCGCCCTGGCTGAGGGTGTCCACCTTCTGGTTCACCGCGGCGCCGCTCAGGGCGATGCCCAGGGTGCCGTGGAGATCCACGGAGGTGACGCCCTGGTAGGGCTTGCCGAACCAGCCGGCATCCACCGCATCCAGGGTCTGGAGGAAGGCCTTGCGGGTGGCTTCGGACTCGGGTGTGGGCTTCTCGGCGGCCTTCGGGGCCTTGGCTTTGGCGGCGGTCTTGGAAGCGGCCTTCGGGGTGGCGGTCTTGGTCGCCTGGGCTGGAAGCAAGGTGGCTGCGAGGCAAAGGGCGAGGGTCGGGATGCGCATGGAGGCTCCTGAATGCTTAATAACGGGGGTGCTTTGGATTGGGTTTTTGTTCCGGCCGGGTCTTGGCATAGCAGGCGCGGCAGAGGGCAGTCTTGGGGTCGTCAGGGATGAAGGGCAGGTATTCCTGAGCACCGCAGGAGGCGCAGGTGATGTGCGTGAGGATGCGCGCGGCCTCGGTGCCGCCCTTCCGCTTGTAGGTGAAGGAGCGGCGGTAGCAATCGGGGCAGAGGTAGAACTTCTGCCCGGATTCGATCTTGAAGTGCATGCCGCAGTCGGCGCAGATCTTCTCCCGGGGGGCCTTGGGGTCCGGGGGCGCCACCACGGTCCGCTTGGTCAGCAGGACGGGGGGTTTCGGGGCCGTGTCTGGAGCGGGAGGCGTCCCGGTGGACCCTGCTTGCTCAGAATCGGTAGAGGGTTTGGCCCCTTTTGTCATGGCGGTACTTCCCTTTCGGCTTTGGCCGAATCTCTAGGGTACTGCATCCCGACAAGGGCCGCGAGGAAAGGGAACAAATGTCTGGCATGCTGGGCCCATGGAATCGCCGGATGCCCTGATCGAGCCGCTGCTGCGCGGCAACCCCCGAGCCCTGGGGCGGGCCATCTCCTGGATGGAGAATGGCCACAGCGGGGCGCGTGCGCTCATGGCGAGCCTCTGGCCCCGTCTGGGCCGGGCGGCGGTGGTGGGCATCACGGGCTCGCCCGGGGCTGGGAAGAGCACCCTCACGGACCAGCTGGCCCGACTCCTGCGGGCGGAAGGCCAGCGGGTGGGCATCCTGGCGGTGGATCCCACCTCGCCCTTCAGCGGCGGGGCCATCCTGGGCGACCGCATCCGCATGGGGCGCTGCGCCACGGACCCCGGCATCTTCATCCGCAGCATGGCCACCCGGGGGGCCCTGGGGGGCCTGGCCCGGGCCACCCAGGATGCCATCGACCTCATGGACGCGGCGGGTTTCGACACGATCCTGGTGGAGACCGTGGGCGTGGGCCAGGACGAGGTGGACGTGGTGAGCTGCGTCCAGACCTGCTGCGTGGTGCTGGTGCCGGGCATGGGCGACGAGATCCAGGCCATCAAGGCCGGCATCATGGAAGTGGCGGATCTCTTCATCATCAACAAGGCCGACCGGGACGGCGCGGACCAGGTGGAGCAGGAGCTGGAGGCCATGAAGGCCCTGGCCATGCCCGAGGGTTGGGACCCGCCCATCCTGCGCACCTCCGCCCAGCGCGGCGAGGGCATGGTGGAGCTGCTGGCGCAGATTCGCGTCCATGGAGCCTGGCTGCGGGAAGGGTCCGGCCTGGCCCGCAAGGCCCGGGAGCGCGCCAAGCTGCGGTTCGAATCCCTGCTGGCGGAATCCGCCCTGCGGCGGGCGCTGGCCCGGGCCGGGCAGGCTCGGGTGGAAGCCGCCATCCAGGGCATCGCCGACCGGCGACTGGATCCCTACTCCGCCGTGGCCAGCCTCCTCGACGAATATTGAGTGTCGCAACCCAACCTCCGATAGGCAGGCCATGGGAGCCCGTTCGCTGAACAAGGAGGATCCGGAGGCCATCCGCATGGTCTTCCAGCGGCTTTGCGAAGGCGAAGCCAAGGTCCACCTGGCCTTCGGCCATTTCCAGGGTGAGTTTCCGGTGCTGGCGGAGTTCCCGGACCGGGTGATCCTGGGGCTCAGCGGCGTCGAGCGGGGCCAATGGGGACTGAAGCCCGGGGCCCATCTGGCCCTGAAGCTCACGGACCGCGGGCTGCCCTACGAGGCCGTGGTGGAGTTCCAGGGCCACGGCCGCCTCCACGGCGTGGAGGCGGCCGATATCTCGTTGCCCCGCATGCTTCGGGCCCTGGATACCCACCGGCTCGCGGACTATGCTCCGGATCGTCCCGTGCCCTGTCCCTTCAGCGACCAGCAGAACAACGTGAAGGATGGCTTCGTGACCGCCTTCGGCGAGGACGGCCTGGAGCTGGCGCCGCCGGAAGGGGTCACGAACCTGGGCGACATCCTCCGGCTCAATGCGCAATCCGCGGTGGAGCTGAGGGCGGCCCTGGGGGATCCCCTGACCCTGGAAGTGCGGGTGGCCTATTTCGGCGACCGGGTCTGGGGCCTGCGCTTCCTGGAGACGGCCGATCCCCTCCGGCTGGGGCGCTACCGCCAGTGGCTGCGGGAGGCCATGCATCACCAGGCGCAGCGGGACCGGGCCAGGTTCAGCGCGGGTGGCCTGGAGGCCCGGAACCTTCCCGGGAAACCCCAGCCGAACCCGGTCTCCACGGCTCTGCGCGTGTTGGTGGACCGGGATCCGCTGGTGTTGGTGCTGGCCGAAGGGGAAACCTTTCCGGCGCGCCTGGCGGAATCCCTGGGCCGGAAACTGGGTTTCGCCGCCCTGGACCGGGGCAAAGGTCCGCTCCAGCCTCTCCTTGCGGAAGTGGGGGCCGATGCGACGGGCTGGGGCCGGATCCGACTCGTCGCAATCCATCACCGGGTGCGGGGCGGCAGCGCCCTGGAGTGGTGCCGCCGCCTGGTGGAGGAGGAGAAGTGCCCCCTGCCCATCCTGCTGATGGGCACCGAGGAGGACGACAGCCTGAAGCGGAATCGCGCCGTGGCCGCCGGGGCGGTGGACTACGTGGTGGTGGAACCCTTCCACGCGCTGAAAACCCTTAAGTCCCTGGAAGACACCTTGCGGCTATTCGCCTGAATTTGAGATCGGGTTCCCGGTTTCCGATGCGGAAATGGGACAGTGTCGCTTTTTGCCTGGAGTCCATTCATGTCATTCCTCAATCGACTGAGCGTGCAGGGCAAGCTCGTGGCCATGCTCCTCCTGCCCTTCCTGGGCTACGCCTTCTACAACCTGAAGGACACCTGGGCCTCCTACCAGCATCTGAAGATGCTCGAGCAGCTGCAGAAGGCCGATGAACTCCGGGCTGCCTGGTCGGCCTTCGGGATGAACATCGGCGTCTCCTTCGCGATCTGGATGTTCACCTTCGTGGTCGTGTACCAGGTGAACCGGCGGATCACGCGGCCCCTCAAGGCGATGGTCAAGGGGTTGGACCAGAGCGACCTCACCCTGCAGCTGCCCGTGGAGAGCCAGGATGAGATCGGCCACGCGGCGGCGGCCTTCAACGCCTACAACGGCCGCCTCCAGAAGATCTTCCGGGACATGACGAGTGGCTCCGCCACGGTGGCCAGCGGCGCTACGGAACTGTCCGCCTCCAGCGAGGAGATGGCCGGAACCAGCGGAACCCTGGCCGAGAATTCCGCGGCCCAGCGGGTCGCCTTCGAGCGGGTCGCCGCCGCCACCACCGAACTTTCCGCCTCCATCGAACAGGTGACCGCCAGCATCCGGCGTTCCCAGAAGGAGTCGGAGACGGCCGTGCAGGCAGTGGCACAGGGCACCCATGCGGGCCGGGAAAGCGCCAAGGCCATGGATGACATCCGGGCCGCCACGGCCCGCATGGTGGCCGCCGTCCGGCTGATCCAGGACATCGCCCGCCAGACCAACCTGCTGTCCCTCAACGCCGCCATCGAAGCCGCCAAGGCCGGCTCCATGGGCAAGGGCTTCGCGGTGGTGGCCGAAGAAGTGCGCAAGCTGGCCGAGCGCAGCGGCGCCGCCGCCCGGGAGATCGGTGAACTCATCGAGCGGAGCAACACCTCGGTGGACCAGGGGGCCCAGATGGTGGATGCCACCGTGGCTTCCCTCGGCACCATCGAGACCAACATCCAGGGCCTGGCCTCCATGATCCTGGAAGTGGGCTCCGCGGCCGACGAGCAGGCCCGCACCAGTTCGGAGGTGTCCGAGCAGGTGGACGAAAACCTCGATCGCGTGGCACGCAACGCCGAAGCCACCGAGCAGATGGCCCGGATGGTGACGGAAATCGCCAGCACCGCCGCCGAGCTGGCCCGGGTGGCCGAGAACCAGAATCACCTGGTGAGCCAGTTCAAGGTCTAAGGGGAGGTATCCCGAGGCGCCGCTAAAACCCAGGGGCGAGTGCTGTCTGGACGAACCCTCAGGGTTGGACCAGGACGCCGTACAGATCCGGCCGCCGGTCCCGGAAGAACCCGAAGGAGGCGCGGTTGCGGCGGATCTCCTCCAGGTTGAAGTCCGCCACGATGACGCCCGAGGCGGTCCGGCCCAGCTCGGCCATCTTGTCGCCCCGGTGGTTGGCGATGAAGGAGTGGCCGTAGAAGGTCTGGGTGCCTTCGGTGCCGATGCGGTTGGCGGCGATGACCGGCACCACATTGGACACCGCGTGTCCGATCATGGCCCGCTGCCAGAGGTCCTTGGTATCCAGCTCCGGCGTTTCGGGTTCGGTGCCGATGGCCGTGGGGTACAGGAGCAGGTCCGCCCCCATGAGCATCATGGCCCGGGCACACTCCGGGTACCACTGGTCCCAGCAGATGCCCACGCCGAGCTTCCCAAAGCGGGTGGGCCAGACCTTGAAGCCCGTGTTGCCGGGGCGGAAGTAGAACTTCTCCTCGTAGCCGGGGCCGTCGGGAATGTGGCTCTTGCGGTAGAGGCCGAGCATGGTCCCGTCGGCGTCCACCATGGCGAGGCTGTTGTAGTGGTGGGGCCCGTCCTTCTCGAAGAAGGAAACGGGAATCACCACGCCCAGCTCCTTGGCCAGCGCCTGGAACCGCCGCAGGGTCGGATGGCCCTCCACGGGCCTGGCCCAATCGAAGAATTCATCCTTCTCCTCGCGGCAGAAGTAGGGGCCCTCGAACAGCTCCGAGGGCAGGATCACCTGGGCGCCCTTGGCGGCGGCTTCCCGCACCAGCTGCTCGATGCGATCCACATTGGCTTCGAGGGAATCCGCGAGGGCGCACTGGAGCGCCGCCACCCGCACGTGCGTCACGGACTGGGTCATGGAACCTCCGGCTGCTGCTGGGTGATGCAATGAAAGGCGCCGCCCCCGCTCAGGATGGCCCGGGCGGAGCGGCCCAGGACCCGATGCTGAGGGAAGCAGTTCGCCAGGGCGGCCACCGCTGCCTCATCGTAGGCCGTGCCATAGGTGGGAACCACCACGGTGCGGTTCCCGATGTAGAAGTTCACGAAGCTGGCGGGCATCACGTCCCCATCCTCGGTGAGCACGAGGCCCGGCGAGGGAATGCGCACCACCTCCAGCGTCCGGCCCCGGGCATCCCGGAAGGAGGCCAGGTCCGAGGCGATGCGGTCCAGGACGACCCGGTTGGGGTCATTGGCGTCCCGGGCCTCCATGCAGACCACCACGCCGGGGGCCACGAAGCGGGCCAGGGTATCCACGTGGCCGTCGGTGTGATCGTTCAGCAGGCCGTCCTCCAGCCACAGCACCCGCTCCGCGCCCAGGCTCTCGCCGAGCGCGGCTTCGATGGCGGCCTGATCCATGTCCGGATTGCGGTTGGGGTTGAGCAGGCACTGGCGGGTGGTGAGCAGCGTGCCCTCGCCATCCACCTCCACGGAGCCGCCTTCCAGGATCCAGGGCCGGTCCTGGCGGGGGAGGCCGGACAGCGCCGCCACGCGCCCGGCGACCTCGGAATCCCCGGGCAGCTCGTACTTGCCGCCCCAGCCGTTGAAGCGGAAGCAGGAAGCCTGGAGGCCCCCAGGGCCCTGCACGAAGATGGGCGCCGTATCCCGCAGCCAGATATCGCCCACGGGCACGCGGTGGAAGCGCACCTGGCGAAGCACCGGGGCCAAGGCCGCCCGGGCCTCCGCTTCGGCGCGGTCGTCCTGCACCAGGAGGTCCAGGTCCTCTCCGCCTGCTTCGGCGATGGCGATCCCCAGGCCGGCCACCTCAGCCTGGGCTCCGGGCAGGTTGTCGCCCCAGAGGTGTCCGTGGCTGGGCCAAGCCATCCAGCAGGCGCGATGGGGCGCCCACTCGGCGGGTTGCAGGAAGGCGGGGCGGGACATGACGGCGACACCTCGGGAGATACAGGTCCGGAAGACCAGGACAGCATCCTCCAGTTCAACAAAAGGGAGGAACCGAGTCGAGGGAAGATCCCATCCGGGGACATATACCGCGTAAGATGAGGGTCATCTTCTGGAGTGACCATGTTCCTGTCGAGGGCCTTCCGGGCCACGGTCCTGCTCGCGGCGGTCCTGCTGGGGTCGACGCCCCTCCTCCGGGCCCAGGCGCACAAGGAGCACCAGGAGGCCGTCGCCGCGGTGGCGGCCCAGTACACCAAGCGGGAGGTGCAGATCCCCATGCGGGACGGGGTGCGCCTGTTCACGGCCATCTACACGCCCAAGGACACGAAACGGACCTATCCCATCCTGATGCAGCGGACGCCCTACAGCGTGTGGCCCTACGGCCCCGAGGCTTTCCCGTCCTCGCTGGGGCCTTCGGCCCGCTTCCAGGAGGAGGGCTTCATCTTCGTGTACCAGGACGTGCGCGGCCGCATGATGTCCGAGGGGGACTTCGTGAACATGCGCCCCCAGCGGGCCGTGAGCGGCGCGGCGGTGGACGAGAGCACGGACACCTACGACACCATCGACTGGCTGCTGAAGCATGTCGCCGGCAACAACGGGAACGTGGGCCAGTGGGGCATCAGCTACCCGGCCTTCTACACGGCCGTGGGCATGCTGTCCGGGCATCCGGCGCTGAAGGCCGTCTCGCCCCAGGCACCCATCGTGGACTGGTTCCAGGGGGACGACTTCCATCGCAACGGGGCCCTCTGGCTGCCCCACGCCTTCAACTTCATGGTGAGCTTCGGCAAGCCCCGGCCCAAGCCGACCCAGGCCTGGCCGCCCCGTTTCGAGCATGGCACCTCCGACGGCTATGAATGGTTCCTCCGCCTGGGGCCCACGGGAGCGACGCGCCAGTTCACCAAGGAAGTGGCCTTCTGGAACGAGATGCTGGACCACCCCAGCTACGATGCCTTCTGGCAGGCGCGGAACCTGCGGCCCCAGCTGAAGGGCGTGAAGCCCGCCGTGCTCACCGTGGGGGGCTGGTTCGACGCTGAGAACCTGTACGGCGCCCTCCAGGTGTTCGGGTCCGTGCAGCGCCAGAGCCCGGAAACCAACAACCGGCTCGTCATGGGCCCCTGGTTCCACGGGGGCTGGGAACGGAGCAAGGGCGATCATCTGGGCTTTGTGCAATTCGGGTCGGCCACCGCCGAATGGTTCCAGGCGGAAGTGCTCTTCCCCTTCTTCATGCACCATCTGAAGGGCGCCCAGACCCCCGATCCGGCCAAGGCCACGGTCTTCGAGACCGGCGCCAACCGCTGGCACAAGCTGGAGAACTGGCCGCCCCAGGGGACCCGGGAGGCGAAGCTCTTCCTGCAACCGGACGGGAAGCTGGCCTTCGCGGCGCCTGGGTCCGATGGTGGATCGGACAGCTTCCTCTCCGATCCAGCCAAGCCCGTGCCCTTCATCGAGCAGGTGGCCATCGGCATGCCCAAGGAGTACATGACCGCGGACCAGCGCTTCGCGGGGCGGCGCACGGACGTGCTGGTGTTCCAGACGGAGCCGCTGAAGGAGGACCTGACCTTCGCGGGCCCTCTGAAGCCGGAGCTGTTCGTGGCCACCACCGGCACCGACGCCGACTGGGTGGTGAAGCTGGTGGATGTCTATCCAGACGACTTCAAGAACCCCGATTTCAAGGAGGGTGGGTCCCCCTGGGATGCGACGCCCAACCCCATGGGGGGCTACCAGCAGTTGGTGCGCGGCGAGGTGATGCGCGGCAAGTTCCGGGACAGCCTGGAAAAGCCGGCGCCCTTCGTGCCGGGCCAACCCACGCGCCTGGCCTGGTCCATGAACGACATCTTCCACACCTTCCGCAAGGGCCACCGCGTCATGGTGCAGCTCCAGAGCAGCTGGTTCCCCCTCATGGACCGGAATCCCCAGGTCTTCATGAACATCAATGAAGCGAAGCCCGGCGACTACAAGAAGGCCACCCACACCGTGTTCCACGACGCGGGAAGGCCCAGCGGCCTGGGCGTGGGCCTGTGGTCGGAACAGGGGAAGTGAAGCGCTGATCCAGGGGGATGAAGGCGCCTGAAGCCGATTTCTCCGCATCCACCCGCGCGCGACTTTTCTTTCAGGTCTTCAGTGCCACGAAGTCGCCGGAGAACCGGCCCACCGGCCGACCCTCGCACTCAAGAATGGAACTCACCGTGATGCGGGCCTTGCCTTTGCGGGCCAGCATGCGCGTGAACAGGGACCAATCCGCCTGGGGATCGAGGGTCGCCCGGGCCGTGAAATCACCCGGGATGGGCAGATCGTAGGCCATGGTGTTCCGCTGGATCACGAGGCGGCAGTGGAAGCCCTCGCCGCGCAGGCGCCGGTGCAGGAGGGACCAGGCCGCCAGGATCGCCAGCGCCGAGGCGCTGCCTCCGAAGACCGTCTCCCGATGGTTGATGTTGGGGCCGAGTGGCGCTTTCAGCAGGACAGCCGCATCCCCGGCTTCGACCACGGAAACCGCCATGGCCTTCGACAGGGGGATGTGGTCGTGGAGGTAGCGTTCCAGTTCCAGGGGCGACATGGGCAGGTCCTTGATGGCACCAGGCATTTGCTGTTTCAGCGCCGCGCGGGTTTCCACCCCTCCAGCACCCGGAAGCGGCTGCCCAGCATGCCGGGCAGGGTGAGTTGCAGCAGGTTCTCGGTGCGCTTCATGCGCTCGGGGGTGGGCAGGGCCATCCATTCGGCGCCCCACTGGTCCAGGGGCGCGTGGGTGCGGATCCATTTGCTCAGTTCCAGGTGCGACAGGTCGGTCAGTCCTTCCTGCTCAAGCAGGCGTGTGAGCCGCGTGAAATCGACATCCGCTGTCAAATCGGCCTCGCCCAGGTCCTCATGCCAATTCCCGTCCACGGCATGGGCCTTGAAGCGGCGCAGGTCGGCACCTTTGGCCAGCAGGCGGTCGGCGGCTTCGCCGTAGTCCACGGCCAGGAAAAGGCCCGCCTCCAGGGCCCCGGCGAGTTCCCCGACCAGGCCCGGCAGGGCCTCGCACCACACGCTGCCGTCGCCGGGTTCGAGGCCGTCGGTCTGGCTGGCGAACCAGGCCAGGGCCTCGGGGGCATCGGCTTCCTGCCACTGGGGGCCCTCGGCGGTGAGGACCTCCCTGGCCCAGTGCTCGCCGTTCCAGCGCCAGGGCTGGGCGGGCAGGGCATCGAAGAGCTCGTTGCTGAAGACCGCGCCCAGGAAGGGTTCCAGGGTGTCGTTCTCGGTGGCGAAGCGCGCGCGCTTCGTGGCCAGGAAAGGCGCCAGGGCCTCCTCCGCGGCCCGGCGGGCGGCGGGATTGTCGTCGCGATGGACATAGACGAGGGCTTCGGCGAAGGGCCCGGTGACGGCATTCAGCACATCCCGCCCCAGCCAGCCGCGGCCCGCGCCGGGCTCCAGGGCGGTGAAGGTTCCAGGCCGTCCCAGGCGTTCCCAGGCCGCCTCCAGGCGCAGGGCCAAGGTCTGGCCCAGCAGGGGGCCCAGGTCCAGGGCCGTGTAGTAGTCCTTGCCTGCGAAGCCCCAGGGGCCTTCCGGCCGCCGGTAGTAGCCGTGGATCGGGTGGTAGAGGCCCAGGGCCATCACCTCGGCGGCGGGAACGGGGCCTTGGGCGAGGCGGGCCTGGAGCGCGTCGACGAGGGGGTTCACTTCTTCTCCAGGGGCCATTTTTCCAGGAGCATGGGCAGCAGCCACTGGGTGATCAGCAGAGCCAGGGCCACGCCGCCCAGACAGGCGATGCCCAGGCCCCGCAGGCCTCGGTAGCCGCTGAAGACCATGCCGCCGAAGCCCGCGAGGGTGGTTCCGGCGCAGACGGCATTCACCCGGGCCACCCGCTGGGAGGCGTCGGCCTCGGCCCGGGCCCGGTGCAGCAGGTTGAAGGCGGTATCCACGCTGACGCCCAGGGCGATGGGAATGGCCATGAGGGAAAGGAAGGTGAGCGGTTCCCCGGTCCAGCCCAGGGCGCCCAGGGCGCCCACCTGGCTGGCCAGGAGGGGCAGGATGGCGAGGAGGGCGAAGCGCAGGCTGCGGCCGAAGAGGGCGATCACCAGGAAGATGCCGGCCAGCGCCAGCAGCACGGCCTGCTGGACGGTCTCCTTGGCGATGCCCTTCACCACCCGGAACAGGGGCTGGGTGCCCACGAACCGGCCGCCGGCGGCTTCCACCACGGGGGTCAGGCGAAGCAGGGCCGTATCATCCAGGCGCAGGGGCACCGTCAGCATCGGCGGCAGCGGGGCGACCGGCCGGGAGTGGTGGAGCCGGTCCCAGAAGGTCCAGGCACTGGCTTCCTCGAGAACGGGCCGGCCCGGCAGCAGGGCCTGGAGGGCCCGCACGGGCTGGGCGGGATCCGAGGCGGCTCCGGCCAGAGCGGCCAGGGGCCCCTCGAGGCCCGCGGGATCCAGGCCGGCCTTGGTGGCCGAAGCCAGCACTTGGCGGCGCCAGGTCTCCGAACCCAGGGCGTGGCGCAGTTCAGGGTCCAGGGTCTTCCAGTCGGGCACCGGCAGGCCAGCCTCACGCAGGATGGGGCTGAGCTTGTTCCACCGCGCGGGCAGCCGGTCCGGATCGTCCAGAGGGATTTGCAGCGCCAGGGGCTGAAGGCTGGCCCCGAGGACCTTGGTCAGCCGGGTCTGCAGGGTCAGGGCCGGATTGCCTTGGGCCCGGAAGCGGCGAAGGTCCTCCTCCCAGCGGGTGCGTGGAGCGCCCAGGAGGGCCAGGGCCACCAGGCCGAGCACGGCCCAGGGGGCCCAGGGCCGCTTGGGGGGGAGGGGCAGGGCAGGCCCGGGGGCGAAGGCGCCGCGGCCACGATCCAGGGCCAGGAGCAGGGGCGGCAGCAGCAGGAAGGTGGCCAGGAGGCAGGCCAGGAGGCCCATGCCGGTGGTGATGCCCAGATCGCGGATGCCGGGAAAGGGGGCGAAGGCCAGGGAAAGGAAGGCCAGGGCGGTGGTCAGGGCGCCGGCCACGACACCGGGCCCGGTGCTCAGGAGGGCTGCTCGCAGCGCCCGGGGCTTGGACCGGCCCGCCCGCCGTTCATCGCGGTAGCGGCTGAAGAGCAGGATGCCCACGTCGTCCCCGACGCCCAGCAGGACGGCGCCGAAGCCCGCGGCCATGAGGTTCACCCGGCCCAACACCCAGCCCGTGAGGCCCAGGGCCCACACCATGCCCAGCACCAGGGGCAGCATGACGAAGCCGTAGCCCGCCAGGGTGCGGAAGCCGATCCAATAGACCAGGCCGATGAGCAGGAAGCTGAGGCCCAGGCTGATGAGCACCTCCACCGTGAGGCGGTGGGATTCCCAGGCGGTGATGGCCTGGGCGCCCGTGGCCTGGATGGCGAAGGCGCGGCCCGTCGCCGGGGCGAACGCCGACTGGACTTCCCGCAGGCTCGCCCTGGCCGGCAGATCCCCCTGCGCCCCCCGGCCCAGCCACAGCAGGGCGCGGACGGTGGCTTTGGCGTCGGAAGCCGCGAAGGACGTGACCAGAGGCAGCAGCACGAAGCGCCCGTCCTTGGATTCCAGGTAGCCCGTGCGCATCCGCAAGGAGAAGGCCCGGCCCAAGGCCATGGCCTTGCTCATGCCTTCCCCGGTGCTCGGGGACAGGTCCCGCAGCCCCAGGGGATCAAGGCGGGCCAGCCCTGCGGCCAAGGGTTCCGGCGCGGCCAGGGCCTTGGCGCTGGCCAGGAGGCGGCGATCGACCTCGCGGGGTTCTGTGAGCGGCGCCAGGCGGTCTCCGAGCCAGGCGGGGGCCAGGGAGTAGAGGGTTTCCGTGGTGAGCCGGCCCGCGGCGGCATCCCCTTCGGCGATGGCTCCCACCGCGAGGAGGGCTGGCCAGGGACTCACGCCCCCGGGACCCGGCACGGGGATGGGATCGGAGAGCCGCCCTTCGGAGGCCAGGCCGTTCAGGGGCAGGTTGCCGCGATCAAGCAGGCGCTCCACCAGGCCCTCGGCCCAGGCGCGCCGGGCTTCCAGGTCCTGTTCGGAACCTTCGGCCACCAGCCAGAGCAGTTCCTGCTGGCCGACGCCGGCCTCCAGGTTCGCGCGCACTTCCGGATGGTTGGCGGGCAGCAGGCTCATGAGGTCCAGGGCCCGCTCCACCCGCAGGGTGCCCCAGCCCAGGAGCAGGGTGAGGCCGCCCATGAGCAGCCAGAGTCCCCGCGGCTTGGTGAGGTGGAGACGAAGCAGCCAGCGGAGCAGAGGCCTCATCGCTCCAGCCGCTCGATCCAGGGTTTCAGCGCCGGCACCATCTCCACGCGCTCCGCCCGGCGCAGCCGCGCCATGAGGCTCGCGTCATCGAGACGGGTCATGGGGTCGTTCTCCCGGCGTTCCAGGGCTTCCGGCGAGGCCGCGGCGGTGAGGATGGTGGGGCGTTCCATGCTGTAGCGGTGATCGAGGAGCTGGGCCAGGGCCGCGGCCACGCGGGTATCCGAATCCACCCGGTCCCAGTCGTCGAGCACCAGGAGCGGCGGATGTTCCAGGGGTTCGATGAGGTCCCGCACGCTCTGGAAGGCCTGATTCTGGAAGCTGCGCACATCGTAGTAGGCGTCCTTGATGCCCTGGCTCAGGGTGCGCACGGACACGAAACGCCCGCCCTGGCCGGTGCGTTCCGTCCAGGCGCGCAGCGCCGCGGCCGCGAGGGTGCTGCGGCCGCTCTGGGCGGGCCCGTGGATCCACCAGAGTTCCCAGCCGTGGCGGAACTTGTGCTTGCCGGTGGTGGCCCACTGGGCCAGGCTCTCGGCGCCAGCGGGGCGGATGCCATGCTCGGGGCGCTTGCGCAGCGCGGCGATGAGCTTGGTCAGTTCCTCCCGGCCCTCCAGGGGACCCACCAGCTCCGTGGGCTGGTTGAGCCACTCCTCCAGGTCCGCGACCCGGTCCAGCATGGCCCGGGCGGTGCTGGCCTGGACGTTGTTCCACCACTTCCAGAAATGGGCGAAGTCGGCGTCCTGGTACCGGGCGGGCAGGCCCAGGGTCGCCGCGTCGGGACCCAGGTCGCGGGTGCAGCCGCAGACCCGCACCGGCTTGAGGGGATCCGGGTCGATGATCAGGCCTTTGCCTTGGCATTGCGGACAGTCGGCGCGGCCCTTCATGGCTGGTCGTCGCCCCGCAGGAAGCCGCCCAGGACTTCCCGGCGCCGTTCGCGGATGCGCGAGAAGGCCCGCTCCTCAAGTTGGCGGACCCGCTCCCGGGAGATGGGCGGATCGAACTTCTTCCCGATCTGTTCGAGGGTCAGGGGATCTTCCCCACCGATGCCGAAATGCAGGGTGATGATCCGCCGCTCCTTCTCGCTCAGGGAAGCCAGGCTGGCCTCGATCTGTTCGAGGAAGGATTCCTGGTCCATGGTGTGCATGGCGGAGGGTTCCACGGCCTGTTCGAGGCTATCGCCCAGGGTGAGATCGGAATCGCCCAGGCCCAGTTCCGTGGACACGGTGGAGGTGGTCTGCTGCAGCACCTGCAGGTGCTCCACCGCCTCCACGCTCAGGTGGGCGGCGTCGGCGATCTCCTGGACCAGGGGCGGGCGGCCCAGGGACTGGCTCAGCTTCTGGGTGACGCGGTTCAGCTGCACCAGGTGTCCCGCCACCTTCTGGGGCAGGCGGATCTTGCTGCCGTGCTCGGCCAGGGCGTGGAAGATGGCCTGGCGCACCCACCAGGAAGCGTAGGTGAGGAACTTGTTCAGGCGCTCGGGGTCGAAGCGCTTGGCGGCTTCGATGAGGCCCAGGTTGCCCTCGCTGATGAGATCGAGCAGATCGAGCCCCATGCCTTCGTACTTCCGCGCTTCCTTCACCACGAAGCGCAAGTTGCCTTCCACCAGCCGACGCAGGCCCTCGGGATCGTGATCCTGCTGCCACATGCGCCCATAGATCCTCTCCTCCTCCGCCGTGAGGAGCGGCAGATGGCGGATCGAATCAAAATACTTGTCGAGGGATCGCTCTTCGAGATGCCGGATGGGCACAGAACACCTTGGGGGAGGGTCCAGCATAGCAAGCGACGCCTGCCACGAACGAGAGTTCAAGTGCGTTTGCGCAATCCGTGGGGCGTCAATTTCACCAGGCCCGTGGCCGAGGTGGGCCGGGGAACATCCTTGAGCCCCGCCGCCTCCAGGGCGTGCAGCAGGCGATCCAGGTCCTCCTGCATGCGGTTCAGGCGATCCTTGAGGCCCAGGACCACTTCGACCCCCGCCAGGTTGACGCCCAGATCCCGGGTGAGATTCAGGATGAATTCCAGGCGCTCCAGGTCCTCGTCGCTGTACAGGCGGGTCTTCCCCTCGGTGCGGCTGGGAGCCAGGAGCCCTTCCCGCTCGTAGAGGCGCAAGGTCTGGGGATGCACGCCGTAGCGCATGGAGACCACGCCGATCATATAGGCGCCCTGATGGGGATCTCTAGCCATGATGCCCTCTCTGCGTCTTGAGGTCCGCGTCGTTCAGTTCGGCCAATTCCCGCAGCAATTCCTTGCTCCTTTCGTCCTGGATCACGGGCGTGACCACAGCCACCTCGGCAATGAGGTCGCCCCGCTGGCTGCTCCGGGGCACGGGCATGCCCTGCCCCTTGATGCGCAGCTTGGCGCCGGTCTGGGTGCCGGGCGGAACCTTGATGGTCTGGAAGCCTTCGGGGGTGGACACCTCGACCTTGGCGCCCAGGGCGGCCTCGGAGAAGCTGACGGGCAGCCGCACGTAGAGGTTCGGTCCGCGCCGGTCGAAGCGGGCATCCGAATCCACGCTGATCTGCAGGAAGAGATCGCCGGGTCCGCCGCCGCGGCGGCCCGCCTCGCCCTTCCCGGCCACCCGGAGCTTGGCGCCGTCTTCCACGCCGGCGGGGATGGCGATGGTGACAGTCTCCTGCTTTGGATGGCGACCCGCGCCGGAGCAGTCGGGGCAGGCCGGTGCCTTGGTGCCCCGGCCCCCGCAATCGGGGCAGGCACGGCCCATGGAAAGGAAGCCGGAGGCCCCACCCAGCTTGCCCCTGCCATTGCAGGTGCGGCAGGTTTCCTGTTTGCGGCTGGATTCGCCGGTGCCGCGGCAGGAGAGGCAGGGTTCCGAGCGATTGATCCGCAGGCTCAGGCGGGTGCCTTCGAAGGCGGCCTTGAAGCTGAGGCGTACAGTGTGGACCAGGTCTTCGCCCCGCTGGGGCCCGCTCCGGCTGGGGCGTCCGCCAAACCCCGCGAAGAGATCCTCGAAGGCGAAGGCACCGCCCTCGAAACCGGGAGGGGCCTGGGCGCCTGGGCCGTTGGGATCGCCGTAGGTATCGTAGTTCTTCCGCTTCTGGGCATCGGCCAGCACGTCATGGGCTTCCGCGAGTTTCTTGAACTCGGCTTCGGCCTTGGCATCCCCGGGATTCAAATCCGGGTGGTGCTTTCGCGCCAGCTTCCGGTACGCCTTCTTGATCTCCTCGTCCGAGGCCGTGCGAGGGACGCCCAGAATCTTGTAGTAGTCGGGGAAGGACATGGGTTTAGTGTAGTGCACTAAGATTTCGTTCGCGCAGAAAAAGGGGGAGCGCAACGGCTCCCCGCTTTTTCTGAAGGAGCAGGGGCTTGGCTCTGCCATGCCCCTGCGCGGGGGTCCGGGGGTGTTCGCGTCAGCGAGGAGCCCCCGGCCAGACCTAGCTGACGACTTCGGCGTCGATCACATTGTCATCGGCCTTCTTGTCCCCGCCCGCAGGCGCGCCGGGGTTGCCGGGGTGGGCACCGCCATCCTGGGGGGGCTCCTGCTTGTAGAGGCTCTCGGCGAGCTTGTGGCTCTTGGTGGTGAGGACTTCCAGGGCCTTCTTGATGCGGTCCTTCTCCAGGCTGGCCAGGGCGGCCTTGGCCTCCACGATGGCCTCTTCGGCCTCCTTCTTGTCGCCTTCGGGCAGCTTCTCGCCGTTCTCTTTGATGAGCTTCTCCACCTGGTAGATCATCTGGTCCAGGTGGTTCTTCTCTTCCAGCATGGCCTTGCGAGCTTCGTCGTCGGCCTTGTGGGATTCGGCATCCTTGAGCTTGGCATCGATCTCTTCCTTGGAGAGGCCCGTGCTGCCAGTGAGCGTGATGCTGGCGTCTTTGCCCGTGCCCTTGTCCTTGGCGGTCACATGGACGATGCCGTTGGCGTCGATGTCGAAGGTGACTTCGATCTGAGGCATGCCGCGAGGCGCGGGGGCGATGTCGCCCAGGTGGAACTGGCCCAGGAGCTTGTTGCCCTCCACCACCTGCCGCTCGCCCTGGAACACCTCGATGTCCACGCCGGGCTGGTTGTCCACGGCGGTGGTGTAGATCTCCGAGCGCTTGGTGGGGATGGTGGTGTTGCGCGGGATGATGACGCTCATCTGGCCACCATTGGCGTTGATGCCGAGGCTGAGCGGCGTCACGTCGAGGAGCAGCACGCCCTTCACGTCGCCCGCCAGCACGCCCGCCTGCACCGCCGCGCCCAGGGCCACGACCTCGTCGGGGTTCACGCTGTGGTTGGGCTCCTTGCCGAAGATGGACTTCACCATCTCCAGCACCTTGGGGATGCGGGTGGAGCCGCCCACCATCACCACTTCGTCGATCTCGTGGTGGGCCAGCTTGGCGTCCCGCACCGCGTTCTCGCAGGGTCCCTTCAGCTTCTGGAGGATGGGCTCGATCATCAGCTCGAACTTGGCGCGGGAGAGCGTCTGGTTCACGTGCTTGGGGCCGCTGGCGTCGGCGGTGATGTAGGGCAGGCTGATGTCGGTCTGGGTCGTGCTGGACAGCTCGATCTTGGCCTTCTCGGCGGCCTCCTTGAGGCGCTGCATGGCGTCGGCCTGCTTGCGGAGATCGATGCCCTCGGCCTTCTGGAACTCGTCCGCCAGCCAGTCGATGATGGCCTGGTCGATGTTGTCGCCACCCAGGTGGGTGTCGCCGTTGGTGGACTTCACCTCCACCACGCCCTCCGAGACCTCGAGGATGGAGATGTCGAAGGTGCCGCCGCCGAAGTCGAAGACGGCGATGGTGCCGTCCTTCTTCTTATCGAGGCCGTAGGCGAGGGCCGCGGCCGTGGGCTCGTTGACGATGCGCTTCACGTCCAGGCCCGCGATGGCGCCGGCATCCTTGGTGGCCTGGCGCTGGGCGTCGTTGAAGTAGGCGGGCACAGTGATGACGGCCTCGGTGATCTTCTCGCCCAGGTAGGCCTCGGCGGCCTCCTTCATCTTGGTCAGCACCGCGGCGCTGATCTCCTCGGGGCTGAGGTGCTTGTCGTTCACCACCACGGCGCATCCGCCCTTGTCGGCCCGCTCCACCGTGTAGGGGACGAGCTTCTGCTCTTTGTCGGAGTCGGCGTAGGGCAGGCCCATGAAGCGCTTGATGGAATAGATGGTGCTCTTGGGCTGGGCCACGGCCTGGCGCTTGGCCGGCGCGCCCACCAGCCGCTCGCTGGTCTTGGGGTTGAAGCCCACCACGGACGGCGTGGTGTCCGCGCCCTCGGGGTTCGGGATCACCTTGGGCTGCCCGCCTTCCATGACGGCCACGCAGCTGTTGGTGGTGCCGAGGTCAATGCCGATGATCTTGCCCATGGTGTCGCTCCTTCTGGGGGTTGCTGAGGGGGG
>DATEZS010000068.1:0-84594 GCA_035255365.1 Geothrix sp.
GCGACCTGGTGAGGTTCTGAGGGCGGGCGGAACGCCTGGGCCCAGGTAGGCTGGTGGGATGGAAGACTGGATGGCTTGGTTCCGGGAGCGGCTGAGTGCGATCGTCATCGCGGCCATCGTCGTGCTGGGCGGGATCTGGTGGTGGCAGGATCGCCCCGTGTCCCAGCCGCCGGGTGTCCTCGCCCCCGGGGAACCCCTGCAGGCGGACCCGCCAGCGCCCAGGGCCTGGACCTTCCGGGAACACACCCTCACCCCCCTGGCCGCCTTCGAGATCCAGGCGCGGGTGCTCAGCACGGAGCGGTACCGCTTCGACCGGGCGGCCCATCTCTCCCCGGTGGACTTCGCGCTCGGGTGGGGGCCCATGTCGGATTCCAGGGTCCTGAGTGCCTTCACCATCACTCAAGGGAACCGTTGGTACTTCTGGAGGACCTCGAACTTTCCCATCCCCGAGGGACAGGTCATCAGCCACAGCGCGAACATGCACATGATTCCCGCGAATCCGACCACGGAGCGACGTTTGCTATCTGTCAAACCCGGTCAGATCGTGAACCTATCTGGAAAACTCGTAAGGGCGGATGGAAAGGACGGCTGGCACTGGATCAGCAGCCTGTCCAGGGAAGATACCGGCGATGGCTCCTGCGAAGTGGTCTGGGTGGAATCCATCACAGTCTCAGGTCCATGAGGGGTCATCCTCCGACGGTTTGCTAGAATCCTCGGAGCGAAGGCCCTGGAGCCACCATGTTTGACATTGAAGCCTCACTCGACAGCCGTCTGCTGGACGCGACCCGCAATCGACCGACGGTCATATTCCCGGAGGCTTTGGATCCTCGGGTGCTGGAAGCCGCCTGCTACCTGGGGCGCTTCATCCGCCCTGTGTTCATCGCCGAGGAGGCCCAGATCCGGGCTCTGGCGAACCAGTGCCTGGGTCATCTGGGCTCAGACCGGGTGGCCTACACCCTCTCCGAAAGCGCTTTCGTCACGCCCGCCTCGCGGCCGGATCTCGTGGAAGTCTTGGCGGCGGCCTGCGTGGCCCACGGCAGCCAGAACGGGAAGCCCATGGACCTGGAAACCGCGCGGCGGCTGGTGTCCGAGCCCGCCATGTTCGGCATCTGGGCGGTTCGGGAAGGCCATGCGGACATGGTGGTCGGTGGCGCCACCCACGAACCCAAGGCCTTCTTCAGGCCCATGGTGGAACTGCTTTCCCACCGCGATGTGACCTGCGAGGCCGGCGTCTTCGTCCTGCCGGATTCCCATCCCGATGACGTCTATCCCCACAACATCGTGGTGTTCGGCGATGTGGGCGTGAACGCCACCATGACGCCGCGCATCCTGGCGGAAGTGGCCGTGGGCACCTGCGCCATCGCGCGGGACCTCTTCCCGGAGGATGTCCTCCCGGAAATCCGCTGCGCCATGGTGTCCTACTCCAACCGGGGCAGCGACGAAGGCCCCTCCCCGGAACTGGTCCGCCAGGCGGCGGCGCTGGTGCCCGACATCCTGGCCGAGCGCGTGGCCCACAAGGCCCGCTACGGAAGCATCCACATCCGGGGCGAGGTGAAGGTCAGCGTGGCGCTCTCGCAGCGGTCCGCGGATCTCTATCATGCGGACGGCATGCCCTGGGAAGGCGGCCCCAATGTGATCGTGTGCCCCAACCTGGACATGGGCAACCTGCTCTATCACCTCTATGCCACCCGGTTCCCGGAGGCCCGGAAGTTCCCGGCGATGTTCGGCCTCTGGTTCCAGGGCGTGGACCTGCCCATGGATTGCGCGCCGCAGGACATCCGCCTGGCGGTGAAAGCCTCCGTGGCGCGCCTGCACGCCTACGGGGAATGGGACCGGACCCCCAAGGACACCTTCTTCCACCGCCATCGCGTGCTGGTGCTCAACCCCGGTTCGACCTCCACCAAGACCTCCCTCTTCGAAGGGGACGAGGAGCGCGTCACCGAGGAGATCCAGCATCCCGCCGAGGCGCTCAAGGGCTTCGAGGGAAAACCCATCACGGAACAGTTCGCCTTCCGCAAGGAAGCGGTCCTCGCCTTCCTCGCCGCGCATGGCTACAGCCTCGGCGACCTGGACGCCGTTGCGGGGCGCGGTGGCCTGCTGCGGCCCATCGCCCACGGGACATGGAAAGTGAACGCGCCCATGCTCGAGGATCTCAAGGCGGGCGTGCGGGGCGATCACGCGTCGAATCTCGGCGGCCTCATCGCCGCCGAGCTGGTGGCCGGAACGGGCAAGCCCGCCTACATCGTCGATCCGGTGGTGGTGGACGAGGCGGATCCGAAGGTGAAGGTCTCCGGGGTGAAGGAGCTGCCCCGGCGCATCATCAGCCACGCCCTGAACCAGATCGCGACGGCCCGCCGCTACGCGGAAGAGCACGAGACCTTCTACGAACGGGTGCGCGTCATCGTGGCCCACATGGGCGGCGGCATCACCGTGGGGGCCCACCGGAACGGTCGCTACTACGACGTGAACAACGGACTGGACGGGGAAGGGCCCTTCTCGCCCCAGCGCTCCGGCACGCTCCCCGCGGGGCAGCTCATGGAGCTCTGCTTCTCCGGAAAGTATTCCAAGGCCGAGTTGAAGCTCATGAACAAGGGGCGTGGCGGCCTCATGAACCTCCTGGGAACGGCGGACATGCGCGAGGTGGAACGCCGGATCGACGCCGGAGACGCCGAAGCGAAGCTGGTCTATGACGCCATGGCCTACCAGATCGCCAAGGCCATCACGGCCCTGGTTCCCGCCTTCGATGGCGAACCAGTGGATGCGGTGCTGCTGACTGGCGGGCTGGCAAGGTCCCAGCGCCTGGTGGCGGACCTCCGCCGCATGGTGTCGGCGCTGGGTTGCGAGGTGCAGGTCTATCCCGGGGAAAACGAGATGGCCGCCCTGGCCAAGGGCGCCCTGCGTGTGCTGTCCGGGCGCGAGGAAGCCAAGGAATACCGGAAGGATTGATTCTCCCGGGGATCTGGTTGTCGTATCCCGGAGCTGGCCTAGTGATTTGAGGTAGATTGGTTCAACTGACCCACCCGGTGGATTCCCACGGGGTGGAGTCAGATGTTCCAGGGGGCGAGGCCATGCAGTTCCGATTGCTCGCGAGCGCCCTGGCCTGCATGCAGGCTTTCGCGCAGGCGCCCACTGCGAAAACCTTGCTCAAACCCACGAGGACGGACCGCCCTCCGGTGGTGGATGGCCTGCTGGATGATCCCGTGTGGGAACAGGCCGCCAGCGTGACCGACTTCCAGATCTTCAGTCCGGACTTCGGCAAGCCGCAACCGCAACGCACCATTGCCTACATGGCCTATGACGGCTTGAACCTCTATTTTGCGTTCAGGTGCTTCGATGACGATCCCAAACGCATCAAAGCTTCCTTATCCCGGAGAGACACCCTGAACGGGGACGATTTCGTCTGCATCAATCTGGACACCTTCAACGACCAGCAGTCCCTCTATGCCTTCTACGTGACGCCGCTGGGAGTGCAGGCCGACAGTCGCTACGCAAGCAACAAAGAGGATTTCAGCGTCGATCTGCTGTGGGAGAGCGCCAGCCGAATGGACGAGCAGGGATATACCGTGGAGGTGCGCATCCCTCTGAAGAGCATCCGTTACACCCAAGGGGATGTCGTCAGGATGTCCGTTTTTTTCGAGAGGTACATCAGCCGCCGGCAGGAGCATGGCTCCTACCCGGCGTTCGACCCCAAGGCCGGCAATGCCTTTCTGTCCCAGATGGCCCCGATGGAATACCTGGGCCTGGAGCATCCAACGCTGCTCGAACTGCTCCCGGCCTTCACCTACTCGAGGAAGTCCCTGCGCGATGACCTGGGGGCGATGCAGACTGACCACAAGGCGGAGTGGAGCTTCACCGGGAAATACGGCATCACCCCAAGCCTGATCCTGGATGGCACCATCAATCCGGATTTCTCCCAGGTTGAAGCGGATGCCGGGCAGGTGGATGCCAACCTCCGGTACGGCCTCTTCTTCGCCGAGAAACGCCCCTTCTTCCTCGAAGGCAGCGAGAACTTCAATATCGCCGCGGCGCAGAACAGTCCCCTCCAAGCGGTGCTGCACACCCGTACCATCGTTGATCCTAAGTGGGGCATGAAGGTCACTGGAAAAGTCGGATCCAAGGATACCGTGGCGATCCTCTCCGCCGAGGACAGCGCCAATCCCGATGCGGGATATGCCTCGGATCCGAAGTTCGCCATCCTACGGTACAAACGCACGCTCAAGGACGATGGCTACTGGGGGCTTTTCTACGCGGACCGTACTGTCGGCGAGCATTCCAACCGGGTCGCGGGACCAGATGGGCAATGGCGGCTCACCCCGTCTGACCTGGTGAGCTTCCATGCCTTCGGCTCCTTCACCCGGCCTGACGCGGCCCAGATGTCCTCCAGGGGGTGGGCCGAAGGCCTGGAATACCTTCACGACACCAGCCGGTTGACGGTCAATGCCGCCTTCCATGCCGTCTCCAGCGATTTCGAGGCCGATGCGGGCTACCTCACGCGCACGGGCCTGAAGTCTGGAAGCCTCGTGGTCACGCCCAAGTTCTATCCAGCCTCCTCCTGGATGCGGCGGCTCGACCCCTTTGCCGGTGCCTCCGTCCTCCAGGACCTTCCCAGCGGGCTCACCGAACGGGACAACTTTGTGGGCATCTCGGCCATTTTCCAGGGCAACGCCTCCCTGAGAGCCCAGGTGGACGATTCGACGGAGGTATTCCTCGGCCAGCGTTTCCGCACCGACGGTGTGCAGGTCTCGGCCAGCAGCCAGGTCACCAACTGGCTGTCGCTCTCGACTTCCTACCGCCAGGGCAAGGGCATCCGGTACACCGCGGAGCCTTTCCAGGGGCATGGTTCCCAGGCTGCAGCCGGAGTGGGGTTCCAGCCGACCGACAGCCTCAACCTCACCCTCAACTGGACCCATGCGGATTTTTATCGCGATGCCACGGGCGAGAAAATCTACGATTACCCGATCTACCGCAGTCGTCTCACCTACCAGCCGAGCCAGTCCTTCTTCGTGCGGGCCATCGTCGAGTACAACGAATACCGGCGACAGGTGCTCACGGACTTTCTCGCCTCCTATACCTACATTCCGGGCACGGTGGTGTACCTGGGCTATGGCTCACTGTACAAGCGGCAGGCGTGGGAGGACGGCCTCTACCGTCCATCCAGCCACTTCCTGGAGATGCAGCGAGGTCTCTTTTTCAAGGCCTCCTATCTGTGGCGCATGTAGGGACGTGGGTCGCGAGCTTGGCGGCCCTCGCCTGTTCAGGCCAGGGCTGAGGCATCCAGCGGCAGTCGCCGGATCCGCTTGCCCGTGGCCGCGAAGATCGCGTTCAGCACGGCGGGGATGGCCACGGGAACGGGCGGTTCGCCCACGCCGGAGGGCGCTTCGGCACTGGGGATGACGTGGGTTTCGATGGCGGGCATATCGCCCAGGCGCAGGAGGGGGAAGTCCTGGAAGCCCGTCTGAATCGTTCGTCCCTGCTCCCAGGTGATCTGGGTGAACAGGGCCGACAGGCCGAAGGCGATGCCGCCCTCCACCTGGGCTTCGAGCCCGGCCGGGTTCACGACGAAACCGCAATCCAGGGCGCAGGTGACCTTGTGGATGCGGAGGCGGCCCTTGATGACGGACACCTCGGCCACCTCGGCGGCGTAGGTGCGGCCGTCGTAGGCGTGGCAGGCGAGGCCCAGACCGTGGCCCGCGGGCAGTTTGCGGCCCCAGCCAGCCTTCTCGGCAGCGACCTGGAGCACCTTCTTGAGGCGCCGAAGGTCGGCTTCGTCCTCACCGAATTTCACGAGGCCCTGGTCACCCAGGAGGTCCAGGCGCAGCTGGAGGGGATTCCTGCCCAGGGCGTGCGCCACCTCGTCCAGGAAACATTCCCGGGCGAAGACATTGGGCACGATCTGGATGCCGCGCCACCAGCCCAGCGGCGTCGGCGCTTCCACTTCGGCGAAATCCACCTGGATGGCCGGGATGGCGTAGGGGATGTCCAGGGCGCCGCTGGCCTCCGTGGCGGCCTGCCCGGGGCTCTTCTTGCCGCCCAGCCAGCTCCTCAGCACGGCAGGGCCCGCGATCCGGTGGGCCCAGGCGGAAAGCGCGCCTGAGGCATCTACCCCGGCCCGCAACTTATGGAGCGTGGCGGGATGATGGAGGTCGTGGCGGAAGTCGTCCTCCCGGTCCCAGACCACCTGCACGGGGCCGCCGCCAACCGCTTTGGCCACTTCCGCCGCCTCGGTACTGAAGTCCGTGCCCAGGCGCCGGCCGAAGCCGCCGCCGAGAAGGGCCAAGTGGACCTTCACTCTTTCAGGAGGGAGGCTGAGGGCGGCCGCCGCCCGCTCCTGGGCGTGGTTCGGGGACTGGCTGCCGGTCCACATCTCCGCGGCATCACCCTGCAGGTGCAGGGTCGCGTTCATGGGTTCCACGGTGGCGTGGGCCTGGTAGGGGAAGGCGTATTCCGCTTCCAGAGTCCTGGCAGCGAAAGCCAGGGCCTTGGCGGCATCTCCCTGCTTGCGGGCCTCGTCGGCGGGCCCCCCGAGGGCAGCGCGCAGCTTTGTTTCCAGGGCGGCGGAGCTGAACGCCTTTCCTGGACCCTCGTCCCAGGTGGTGGTGGGAGCCAGGGCTTCCCGGCCCTTGAAGGCCGCCCAGGTGCTCTCGGCGACCACGGCCAAGCCGGAGGAGATCTTCACGACGGCCTTCACTCCGCTGACGGCTCTGGCCTTGGTGTCATCCCAGGTCCTGGGCCGCCCGCCGGGCACGGGGCAGTGCAGGACGGCGGCAAAGCGCTGGCCGGGGCGGCGCACGTCGAGGCCGTAGACTGCCTTGCCGGTCACGATGGCGGGTCCGTCGAAACGGGGCGTACGCTTCCCAAGGAGGCGGTGATACCCGGTCTTTTTCAGGAGGGGCTCCTTGGGAATGGGCTGCTTGCCTGCGGCTTCCGCGAGGTCTCCATAACCGAGCTTCTTCCCCCCTGGGCCCAGCACGAAGCCATGCTCGGTCCGACACTGGTCCACGCTGACGCCCCATTGGGCCGCAGCGGCGGCGAGCAGCATCTCCCGGGCCGCGGCTCCGGCTTTTCTCAGGGGCGTCCAGGTGGAGCTGACGCTGGTGCTCCCGCCCGTCTGCATGCTGGCAAAGTCCGGGCCGGGCTCGCCCGTGGCGACTTCCACCCAAGACCAGTCCAGATCCATCTCCTCGGCCACCACCAGGGGCAGGGCCGTGCGCACGCCCTGGCCCATTTCCACCTTGGGGACCGTAATCAGCACCCGGCCGTCACGACGCACCGCCAGGAAAGCGTTGGGGCGGAAGTCGGGCTTCACCGGCACCCCGGGGATGGGCTTGGCCTCCAGGTGCAAGCCGAGGACCAACCCGGTCCCGGTGGCTCCGGCCAGTTTGAGGAAATCGCGGCGGCTGTTCATTTCACACCTCCCGCGGCGCGTTTCACGGCTTTGCGGATGCGGGGATAGGTTCCGCAGCGGCACACGTGATCTCCGAAGGCCTCGTCGATATCGGCATCGGTGGGATGGGGCTTGCGGGCGAGAAGCGCCGTGGCCGTCATGATCATCCCCGGCTGGCAGTAGCCGCATTGGGCCACATCTTCTTCAATCCAGGCTCTTTGGACGGCATGCTTGCCATCCTTCGAAAGTCCTTCCACGGTGAGCACCTTGTGGCCTGCGGCCTCCTTCAGGGTGGTCTGGCAGGCCTTCACGGCTGCGCCATCCAGGTGGACCGTGCAGGCGCCGCAGACGCCCTGGCCACACCCGAACTTGGTGCCAGTGAGGCCGAGGTTGTCCCGGAGGACCCAGAGCAGGGGCGTTTCGGAGTCGGCATCCACGGTGCGCGCGCGGCCGTTGACGGTGAGCTGGTATGAAGGCATGGCAGCTCCTGGAAGATGGGTGGGAACGCGGAGGCGATCAGTCTAGCCCTTCCGGCTCATCCCGGGTCTGGCATCCCTCTCGCCCCGTCCAGGTGCTGTGTCGGGAGATTGTCGTGCTGCGACGGATCATGTTGGGCCTTGGATTGCTGGCGGGTTTGGGTTTGATGGCCCAGGGAGCGGATCGCTCCCCGCTGCCGCCGACGGCCTCGGAAAAGGAATTGCAGGCTCCTTTGACACTGGAGGACGGAAAACCGACGCCCCAGGGGCAGAAGGCGGAAAGCGGACCCTCCGGCCTGCGGGCCTTCGGCTCCCTGGTCATGGTGCTGGGCCTGGCTGGGGCGAGCCTCTGGGCCCTCAAGAAATACGGGAAGGGACGTCTGCCCGGCAGTGGCGGGGGCAAATTGAAGGTGGAAGAGACCCTCGCCCTGGGCGATCGCCGCTTCGTGTCCATCCTTGAGGCCGAAGGCGAGCGTTTCCTCATCGGGCTGACCCCCACGGGCATCAGCCTGATCTCCCGCCTCGACCCAGGGGACCGGGGCGGGGCCGAGACCTTCGATGAGGCCCTGTCCCGTCAGGTGGATCTGGGTCGTCCCGTGCCTGTGCGGGAGATGGAGGCGATGCTCAAGCAGGGCGGGGGTGGCCAATGACCCGTATCTTCCGATGGCTCCCCACCCTCTTTCTGCTCTGCATGGGCCTGAGCCTGTGCGCCCAGCAGGCCACGCCGCTGCCTTCGGTGACAGTGGATTTCGGCAAGACGCCCTCGGGGCCGGCTCTCAGCTCCAGCCTCCAGGCGATGCTGCTGCTGACGGTCCTCAGCCTGGCCCCCACCATCCTCATGACCGCCACGAGCTTCACCCGCATCATCGTGGTGATGCATTTCCTCCGGCAGGGCCTCGGCACCCAGCAGACGCCCTCCAATCAGGTGCTCATCAGCCTCTCCCTGGTGCTCACTTTTTTCATCATGGCGCCCACGGCCCGGGAGATTAACACCACGGTGCTGCAGCCCCTGCAACGCAACGAGCTGACCACGGAACAGGCCCTGGACCGTACCGCCGCGCCCATGAAGGTGTTCATGCTGCGCTACACGCGGAAGAAGGATCTGGCGCTGTTCCTGCGCATCGCCAAGGCCCAGGCGCCCAAGACCAAGGCCGATGTGCCCATGGAATGCCTCCTGCCCGCCTTCCTCATCAGCGAGTTGAAGACTGCCTTCGAGATCGGTTTCATGATCTTCCTGCCCTTCCTGGTGGTGGACATCGTCGTGGCCAGCATCCTGCTCAGCATGGGCATGATGATGCTGCCGCCCGTGGTGATATCGCTGCCGTTCAAGGTGTTGCTCTTCGTGCTCGCGGATGGGTGGTACCTCATCATCGGCTCCCTCGTGAAGGGGTACACGGGATGATTTCTTCGGTAGCACTCCCCAAGGAGGCCGGTCATGAATGAATTGGTGATCGCCCAGATCGGCAAGGATGCGCTGCACACGGCCCTCCTGGTGGCGGGTCCGGCCCTGCTGGTCTCCCTGATCGTCGGTCTGCTCATTTCAGTGTTTCAGGTGGTGACGAGCCTCCAGGACCAGACCATCGCCTTCGTGCCCAAGATCATTGCCGTGATGGTGGTGGTGGCCGCAAGTTTCCCCTGGATGATGCAGGTGATGATCAGCTTCACCACCCGGATGTTCACGGATTTCAACGCGGTCGTGCGACAGATCGGTTGAGGATGCCTTGACCCCGACCCTCCTCAATCCCGGCATCTGGGCCTTCACGGGCGCCAAGGCCGCGCTTTGGGTGCTGGTCATGACGCGGATGACGGGCCTCCTTGCCGTTTTCCCGATCCTGGGGGCCGAGCAGATGCCGCTCCAGATGCGCGCGGCCCTGGGAGCCTTGCTGACCACCGTGATCCTCCCGGTGATTCCAATCCCCGCCACGGTGCCTTCAGGCCTCCCGGAACTGGCGGGGCTCATGGCCTCGGAACTGGCCATCGGCCTGATCCTGGGCACCGTGGTGGCCTGGGTGCTCGAGGCCGTCGCTTTCGCCGGGACGCTCATGGATACCCAGATGGGTTTCTCCTTCGTCCAGTTCGTGGACCCGACGACTTCCCAGAGCGCCTCGGTTTCGGGTTCGCTCATGATGCAGATCGCGGCGCTGCTGATCTTCGTGACGGGACTGCACCACCAGATGATCCTGGCCCTGGTGGACAGCTACCGGGTGGCGCCCATGGGCCATGGCGTCCCGCTTCAGGTGATGGGACTGGTCACCCTCATCGGGCAGCTCCTCGGGAAAGGATTCCAGTTGGCCTTCCCTGTCCTTGCGGTCCTCTTTCTCATGGACCTGGTGTTGGGAATCTCAGGGAAGTTCATGCCCCAGCTGCAGCTGCTGCAGCTGAGCTTCCCACTGAAGATCGCCCTGGGCCTGGTGATCCTGGGTTTCGTGCTGCGGGAACTGGGAACCTGGTTGGCCCCCCTCCTGGAAGCGGCGCCGAGAATCACCCTGAAGCTGCTGGGAGGCTGAGATGGCCCAGGATCCCGCCCGTACCGAGAAGGCCACCCCCAAACGACGGCAAAAGGCCCGGGAAGAGGGGTCGGTTCCGAAGAGCGCCGATTTCGACAGCGCCATCCTGCTTTGGGGCAATTTCTTCATGTTCCTTGGTCTGGGTGGATCTACGGTGATGCTCATGGCCCAGCAGGTGGGGGGGTTCCTTCGGAGAGCCCAGCCAGGCGCTCTGGCGGAGGCTGGCCGGAACACCCTCCTGGGTGAGGTGTCGCTGACCCTGGGCAAGATCATCCTTCCGTTTCTCGCCTTGAACCTCCTGGTCGCCCTGGCTGGCGGGTTTGCCCAGAGGGGATTCAGCTTCAGCACCAAGCCCCTGGAGCTCAAGTTTGATCGCTTGAACCCCGCCCAGGGCTTCCAGCGGATCATCTCCACCAAGGCCCTGGTGGATCTCGTCAAGAGCCTGGCCAAATTCGCTTTACTGGCCTGGGTCGCCTACGCGGTGCTGGCACCGCGAATCCCCGGGCTGATGGACACCTTGAAACTCCCCCTTGGAACCTCCCTGGAGCTTTTCCAATCCACCCTCTTCGCCCTCTACCGGAATGTGATGATGGCAATGCTGGTGCTTGCTGTGGCCGACTTCGCGTGGCAGCGGTCCTCCTGGGAGAAAAGCATCCGCATGACGAAACAGGAGATCAAAGACGAGATGAAGGATTCGGACGGCGCCCCGGAGATCAAGCAGCGGCAGCGGTCCCTCATGCAGCTGGCGGCGCGGAGGAGGATGCTGGCGGAGGTGCCCAAGGCCACGGTGGTGGTGACCAACCCCACCCATGTGGCCGTGGCGCTGCGGTACGACGAAAAGACCTTGGCCCCCGTATGCGTGGCCAAGGGCTTGGACCACCTGGCCTTGAAGATCCGCGAGCGAGCCCGGGAGGCGGGGGTTCCCATCCTCGAGCGCCCCGAACTGGCTCGGGCCATGTACAAGGTGGTGGAGTTGGATAAACCCATCCCCCGGGACCTCTACCAGGCTGTCGCGCAAGTGCTGGCCTTCGTCTACCGGCTGCGGGGGGCGGCATGAGGGGTTCCCTGCCAGGCCCAACCCGCCGAGTATCTAGTCGTGAGCTCGCCCTGCCGAAAGGGTAGGCTTAGGCCAGCGAAAGGTAATCCATTGACCCGCCCCATCGTCCCACCGCATCTGCCGCCCCCGAGCCTCCTCCTGGTGGATGACGATCCCATGCCCCGGGAAACCCTTTCCACCCTGCTCCAGAGCGAGGGTTTTCGAGTCGTCACCGCGGCGACGGGAGAGGAGGCCGAGAAGCGCCTGAAGGGAGAGCAACCGCCCTTCGATCTGGTGATCACCGACCTGGTCATGCCCGGCAAGAGCGGGATGGATGTGTTGAAGTGCGCCCTTCAATCCAATCCAAGCTGCACCGTTCTGGTGCTCACGGGCTTCGGGAGCGTCCGCGAGGCCACGGAAGCGATGGAACTGGGCGCCTTTGATTTCGTGACGAAACCGATGCAGATAGACCAGTTCCGGAATACCTTGCGGCGGCTCATGGAGCGCCGGACCCTGACCCATGAGCGGGATGAGCTACGGGCCCAGGTCAAGGCCCTCAATGGCCGGGTGGAGGGGCTGGAAACCACCCTGGGCCGCATGGAGATCCTGGCCAACCAACTGACGCCGATGGCCGGAACCGCAACTGCGGCACCAGATCCTCTGGCGGATCTGGAACGCCTGGGCTCCCTGAAAGTTAAAGGACTGCTGAGCGAAGAGGAATTCGAGCAGGGCAAGAAAAACATCCTCAGCCGGTGGTTTACATGAGCCGAGCGGCAGGGCTGCTTGCGCTCCTGGCGGCGATGTCCACGCCTTTGCTATCCCAGCCTGAAGGCCAGGTGGTGCCGCGCCAGGAGTCGGAGCGTAAGGGTGGGACTGGGGCGCGCGCTCGCATGACCGATGCCGAAGTGGCCACCCTCGCAAAGGAAGCCCTGGGCGCCGAGGATCCCACCTCCATCCGCACCGTCCTCATCCGTCTGAAGGCCCACCAGTTCAAGTCCAGCCGGGTTCCCGAGCGGGAACTGGTGCTGTACGCCCAGGGTGTTCTCGAAGCGCGCCTTGGGAACCTCTCGGCGGCGGCCGTGCCGCTGAAAAAGCTCGAAAAGCAATGGCCCAGATCACCCTTCATGGGCGAGGCGCAGACCATCCTCGCGGAAGGAGCGATTCTCCAGAAGCATTACAAGGATGCGGAAAAACGCCTCCATCAGGCCCTGGCCTCCGACATGCCCTCCGAGCGCAAGCGCCATCCGCAGGAGCTTCTCATCTGGGCCCTCGTCGAACAGGGCCGGCCCCGGGAAGCGCTGCCCATCGTGCAGGCGCTGCGGCCCCTTGGCGCCAATGAAAAGCCAACCGAAAAGGGCCTGGCCGCCATGGTGGAGGTTCTGGGCCTGGCAGGGGAGAGGCAACAGACGGAAGGCTGCCGAAAGGATTTCCTCCAGCTGTTCCCCAACAGCGACCTGAGACCCCGGGTGGAATTGGCCTGGGGGCGTCTCCTTGGCACCTCGGGGGATGCCAAGGGTTCCGCCGAGATCCTCCGCAAGCTGATCAATGATTTCCCGAAGTCGCCGCAGGCGGATGATGCCCGCCTCGCCCTGGCCAGCCTGCTGACCAGCGGCAGCCTTCCCGACGTCAAGGACATGCCCAGCCCGGAGGCGCTCCTGGAGGAAGTGCGCAAGGGTGGCAAGGGACTCCCGAAAGGGGTGGCCCAGGTGGTGGAACTTCGGCTGCTGGTTAAAAAGAGCCTTTGGGACGACGCATTGAATCTGGTGGATGCCCTGGATCCCGTGATGCGGGAGGGCCAATCTGAAGTGAAGCAGCTCTGGCAGCAGGCCTGGAGGGCCTGGGTGGATGACCGGCTGGGGAAGGACTTTCCGGGGGAGCTCCTGGGCCGCATGAAACCCGGCGCCTTCGCCGCTCTGGAAACGAAGGCGCGCCAGGGTGTGACGGAGCTCTTCGCCTCCCGGGGGTTGCTGGACATCATCCCCGCCCTCCTTGCGGAGGCCCCGGCCCGGGAGCGGCCGGTGCTGCGGAAAGCCGCCCTCGGCAAGGTCGATCCCGAAGCTCAGCCCACGGCCCTCCTGAAGCTGCTCCCAGGGAAAGGAGGCACGCCGGAAGAGGCCATGCTCCGGGCCAGGGCGGAGGCGGTTCTGGGGCATTGGCCGGCCGTCCGAGCAGGCCTGGATCGCGCCCGCCCCGGCAGCGAGCGCATCGCGGTCATCCGCCGCCTGCTGGAACGCCCCATGGAAGGCAAGGAAACGGTGAACCAGCGTCTGGCGGAGGCGGAAGGCTGGCTGCGGCGAACCTCCGAGAAAGCGGAAACCCGGGAACCCCTGGCGATCCTGGTGGCCGATCTTCGCACCAGAGCCGGGGACGCCAAGGGTGCCTTGGTGCTCTATCCAGTGAAGCCCGTGGACCCGGCCCAGCGGGGCTGGGTGGCTCTCATGCGGGCGCAGGCCCTGGTGAAGCTGGGGCAACGGGAACAGGCCGCGCAGGTGCTCCTAGCGGCCCGGGACGAGCAGGGATTCAAGGGGCAGCGGGACGCCCTGGCCAAGAGTCTGGGAGCTTACTGATAGTTTGGGTATCCTGGAACCCCCACCCGGAGATCCCCGATGCGCAAGTTGATCGCCGCGATGCTGTGTGTGGCCGCCCTGGCCGCCGCGCCCAAGCCCCGGGTCAGTCTGGTCACGTCCATGGGTACCATCGTGCTGGAGCTGGAACCCGACGCAGCCCCCCGCACCGTGGAGAACTTCCTGAAATATGTGAAGAAGGGCCAGTACAAAGGCACCATCTTCCACCGGGTGATTCCGGGCTTCATGATCCAGGGTGGCGGCTATGTGGATTACCTGGGGAAGAAACGGACGGATGGTCCCATCCCGAACGAAGCGGATCGCGCGTTGGCCGCCGGGCTCAAGAACAAGCGGGGCACGGTCGCCATGGCCCGCATGCCGGATCCGCACAGCGCCTCAGCGGAATTCTTCATCAACGTGGTGGACAATCCATCCCTTGATTTCAAAGGCAAGACCAGTGACAAGGCCTGGGGTTATTGCGTGTTCGGGAAGGTGGTGCAGGGCATGGATGTGGTCGACCGCATCAAGGCCGTAAAGACCAGCAACAAGCGCAGCGACTTCCTGAATCTTCCCGTGAAGCCGGTGATCATCAAGGATGCAGTTCAGATTCAATGACGCCGAAGGCTTCGGCGGGCGCACCGAGCTTGCGTAGGCTTCGCTGCATACGAGCTGCATAGCGGCGCCACAGTCCGGGGCCGGGATGAGTGAACTGGGCGCGGTCCCAGTCGAGGAACAAGACGCCTCCGTCAGGTGGCAGCAGGATGTTGGTCGCATTGAGATCCGGTGACCAGAGTCCCCAGGTGCACAGGGCGGCGAGGGCCGTGCGGATGTCGGATTGCCGTGCGGCGGTCAGATCCCAGCGCTGAGGCCAGTTGAATCCTTCGGCTTTCCGCGTGAAGAGGATCCCTTCCACGCCAAAGCCCTTTGGGCGCCAGGCGTAGCCCAGGGGCTCGACCGTGGGGAAACCTGATTCCCAGAGTCCTCTATGGACGGCGTGTTCTGCGGCAAAGCGAAGGTGGGAGCGATAGGTCCGGTCGTTCAGGTAGCGCAACATCCCGCCCCTTCGATAGGGCTTCATCACCACGTCGCCCACGCAGAGAATGCCACCTCGTCCCAGTGCGCCGATGAGGGCGGTGGGTTCGCCAGCGGGGATGATGCCGCCGGGCGTGCATACCCGCCAGCCGTCACCGAATCCGGGAAGGGTCTGATTCAACCGGCAGCCCAGTGGGGCCAGAGGCAGACCGGGCGCATAGGACCAGTCCGGCGGGATGGGGGGGACGATATACGGATCGTGAATCATATCCCTCCAGTCTGGCGTGTCCATACGCATCGCGTAAGGGGTAGAGAACGAATCCACACATCCCTGTCAAGCGAAGGTGTTTGTTGGATCTGCCGCGAAAAGAGTGCAGTCCACCAAGCAGCTTGAAGAGAAAGGACATCCAGGGAATTCATGCCTCGCTTCCCACAAGGATTGTGGAAATCGTGGATTGTCTCTGAGTGTGAACCTGATTTTTTTCTTGCTTCCTCATCGTGAAGAATCGGAGCGCCCGATCCGTTTGGAATGCAGGTCCACTATGCTGGTGCTGTGAGCTCAACCCCGTCCCATCCTTCTGTGCCCGCCGAGGCACTGGCCCGCCAGGCTCGCCTGGAACGCCTGCTGGCCGCCATGGAACAGCAGGCGCCGAGCCTGGAACCGAGCTGCCTCCGGGAACTGAAGTGCGCTCTGGCTGGAACCACCGCGCTCGACATGCATGCCTGGATCGGCAGAACCCAGGCTGAACAATTGATCGAGGAAGCTGCGGAAATGGTGCGCTCTTCCCATCGGCAGATCCGGGATGGCGCTCTCCTGGAGAAGTGGGTTGGGATCCTCGGCCCCTTGGCGGCCAAGGCCCAGGCCAAGCGATGTGCGCTGCTCCACCTGGACACGCGGCGCACCACCATCCGGTTCCACTTCTCCAAGCTGTCGCCTGCCCTGGATCTGGATGACCGGGATCTCCAGGTGATTTTTCTGCGGGCCTTCCGTCTCGAAGGATTGATCGTCGCCCTCGATCTGGGGAAGCGACCCCGCCCGGTGCTCCGCTCCCAGATTCCCTTGCCGGCGGGGATCGCGGGTCTCGATGAGAGCATGGATGTGGAATTGAAAAAGGAACCTCCGGGCTCACAGGAAGAACTGGTGAAGCGAATCCAGTACCGCCTGCCCGAAGGCCTGACGATCCGCCAGTGGGAAGTGATTCCCAATCACGCTTCCGGCCTGGCGGAGCGGGCCGTGGCGGCTCACTGGCGCTGGCTCTGTCCCCTTTCGCTGCAGGAGTCCGCACGGAACATGGCCGAAGTGTTCCAGCGTTCGGAAGAGGGTCGGGAAGGCTTTCTCCGGACCATGACCTGGGAGGCTGGCGTCCTGGTCTTCACCACGCGCATGGGGCCCTTCCTGGCCACCAACCCCATGAAGGTCCTGGCTGCGCGATTGGGTGTGAATCCGGTTGATGTGACGGGATTGACCAGAGAGGACCTGGAGCTTCGTCCCGATGCCAGATTGGGGCAGCCCGATCGTTTCACGTCCAAGCTGAAAAACATCTACGAGGATGCCGTCCTGCTGGGCGGCGGCTCCAACATCACGCTCGTGGATGACGAGGATGACGAACCGCTCCGCCTAGGCTGAACTGGCTTCCTTGCTGATGGAAAGCAGGAAGCCCAGGCAGATCATGCTGGTGATGAGGCTGTTCGGGCCGAAGGAGATGAAGGGCAGGGGGATGCCCTTGTTGGGCGCGAGCGAGAGAACCACGCTCATATTCATCAAGGCCTGCACGACCAGGAGAAGCACGAACCCCATGGCGCAGAGCTTCAGGAAACTGTCGCTCACCCGCCGGGCAATGCGGTAGCCGCGCCAGAGAATCGCGAGATAGATGGCCAGGATGGCCACGGTTCCGATCAGCCCGGCCTCCTCCGCGATCACGGCGTAGATGAAGTCGGTGTGTGCTTCAGGCAGGAAGAAGAGTTTCTGCTTTCCGGCGCCGAGGCCCACGCCCAGCAGCCCGCCATTGCCCACCGCCACTAGGCTCTGGAGTGCCTGATGCCCCTTGCCGAGGGGATCAGCTTCGGGATTGAGGAAGCTGGTCACTCGCGCCAGTCGGTAGGGCGAGAAGACCACGAAGGCGGTGCCCAGGGCCCCCAGCACCGGAATGGCCACGGCGAAAATCCATTTCGGGGCCCCGCCCAGGAACACCACCAGCAAAGTGACGAACACGATGAGGAAGGTGCTCCCGAAATCCGGTTCCCGGAGGATGAGGGCCAGGGGCACCAGCATGATTCCACCAAGGCTCAGCAGTTTGGGCAGGGCTTCCTGGGGATTCCGCCAGGCCGCGCGATGGTGGATCATCCACGCCGCGGCGATGAGCACGGAGATGGGTTTGAAGAGCTCGGAAGGCTGGAGGCTCATGGGGCCCAGGCGGATCCAGCGATGGGCCCCGTTCACCTTGGGGCCGAAGATGAGCACGGCCACCAGCATCGCCACGATGATGAGATAGGCGGCCTGCAGAGGCTTGGGGTGGTCCTGCAGCGGTGTGAGGTCCAGCTGCGAAAGTGCCATCATGACCGTCAGGCCGATGGCGCCGCCCATGAGCTGCCGGCTGAGAAAGGCGGTGGCGGCGGCATGATGCTGGGAGGCCTTGATGGCAGAGGCCGAATAGATCCAGACCATGCCGACGGCCACGAGCAGGAGGGTCAGGAGCACGAGCCAGCGGTCCACGGGGCGGCGCACATCCGGGGATAGATTCGTGCTCATGGCGTCAGACCAGGGCCAAGTCGCGCCGTGCCGCGGCTTCCAGTTCCACCAGCGCCTGGTCCACCCAGGTGGATTCCTGGGCCTCCACCATGAGGCGCAGCTTGGGTTCGGTGCCGGACCAGCGGATAACCTGCCGCACACCCTCACCCCAGCGTTCTTCGATGAGGCGCATGGCCTGGGTGAGGTCTTCGCAATGTTCCACCCCGCGCCGTTCCCGGGCGATCACGTTCACGAGCCGCTGGGGCCAGGGCCGGAAGGTCCAATCCCAGCGCGCGTCTGCGGGACGACGGAGGAGTGCTTGCAGTACGGAAAGGGCTGCGGCCATGCCGTCCCCACTGGGGCCGACGCGCTTCTGGATGATGTGCCCCGAGGCTTCCGCCGCCAGGTCCCAGCCGCGCTTGGCCATCTCCCTGAGCAGGTACTTGTCGCCGACGGCCGTGCGGACGAAAGGGATGCCCGCGTGGGCCAGGGCCTGGGCCAGGCCACCATTGGTCATCAAGGTGCCCACGACGCCGCCTGGGGCATCGCCCTGGGCCATGCGGTCCTGAACCAGCAGCCAGATCAACTGGTCGCCATCGACGACGTCGCCTTCGCCGTCCACCATGAGGCAGCGATCCCCATCGCCATCGAAGGCGATGCCCAAGGCCGCGCGGTTCGCCTTCACGGCTTTCGAAAGGGCATCCAGGTGGGTCGAGCCGACGCCGACATTGATGGTCTGTCCGTCCGCGGGAACGCCGACCCAGTGGATGTGCTGCCCGCGGAATAGGGCTCGTGCCGTCTCAGCGGTGGCTCCATGGGCGCAATCAATCACCACGCGAAGGTCCGAGGGCAGGTCCAGGCCTTTCAGGTGGGCCAGGTAGGGCCCGATATCCAAAGGGCCGGATGCCACCGTCAGGCACTCGGGCTCCAGGAGCTTCTCGAAGGCCAGTTCAATGGCCTTCTCCTGTTCTTCCTCGAGCTTCTCGCCCAGTTCGTTGAAGCCCTTGAGGCCGTTGTCCTCAGGCGGATTGTGGCTGGCCGAGATCATCAGCCCCCAGGTGGTCTTGCCTTCCGCGCTGAGGCGAGCCACATTCCAGGCCACCGCCGGAGTCGGCGCCATGCCGATGACGAGCACTTCGAGGGCCATGCCCACGCCATGGATGAAGGCCTGGGAGAGGGGAACGGAGCTCGTTCGGGGATCCCACCCGACCACCAGCCGTTCCACGCCGCTGGCCCTGGCCACCTGGGCCCAGGCGGTGCCCCAACGGGTGACCTCGTCCAGGGTGAGAGGGGAGCGGAGCGCCACGCCCCGGATGCCGTCAGTGCCGAAATAGCGAAGTTTCATGACCTCAGATTAACCGATGGCGTGGGTTCTGAAGACCCGATACCCCCATCGGATGGCTTCGCCATGAAGTTCCGCCGTGAGGGGATCCCGTTCCGCCGGGGAGAGCAGCGGGGCCCCGGCCCTGGTGGCGACGAAGCGCTTCCGGGAAATGCCGATGCAGAATCGATCGGCAGGCCAGTCCAGGAGCCGGGGCAGGTCCGGCAGAGCCTGCCAGAGGGCCAGGTCCTCAAGGTAGGAGGTGCCGAAGCCGAACCCCGGGTCCAGGAGCACCCGGGAATCGGGAATGCCCGCGGAGCGCAGCCGGTCCCGCACGCTGCGGAGCTCCGCGACGGCCGCTTCATGGGTTCGAGGCGTCGGATCGTCATAGGGCGGCATCAGGAAATCCGCTCCCTGCCGGCGGCTGCGCATGGCTATCAAGCCGCAGGGGCTGGATTGCGCCAGAGCCAGCATATCGGGGGAGGAAAACCCGGTGACATCATTGAGGACGGCCGCGCCCGCGCCAAGGCCAAGGCATGCGACCTCCGCATGCCGCGTGTCGAGACTGAGAGGGAGATCCGGAAGGCCTTGGACCAGCCTTGGAAGGAGGGTGGCAAGCCGTTCCCACTCCGTCCCGGGGGCCAGGGCTGCGGCGCCGGGACGGGTGCTCTCGGCACCGACGTCGAGCATGCGGGCGCCACTGGCCTGCAGCCGAAGCGCCTGTTGATAGGCTGCTTCAGGATCCGTGAACCGCCCGCCGTCGCTGAAGGAGTCCGGCGTGAGGTTGAGGATGCCAAGGAAAAGGGGACCGTCCTGAAGGAACGGTCCCCAGTGGAAAGGAAGCATGGTCACGCAGGCTTAAGGGCCGGGTTGAGTCCGGGGTCCGTCAAGGGTTCCTCCGTGCTGGCCTGGGCGGATGGCGGAGTCCCGACCTTGGGGGGAGGCAGCGTGCCTCCCTTCATGAGGATCTCCACATCATTGCCGTCCAGGGTTTCCCGGATGAGCAGCGCCTCGGCGATGGCCACAAGCTGTTCGCGGTGGGCTTCGATGGCGGCCTTGGCCTTGCGGTAGTTCCTCATGACGAATTCATGGACTTCCGAATCGATCATTCGGGCCGTGTCTTCGGACATCTCCTGATGTTGCGAGAAGTCGCGCCCCAGGAAGATCTCATGCTGGCCGCCCCCGAAATTCAGCGGGCCCATCTTCTCGCTCATGCCGTATTCCATGACCATGGCCTTGGCCATGTCGGTGGCCTGCTTGATGTCGTTGGATGCGCCGGTGCTGAGCTGATTGAAGAAGAGCTCTTCGGCGATGCGGCCGCCCATGGCGATGGCGATGCGGCTCTCCATGTATTCGCGGGTCGTGTTGTAGCGATCCGTGATCGGCAGCTGCCAGGTGACTCCCAGGGCGCGGCCGCGGGGAATGATGGTCACCTTGTGCAGGGGATCGCTCTGGGGCACCACGGCGGCGACGACCGTATGGCCGGCTTCGTGGTAGGCGGTGATGCGCTTGTCCTCATCGGTCATGACCATGCTGCGGCGCTCGCTGCCCATGTAGACCTTGTCCTTGGCGTCCTCGAAGTCGGTCATCTCGACCCACTTCTTGTTGCTGCGGGCGGCGTGGAGGGCGGCTTCGTTGCAGAGGTTGGCCAGGTCCGCGCCGGCGAAACCAGGGGTGCCGCGGGCGATGACTTCCAGATCCACATCGGGGCTGAGGGGAATCTTGTCCGTGGTGTGCACCTTCAGGATCTGGTGGCGCCCGTTCACATCGGGGCGATCCACCACCACGCGGCGGTCGAAGCGGCCAGGGCGGAGCAGGGCCGGATCCAGCACGTCCGGGCGGTTGGTGGCGGCGATGAGGATGACGCCCTCATTGCCTTCGAAGCCGTCCATTTCAACCAGCAGCTGGTTCAGGGTCTGTTCGCGTTCGTCGTGACCACCGCCCAGGCCGGCGCCGCGGTGGCGGCCCACGGCATCGATTTCATCGATGAACACGATGCAGGGGGCGCTCTTCTTGGCCTGCTCGAAGAGATCGCGGACGCGACTGGCGCCCACGCCCACGAACATCTCCACGAAGTCGGAACCGGAGATGGAGAAGAACTGCACCTTGGCCTCACCGGAAATGGCGCGGGCCAGCAGGGTCTTGCCCGTGCCCGGAGGGCCCATGAGCAGCACGCCCTTGGGAATCTTGCCGCCCAGCTTCACGAACTTGGCGGGATCCTTCAGGAAGTCCACGATCTCTTTGAGTTCTTCCTTGGCCTCGTCGCACCCGGCCACATCGGCGAAGGTGATGCGCTTGGCGGTGCTGGAGAGGCCCTTGGCCTTGGCCTTGCCGAAGCTCATGGCCTTGTTGCCGCCCATCTGCGCCTGGCGCATGAAGACGAACCAGAGCACCACGAAGACCAGCAACGGCGCCCAGAACATGAGCACATAGGCGAAGTTGTTCTCGCTGGGCTTGGTGGCCTTGAATTCCTCGAGCTGGCCCTCGGTCTTCCAGCTCAGGATGACCTTGCCAAGGTCCTGCATGGGGGGCGCCACCGTGCGGAACTTCTCGATGACTTCGCCCGTCTTGGCGTTCTTTTCCGGTTGCTTGTAGGTGCCCTCGACATCAAAGCCGGAGAGGGTCACGGACTTGTATTTCCCAGCCACGCCTTCGGTATAGAAGGTCGAGAACGGGACTTCGATCTGGCGTGTGTTCTGGGGTATCTGGCGGAAGGCCAGCACCAAGAGGCCAATGATGGCCAACCAGACCAGAACGCTTTTCATCATGGAATTCAAAGGGTCACTCCTTGGGGCCGAAGCCCAGGTGGCCCTCCAGTCTACTAGGCCCGGGAAGGCGGCGGGTTGTGCATTAGATGCAGATACCCGCCATCAGGTTCAGGGTTTAGTGCGAAATGCCCCCACGACGAGGGCTTACGCCCCTGGAGGAGGCGCATCGCCAGCCAGGGGGCAAGGCCCCGGAACTGCTCCGCTTCGCCGGGCCAGCCCAGGCGCCGGAAGGCGCTTTCGAGGGTCCAGCGGAGGTCCACTTCAGTCCAGGCCTCCTTGCGGAGCAGGATGCCTTCTCCACGGAGGGACCAGCGCTGGCCCTCCCAGGAAGCCACCAGGCGCTTGGCCAGGGCTTCCGCCTCTGCGGCTTGGAGATGGGTTTCGAAGAGGTGGTGATCCAGGCGAGGCGCCTCCTGGCGGAGGTGCTCCAGAAGTGGCCGCCAGCGGTTCCGGGCCGTGAAGGGCTCGGCATTGGACGCATCCTCACGCCAGGGAAGGCCCTTCGCCGTCAAATAGGATCGCAGGTCGATACGGCGGGTCTCTGCCAGGGGTGACCAGCGCAGGGCCTGCCTTGGCGCCAGGGGATGCAGGCAGCCAAGTCCCCCGCCCCGGGCCAGCCTGAGGAAGACGGTTTCCGTGTGGTCATCGAGCGTGTGGCCTGTGGCCACGGCCGAAGCAGACGCCTGTTCCGCCTCCTGGCGAAGCCAGTTCCATCGCAGTTCCCGGGCGGCCATTTCCAAGCCCAGCCCTCGCGTCTCCGCATGTTGGATCACTCCAAGGCTCGCTTCCGCCAAGTCCAGGTCCAGCTTCCGGCACAGCTCGCGGACGAAGGCGGCGTCCTCTTCGGCTTCCGGGCGCAGGCCATGGTCCGCATGGGCCACGGAGAGTTCCAGACCCAGGCTCTTCCGCAGGGTCCACAACAGGATCAGCAGCGCCACCGAATCCCCGCCCCCCGAGCAGGCCACCACCACGCGGCCGGTGACGGCATCGCCGCGGCGCTGGATCTGCGCGAGCAGGTCGGATTCGAAGCGGTTCATGCCGGTGAATCCAGAGCCAGGACGAGTTTCAGCAGGGACGCTGGCACCGGCTTCTCGCACCAAAGAGCTTCGGCCCACTGGCACGAGCGCAGGGAACCCCAATGCATCGCTCGACCCTCGATTCCGCGCCGGAAGGCCGGATGGGCGATGGGTGTCGGCGGCTGGCTGGGGTCCACTCTGAACTGGCTGCCGAAGGCGTCGAGGGCGGCCATGCGGCGCTCCCAGACGGCGCTCACATCCACCAGCAGGTCCGGAACACCGGGGTTCTCGCCACCCACCCAGGCGATGGCCTCGGGGCGATGGGGCTCGCCGGGGCAGGGATAGTTGCGCAGCCCCGCATAGTAGGCCGCTTCCCGCCCCAGGCGGTGGGCGCGGCGGTGATCCGGATGGCGATCATCGGGCGCGGGAAGGATCAGGATCCTGGGCCGGAGGCGCCTCAGCTCCGCCATGAGGCGGGTCCGGTGGGTTTCATCCTCGGTGAACCGGCCGTCCGGGAATTCCATGATGGTGCGGGAGACACCGAGCAGCTGAGCCGCCGCTTCTGCTTCGAGGCGGCGGGTCTCGGCGGTTCCACGCGTGCCGAGGTCGCCCGAGGTGAGATCGAGGATGGCGGCCTTCAGCCCGTGATCAGAGGCCAGGGCGAGAAGGCCGCCCACATGGACTTCCGCATCGTCGGGATGGGCCCCGATGGCCAGGATGTCCAGGACGTGATTCACGGTTCCTCCAGGAGGATGAGCGGCGTCGCGCCGTCCATGCGTTCCAGCAGCTGGTCCAGCAGGCGCCCGTTCCGCAGCCACGGCACCCCAGGCACCACTCGTTCCTGGGGGCGGCCAAAGGGGAAGAGGCTCTGTCGCAATCTCTCGGGGTCCATGCCCAGGGTGGCTGCGGAGGCCTCGCGATGCAGGCGCTGGTCCAGCCTCCTCAGACGGGACCGGGTCCGGTCCCATTCGCGGCGGAAACGGGCCTGGAGCGCCTCGGGCCAGCGGTCATCGGGTTCCGGCTGAGGTCCGAAATGGCTCGGAAGGTCGCCCTTCCAGGCGCTGATGGTTTCCCACTGGCCATCGCGCAGGAGGCTCAGCTGCTCCGGCGAGAGCTGAATGTCGGAGGGAAGTACGACCACGCTGGGGCGCGGGATGATGCGCGGCGCCGGAAGACCGACCACCTCCCAGAGGGGCTCGCAGAGCCGCCAGTAGGCACGCTCGGAGGGACCCAGCACGGCCCCTGTGACGGGCATGAGCAGCGATTGCATGAGGGGGCGGAGCGCTGCGCCGGGGCTGAGCCAGTGCCCTGCCGGAAGGCGGTCCTCCGCTGCCAGGCGGCGGCGTCGGCCCGTGCGGGGGTCCAGGGAGAACCAGGCGGCCTGGGTGCGGGGATCCAGCGGCACCGGGGCGCCTTCGGCTTCCAGGGACGTGGCCTGGTGAACCAGCAGGGCGTCGAGGCGCAGCGTGCGCCACCGCTCCAGCTCGGCCTGGATCGGTTCGCGCACGGTTGGATCCGTGGGGGAGAAGGGCTTCAATCCACGGTTCCAGAGGGGCTGCCCCAAAGCCAGGACATGCCCTCGCAAGGTCGGCTCCGTGGGGCCGGGGAGCTCGCCCCAGATGGTCTCGGCCTGGCTCTGATGCTCGACGGTCCAGGGGAGCCAGCCGGTGGCCGTGCCCGCCGGAGCCTGGAAGGAGAAACGATGGCGCCGCCAGCGTCCTTCCCTGAAACCCACGACCTCAGCCACCTCGGCCCGGTCATGATCCTCGTCGGCCATCCAATAGACGGCGTCACCTCCCAGCCGCCTTGCCTCGGCCAAAGCCGCGAGGGCCTTGGCGACCGAAAGGGCCGGGCTCCAGCCGGCGCCGATCTGCTGGCCGGTGACGATGAGCGGGCGGGGGGTCATCCCTGGCCTTTCAGGAAGGGGAGGGGACACGTTGGCTCGCAAAGTCCAGGCATGGGTAGAGCGTACTCCATGTGCCATCCTCGAAGGCATGGTAGATCCTCTCCTGGAACCCTGGATACCGCCTGAGCGGCCGGACTTGGCCACCTTGGCCATGGAAGCCGCGGATGAGGCCGGCATCGGGAGCCTGCGGGCCTGGCCCGAACGGCGCAAAGGCGGCATCGGTTTCGGGGACCTGCCGCCCTTCCTCTGCTGGCGCGGGTGGGCAGCGGAGCACTGGCACTTGATCCTCCTTCAGCCACGGGAGCTGGGGGCGCTCGTTCCCGGAGCCCGGACAGCCGCCCTGCCTGAGCGATGGCTGGAGTCCCTGGATCTGGACACCCTGGCGCGGCCCCTGGCCCGGCATCCGGCCTTCCCGGGCGGTGCTTCCGTGCATGTGGTGCACCTGCCTGGAGCCGACCGCTTCCAGGTGCGGACCCTGGGCTCGGAGGCTCCCGGCCTCATCGCCGAGGTGCTGAAGCGAACAAGTCACATCCAAACCTGGCGACAGGCCGAATAGGTGGGTTGAGGAGAGGCCGTGATGCTCACGCTGGATATCGCCACCCTGAAGGAAGCCGTCATGGCTGTCGCCTTGGGCTTGATGATGGGCCTGGAACGGGAGCGAAGCGGTTTCGAAAAGATCCAGCAGGCGGAGCTGGAAGGCGTGCCACAACGCCGGGCTTCCGATCGCATGGAAGGGTTGCGCGGTGCCCTGGGGGCCCGGACTTTTGCCCTTCTGACCCTGTTGGGCTGGATGTCCGTCAAGGTCGGTGGCGACAGCCTGGTCATGCCCGTGGCTGTGCTTGTGGCGACTGCGCTCCTGGTCGGGCTGTTCTATTTCGAGACGAGCGCCTCGGATCGGGGACTCACCACGGAAATCGCCGCCCTGAGCGCGCCCCTGCTGGGCATGCTGCTCACCAGGAACGAATTGCTGGCAGTTGCCGTGTCCGTGATCGTCACCCTCCTCCTGCTCTCGAAGCCCTGGTTCCGGGCCTGGGTGCCGCGGCTCCACCGGGAGGACCTGACCGCTGCCATGCAGCTGCTGCTGGTCTTCGCCATCCTCCTGCCTCTGCTGCCGGTAAGAACGCTGGATCCCTGGGGCGTGCTATCCCCCCGGAAAGTGGGATGGATGCTGGCCCTCGTGGCAGCGGTTGACTTCCTGGGCTATGCCACGAACCGGGTGCTCGGATCCCGCCGGGGGGCCCTGCTGACCGGGCTGGTGGGTGGCCTGGTGAGTTCCACCATCGTCACGGTCACCATGTCCCGGCAGGCGAAGGAAGACCCCGCCCTCGTGGGACCAGGGCAGGTGGCCGTCCTGCTGGCCTGCGCCGTGATGGGCCTTCGCGTGGGCATTCTGGCGGCGGTGGTCGGGGGGATGGCGCTGGCGCGCCCCCTCCTGCTGCCGGTGGCGGCCATGGTGATGGTGCTCCTGGTGTCGGCCGGCTACATCTACAGGTCGGGCAGAACCCAGGTCCTGGAGGATGAAATCCCCTTCCGGAACCCGTTCCACTTGAAGCGGGCGCTGATCTGGGGGTTGGCCTTGTCCGGCGTGCTGCTGGTTTCCGCGGCGGCCCGGGCCGCTTTCGGGGACCGGGGCCTTTATGTGGCGGCTGCGTTCTCCGGTCTGGCCGATGTGGATCCCATCACCCTCGCCGTGAGCAGCCAGATCCACACCGTGAGCCTCCCCCTGCTGTCGGCGGTGACCTCCATCATCCTGGCCGTGGGAGCCAATACCCTGGCCAAGGCTGGATTCGCCTGGATCAGCGGTGGTCGCGCGTTCGGCGCCAGGCTCACGATACTGCTTGCCGCCTCCCTGGCGGCGGCGCTTCTGGCGGTGTGGATCCAGGTCTGAGGCCTACTTCCCGCGGTTGCTCATGCGGGTGTGGGCCACGCCAGCGCTTTTGGCCTGGGGGCGGGCGGAAGCCTTGGCCACGGGCTTCGGGTGGCCGGAGGCCTTGGGCTGACCGGTTCCTGCTGCAGCGGAGGCCGGTTTGTCCGCAGCCTGAACACTCTTGAGAAGATCGGCGGGGACGAGGGACTTGGTCATGGTGGACTCCTGTTGGCATTCTAGTCCTACTTGGAGGAAGCGCGAGGTGCCACCGGATGTGACGTCGCTCACGGGGTTCGTTCCGGACCCCGGAGTAAGCTGGGCTCTACCGGCGCCGCTGGGAGATCTTTCGGGGATGGTGGACCATGGGTACAGCAGCATGGACAGGGTTGGCTGAAGAGGCGCTGCGGGCTTTCTCAAGCTGGAAAACCGCCTCCCGCCTGGCCCGCCGTCGCCTTCTGGAAGCCTGGACCGGCCAGCTGAACCTCGTGCGGGAGGATCTGGCCCGGGGAATCACCGAAGAGACCGGCAAGCCCATCACCCTGTCCCGGGGCGAGGTCGCCCGCGCCGAGATCACGCTGCTGGCCACCCAGGAGGCCCTGGCGACCTTCGGGGAACAGGCCATTCCCTACGACCTCATGGCTGGCGCCGAAGGTTGCCGCGCCGTCTTCAGGAAGTTCCCGTTGGGTCCGGTCATGGCCATCACGCCGTTCAACTTCCCGGTGAATCTGGCCATCCACAAGCTGGCTCCGGCCCTGGCTGCCGGCTGCAGCGTCATCTGGAAGCCGTGTCCGCAGGCCCCGCGCACCTCGCGCCTGCTGTGGGAGAGTTTCGAGGCGGCCCGGCTCCAGGTGGCGGCGCCCGTCCGCCTGCTGCAGATGGCCAACCTCGAGCCCGCCGAGGCCGAAGCCCTGGCCCTGGAACCCCGCATCGCAGCTGTGAGCTTCACCGGATCCGAGCGGGTGGGACACCACCTGGGGCGCCAGCTGGCTGGCAAGCGCCTCCTCCTCGAGCTGGGCGGAAACGCGGCTGTGGTCCTCGACGCGGGCATCGATGCCGTCCAGGCCGCCCGGCAGCTGGCTCCCGCCGCGGTGGCCGGGGCGGGGCAGAGCTGCTCCAAGGCCCAGCGGTTCTATGTCCACCAGGACCTGTGGGACGCTTTTGTCCCCGCCTTCGTGGCGGCGGTGCAGGCCCTTCCCGTGGGTGATCCCATGAACCCGGACACGGTGGTGGGGCCGCTCATCGATGAAGCCACGGCCGTGCGCCTGGACGAGGGGCTGGAACGGGTGCTGCAGGCTGGCGCCACGGCGCTGCTCCGGGGCAGGCGCCAGGGAGCCTTGCTGCCTCCCGCCATCCTCTCGGGTGTTCCCGAGGAAGATCCCTTCCAGTGCGAGGAAGTGTTCTCGCCCATCACCATGCTCACGCGGGTGGAGACCTTCGAGCGCGGCCTGGAACTGGCCGCCGCCACCAAATTCGGTCTTCGCGCCAGCGCCTATAGCCGGGATCAGCGGCACCTGCGCCTTGCGGAATCGCGGCTCCGGGCGGGGGGCGTGCTCCTGAACCTGCCGCCCACCTTCCGGCTGGATGCGGCGCCCTTCGGCGGCGTCCAGGCCAGCGGCAATGGCTTCGAGGGACCGGCCTGGGCCATGGAAGGCTTCAGCGAAGGCCGCCTCATCGTGGAAGGTCCGGCCCTGTAGACTCAGGAAGGAGTCCTCCCATGTCCCTGCAGATGTCCTTTCAGCTCGGCGAACTGGTGGTGGTGGTGCTGCATGCGCCCCGGGAGCGGCTGTGGGGACGCCTGCTCGGGCTGGATGCGTCCGGGATCGCGCTACGAGGCGTGGATCTCACGCCCTGGGAGGAGATCCTCACGCTCGTCCGCACGGAGGAGGCCGACCAGGTGGCGCTCGGCACCCGCTTCATCCCCATGCACCGCGTCGAGGCCATGTATCTCGACGAAGCCAGTTCCGGCGCGCCCAGTCTGGCGGAGACCTTTCGTGACCGGACCGGGGTCGATCCCCTTCTTTTCCTGGGCGAGCCTGCAGCCCCACACGACTGACTCATTCTTCGGGAGAACCCCATGAGCCATGCCAACTACAGCCGCTGGATGGAACAGTTCCGGACACGCGCCAAGGCCCTGCAAAGGCACATCGTCCTGCCGGAAGGCCGTGACGACCGGACCCTGCAGGCCGCCCAGATGCTGCTGGACCAGGGCTTCTGCCGCCTCACGCTGCTGGGTGATCCGGCCGACATGCAGCGGCGCTCGGCCGCCCTCGGTCTCAGCTTGAAAGGCGCGGAGCTTGTGGATCCCGAGTCCAGCCCGCTCCTGCCGGAGCTGGCCGGCGGCTTCTTCGAGCGGCGCAAGGCCAAGGGCATCAGCGAAGGCCAGGCCCTGGAGGCGATGAAAAACCCCCTCTGGTTCGGGGCCATGCTCGTCCAGGCGGGGCACTGCGACGGCATGCTGGCGGGAGCCCTCAACACCACCGGCGAGACCGTGCGGGCCTGCCTCCAGGCCATCGGCCCCGCCCAGGGCATCAAGACCGTCTCCAGCTTCTTCCTGATGATCCATCCCGATGCGGCCTTCGGCGAACAGGGCGCCATGATTTTCGCGGACTGCGCGGTGGTGCCCGATCCCACGCCCGAGCAGCTGGCCGATATCGCCCTGGCCGCGGCGGAGAACGCCCGCCGGGTGCTGGATGTGGAACCCCGCGTGGCCCTTCTCAGCTTCTCCACCATGGGGTCGGCGGAGCATCCCTGCGTGGACAAGGTGCGGGCGGCCCTGGCCATCCTGAAAGCGAAGGCTCCGGGTCTCGCCGTGGATGGCGAACTGCAGGTCGATGCGGCCCTGCTGCCCTCGGTGGGACAGCGGAAGGCGCCGGGCTCCGCCGTCGCGGGCAAGGCCAACGTGCTGGTCTTCCCCAATCTGGATGCGGGCAACATCTCCTACAAGATCGCCGAGCGCCTGGGTGGCGCGGCCGCGGTGGGCCCCTTCCTCCAGGGTCTGGCCAAGCCCGCCAATGACCTCAGCCGGGGCTGCAGCCCCCAGGACATCGCCGACGTGGCGGTGCTGACGGCGCTCCAGTGAAGCGGCTGGCCTTCTTCATCAGCGGCACGGGCGGCAACGCCATGAACCTCCTCAAGGCCTGCCGGGAGGAGGGGATGCCTGCGCTGCCGATCCTGGGGCTCGCCTCCTCTCCCCAGGCGGGCGGCATCGCGCGGCTGGAAGCGGAAGGACTGCCCGTGGAGGTGGTTGTTCGCAAGGAGTTCGAGTCGGATGAGGCCTTTTCCGATGCTTGTTTCCAGCTCGTCGAGAAGCACGGAGCCGACCTCATCTGCCTTTGTGGCTGGCTCAAGAAACTGGTGGTTCCACGCCATTGGGAAGGGCGCATCCTCAACATCCATCCCGGCCTGCTGCCTCGCTTCGGAGGCCCCGGCATGTACGGCATGCACGTGCACCGGGCCGTCCTCGCCTCGGGCGAGAAGGAGTCCGGAGCCACGGTGCATCTGGTGGACAACGAGTACGACCACGGGCGCATCCTGGATCAGCTCCGGGTGCCGGTCCTTCCCGAGGACACCCCGGAGGTCCTGCAGAAGCGCGTCTACGCAGCGGAAATGGAACTGTATCCCCGGGCACTGCGGTCGTTCCTGACCTAGACTGTGGGCATGCTCCCTCTGCTGACCTGCTCCGAAATGCGCGCCGCCGAGCGGCAGGCCATCGATGTCTGGGGCATGCCCTCCCGCATCCTCCAGGAGCACGCGGCCATGGGGGCCTTGGGATTGATCCCGGCGGGAGAGCCTCTGCATGTGCTCGCCGGTCCCGGCAACAACGGCGGTGATGCCCTGGCCCTGGCCCGCCTGGCCCGGTTGTCGGGCCGGGAAGTGACGGTCTGGTCCCCCTTCGCGAATCCCCAATGGCAAGGCGATGCCGCTGCCCAGGCTGCCCTGTGGCGTGGCATGGGCGGAGCGGTCATCACGTCCGACCATCCCGAGCGCCTCGTGGCTTCCTGGCGCGGGTGGGTGGTGGACGGGTTTTTCGGCCTGGGGACCACCCGCCCCATGGAGGATCCCTTCGTGCTCTGGGCCCAGGCGGTCCGGGACTCCGGCCTGCCCGTGCTTGCGCTGGATCTTCCATCGGGCCTGAATCCGGATCTGGCGGAAATTCCGGGCATGGTGTTGCGGGCCACCATCACGGCCTGCTTCGGTGCCCTGAAGGTCTGCCATGGGCTGATGCCCGCCCGGGAAGCGTGCGGAGACATCCGCGTGGTTCCCATCCCACTCAATCAGCCTCCGACAGGGAAGCTGCACCTGCTGGAGCGGCCGATCCTTGAGCCGAGGGCCTGGAATGCCCATAAGGGCACCTTCGGCCATGTGGCCATCCGGGCGGGAAGCTTGGGCATGAGCGGTGCCGCGGTGCTGGCGGTACTGGGCGCGCTCCGGAGCGGCGCGGGTCTGGTGACCGTGCTTACCCAGCCGGAGGTGCGGGCCGAAATCGCCAGCCAGGTGCCTGAAGCCATGGTCCGCCCCTGGCAGGGCAACATGCCGGAAGGCATCGACGTGTTGCTGGTCGGCCCTGGAGGCATCGCACAGATACCCGAATGGAATGGTCCCCTGGTGCTGGATGCCTCCGCCTTGAAGGAGGGAGAAGGCCTCCGCTGGATGGAGCGTCCCGGCACGGCCATCACGCCCCATCCCGGCGAGTTCGCCCGGTTGTTCCACCTGCCCCGTCCCGTGGGGGTGGATGAGCGGTTGGCCCAGGTCCGACAGGTGGCCACGGGAAAACCCGGGGTGCTTCTTCTGAAGGGGGCCCAGAGCCTCATCGCGGGTGGGGGCCAGGAGGAGGTCTGGGTCAACACCACCGGGCATTCGGGGTTGGCCACTGGCGGGAGCGGCGACTTCCTGGGGGGCATGGTGGCGGGTTTCCGCGCCCAGGGCCTGCCCATGCGCGAAGCCGTGGGGACCGCCGCGTGGTTCCATGGGGCCGCCGCGGATCGGCTGCCTGGGCCCGGTCTCCTGCCGAGGGACCTTGCTGCGGTGCTCCCGGAGCTGTTCCGTGACTGACGCGTTCCTCATGGATGATGCCGCGACCGAAGCGCTGGGCGAGGCGCTGGCGCGGATCACGCCTCCCGGTGGCACCTGGTTGCTGCGGGGCGGCCTCGGCGCAGGCAAGACCACCTGGACGCGGGGATTTCTCCGGGGCCTGGGGGGCGACCCGGATGACGTGGCTTCTCCGACCTATGCGGTGATGCACCGCTATGAGCTGGCCGAGGGGTCGCTCTTCCACCTGGATCTGTATCGAACGGGGGCGCAGGGGGTCTGGTCCCTGGGGCTGGAAGAGCGGATCAGCCCCGCCGACCGCCTGGTCGTTGAATGGGCCGAGGCCCTGGAAGGGCCCTGGCCCACGCCCTGGGTGGCGATCCTGAACCTCTCGTCCGAGGCGGAAGGCCGGCGCGGGGAATGGACACTGCCTGACGAATCCCAGACCTGATAATGGCGGTATGAATCCACTCGCCTCGGCTCTGATTTTCTCCGGGATGGTGATCCTGGGGCTTCTCTGGGCCCTCCTTCGCCGCGCCCCATCCGGGCCCCTGGAGGCCTTGCGCCGGGAGGGGGAAGAACTGGCAGCCCGGTCCCGCAGCGAAATCCAGCGGGGCGTGGCGCTCCAACTCCAGCCCCTGGCGAATGACCTGGGGCAGATCAGGAGTGCGCAGGGAGTGGCCCAGGAACACCTTCTGCGCGTCCAGTCCGAGAAACTGGCCCAGGGGTTCCAGCAGGTGGGGGCCGCCCTTCAGGAGGGACTTCGCCAGGCCCGGAAGGAACAAGGGGACCAGCTGCTCCAGGTGCAGGAGCAGGTGCAGCGGCAGCTGGAATCCATGCAGAGGTCCAACGACGAGCGCCTCGACCAGATGCGGGCGACCGTGGACGAGAAGCTGCACGAGGCTCTGGAGAAGCGGCTCGGGGAAAGCTTCAACCGGGTGGCCGAGCGCCTGGAGCAGGTGCAGCGCGGTCTGGGCGAGATGCACCATCTGGCCCAGGATGTGGGCGGACTCAAGCGGGCCCTCACCAACGTGAAGGTCCGAGGCGTGCTCGGCGAGGCCCAGCTCGGCGCCATCCTGGAGCAGTTCCTGGCACCGGGTCAGTACGAGGCCCAGGTGAAGGTCAAGCCCCGCACCCAGGAGCGGGTGGAGTTCGCCGTGAAGCTGCCCGGCCCGGAAGCAGGCGCGACGGTCTGGCTGCCCATTGACGCGAAGTTCCCCATCGAGGACTACCTGCGCCTCACGGAGGCCTACGAGGCTGGAGACCTGACGCAGCTGGAGGCCTCCGGCAAGGCTCTGGAAGCCCGCCTCCTGAGTCAGGCCCGGGAGATCCGGGACAAATACCTCTCGCCCCCCGACACCACGGATTTCGCGTTGCTCTTCCTGCCATTCGAGGGTCTTTACGCCGAGGCCCTCAGGCGGCCCGGTCTGCTGGAGCGCATGCAGCGGGAGTGCAAGGTCACTTTCGTGGGGCCGACCACCCTCACGGCCTTCCTGAACAGCCTGCAGGTGGGGTTCAAGACCCTGGCCATCACGCGGCAGAGCGGCGAGGTCTGGAAGGTGCTCGGACAGGTGAAGACGGAATTCGGGAAGTTCGGCCTGGCTCTGGAGGCGGTGGAGACAAAGCTGGACGAAGCCAGCCGCCGCCTCGGGGATGTGAGCCGCCGGAGGGACTTGATGGAAAAGAAACTTTCCGGCGTGGAGGCCATGCCGGAGGTGGACGCGAAAGAATGGCTGGAATGAATCCTTCACAAATTCCCAAAATGCCTTAGGATTCGGGCCAATTCAGGAGGTGCCGATGAGGGGGCGCGAACGGCATGGGGTGGGTGAAGTCATTGCCGTCGATCGCAACTATGTCCCCATGCAGGAAGTGAGCCGCCGCCGTGCGCTTTGCGCCGTGGTATCCGGCCGGGCCAGCGTCCTGAATCCCGTCACCTTCGAGCGGCATGGCAACCTGGAAGGGCGTCTGGAACTCATCATCTTTCCGCACGCCCAAGCCTGCAGCGACTCCAAGCTGCTCTTGGGCCGCCTGGAACGGAGGGTGCTCCGGCGGGACCAGCACCTCTGCCAGTACGAGGGCTGCCATCGGAAGGCGACCACGGTGGATCATGTGGTTCCCCTTTGCCAAGGCGGTGCCACGACCTGGCAGAACCTCGTGGGTTGTTGCCTGCCCTGCAACCAGGCCAAGGGCGGGCGCACGCCCGAGCAGGCGGGCATGGTGCTGAAGCGGCAGCCCAGAGGTCCCAGGGCCCACCTCTTCGAGCAGTTCGAGGAACTGCTGCGCCGGGCCAGCGCGGCCTGAAGACCTTCAGCTCGTGATTGTCCGGGTCTTCAGGAACAGCTCCTGCCACTCGCGTTCCGGATCGCTGCGCCGGGTGATGCCGCCTCCGGTCCAGTAGGTGAGGTGGCTCCCTGCGATCTGGGCGGTGCGGATGGGAAGGGCCAGATCCAGATCGCCGTTGGCTGAAACCCACCCCAAAGCGCCGCAGTAGAAACCTCTGGGGGCGGCCTCGGCAGCGGCAAGGTGTCCGCAGACAGCATGTTTCGGGGCCCCGGTGACGCTGCCCCCGGGCAGCACGGCGCGGAGCAGGTCTGCCAGGCCAAGGCCGGGCCGGGCTTCGGCTTCCACGGTGCTGACCAGGTGCAACACCGTCGGGTAGGGTTCCAGTGCCATGCATCGGCTCACCTGGACGGTGCCAGCCAGGGCCACCCGACCCAGGTCATTGCGGACGAGATCCACGATCATGGTGTGCTCGGCCCGCTCCTTCGGGTCGGCGGCCAAGGCCGAACCGGTTTTCTGGTCCGTGATGGGGTCCCCGGTCCTGGGGGCACTCCCCTTGATGGGCTGGGACCTGAGGTGGTTCCCCCGGCGGGACAGGAGCCGCTCCATGCTGAGGCTGAGGAGCCGCAGATCACCCAGGTTCAGCAGGGCGCCGAAGGGGGTTCGGGCCTGGCCCAGGGTTCTGGCGGCAAGTTCTTCCGCAGTCTCCCGGAGGTCTCCATGGAAGGGTACGCAGAGGTTCGCCACGTAGAAGCCCCCGTCCAGGATGCATTCCTGGATCCTCAGCACGGCCTGCCGGTGGGTGCCCTGGTCCCATGCGGGACGCAGGGGAAGGGGAGCCTGGGTCGGGGGCTCGGCGGGCTCCTGCGCCAGGCGTCCCAGGCACAGCATCCAGGCTTCGGCCGTGGGCGGTTCGGGTTCCCAAGAGAGGCCTTCCAGGACCCCTTCCTTCCAGTGCAGGGCCTTGATGACCGCTCCCCAGGATTGTCCCAAACATCCTGGAAGCAAAGGCTTATGTGGAAGCCCGGCTTCGTCGCAAGCCAATTCATAGGAGGCTGCCCCGATCCAGGGACCTGGCATGGTCGGCACGACTGACTCCAGGGCGGACCAGGGGGACTGGAGGCGAGGCACACCGTCCAGCTCGCTCTGCCAGGCGCTGCCATTCCACCGGGAGATCAGACGTGGGCCGGTCCAGGCAAGGAGATCTTCCCCTGTATCACCGCTGTGCAGCCAGTGGGCGCCGGCTCTCAGGCCAGCTTGGATGCAGGCCGCCTGGGCTCCGGGCGGGTCCAGGCGGAGGCGGTGGCGTGGGGAAAGGTTCATGGAACCATCATCCCATCCCCCGCATTCAACTCGAACGGATTGCTAATGTCGGAAAAGGCATCGCTATCGAATTATGAATCTGTGACAAATAATGATTCAAAATCAGACTTTCTTTTTTTACGACTTGGACCTAGGCTCTTGAGCCAGGAGGAAATCCCATGCCTTCAGTGGATATCAGTTCTCAAACAGGCAAAGACTTCACAGGTGATGCCCTTGTGGTTCCCGTTTTTTCGGGGCGGGAACGACACCGTCTGCCCCTTGCGGTCAGCAAGGTCGCTCGTCAGGTGATGGATGAGGAGGATTTCAAAGCTGACTATCTGGAAGTTGTCCCGCTGCATCACCCCAATGGTGTGAAGGGCAGCCGCTGGATGGTCCTCGTCGGTGTCGGCGATGAAGAGAAGGTAACGCTCAACAAGATCCGCAAGGCCGTGGGTACCGCCTTCCGCTATTGCCTGAAACACAAGTGGAAGCGCATTGGCGTCATCTCCCCCTCCACTTCCACGCTGGATCACGATGCCGTGCAGGTCGCGGTGGTGGAAGGCGCCCTTCTGGCGAACTACGACATGGTGGCTTTCAAGGGCGGTAAGCCCCAGGCCAAGCAGTTCGATTCCATCGAGGTCTTCACCAACGGCGACGACACCAGGAAGGCCCGCCGCAAGCTGCCCATGATCGAGATCGGCGCTGCCGCCTGCCACCGTGTCCGGGACCTCGCCAACACCCCCGCCAGCGACATGTATCCCGAGGTCTTCGCGGATCTGGCGGTCAAGCTCGCGAAGCAGCACAAGATCCACTGCGAGGTCATGGATGTTCCGGCTCTGGAAAAGGGCGGATTCCGCTCGTTGTTGGCGGTGGGCCAGGGCAGTAATCGCCCGCCCAGAGTCGTCAGGATGGATTACAAACCCAAGGAGAAACCCAAGAAGCATCTTATTTTGGTAGGTAAGGGCGTCTGTTTTGACTCGGGCGGCCTTTCCCTCAAGGACGCCTCCGGCATGGAAACCATGAAGGACGACATGACCGGGGCCGCCATCGTCCTGGCCACCATGGTCGCCTGCGCCCAGTTGGAGGTCCCGGTGCAGGTCACGGGCCTCATGGGGTTGGTGGAGAACATGGTTTCGGGCAGCAGCTACAAGCCCGGGGACGTGCTGCGGAGCCGCAGCGGAAAAACCATCGAGGTGTTGAATACGGATGCGGAAGGCCGGCTGGTCCTGGCGGACCTCCTGCACTACGCCACGGAACTGGGCGGAGACCACATTGTGGATTTCGCCACGCTCACGGGGGCCGCCCTCGTGGCCATGGGCGATGGTGTCTCCGCGGTGATGGGCACGGACCAGAAGCTGGTGGAGCGCCTGCTGGACGCCGGCTCCGCCGTCGGCGAACACCTCTGGCAGCTGCCCCTGGTGGAGGAGTACAGCGACCTGCTCAAGAGCCCCTTGGCCGACATCAAGAACATCACCGGCATCCGCTGGGGGGGAACCATCACCGCAGGACTCTTCCTTCGGGAATTCGTGGGGGAGGCCTCCTGGGCGCATCTGGACCTCTCCGGCAGCTGGTCCGGCAAGGAACGGGACTACCGCACCCATGGCTCCAGCGGGGAGGGCCCGCGCCTCCTGCTTGAGTGGCTGATGGATTGATGGAGCGCTCGAGATAGACGGAAAGGGGGGAGCGCTCCCCCCTTTTTTTTGATTGGTTTTGGATGTCCCTCTTGACCTGAAGGCTTGGATGGGGATTTATTGAGGTCTGCCCTCAAGTCCCCCAAGCCCCAACACCCCAACCGGAGTTCCCATGGAAACGATGGAAACCCTCACCAAGGCAGATCTCTCCCGGCACCTCATGGAGCGCCTGGAACTGGGAAAGAAGGAGGCTGATCTCCTGGTGAACACTTTTCTGGAGAGCATCATCGAGTCCCTCCGGACAGGCGATGGCGTGGAGCTTCGCGGCTTCGGCAGTTTCCGGCTGAGGGATCGAAGAGCCCGACAGGGCCGGAATCCGCGCAGCGGCGAGAGCATCCAGGTCCCCCCCAAGCGGGTGGTCTATTTCAAGCTCGGCAAGGAATTGCGAAGCAAGCTCATCGACGACTGAACCATTCATCCAGACCCTTTTCAAAAGGAGTTCACATGAAAATCGGAAAGCTTCTCGTAACCCTGCTTGCCCTGTTTACCTTGGCGCTTCCAGCCTTCGCCCAGAAGAAGCTCTCCAAGGAGGAGAAGGCCAAGCTCCCCCGCATCGCGATCATCGAGTTCAAGGCCGCTCCGGATGCCTGGCACGGCTGGCACCACGGCGGCTGGGGCAACAACATGTCGACCATCTCGAACCAGCTCCGCGACCTGTTCACGACTTCGATCACGGAAAAGGGAAAGAACAAGATCCGCGTGGTGGAGCGGGAGCGCCTCTCCGAGATTCGCGAGGAACTGAATTTCCAGCAGAGTGGCGAAGTCGATACTTCCACCGTTCAGAAGATCGGCAAGCTCCTGGGCGTGAAGTATGTGATGACGGGGAAAGTCACGCGCTTCGCCTACAAGGAGAGTGGCATCAGCGGCGGCTGGGGCCTTGGCGCCGTCGTGGGCAAGGTGACCGGAAGCGGTCTCGCCGGTGCGGTTGCCGGGGACATGAAGCTCAAGAAGGCATCCTTCACCGGGCGTCTGGACATTCGCCTCATCGAGGTGGAGACGGGCGAGGTCCTCGGGGCCTGGAAGGATGAAGACAAAGTGGCAGATACCAGCGTGAAGATCGCCGGGACCGGCACTGAAGTCGAGTATGACGAGGAGCTTGTCAACAAGGTGTTCGAGCCCATCGTCGAGCGCATCACTCCCAAGCTGCTCCGGGCGACGGTGTCAGCGAATGAAGACGAGTAATCCTCAGAGCTTGCAGAGGAAAGGGGGCCCATCGGGGCCCCCTTTTCATGGTCTCCGGACGGGGGGTGGCAGCCAATCTTCCACGGCCTGATGGATGGCTTCCGGGTAGGCGGGGCCGATGACTTCGGCGCAGTGGAGGTGCCAGGTCGCGACTTCCACCACGCGGCTGCTGGCGAACTGCGAGGCGAGAGCGCGCTGGATTTCAGGCGGAGCCAGACGGTCCTGAGTGGCCAGGAAGCAGAGGCTGGGAGTCGAGAAGCGCAGACCCTGGGCTCGACGGAGCAGATCCGTGTCCGCAGGATTGTAGTGGCCCCGCCAGCCAGCGGCTCTCGCGGCGATCGCGCCGATGGCAGGGGCCAGCGTGTGCCACCAGAGGTCCTCCGGTCCACGGACCAGCCTCTCCGCGAAGCTCCGGCTGCTCGCCGGGGCGCCTTCCCAGATGAATCCACCCAGCCCGCCTCGGCCTTCCCGTTCCAAATCAGCCAAGGCCAGCACCCCGATGGAAGCGCCGAGGCTGCGGCCCATGAGGAGGATCCGCTGGCGGGGAATGCCAGCGGCTTCCAGGTGATGGACCACCCGGACCACTTCCCGGGCTTCCTCTGCGCCGAACGTGACGGGAGGGACGGGGCCCTGCGCCCGCTGGGCATCGTCCCGGCGCCGATACGTGAAGATGGCCGCATCAAGTTGAGGGAAATACTTGAGAGCCGGGCTCGTACCCCAGCGATCATCGCCGAATCCGTGGAGCAGCAGGACTACGCCAGGGGAAGGAAAGGGGCGCCGGAACCGCCAGAGCTCCAGGTTGCCGACCGGCTCCTTCGACCAGGTGCCTCCGGGATCGCCCTCCGCTCCCTTGGCCAGCTCCCGGTAGGTGGCTTCGACCCGTGAGATGGGCTGGGCGTGATAGAAGGGGGGATCCAGCAGTTCACTGGCAATCCGCCAGCTCTTCCACCCCATGAAAGCCCCCAGGCCCAGGATGGGCAGGGCAGGCAGCAGCCAGGAGTGGCGTCGTTTCAGCTTCACCAGTAGCCCGTGGTGACAACGAGCTGGTTGGGACCACCGGGCATGGGACATTGGCAACTGAGCCGCTGGCAAGGCTCAGCCTGGTTTCTGGCCAGCACCAGGCATTCATGCTCGTCGGGACCGGGGAGGCATTCCGTCCCGGCGAGGATGGTCATCACGCATTTTCCGCAAGCCCCCCGTCCGAAACAGGAGGAGGCCACCGGCAGACCCGCTGCCAGGCAGGCATCCATGAGCGTGCCCAGACCGACGGCATGGACTTCCCCTCGGCGGGTACGGGCCACGATGCCCTGGTTCATCTCAGGACCCGATCACTTGATGAGAGCGGCCGTGACGCCGGGGATCCCTTCAGCGGGGGGAAGGACATCGGGCTGGCCGTAAAGCACGGCATCCAGCGGCTGGACGAGGGTGATGAGATAGAGGCCCTTGTCGCCGGGCATGTCGAGTTCGCCAAGATCCGGATTGAAGGCTTCCCGCTGACTCGTGAGGAAGAACTTGTGTTTCCCGGGGGCGATTCCTTGGACCAGGAGACTGTGGGCTCCCTTGGGGAGTTGCTGGACCGCCAACCGGGCGCCATCGAGGGTGAGCTCGACGGGGCCTTGAACCTTCCGGTTGAAGCGGAAAACCACCGATCCGGCGGGAATGGGCTTGCTGGGCGTCAACGGCATTTTTCGACAGCCGAGGGATGCCAGGGTGCCCATCAACAAGATGGCGGAAGCAAGGGGGTGAAGCTTCATGAAACCTCCCAGGTCCCATGATAGGGCATTGCCCCCGGTACCGTTCATGCTCGCTGAAGAAGCACCACCGCCTGGGCGGCGAGGCCTTCCCGGCGCCCGCAGAATCCAAGCTTTTCCGTGGTGGTCGCCTTCACGTTCAGCGCATCAGGCGCGATTTCCAGGAAGGGGGCGACGCGCTTCCGCATGACCTCGCGATGGGCGGCGATTTTCGGCCGTTCGCCAATGAGGCAGACATCGGCATTCACCACCCGCCAGCCACGCTCGAAGAGATCGCCCATGACCCGCTCCAGCAGAAGCGTTGAATCGGCGCCGAGATAGGCGGGATCTGTATCCGGGAAATGCTGGCCGATATCGCCAAGCCCCGCGGCGCCGAGGAGGGCGTCCATGAGGGCGTGGAGCATGACATCCGCGTCGCTGTGCCCAGCCAGCCCTCGGTCATGGGGGATCTGGCAGCCCATGAGCATGAGCGGCCTCCCCTCGGACGGCTCCGAAAACCGGTGGACATCGAATCCCTGTCCGATGCGCAGGGTCATCGGGATTCCTCAAGCCGCAGGGCAGGGTGGTTCCCGGTGGAAGCTTCCGCATCGGTCGTGGCGGCCTGGGGGTGGCAATGGTCGGGAAGGGTGAGGATGACTTCGGTGCCCACCCCTTCCTCGCTGATGATCTCCATGTTCCCGCCGTGCTCTTCGATGATCTTCTTGACCGTGGCCATGCCGAGGCCCGTGCCCTTCTTCTTCCCATAGCTGAAGAAGGGCTCGTAGATGCGCTTGAGAACCTTCTTGGGGATGCCGCGGCCGCGATCCTTCACGCGCAACTGGGTGCCGCCGGTCACCGGGGCCCAGGAAACCTGGATCTCGCCGTTCATGTCCACGGTGGCGTCCAACGCGTTTTCAATGAGGTTCTCCATGACCCGCGTGAATCGATGGGGGTCAATGCTGGCCTTGCAGGCAGGGCCTTCGCCGTGGAGTTCCACGCCAAGTTCCGCCGCCCTGGCGATCATGGGCTCGAGAATGGACTCCATGAAGGGGGGGATGTCCACCTGGGTCCGGATGGGTTCCCTGACCTTGGCGTAGTCCAGGACATCCTGGGTCAGATGGGTCAGGCGGTCCACGCATTCGATGATCTTGCGGCAGTGATGGCGCGTCTTTTCCTCTTCGGTCGAGAGGTCGAGAAGGTCGGCATGGCCGCGGAGGACGAAGAGGCCATTCTTGAAATCGTGGACGATGGAACTCGCCACCTGGCCGACTGCGGCAAGCAGGTGGCTGCGGAGGTTCTCTTCGGAGAGGCGGGTTCGTTCAATGGCGATGGCGCAGAGGGAGACGATGGCCTCGAAGGTCTCCCGATCCGGCGGTTCCGTGATGGGACGGCGGCTGTCGAGATAGGCGATGCCGATCCGCCGTCCCTGCAAGGTCAGGGGCAGGCAGAGGATGGTCTTCAATTCCAGGTGCAGGATGGACTGCTGCGTCATCATCTGCTGGTCTTCCGCGACATTCAGGATCCAGACCGGCGTGCCGGTCTCGAAGACCTTCCGCACGCTGGAAAGGGAAAGCTGGATGTTCCCCTCGATCTCGGCGCCCAGGTTCCGCTGGGTGCGAATGGCCAGTTCCCCGTCCTCCAGGAGCATGAGGAAGCCCCGGTCCGTGCCGGAGATGGACAGCAGGCGGTCGAGGGATTGGTCGAGCAGGTCTTCCAGGTCCACCTCCTGGGCCAGCAGCTGCGCGGTTTCCAGAATGGCCTTCAGGTGCAGCTCGGAACGGCTCCGATCGAGATTGAGGAGAGTCAGCGTGTAGGCGCCGTCGGCCAGGCGCAGGGGCGTTCCTGCGTCCCAGGCCACCCGGCCCAGCGGCTTGTCCTTGTAGAAGCTGCCATGGGTGGTCTTGAGATCCTCGGCCCACCAGGTGTCATCCCGCCACTCGATGCGGAGGTGGTTTCGGCTGATCATGCTGTCGGAAAGAACCACGTCGCAAAGGCTCTGGCGCCCAAGGGTGATGGACCGACTCAGGGGAACGGTCCGTTCGAATCCATGGCGGTCACGGATCAGCAGCTCAAAGCGCTGGGCCACAATGTCTCCCTGGGTGATGAGGCGATGGCAACGAGACCGGAGTCCTAGGTGAGTCCAAGATTATCCCTCCTCTGACTAGACACAAGTGGAAGAGCTGTGAGGGAATAGACTTCATGCATCGCCATCCTGACCTTGACCCCTCTGCCGAACCCGATGATTCAGCTGAATTCTCACTGAGACCTCAACGGCTCCAAGAATATATCGGCCAGGAAAAAATAAAGATTCGTTTGGAGATTGCCTTGCGGGCCGCCACCAAGCGCGGCGAGGTTCTGGACCATGTGCTGCTCTTCGGCCCTCCCGGGCTTGGGAAGACCACCCTCGCCCACGTGCTGGCCAACGAGATGGGGGCTTCCTGCAAGGTGATCCAAGCTCCCGCACTGGAAAAAAAGGGCGATTTGGCCGCCGTCCTCACCAACCTGGAGGAGGGCGAGTTCCTCTTCATTGACGAGATCCACCGGTTGTCGGCACCCATCGAGGAGCTGCTCTACTCGGCCATGGAGGATCGGAAACTGGACATCCTCATCGGCCAGGGCCCCAGCGCCCAGACCCTGAAGGTCGATCTGCGACCATTCACCCTGGTTGGCGCCACCACCCGCGCCGGCCTGATCTCCAAGCCGCTGCATGACCGGTTCGGCATGGTGCATCGGCTGGAATTCTATGCACGCGCTGACCTGTCCATCATCGCCCGCCGCTCGGCCGACCTCCTCAAGATCCATTTGGCAGCCGAAGGCGCCGAGGCCATCGCCCGCCGGAGCCGCGGGACGCCGCGAATCTGCAACCGCCTGCTGCGGCGCTGCCGGGACTACGCCGAGGTCAAGGGCGACGGCACCATCACCGCCGCCAGCGCTGAAGCCTGCCTGAAGCTTCACGAAGTGGATGATCTCGGTCTGGATGCCCTCGACCGCGAGTATCTTCAGGCCCTCTGCCACAAGCACCGCGGCGGGCCGGTGGGCCTCAGAACCCTGGCTGCGGCCCTTGGCGAAGATGACGGGGCCCTGGAGGATCTGGTGGAGCCCTACCTCATGCAGGTCGGTTTCCTGGACCGCACGCCCCAGGGCCGCAAGGCCACCGATGCGGCCTACGCCTATCTGGGACTCACCTCAGACCCGGGCCCTTTGTTTCGGTAGGGTCTGTTTTCAAAGTAGGATGCGGCCGCGCAAGGGGCGCCGCCCAAGCGAGACAAGGAAAGCGACGATGGCAATAGCGGCACTATTGACGAGGAGGTTGACGCAGTATCGCGCCGGGCGCCGCCCCTTGCCCTCCGGGACGAGGCCAGCCGCACCCCTGGCTGCGTTGCCGGCCTTGAACGATGAACCGCATCGCCCTTCGGCCGCCGCCTAGCCATGGGCACGGCTGGCCGACGTCGCGGTCACACCCTACTTTGAAAACAGACCCTAGGCCTTCTTCAGGTCATTGACGCGGCCATGGGACTGGATCTGGGGGCCAGTCTGGGCTCCTTTGGCGACGGTCTCAGCCTGGGCGGCTCCCTTCGGCTGATCCTTGCGAACGCAGACGCCCTGGAGCGTGCCGCCTTCGTCGACCACCAGGGACCCCACCTCCACATCGCCTTCCACGTAGCCCGTTCCGTGGATCTCCAGGCAATCGGTGATCTTCATGGTGCCTTCGGCCCGGCCGGTGACCACCAGATGCTTGGCGAAGATGGTGCCCTTGGCCAGGCCTCCCAGCGCGATGGATACCTCTCCCAGGGAGTGGATGACCCCGTCGACCACGCCCTCGATGCGAAGGCTTCTGGCTCCGGTGTGCAGCTCTCCGGTGAAGGTCACATCCTTGCCGAGGAGGCTGTGGATGGCGGGGGCCGACTCGGTCTTGGATTTGGCGTTTCGGAACACGGCCATGGGGTACCTCGCAGGAAATACTGGCGACGGAAGAGGATCAGGAGCGCTTGCCGAGTGCCTGGATCCACTGGCGCTGGAGACGCAGAAACGGTTGTGGGTTCTCAGGCTTCCCGTTCCGCCGGACCTCGTAATGCAGATGTACGCCAGTGGCATGGCCCGTTCGACCCATGTAGCCGATGATGTCGCCGCGGTGGACCTTCTGGCCCGCCTTCACCGCCAGATGATCCATGTGGCCATAGAGGGTTTCCAGTTCATCTGAATGGCGGATGACGATGGCATTGCCATAGCGATCCATCCAGCCCGCTTCGACCACTTCGCCATCGGCCGTCGCCTGAATGGGCGTGTCCAGCGCATTGCTGATGTCGATGCCCGAGTGATAACCCAGAAGGCCATCCTCCGTTTCATTGCCACGGGAGAAGGGGCTCAGGCGGATGCCAAAGCCTGAGCTGAGGTAGCCGGCGGTCGGGGGAATGGAAGGCGTGTAGCTCCAGGCCCGGAGCACCGGGGCCATGCGGGCCCGGACGACGGCGGCCTGCTTGGAGGTGTAATCCAGTTCCTGCTGCAATCTGGAGATGCGGTCCCTGGTTCCCGGAGGAATGGGCTGGGGTGCCGCCGGCGCTCCGCTGGCAGGCGGGGGGACCGGCGCCCCGGAGGGGAGCTTGGGATCGAGCAGTCTCAGCAGTTCCGTATGCTGCTGGCGCAGGGTGGCCAGTTCCGTCTCCAGGGTCTGGGCTTGCTCAAGCGAGGATTGGATCTGCTCCTGCTGATTGCGAGTTTCCTGCTGGAGATGGCTGAAGCTCATGATCTTCTTGGTGGCCCAGAATCCGTATCCGGAACCGATCATGGCCAGGGTCGAGAAACCCATGACCCCGCCGAGAATCCAGAGCATCGTCCGGCGCGTGAGGGACCAGCGGAAGGTTCGATGGCTGAACACCACCATCACAGTCAGCCACCTCTGTGAATCGGGGCGGCTGAAGCGCACGGCTCGGCGACTTTCTGTTTTGATCGTGGACATCCCCTCCAGCATACCTGGGAACCAGTAGGGACGCGATTCGCCTTCTTACAACCAAGGATCTAGAGAGGCGCCAGGAGGCGCGTGGAAACCCACCATTCCAGCGCATGCCCTACGAAAAAGACGAGGCCAACAAAACTATTGATCGTGAAGAAAGCCTGATCGATGCGGCTCAAATCGCCGTCGCGCACGATCCATTGTTCCTTGGCGAGCATGGCGGCCACCATGGCCCATCCGGCCCAGGGCCAGAAGTGGCTTCCCATCCTGACATTGAAAGCCGCCCAGCAGGCCAAGGCCAGGACATGGAGCCCTCGGCTCAGCCACAAGGCGCCTTGGGTGCCAATGCGCGATGGAACGGAATGGAGGCCTTTGGAGCGGTCGAAACGTTCATCCTGCAGCGAGTAGAGGATGTCGAATCCTGCAGTCCAGGCCAGCACACCGGCAGAAAGCCAGATGGCCTCCGGCACGATCTTCCCGGCCACGGCAATCCACGCCCCCAGGGGTGCACCGGCCAGGGACAGCCCCAGCACCACATGGGCCCAGGCCGTGAAGCGCTTGCACAAGGAATAGCCAAGGATGATCACCAGGGCCAGGGGTGACAGCGCCCAGGGGAGCGGTCCCAAGGCGCCCGCTGACAGACCGAACAGGACAATGCCCGCGCCCAGCAGGGCCATGGCGCTCGCCCGGGAAACCCGCCCAGCCGGCAAGGCGCGGGTCGCCGTGCGGGGGTTTTCGGCGTCCACATCCGCATCCACCAGGCGGTTGAAGGTCATGGCGGCCGTGCGAGCGCCCACCATGGCCGCCAGGATCCAAAGCGAAGTGCGCAGCGGGGGAATGCCTTGTGCGGCAGCCAGACCGCCGAGCAGGGCGAAGGGCAGGGCGAAGACCGTATGTTCGAACTTGATCATGTCGAGCAGTTCGCGCAAATTCTTAAAAAACAAGTAACTTGAATCACCCTTGGCTGTCGTTCGGACCCGTTGCGGGCCTGGCTCCGGGTTTTCTGCCGATGGGTCCAGAGGACGTTCCTCGATCGAGGGTGTCTCAGGTGTCGAATGGGAGTTATCGGATGAATGGTCCATTGATGACATGATCCAGCGATTCGGGATGGATGTCTCTCCCCAACGAGATTATTCCAACATACCAAACCTGCTGAGGGTCTCGGGGTAGGCCTCCAGAGGCCGCGTGGGTGCGGTCGGTTTCCCTGTCCGGCCGGGGCCGGGCCTCAGGTTCTTCTGAGCATCAACAAGGTGCAGTCGTCCGCGTAGGGAGCCCCCTGGGTAAAACGATCCAGCTCGCCAAAGATCGCAGCGTCCAGGGCCACCAGGGGTTCGGAACGCCTGGCTTTGATGAGAGAACTGAGGGCCTCGTCCCCGAATTCCACCTCCTGCGGATCACTGGCCTCGGTGATGCCATCGGTGTAGATCACCACCAGATCACCCGATTCAAGCTGAAGAGCGGCCTCCCCGTAGGGGTGTCCCGGGAGCATGGCCAGTGGGAGCCCTTGAGATTGCAGATGAGTGATCCGCCCATCCCGGTGCAGATAGAGGGCCGGATTGTGTCCGGCATTGGTGAAGGTAAGGACACCCGTCCGGGGATCCAGCAAGGCCAGGAAGGCCGTGACGAAGCGGCGCCCGTCCGTGTAGCGGGCGAGCATCCTGGAGAGCTGGAAGGCCAGGTCAGCCGTCGAGAGATCCCTCTCCGTCCAGGCCTCCAGCGTCGCCTGCAGGGAGGCCATGAGCAGCCCGGGTCCCAGGCCTTTTCCGCTCACGTCGGCCAGGCAGAACAACCACTGCCCATCACCTCTCAACCACCAGCCGAATAGGTCGCCTGACACCTGGCGGCTGGGCAGGTTGTTGCCATGGATGTCGAACCCCGCGATGTCCGGGGGGAATCCCGGCAGCAGGCCCTGCTGGATGTGGCGGGCCAGGTCCAGTTCCTGATCGACTTTTTTGCGGGCCATGGCTTCTTCCCGCATGCGGGCCTGCTCCAGCTTGGCCGTGGCCAGATGGGCCAGGGTGCTGGCCAGGCGCAGGTCCTCCTCGTCGAAAGCGGGGCGAGGAGGACGGGAATCCAGATACAGCAAGCCTTTGACCACCCCTCGATGCTCCAGGGGGGTCACCAGGGCGGAGGTGACGCCGCTGAGCGCGAGGGATGGGGTGGCCAGGCCCTGGTTGTCGCCCAGGTCATTGAACAAAACGGATTCCTTCCGCTCCAGGGCGGCCTCCACGAGGCTCCGGGCCAACAGGATGGGCTGATTCCCTTCGGGTCCGCGGGAGGCCACGTCATGAAGGCCGGTCTGGTCCTGAATCAGGACCGCGGCTCGCCATGGTTTCAGCAAGGTCCACAGCCGATCCAGGAGATGGTGGAGGAGCTGCTCGGGGGGGCTGTCTTCCAGCAGTTCCAGGGATAGCCCCTGGATTTCGCGTATCACCTCGCGGAGGCGGAGCGTTTCCGCCGGCTCGCTGCGGCGGTCGGGAAGGGCGCGAAGGTGGTCCAACGGCAGGATCAGGGAACCGGCGGAGGACGAAAATTCCTCTCCCGCACCGATGCAAACCTTGGGTCCCTGGGTCCCCCAATCGAGTCTGAGGGATACCTGGCCCAGCCTGATCTCGTCGTTTTCCTGGAGCGGATGCGGAGCTGAGATCCGCTCCCCGTTGATGTACGTCCCATTCAGGGAATTCAGGTCCTCCAGAAAGGGCAGGCCTTCCCTCAGGCTGAGGCGAGCGTGTTGCCGGCTCAGACTCGCATCGGGAATGGCCACCTCGTTTTGGGAGGAACGACCAAGGGTCCAGGCCTGCGCCCCACCCTCCAGGAGGAGGGGTGGCCGACCTGGGATGTATACCACCAGCTTTTTCATGGAGGCCTTCCGCATCGCCAAGGTTGCTTGAACCAGGGTTGCCTTGAGGAGGCAAGTTACACCATTTCATTGGTCGGGATCGGACTACGATCTTACCGACCCGCCGAAAACATGTCCCGACAACTTGCACGTTTGATCCGTGATAGGCTCACGCAAATTCGAGTGATCAAAAAAAACAATGGCAAATCACCACGGGGCGCCGGGGGCAGTGGACATGGCCAACCATCGAGATCTCCGAATGGATCCACAGTTCTCCCAAGCCGACACCATGGCCGACCAGAGTCCGCCGGGTCTGCCCGCGCCCAGGGGCCCCGGGAACAAGGCTGATCCCGATTTCCCTGTCAAGGATTGGGACCGCTACGAGTTTCTTGGATTCCTGGGGCAGGGCGGAATGGGTACGGTGTTCCTGGCCCGGGATCGGAAACTGGGGCGCGAGGTCGCCCTGAAGTTTGTTCGCATCGAGAACGACCGCCATCTTGAGCGCTTCATGGTGGAGGCAAGGGCCCAGGCGCGGGTGGACCATGAGCACGTCTGCAAGGTCTTCGAAGTGGGCGAGGTCGAAGGCAAGGTCTTCATCACCATGCAGCGCATCGCTGGCGCTTCATTGGATGCCGCCGCTGCCGAACTCTCCCTTGAGCAGAAGGTGATCGTGCTGCGGGACGCGGCCAAGGGTGTCCACGAGGCGCATCGGGTGGGCATCATCCACAGGGACCTCAAGCCCTCGAACATTATGGTGGAGAAGACCGAGGACGGATTCCTCCGGGCCTATGTGATGGACTTCGGCCTTGCCCGGGAGTGGGATCAGGATGTGACCGAGACCGGGTCGGTGCTGGGCACACCAACCTACATGTCGCCCGAGCAGGCCCGGGGAGAGGCGCTCCAGCTGGACCGCCGCACGGACATCTACAGCCTGGGGGCCACACTCTACCACGTGCTGACGGGGCGTCCCCCTGTGCTCGGCTCCAATGCGCTGGAAATCATCAGCGCCATTCCCTCCGCCGAGGTCCCGAGGATGAGGGGGCCCCTGCTGGATATCCCGAAGGACCTGGAAGCCATCGCCTTCAAGTGCCTGGAGAAGGCGAAGTCCCGGCGTTACGATTCAGCCAAGTCCCTGGCTGACGACCTCCAGCGGTTTCTCGAGGGAGAGCCCGTGCTGGCACGGCCTACGGGTCTTTGGTACCGCATTCAGCGCCGGGTCAGGCGACACAAACAGCTCGCTGCGGTCGGTGCCGTTGCGCTGGTTGTGGTCCTCTTGGCTTTGGGTACGGCCATCAGGACCCGGCGAAATGCGAGCGAACGGGAACGCCTGGCGCAACGATTCACTGAATCCATGGCCCGCATCGAAGCCACGGGGCGCTAGGTATGGATTCTGAGACTCAGAATCATAATTTTGGTTAATTTGGATCCAAGCCTAGTCGCCTGTCCGTCAAAGGCGAAGGAATTAAATTCAATGATTTTTGATGCCATCGGAGGCGTGGCTCAAAGTGGACTGCCCAACGACAACCATTTGGTCGAGTGATGATGGGGTTCCTCCCCTCCATGAGCCTCTGGATCTTGGGCCCCACGGGGCGTGTGGGAACTTCCTGCTGACGCGAAGGAGATGGGCACCTATCCTGAATGTTTGACCTCGAGAGGTGAACCATGACCCGCGTACTCTTTCAAACCGACAAGGGCGATATCAATCTTGAGCTATTCCCGAAGGAGGCCCCGGGCACCGTGGCGAACTTCGTGAAACTCATCGAGGATGGTTTCTATGACGGTCTGACCTTCCACCGGGTGATTCCCGACTTCGTCATCCAGGGCGGCTGCCCCAACACGCGTGCCGGCGCCTCGGGCATGCCCGGCACCGGTGGCCCCGGTTGGAAGATCAAGTGCGAGACCGCCGGCAACCCCCACAAGCACAAGCTGGGTGCTCTTTCCATGGCCCACGCGGGCAAGGACACCGGCGGCAGTCAGTTCTTCATCTGCAACGGCAGCGCCCCCAGCCATCTCGATGGCGTGCACACGGTCTTCGGCCAGTGTGTGGCGGAGGCCGACATCAAGGTGGTGCAGGCCATCAAGGCCAATGACCGGATCGTCAAGGCGACCGTGGTCGAAGCCTAGTCGATTCCCATTGCGCGCAGAATCGGGCGGCCTGGCCGCCCGATTCTGCGTCATGAAAAGGGCAGGGAAGGGGAAGCCATGGATCACCGGGGAAGGTCCCGCTGCGGGTGGTGCGGTTCGGATCCGCTCTACATCAGGTATCACGACCAGGAGTGGGGCGTTCCCAATCGGGATGACCGCCACCTCTTCGAAATGCTGGTTCTTGAGGGGGCCCAGGCTGGGCTCAGCTGGATCACCATCCTCCGGAAGCGGGAGGCCTACCGGGCAGCCTTCCACGGCTTCGAACCCCACCGCGTGGCCGCGATGACCGACGCCGAACTTGAGGCGGTCCTCCAGGATCCTGGGGTCGTACGGAACCGCCTCAAGGTCTTTTCGGCCAGGGACAATGCCAAGGCCTTCCTGGCGGCGCAGCGGGAGTTCGGGAGCTTTGCGGCCTTCCTTGATGGATTCCTGGGGGCGAAGCCCAAGATCAATCATCCGAAGACCCTCGGCGAGGTTCCGGCCGTGACGCCCGAGGCTGAAGCCTTGAGCAAGGCACTCAAGAAACGCGGGTTCAGGTTCGTGGGCCCCACCATCATGTACGCCTTCATGCAGGCTGTGGGCTTGGTGGATGACCACCTTGCCACCTGCTGGAAGCGCTGCGGGACCGACTCACTGTAGACTGGAAGGCTCGGAGTTACCGTGTCCAAGCCCTTCTACCTCACCACGCCCATCTACTACGTGAACGACAAGCCTCACATCGGCCACACCTACACTACGGTGCTGGCGGATGTGATTGCCCGGTTCCACCGCATGCGCGGCGAAGAGGTGTACTTCCTGACCGGTACGGACGAACATGGTCAGAAGGTGGAGAAGGCCGCGGCGGCCCGGGGCATCACGCCCAAGCAACTGGCGGACGAGGTGGTGGCCAACTACCACGAGCTGTGGAAGCGGATGGGCATGACCCACTTCCGCCACATCCGCACCACCGATGCGGATCACCGCGACCAGGTGCAGCGCCTGTTCAAACGCCTGCTGGACAAGGGCGACATCTACAAGGCCACCTACAAGGGGCTCTACTCGGTCAGCGACGAGGCCTATGTCACCGAGACCCAGGCGAAGGAGTTGCAGGCCCAGGGCCTGGCGCACCAGCTGGTGGAGCTGGAGGAGGAGACCTACTTCTTCCGTCTCAGCGCCTACCAGGATCGCCTGCTCAAGCACTACGAGGAGCACCCGGAGTTCGTGCAGCCCGAATTCCGCTTCAACGAGGTGAAGCGCTTCGTGGAAGGTGGTCTGCAGGATCTGTCCATCAGCCGTACCAGCATCAGCTGGGGCATTCCCGTGCCCGGCGATGAGAAACACGTGATCTACGTATGGTTCGACGCCCTGCTGAACTACCTTACGGGCTGCCCCGCCAACGGCTGGCCACCGGATCTCCAGCTGGTGGGCAAGGACATCCTGCGCTTCCATGCGGTCTACTGGCCCGCCTTCCTCATGGCGGCGGGCATGTTCCAGCCCACCACCATCCTGGCCCACGGCTGGTGGCTCATGGGCGACGACAAGATGTCCAAGAGCAAGGGCAACGTGGTTCGCCCGGACACGCTCCTGCGCTTCGGCAACGACGCGCTCCGATTCTATTTCATGCGCGACATGCAGGTCGGTCACGACCGCGGCTTCAGCTTCGAGGGTTTCATGGACCGACTCAACGCCGACCTGGCCAATGGCCTGGGCAACTTGGCTTCCCGCACCCTCAGCATGATCCAGCGCTACCGTGGCGGGGTGGTACCCATGCCCCTGGTCATGGACGAACTCGATCAGCAGATGGCCACCCAGCTGCTGGAAGTGTTCCCGGATTTCCTTGAGAAGGCCCGGGGCAACGATTTTCATGCAGCCCTGGATGCCCTCTGGAGTTACCTCCGGGCCCTGGATGGCTACATCGTGAAGGCCGAGCCCTGGAAGCTCGCCAAAGATCCGGCCAACGACCCCAAGCTGGACGCCGTGCTGGCGAACCTCTACCGGGCCCTGCGCGCCACGGCACTGCTGGTGGCGCCGGTGATGCCGGAGATGGCCCAGACGCTCTGGGAATGCCTCGGTCATACCACCCAGGTGGCCGCAACGACCTTCCATGGCTTTGCCCTGGATGGCCCCGCCATTGGCCCTGTTTCCGACCCCAAGCCGCTTTTCCAACGCATCGACAAGGAGAAAGAATTGAGCGAATTAGAGGCAGTCACGGCCCCTGTTGAAGCGAAGCCCAGCCTGGATGTTCCGGAAATCCGGGAGACTGTGGAAGCCGACACCTTCTTCAAGGTGGATCTGCGTGTGGGCCGGGTGCTTGAAGCGGAGCGCGTCCCCAAGAGCGACAAGCTCATCAAGATGAAGGTGGACATCGGCCTCGAGCAGCGCACCATCGTGGGCGGCATCGGCAAGGCCTACGAACCTGCGGATCTGCTGAACCGTCTCGTGGTCGTGGTGGCGAACCTGGCGCCGCGGAAGCTCATGGGCATCGAGAGCCACGGCATGCTGCTGGCGGCCAGCGACAACGCCAGCAAGCCCTACCTGGTGGCGCCTCCGGATGACGCCCAGCCCGGATTCCTGGTGAAGTGAAACGCCCCATCTTCTCCTTCGAGGCCGAGGTCCTCACGGATGCGCCCTTTGACCATGTTCTGGGACGCCTCCGGACAGCCGCGCCCGTGGACTTCAAGAGCCTGCGTCCACTAGGCGCCTGGAGCCCACTGGAGGAAACGTCCGGTTCAGCGGTCCTCCGCTGGAAGCGCACCGTGGCTGGGGCCGATGAATCGGGCGAATTGACCCTGACGCCTGATCCAAAGGGGGCTCACCTCCACCTGGAAGGCCGCATGAAGGGCTGGGCGGCCTTTCTCCTGTTCGGATGGCTGCGCTGGCGCACGGACCGGTTGTTGGACCGCTTTGTGGAGGAGCTATGAAGCCCGTGCTCTGGATGAAGTCGAGCTGCACCACGTGCCGGAACGCCAAGGCCAAGCTGGTGGAGCTGGGCATCGAGGTGGACGTTCGCGACTACTACAAGAAACCTCTGGAGGCAGCTGAACTGGAGCGTCTCCTGCCCCTGGACCCAAGCCCCATGCTCGGCACCAAGAGCCCGAAATACAAGGAGCTGGGCCTGAAGGACCGCACGCTCACCAAAGCCGAGGCCATCGCGCTGATGGTGCAGGATAACAATCTGCTCAAGCGGCCTATTCTCGTGCACCCGAAGGCTGTGATCGTGGGATTCGATCCCGCGGTCTATGCTTCCCTGGTTTGAAGAAGGAGAATCCATGCGCTTCTACAGCTGGAATGTGAACGGCTTCCGCTCGGTCCTGAAAAAGGGCTTCATGGATTGGCTGGAGGAGACCGAGCCTGATGTGCTCAACCTCCAGGAGATCCGCAGCGAATGGGAAGAGATCGATCTCGGCGTGCGCCGCCAGCTTGAGAGCGCCTACGACATCTGCTGGTTCCCCGCCACCAGCAAAAAGGGCTATGCGGGTTCCGCCACCCTGTCCAAGAAGGACCTGGGCTTCGCCCACGCCAAGGGCATGGGCATTGATGGCTACGATGCGGAAGGGCGCATCATCGTGTCCCGGAAGGATGATCTGGCCTTCATCGGAGGCTATTTCCCGAATGCTTCCCAGGGGCTGGTGCGGCTGCCCTTCAAGCGCCAGTTCGCGAAGGATCTTGCGGCTCTGGTGGCAAAACACCATGCGGCAGGCGATCAAGTGGTCCTCACCGGCGACATGAACGTGGCGCCCGAGGAGATCGATCTGGCCCGCCCCAAGGACAATACGAAGAACCCCGGTTTCACCCCAGAGGAGCGCGAGGACTTCAAGCTCTACCTGGGCGAGGGCCTGGTCGATGTGCTGCGGGAGCGGAATCCGGATGTCCCGGGCCTCTATACCTGGTGGACGGCCCGAGGCGGTGCGCGGGAGCGGAATGTGGGATGGAGGATCGATCTGTTCCTGGCCAGTCGCGCATTGCTGGCGCGCGTGAAGGATGCCCGCATCCATGCCGATGTGCTGGGCTCGGATCACTGCCCGATCAGTCTTGAATTAACCTGACATTTCGTCCGAACCGAAACAGGAAGGGCCCCGTTTGGGGCCCTTCCTGTTTCGGGAGTTCGCTTATTTGATGTTCTTCAACGACGGATCTTTCAACATTTCCTTGATCTCGGCAGCCTTGTCACCGGTGGGGGCCGTTTCCAGGTACTTCAGGAAGTTCTGCTTGGTGCCTTTCATGTTCATGTTGGCGTATTCGATCATGCCAAGCAGGTAGTAGGCCTTCGCATACTTGGGGTCCAGTTCCAGCAGCTTCACAAGCTGGGCCTTGGCTTCGGCATTCTTCCCGGCGTTGAAGGCTTCCACGCCCTTGTTGTAGATGAGGTCGGGATTGGGGCCGTGCAGCGCCTCCAGCATGGCGGTGTATTTCTGTTCGGCCGCCTTGTCGCCCTTGGCCTTGCTGGTCTCGATGAGGCCGGCGATCACCGGTTCATCCTTCGCGTTCTTTTCGAGTGCTTTCAGAAGATAGGGTTCGGCATCAGCCTTCTTCTCGCCGGCCTGGGCCATGCAGATGCCGAGTACCCGCTCGATCTTCGGCAACTCGGGCGCGAGATCCGTTTTGGCCTGCTCATCCTTGAGGAGGGTCAGGGCCTCCGTCCCGGCCTTGTAGGCCTTGTCGATGAAGGGGAGTGCCTCGCTGAATTTCCCTTCGTTGTAAACCGGGATTGCCAGATTGAAGTTTTCACGGCATTCCGCGTCCTTGGGCGCGCCCGGATCCTCCGGAACTGCCTGGGCGGCGCCGCTGGCTACGGCTTCCGCTCGTGCCTGCTCGGGGGTGAGCAGGGTGAATTTCTTGATCAGAGGCTCTTCGCTAAGGGGGATTTTGATCCTCTCCTTCAGATCCACGTAACCTTCAGCACTGACCGTGAAGTCATATTCCTTGGGCTCCAGGCCGACTTGGAAGTAATTGCCGTTCTTGTCCGTGAAAAGATCCTTGCTCCAGGCCCGGTAGATCAGCTTGAGGTTGATCTTGGCACCGACGACGGGTTTGCCTTCCTTGTTCACGACCTTCCCGGAAATTTTGCCCGTTTGCGCCTGGGCAATGAGACAGGCTGTGGTCATCAATATCGCTGAAATAGTACGGCGCATGGGACTCCTCCAAACTCATTCATCGTTCCACAGGGCGTCTCGGATGCCGAGTGCTTTTCGTCAAAAGGCGGTTGATTGACGGTCTTATCGCCCCATGACCCCGGCCCTGTCTGAGATGGTGCGGTAAAAATCAGCCTGTGGTAGGCTTCCGGGCAGACAAGTTCTGAAAGTGTTTGAGGTAGCCCATGAATCCTTCGGTGCCAGAAGCTTCGTTAACGGCCCTGATCCATCTTCTGGCAGAACAGGCTTTGATGGCGATGGGCGTGCCCCACCCCATGATGAAGGAAGTTCCCCCTGCCAATCCGGCGGCCGCTCGGTTCTATGTGGACCTTCTGACTGTTCTGAAAGAAAAAACGGAAGGTGCCCGTTCGGACGCGGAAACCCGCGCCCTGGATGACATCCTTTTTGAGCTCCGCATGCGGGTCATGAACCTCAGCAAGGCCGCTGATGCACCTGCGGTTGCCAAACCCTGATCCAGAGGAGGACCGGCATGGGCGTCAGGAACACTTTCCGATGCGTAGCATGGATGCTGCTCCCAGCTGTGCTGCAGGCGCTGGCGACGAATCCTCCGCCGTCGTTGCCATCGGTGGTTCCGCCTGCGGTTCAGGAAACGGTGCCGGCCATCGCCCTGAGCCACCGCGCTGAGCATCTCAAGGCTGCCGTTCTCAAACGGGATGCCGAGGGGATCCGGGCCGCTCAATTGGAAGTCGAGGTGCTTCGCCGGACCTACTCCACCATGGATGTGACACCGCTGATCGAGACCATGGCTTTCTGGGCAAGGCAGCAAGGTATGGCTGGCCACCCAGACCTGGGCCTCGATGGACTGCAGGCCGTCGAACGCTGGGACCCGAACCACCCAACACTCATCGGCACCCGCATCGTCCTCACCCGGCAGGAAGGAGTCAGGGGCTGGCTGTGGAGCTTCCCGGACCTGCTGCGCCTGACCCGTCTCCGCCTGGATCACCCGGTGCATCGGTGGTTATGGCTCGTCCAACATCTGGGGATGCTGAGGCTGGCCGCGACCATGCTGCTTTGGGGTTGGGCATTGGTCATGGTGGTGCGCTATCGGAATGTGGCTCGCTACCTTTGGGAGGATGGCCTCCGCCGGAAACGGGTTCCCCCGATACTTTGCGCCCTCCTGGGTGCATTGATCCTGACGGCTCCGGTCATTCTGGGCCTCGATCCATCCGTGGCGGCCATTCTTTGGCTGTTCCTGCTGGCGCCCTTCCTCCTTCCCTCCGAGGTGAAGGTGACCGTGTTCATCCTGGTGGTCCAATTCGTGCACCCAGCACTCACCATGCTGGAGCCCTGGGCGGCCCGGGAACCTCAGCCCAGCCTGCTGACGCTTCAGCTCCAACCCCAGGTGCAACCTGTGCCCGCAGCCTCGCTGCATCGACTTCCTCCTTCGGACCAGACTTTCCTTCAGGGGTGGTTCCAACTCCAGGCCAAGGATTGGAAGGCCGCGGCTGCCACGTTCGAGACGCTGGTCGGGAGGCACCCCGAACAGCCCCAAGTCCTCAACAACCTCGGGGTCGCTCGGTTCCAGTCCGGCGACCTCCCAGGGGCAGAGAAGGCCTTCGACATGGCGCTCCTGGCTGGCCGGAAAATGGAAATCCTGCTGAACCAGAGCATCCTGGCCTTCAACAAGCTTGATACCGCACTCGGAGCAACCAAACAGGACGAGGCCCAGGCCGCCGATCCCGAGGCCTATGCCCGACTCATTGAACTCAATGACGCACAGAAGGATGCGCGAACCTACCCCATGCCGCTCCCGGATACACCGGGTCGAATCCAGGCACTGGTCGAGCCTGGACGCAAGGAAGGTTCCGACCACCTCCCTCTGGGTGAACCGGCCTTCCTCTGGGCCCTGCTGTTGCCACTGATCGGTCTAGGGGCTTTCCTGGCTCGCGTGCGTGCGAGCATTCGCATGGCCCATCCATCCCAGTGCATCCGCTGCGGCGAACCCTTCCACACGACCGACAGCCAGGACCCGAATGTTTGCGGGAAATGCCACCATCTATTCGTGCTGAGGGATGGTTTGCACACTGAGAATCGCAAGAAGAAGCTGGATGAGGTGGCCGCGCATCAGAAGGCGACCCGATGGATCCACAAGACCTTGGTGGTGCTGCTACCGGGCTGCGATCTGGCCTTGCTGGGGGAAACCCGGGAAGGCTTGTGGGAATTCATTCCGTTCTGCCTCTCCGTCGGGATGGTGCTCGCCACCGGCCGCAGCGTGCGCTACCCGGGAGAAATCCTGGCGGACCCCACCTCTATCTGGCTCGCGATTGGCGCTCTGCTGATGGGGCTGCTCTACCTTCGATCCTGGCTGAAATTGACTTTGAGGAGGGCCTGAAATGGCATTGGAAGGTTCCCTTCGGGACTTCGACCTCTTCTCCCTGTTCAACATGATCAAGATCCAGGGGAAGCACGGTACGCTCGTTCTCTCCCAGGGCCAGGAATTCATAAAGGTCTTTTTTGAGCATGGCGAGATCGTGGGCTGCGACTCCAATCAGGTCCGGATGGAAGATCGCTTGGGTACCATGCTCGTCCGTCTCGGGCGTCTGACCGGTGAAGAGCTCCTGGGCATGGTTCAGATGCAGCGGCAGACGCTCAAGCGGATGGGAACCCTCCTGCTGGAGAGCGGGAAGGTGACTTCCTCCGACCTGCAGGATGCCTTGTTCAATCAGGCGACTTCCATCCTCCATCGATCCTTCCGCTGGACCGAAGGCGACTATCGCTTTGATTCGATGCTCCCCCCCGACCTTGACCGCGAGCATTTTGTCCCAATCCCCGTGGACACCGTCTTGATGGAGGCCGCCCGAATCCAGGATGAGTGGCCCGAAGTGGAGCGCAGACTTCCCGGGATGGACCTTCCTCTTGGCCGCACGCCAAGGGCGCAGGCCCTCCACCTGGACATCGACCGCGAAGTCTCCGATGTCCTCGACGGCAAATCCCACCTGCAGGTGGCGGCTTCCGGACTCACCCATGAACAGGAGATGGTGCTTTCCTATTTCCAGGACCCCCAAACCGTCAACGAGGCTGTCCAGGTAAGCCGCTACGAAGAATTGGATACCTGCAAGGCCATTGCTGATCTCATCGAGGCCGGGCTTCTGGAACCCATTTCGGGGGATGCGCCGAAGATCGTCCGCCCCTGGGTGACGGATGGCTTCCCCGAGTACGAACCCAAGCCCTGGGAACCCAGCCCTCTGCTGTGGCCCATCGCTTTTCTCGGCCTGGTCCTGCCGCTTGCCTTCTATGTGCCTCATGAACGGGGCTCCCTCAACATGGGACTCGCCAGCATGCAGCCCGTGGATGTGCGCTCCATTCCGGAAGGGCCGACGCGGCTCCGCCAGGCCTGGGCTCTGCGCATGGCCGCACCGAAGGATGGGGGCAGACTCCTGGCGAGAGAACTGGGACGCCCGCTGGGGGGAGCCAATCCGGTCAATGACCTCACGCTCCTGCCGGACCCGCTGCAGGCTGCGACCTCCCCGGTCACCCAGGAACCCGCGCTTCCTTCAAAAAAATAGAGGATTTCAGATGTTTGTGCACCAGCGCCAGGGTTCCCTGGAGGTGATTTGCGGCCCCATGTTCTCCGGCAAGTCCGAGGAACTCATCCGGCGCATCAAGCGGGCGTTGATCGCCCGCCAGAAGGTGCAGGTGTTCAAGCCGGCCCTGGATGACCGCTACGATGTCTCGGCCATTGCCAGCCACAGCCAGCGCAAGCATGAGGCCATCCCCGTGAAGGACAGCGTGGAATTGGCCCGCTACCTGGATCCCGAGGCCGAAGTGGTGGCCCTGGACGAGGTCCAGTTCATGGACGAGGGCCTCATCCCCATCATCGAGGAACTGGCCAACCAAGGCGTTCGCGTCATTGCTGGCGGCCTCGACCAGGATTCCAACGGCGAACCCTTCGGCATCATGCCGATCCTCCTGGCCAAGGCGGAATATGTCACCAAGCTCCAGGCTATCTGCATGGTCTGCGGCGCCCTCGCCGGGCGGACGCAGCGCATGGTCCACACGGGCGGGCAGGTGCTGGTGGGTGCCGCCGAGGCCTACGAGGCGCGCTGCCGCCACTGCCACGAGACGCCCCATGCCGTAGGCGGGCGTCTCCTGGAGGAGCCTCCGCAGGGCGTCTGATTTGCACTTCGTCAAGCTATTGCCCGTCGTGACAGGTAACTGGGCGACTTCAGCCAACCCGGGCTCCTCCCGCAGCCCAACAGGAAGCTACACTGGCTGAGGCGCGCTGCTGCAGCGCCGTTCCTTCAACCGCCCGAGGCTTCAGGGCATCACAGGAGTTCCCATGGCCGGCGCCTATGCCACCTTCACCCACATCACCGACTACATGGCCTTCGAGGGCCTGCTGACCGACGACGAACGGATGATCCGGGAGACGGCCCGTAAATTCGTCAATGCCGAGGTCCTGCCCATCATCGAGCAGCACGCCCAGGCTCAGACCTTCCCCAAGGAACTGATCCCCATGATGGGTGAGCTGGGCTTCTACGGGCCCTCGCTGCCTGAGGAATACGGCTGCATGGGCGTTTCCAACGTCGCCTACGGCCTCCTGATGTACGAGTTGGAGCGCGGTGATTCGGGCCTGCGGTCCTTCGCTTCCGTGCAAGGCAGCCTGGTCATGTGGCCCATCTACGCCTACGGCAGCGAGGCCCAGAAAAAGCACTGGCTGCCCAAGCTGGCCACGGGCGAGAAGATCGGATGCTTCGGACTCACCGAGCCCGATTTCGGATCCAACCCCGGCGGCATGCGCACCCGCGCCGTCCGGGAACCCGGCGGCAAGTGGCGCATCAACGGCACCAAAATGTGGATCACCAACGGCAGCGTGGCGGATGTGGCCGTGGTCTGGGCCCAGACCGATGACGGCATCCGAGGCTTCCTGGTGGAGGCCGGGACTCCCGGTTTCAGCGCCCCGCAGATGAAGGGCAAGTGGAGCCTCCGGGCTTCCGTCACCTCCGAACTGGTTTTGGAGGATGTGATCGTGGACGAGGAGAAGTCCTTGCTGCCCAACGTAAAGGGTCTCAAAGGGCCTCTCGGCTGCCTCACCCAGGCTCGCTACGGCATCGCCTGGGGTGTGCTCGGCGCCGCCGATGCCTGCTACCAGTGCGCCCTGGATTACGCCAAGACCCGCATCCAGTTCGACAAGCCCATCGCCAGCTACCAGCTTCAGCAGGAGAAGCTGGCCTGGATGGTCACCGAGATCACCAAGGGACAGCTGCTGGTGCATCAGCTGGGACGGCTCAAGGATGCCAAGACCTACACGCCCGCCCAGGTCTCCATGGCCAAGATGAACAACGTGAACGTGGCTCTGGAAATCTGCCGCAAGGCCCGCACCATCCTGGGCGCCAACGGCATCCTTGACGAGTACCCGGTGATGCGACACATGGCCAACCTCGAGAGCGTATACACTTACGAGGGCACCCACGATATGCACACCCTGGTCATCGGCCAGGAAGTGACAGGGATTCCTGCCTATCGTTAAGGTTTGCCCTTGCCGTGAAAAAGCGGGCCGATTGGCCCGCTTTTTCGCGCCTAGAATGCCAGATGGCTCACCCATTCCGAATCCTCTCCATCGACGGCGGCGGCATCCGGGGCCTCATCCCGGCCCTGGTGCTGGCGGAGCTTGAGCGGCAGACAGGGCGGCCCATCGCCGAGTGCTTCGATCTCATTGCCGGCACGAGCACCGGGGGCATCCTGGCTCTTGGCCTCGCCGCCCCGGGGGAGAGTGGGCGCCCGCGCTACGCAGCCCGGGACCTGGCGGATCTCTACCTGAAGGAGGGCGCCCGCATCTTCGACGAGAGCCCCTGGCAGCATTTCACCAACCCCATGGGCCTGCGCGCCGCCAAGTATCCGCCTGAGGGCATCGAGGGCGTTTTGGCCCAGTATTTCGGCGAGACCCGCTTGAAGGATGCCCTGGTGGAGGTCCTGGTCACCGCCTATGACCTGGAACAGCGCGATGCCTTCTTCTACCGGCGCCAGCGAGCCCGGGAGGATGGCCGCTACGATGTGCCCATGCGGGTCGCGGCAAGAGCCACCAGCGCCGCCCCCACCTACTTCGAGCCCGCCCTGGTGCAGTGGCCGCAGGAACGGGATGTGCTGGTGGACGGTGGCGTCTTTGCCAACAATCCAGCCATGTGCGCCTATGCCGATGCGCGACAGCTGCTTTGCCGCGAAGGGCGCCCGAGCGACGACCTCCTGCTCGTTTCCCTGGGGACGGGTCTCTACAGCAAGCCCTACCGCTACGAGGAGGCCAGAGGGTGGGGGGTGGCGGGCTGGGCCAAGCCAGTGCTGGATGTGATCTTCGACGGCGTGGCCGATACCGTGGACTACCAGCTCCAGCAGATCCTGCGGCCCGTGGGCGGCCCCCAGACCTATTTCCGCTTCCAGACCAACCTCGACGCCTCCCTGAGCGAGATGGACGACACCAGTCCAGCTCACATGGAAGGCCTGAAGATGGCCGCCGAAGGCATCCTCCAGCGCCAATCCGCCGAGGTGGAGGCTCTCGTTAAGCAGCTTCTGGACTGATTCCTAGCGAGCCTTCCCCGTCCGCACCACCAGCACATCGCAGGGAGCCATGCGCACCACCCGCGCCGCAGTGCTTCCGAAGAGGAGCCGTTCCAGAGTCGAATGGCCCACTTTGGCCACCACCAGCAGGGTCTCGGGGTTGGCTTCGGTGACCAGCTCTTCGGCCGGACCGCCCCATTTCACGATCACCGAAGCTCCCGGGTAGGGCTTGACCAGGATCTCCAGCTGCTCCCGGGCATGCTCCTCCATGCTCGCGAGCCAGGCGGGATCGGGCAGGGCGATCTGCGCTTCCGGCAGCATGGGCGCCGGGGGCTGAAGCACGTGCATGGCCACCAGGGGCACGGCGCACTTGGCCGCCCAGGTTCCCGCCCGCTCCAGGGCCTGTTTCGAGGCATCGGAAAAATCCACCCCCACCAGCACCCGGTTCAACATGGCTGCCTCCGCCTGGACCCTCCAAAGATATGTCCAAGGTCATCAATCCGCTCTAGCAATTTTCGAATCCGGACTTGAATTAAGAGTTGCAACATGTATTATGGATCCAGGAGGCGCCATGATCACGCTGCGACCTGCCGGGGCCCGGGGCCACTTCGATTTCGGATGGCTGGATACCAGGCACACGTTCTCTTTCGGTGACTACTTCGAGCCCGCTCATCAGCAGTTCCGCGCCCTGCGGGTGCTGAACGAGGACCGGGTGCAGCCCGGCAAGGGATTCGGAACCCATGGCCACCGGGACATGGAGATCCTCACCTGGGTGTTGTCAGGGGCTCTGGAGCACCGGGACAGCCTTGGCACCCATGGGGTCATCCGCCCTGGCGAGGCGCAGGTCATGAGCGCAGGTACGGGCATCCGCCACAGCGAGTTCAACGGGTCAGCCACGGAGCCGGTGCATTTCCTCCAGATCTGGATCCTGCCCAACCAGCAGGGGCTGGCCCCTCGTTATGACCAGGTGGCCTTTCCTGCGGATGACTTGAGCAATCGTCTGCGGCTTATCGCAAGCCCAAGCGGGGCGGACGGTTCCGTGAAACTTTTCCAGGATGTGGCGATCTTTGCGGCCCGGTTGGATGAAGGCCGCGAAGTGAAGGCGTCCATCCTGCCGGGGCGCGCGGGCTTCCTCCAGGTGGCGGCGGGTTCTCTCATGCTCAATGGTGTCGTCATGCAGGCGGGAGACGGGGCCCGCATCGAAGAAGAATCGTCCATCGTCGTGGCAGCTTCCTCTCCCTCTGAAATCCTGTTGTTTGATCTAGCCTGAGGTGCCCATGTCCATCAAACCTGTTCTCTCGCTCATCGCTGGCCAACCCACCCAGGACGGGAATCGCGTGCCGTTGACCCGCCTGGTGCCGGGTCAGGGCCAGGCTGGCACCGAGGCTTTCCGCAGCATGGATCCCTTCCTCCTCATGGACCATTTCGGCCCCATGGTGCTGCCTCCGGGTTCGGATGCCGGCTTTCCGCCCCACCCTCATCGCGGCTTCCAGACTCTCACCTACCTGATCCAGGGGGCCTTCCGGCACCGGGACAGCACGGGCGGCTCCGGCCTGCTGCGCCCCGGTGGCGCTCAACTCATGAATGCCGGGTCCGGCATCGTCCACGAGGAGATGCCCGTGCCCGAACACCTGGAGACGGGCGGCCCCATCGAAGGCGTCCAGCTCTGGATCAACCTGCCAAAGGCCCAGAAGGGCACCACGCCTGGCTACACGGATCTCCAGCCCGAAGCCATGCCCTGGCAATCCATCCCAGGCGGTCGCATCCGCGTGCTGGCGGGCACCCTCGCCGGCATCACCGGCCCCGCCATCACGCCCGCGAGGATCGCCTATGCCCATCTGGAGTTGGAGGCTGGTGCCAGCTTTGAGCAGGTGCTGCCCGCGGGCTGGGTCGCGGCCATCGTGCCCCTTCAAGGCACCGTCCAGATCGAGGGCAGGGAAGTGCCCGCAGATGCCGTGGCGCTGCTCGGGGAAGGCGACTCCCTGGCCGTTTCGTCCCTGGCCGGGGCCAGCTTCATGCTGCTGTCTGGCGAGCCGCTTCGGGAACCCATCGCCCATTACGGGCCTTTCGTCATGAATACCCGCGACGAGATCGAGCAGGCCTTCCGGGACTACCAGAGCGGCCGCATGGGATCGCTCACCCCGATTTGAGTCCTGGACCTGGGATTCCGATGAGATCCTGACGCTCAGAACCGCCATGAAGCCTTCCAGCCCATTTTCTCCGCCCGACGCGCTGCCCATGGACGGCCAGCTGTCGCAGGACCTGCTGGGCTTGGAGAAAGTGCTCACCCAGTCCGCGGGCGGAGCGGCCAGGACCTCCATGCGGGTGCAGCGCCTGGCTCGGGAAATCGAACAGGTGCTGAGCCACAACCAATCCATGCAGAAAACCCTGGAAGGCATGGGGGAGACTGTCTCCCGTTCGGCCGGGGCTGCGAAGGAAGGTGCCCAGGCGACCCGCCGCATGGCGGATCTCACGAACCAGGGCTTGGGGGAAAGCCGGGCGGCGGTGGCCACGGTGCAGGAGCTGCAACGGCAGACGGCCCTCACGGCGGAACGGCTGGAAACCCTATTGAACCGCATTCCCCAGGTCGCCGAGGTGGCCAAGGTCATCGCGGAGATCGCTGACCGCACCGGCCTGCTGAGCCTCAACGCCGCTATTGAAGCGGCCCATGCCGGGGCCGCGGGGCGCGGTTTCGCGGTGGTGGCCGAGGAGGTCCGCAAGCTGGCAGATCGCACAGCACGGCAGACGCAGGAAATCGAGGAGATCTTGACCGCCGTCCAGCAGGATCTCGATCCTACCCGGGAGGCCATGGCGCGCAGCCTGGAACTGGCCGACGGCACCCGGGCGCGGGTGGAGACCGTGGGCGAACAGCTCTCCGGACTGGCGGATCTGGCCTTGGAGACCGCTGGCCATGTGGCCCAGATCGCAGGGTCTTCGGGGGAAGAGGACGCCGCAGCCAGAAACCTCCGGGAGGCTTCCGCCCATCTTCTCGGTTCAACGGAAAAGCTCAAGGTGGAAGCAGAGGCCGTGGCCCAGGATGCTTTCCAGCTCTCCTACGCCACCGAAATCGGCCACCAGCACTTGGCGTCCTACGACACTGGCTCCATCTTCCACCGCGCCCTCGGCCTGGCTCGGAGCTTCGCCAAGACCACGGCGGGCATCCTCGAAGCGCCTCTCCGTTCGGGACTGCTCACGCGGGAAGCCCTGTTGGCCCTGGATTACACCGAGATCACGGGAAGCGAGATCCAGAAACTCTCCCGGTTCTTCGATGTGACCAGGGTTCCCCCGACTGGTTTCACGCCGCCGAAATTCCGGACCGCCTACGACGCCCTCGTGGAGAAATCTTTGCAGGTGGCCGGCGATGCGGTCATGGACCAGGAACCACGGCTCATCTTCGCCCTGGTCCTCGATCTGAACAGCTACGGACCCTCCCACAACAGCCGCTACTGCAATGCGTGGACCGGCGATCCGGCCAAGGATCTGGTGGGCAATCGGGTGAAACGCTTCTTCACCGACAACAATGTGCTGGTCCGGGGCGCCCGCGTTGGCCTCGGCCCCGCTGCCGACGCACTGTCAACCTTCGCGCGCCGGGAGGACTTCCGCCGCGTGGCGAACCTGGCCGAGGGGCCGGAGGCTCGCGAGACCTTCCTCGTCCAGACCTACGCCCGGGACACCGGGGCCATCGTCAGCGTCATCTCGGTACCCATCTTCGTGGATGGGGAGCGGTATGGCGTGAGCCTGCTGGGCTGGGAAGCCTAGGCCTATATCGGCTTGGCTTCCAGCTTCCGGGCCAGGGTGAAGCGTCCCTGGGCCAGCTTGTTCACGGCTCGGGCCAGGGCCTCCCGGCTGCAGGCCAGGTCGGCGCTCCAGGCCTCCAGCGGGATCTCGCCGCCATCCGGATGCTCGTCCACCCAGGTCTGCCATCGGTTGGCAAGCGTCGCGGCATCCGGTTCCTGGCGGTCCCGCCAGCTCCGCTCCTGGGGGCGCTGCGGCTCGTAGAAGGATTGATCGCGCAACTTGTCGGGGAGGAAGATCTGCGGCCGATCGTAGTCATCGTGGGAGTAGTGGTAGCCCGCCCCGCGGCCAGCCTTGCGGGCAGTGGCGGTGTGGGCATCGCGGATGGCCTCTGGAATGGGGGCATCGTCGGCGGCCAGGGCCGCGTCCACGGCCAGAACGGTGGCATTGCTCTTGGGCGCGTTGGCCACATAGATGAGCGCCTGGGCCAGGGGGATGCGGGCCTCGGGCCAGCCGATCTGTTCCACGGCCCGGCTGGCGGCTTCGGCCAGGATGAAGGCCTGGGGGTCGGCGTTGCCCACATCCTCGGCGGCGCAGACCATGAGGCGCCGGGCGATGAAGCGGGGGTCCTCCCCGCCGCGGATCATGCGGCTCAGGTAGTAGAGGGCGGCGTCGGCATCGGAACCCCGCAGGCTCTTCTGGAAGGCGCTGGCCAGGTCGTAGTGGCCGTCGGCGCGGTCGAACATCATGCGCCCGCCCAGCGCCCCCTGGAGGGATTCCAGGTCGGGATCCGGCATTTCCATCCAGGTCTCCAGCCCGGACAGCGCCGAGCGCAGATCGCCGCCAGCCCAGTTGGCGAGCCACTCGAAGACCTCGGCGGGCTCCGGTTCGCCGGCGCGTTCCTTCGACCAGGCCCGCTTGAGCACCTTCAGGATGTGGGCCGGTTCCAAGGCCTTCAAGGCGATGAGCTGGCAGCGGCTGCGCAGCGCCGGGTTCAGGTAGAAGGCGGGATTCTCCGTGGTGGCGCCGATGAGGATGGCCTCGCCCCGCTCCAGGTAGGGCAGCAGGATGTCCTGCTGCGAACGGTTGAACCGGTGGATCTCGTCCAGGAAGACCACGGGCGGCACGGTGCGGAACAGGGGCATCTCGCGGCTGTCGGACAGGAATTTCTTCAATTCCGCCGCACTGCCGCTGGCCCCGGAGAACTCCATGAATCCGTGGCCCGTGGCTTCCGCGAGGATGCGGGCCAGGGTGGTCTTGCCCGTGCCGGGGGGCCCCCACATCACCATGGAGGGCAGGCGCCCGCCGGCCGTGAGCCGGGTCAGCGCCCCCTTGGGGCCGAGCAGATGCGCCTGACCCACCACCTCATCGAGGGTGGCGGGGCGGAGGCGTTCGGGGAGGGGGATGTGGGACATGGCGACGGCTCCAGCCTACCAGCGGAGCTGTGCTAGGCTCGCCCCATGACCAAGCTGCCCGCCTACGAACAGGATCCTTTTGCGACCGCCCTGGACACCCGGATTCTGGGTGGCGGCGACGAAAAGGGCCGACCCTTCGTGCTTCTGGAAGACACGATCTTCTACCCGGAGGGCGGTGGTCAGCCCTGCGACCTCGGCACCGTGAATGGCGTGGCGGTGCTGGACGTGCAGAAGCGGGAAGGCGCGATCCGCCACTATCTGGAGGCCCCGGCAACTGTAGGTCCGGCCTCACTGAAGCTGGACTGGAACCGCCGCTTCGACCACATGCAGCAGCACACGGGCCAGCACCTCCTCACGGCCGTGGCCCAGGACCGCTTCAAGTGGGAGACCACGGCATTCCATCTGGGGGCCACCGTCTGCGACATCGAACTGGATGCGGCTTCCATTTCGCCCGCCGAATTGGAGAGGCTCGAGGAGGCTGTGGCCGCCGAGATCCGGGCCCGCCGCGAGGTGAAAGCCCGCTGGGTGAGCCCGGAAGGCTACGGCCAGGAGTCGGTCCGGTCCAGGGGGCTGCCTGAAGGGCACCAGGGCGACATCCGTCTCGTGGAGATCACTGGTGTGGACCTGAACACCTGTGGTGGGACGCACCTGCATCACACGGGCGAGATCGAGGCAATGAAGCTGCTGGGGACTGAAAGCATCCGGGGCGGCACGCGGCTCTTCTACGTGGCGGGCGGGCGGCTCCGGCGGCGCCTGGGCGCCCACGAGCTGCGCAACGCCACCCTTCGCGCCCTCCTGGGCGCGCCTGACGAGGATCTGGTGCCCGCGCTCCAGACCAAGCTGGACCAGCTCCTCGCCCTGGATCGGCGCAGCCGTAAGCTGGAGGAGGAACTGGCGGACTACCAGGCCGCGGCTCTGGCCGCTCGTCCAGGCGGCCTCCTGGAGGCTCACCTGGAAGGCAGGGACATGGCCTTTCTCCAGAAATTGGCACGAGGCGTCCTTGCCGTGGATCCGGCCAAGGCCCTATTCCTCACCACGGAATCCGGTGGCCAGGGACTCTTCCTGCTGAGCGCGGGGGAAGCCTCCAGCCTGGATGTGCCCCTGGTCGGGAAGGCTGTGGCGGCGATCCTGGGTGCCAAGGGCGGCGGGGCCGGGAAGAGCTTCCAGGGGAAGGCTCCAAGTCTGGCAGCGCGGCCCGAAGCCCTGGCCTATCTTCAGGGACGCGAGGGCTGAGCCATGCTCAGGTTGGGATCGATCTGGATCTCTGGACTCCTGCGGATGGTGCTGTGGAGTCTCGCGATCTATGCCGGACTCTGCCTCCTGGCCTTCCTCGCCCAGCGGCGGCTGATGTATTTCCCGGCTCTGGATACGGAGCCGGAGGCCCTCCATCGGGCCGCAGGACTGGGCTTGACTCCCTGGCGGGACGGCAAGGGAACCCTGCTCGGCTGGAAGCGCCCCGTATCGCGACCTATGCTCGCGCGGGTCCTCGTGCTGCACGGGAACGCCGGGGACGCGCTCGATCGCGTGGCCTACCTGCCGGTCCTGGAAGCCGCAGGCTTCGAGGCCGTGCTCCTCGAGTACCCCGGCTATGGTTCCCGGTCTGGCGGCCGGTCCGAATCCTGGCTGGTTCGTGACGCCCGCGCCGCCCTGCGCCGCCTGCGGGAGGAATCCGCTGCTCCCGTGATCCTGCTCGGAGAGAGCCTCGGATCAGGCGTGGCCGTGCAGGTGGCTGCGGCGGAGCCAGGATCGGTGGCTGGACTCCTCCTGGCGACGCCCTTTGCGCGGATGACTGAGGTCGCGGCGTACCACTATCCCTACCTGCCCATGCGCCTCCTCCTCCTGGACCGTTGGGATAGCTTGGGGGCGATCCGCCGCTACTCCGGCCCAGTGGCGCTGGTTTTGGCCGGGGAGGACGAAGTCGTGGGCGCAGCGCAGGGAAGACGGCTGGCCCAGGCCTGCGTGGGCCCGACCGCTGTCTGGGAAGTGCCTGGGGCCACCCACAATGCCCTCCCGTTGAGGCCGGGCGATCCTCCCTGGACTGAGGCACTGGCCTTTCTGCAGGCACAATGGAAACCATGACTGCCATGGATCTGATCTACCTCGACCACAATGCCACCACCGCCCTGGACCCCGAGGCCTTCGAGGCCATGCGGCCCTGGTTCACGGAACGGTTCGGCAACGCCAGCTCCGCTTATGCTTTGGGGCACCTTTCGGATGGCGCGGTGGTAACGGCGCGGGAACAGGCGGCCACCCTGGTCGGCTGCGCCCCGGCGGAAATCGTGTTCACCAGTGGCGGCACGGAGAGCCTGAATCACGCCTTCCGGGGCGCGTGGGAAACCTTTCCCACCAAGCGGCACCTGGTGACCACCACTGTGGAGCACCCCGCCGTACGAGCCCTGGTGGCCTGGTGGAAGGGGCAGGGCGGCGAGGTTGCTGAGGTGGGGGTGGATGACGAGGGTCGCCTGGACCTGGCCGAACTCGATCAGGCGATCCGCCCGGATACCGCCCTGGTCGCGGTGATGGCCGCCAACAACGAATCCGGCGTCCGCTTTCCGGTCGCAGAGGCAGCCAAGGTTGCCAAGACAAAGGGGGCGCTCTTCCTGGTGGACGCCACCCAGGCCATGGGGAAGATGCCCGTGGACGCGGCCGACTGGGGGGCCGATCTCCTTTGCCTCAGCGCCCACAAGTTTCACGGCCCCAAAGGCACCGGGCTGCTCATGATCCGCCGCGGCGTGCGCCTGAAGCCGCTGATGCTGGGCGGCTCCCAGGAGCGGGGACGACGGGGAGGCACCGAGAACGTGCCGGGCATCGTGGGTTTGGGCAAGGCCGCGGAACGGGCACTGGCGAGACTGCCGGAACTGGACCGCGTCCGCCGGTTGCGGGATGCGCTGGAAACGGCCATGGTCGCTGAAATCCCGGATTTGCGGATCCACGGGGCCGGAACAGAGCGGCTGCCCAATACGAGCCTCGTGGGCTTCGCGGGCATCGAAGGGGAGGCCCTCCAGTTGAAGCTGGCGGAACGCGGCATCTGCGTCTCGACGGGGAGCGCCTGCAGCACCGGCATGCGCGAGCCCAGCCATGTCCTGCGGGCCATGCGCGTGCCCGCTCGCTTCGCGCAAGGCACGGTTCGCTTCAGCCTGGGGCTCGGTACGACCGAGGCGGAGATTGCCAGAGTCTGCGAGCTCCTGCCAGGCCTGGTGGCCGAGCTGAGGAAAGGCCTTGAAATTCTGGGTCATTAGCGGAATTTCACGAACGCTTTTCAGGCAATCCAGGCCTTGCGCCCTTGAATTGGGGATACCATCATGCGCAATGCCCCGTAGCGCCCCATGCCCCCCGGGGCTTCAGAAAAGGAAATGTCATGGCTCTGGACTTTTTGAAGCGCTTCGTCCAAGGCATTTCCCTGGGTAAGCCGGACCTGGCGCACCATTGGCGGACCCCCGGTATCCTGGACCGAGGCGCTCTCGGCGAAGCCCGACTGGCCCTGAATGGTCGCGGTCATGGGACGGCGCTTTGGGAGAACGCCGGTGCGCTCTGGAGCATGCCGATCGGGCCCCGGTCCTCGCCAGCCTTGATGCGCCTGCCCATGGGAGAAGGCGAGAACCCCCGGATCGTGATGAATTCCGATGGCCGTGGCGTCGCGCTGTGGCAGTCCGAGGTCATGGGGGAGAAACAGCTGCTCGGCAAGGTGCTCGGCAGCGGAGATAGCATGGCCCATGTGATCTTCTGGACCAACGGGCAGATCTCTCATCTGCAGGCGGCGGCGGACCGGCGGGGCAATGCGCTGGTCGTCTGGCTTCACGAGAAGGCCGGGCAGTTCGAGGTCATGGCCCAATCTTTCGATGCCCGGACCGAGACCTGGGAACAGGAACCCACCGTCTTGAGCATCCCTTCAACGGAGTCCTTGAAGCCCCATATCGCGGTGAACGACCGGGAGCGGGCCATGGTGCTCTGGGAAGTCCATGGCAAGGAGTTCGAGGGGCTGGTGGCCAGCCATTACTGGCCTTCTGACCGCATCTGGTCCGATCGGCCGGTGCCGGTGGTGTCCCATGCCACCCTGCATCATCAGGTGGTCATGGACGATCCGGGAAATGCCATGGCCATCTGGATCCATGCGCCCCATGGGCAGCGAAGCACGCTCGAGGCGAGCTTCTACAATGTGCAGCGCTGCGAGTGGGATGAGCCTCTGGTGCTTGCCAGCGCGCAGTCCATGACGCCTCCGCGGATCGTGATGACGGGGAATGGCGAAGCGCTCGCCGCCTGGTGCCAGGGTGAAGGCCGCGGCCCCGCCCGGCTGTACTGCAAGGCTTTCACCAAAGGCAAATGGGACACGGCTGTGGAATGCCTCGATGCAGGTCAGGGCGGGGTCAGGGATTTTGCCATTGCCCTGGATTCTGAAGGTCAGGCCGGACTGCTCGCGGTCCATCAAGGGGCCGATGTCCAGTGGGTGTCAGCCCGCCTGAGGCAGGGTGACTGGTCCCCGCCCATGCCCTTCAGCCAGGCTTCCCAGGCGCCCTGCAGCTCGCCACGGTTGGCCATCTGTCCCCAGGGGGCCTCCGCACTCTGGATTCAGGGGGAGGGGCACAACAAGGCCCTCATGCTGTCGGAGACCACCTGAGTTCGAACCGGCGGACAGATCAATCGTTGCGCTTGAAGACCAACTTGTAGGTGAACGGGTTGTCCAGCTTCGGGTTGGTATAGGTGATCTGGAGCGCCAGCGACCCGCCGTCCTTGCGCATGGAATAGACGTGCTTGAGGCTGTAGCCATCGCCCTGCAGGTTCTGGATCATGGTGGGCCCATCCTTGGTGAGGCTGGCCTTGAGGACCGTCTCATCCCTGCGCTTCCAGTCGGAAACCGTACCGTCCGCAGGGGTATCGATGGGGCGCTCGCGCCCGAGGGTCACCGAGAAGCTGTCCCCTGCCAGGATGTCCATTTTCTCGTAGGCTTGGCAGGCATTCTGGAGCTTCTTCTTCCAGAACAACTTCATGGCGAAGTTCAGGTCCTTGAGATGCGCCTCGATCTGTTCGTTGAGGTTGTCGCTCTTGGATGCGACCAGGGACCATTCCCCATCCCAATCCACCTTGACCATTTCCGTGGCAGCGGCCTTGGTCTTGGACTCGGAAGCCTTCTGGGCATGCAAGCTGGGGACGAGGAAGCAGGGAAGGAGAAGGACGAGAAAACGCATGGCAACTCCTGGAAAGTTCCTACGAGAGTAGCTCCATGACGAATGTCCGGGAAGGACCAGCTGTGACGCCTGCAACAAAGATCCGGATTGAGGACCTGGGCGGCAAGATCCACCTTGGCCCAGGGTAAGCTGAGGGGCATCCAACCCAACCATGGGCATCAAGCCCCAGGAGTGAGGACATGAAACGGAAACAAGAGGCCCTGGATTACCATTCTCAGGGGCGAAAGGGCAAGATCGAGGTCATTGCCACCAAGCCCTGCTCCACGGCGCGCGACCTGTCGCTGGCCTATTCCCCGGGAGTCGCCGAGCCCTGCCTTGAGATCGAAAAGAACCCTGATCTGGCCTATGAATACACTGCCAAGGGCAACCTGGTGGCGGTGCTCTCCAATGGCACGGCCGTGCTAGGCCTGGGGAACCTCGGCGCTTTGGCGGGCAAGCCCGTCATGGAGGGCAAGGGTGTGCTCTTCAAGCGCTTCGCCGACATCGACGTCTTCGACATCGAAGTGGATGAGACGGACATCGACCGCTTCTGCCAGGTGGCCCGCGCGCTGGAACCCACCTTCGGCGGCATCAACCTTGAGGACATCAAGGCCCCCGAATGCTTTGAAATCGAAACCCGGTTGAAGAAGGAGATGAACATCCCCGTCTTCCACGACGACCAGCATGGCACCGCCATCATCAGCACCGCCGCGCTGATGAATGCCTGCGAGATCACCGGCAAGAAAATGCCCGACATGAAGGTGGTGTTCAGTGGTGCGGGGGCCTCGGCCATCGCCTGCGCGAACATGATGATCCAGGCGGGCGTCAAGCTCGAAAACCTCTGGCTCTGCGACACCAAGGGCCTGGTCTACACGGGTCGCACCGAAGGCATGAACAAGTACAAGGAGAAGTTCGCCAAGCCCAGCGATTGGCGCACACTGGCCGACACCATCAAGGGCGCCGACGTGTTCGTGGGTTGCTCCAGCAAGGGCGCCCTGACGCCCGAGATGCTGCTGAGCATGGCCAAGGACCCCATCGTCTTCGCCCTGGCCAACCCCGATCCCGAGATCGACTACCCCACCGCCAAGGCCACCCGCGACGACATCATCCTGGCCACGGGTCGCAGCGACTACCCGAACCAGGTGAACAACGTCCTGGGCTTCCCCTTCATCTTCCGGGGCGCCCTGGATGTGCGCGCTTCCGAGATCAACGAACCCATGAAGATCGCCGCGGCGAAGGCCCTGGCTGCCCTGGCCCGCCAGGAAGTCCCTGACAGCGTGTCCCGCGCCTACGCGGGCCAGAAGTTCACCTTCGGCCCCGAGTACATCATCCCCAAGCCCTTCGATCCCCGCGTACTCCTCTGGGTGGCCCCCGCAGTGGCCCAGGCGGCCATGGACACGGGCGTGGCCCGGAAGCCCATCGCCGACATGCAGGCCTACAAGGAGCGCCTGGAAGGGCTCCAGGGGCGCAGCAAGGATGTGATCCGCAGCGTCGTCAACCGCGCCAAGGAAAACCCCAAGCGCGTGGTGTTCCCGGAGGGCGAGCATCCGCTGATCCTCCAGGCGGTTTCCCAGATGGCCGACGAAGGCATCTGCACCCCCATCCTGCTGGGCGACCCCGCCAAGGTGAAAGCCGTGGCCGCAGAACGCGGCATCGATCTCGAGGGCATCGAGATCCTGGACCCCGAAACCAGCCCCTTCCGGCAGGAAGCGGAAGATGCCTTCTACGACCTGCGCAAGCGCCGTGGCATCACTCGCTTCGAGGCCAAGCGCCAGACCAACCGCCGCATCTACTTCGGCGCGCTGATGTGCCGCATGGGCAAAGCCGATGGCCTCATCGCCGGCCTGACCATGTACTACCCCGACACCATCCGGCCCTGCCTCGAAGTCATCGGCACCCGCAAGGGCGTGAAGAAGGTCTGCGGCGTCTACACCATGGTGCTGAAGAACCGCGTGCTGTTCTTCTCCGACACCACCATGAACATCGAGCCCACGGCCGAGGAACTGGCCGAGATCGCCATGCTCACCTCGGACCTCGTGAAAGACACCTTCAACATGGAACCCAAGGTGGCCATGCTGTCGTTCTCCAGCTTCGGCAGCGTCGAGCATCCCCTGGTCCGCAAGGTCCAGAAGGCCGTGGAGATCGTCAAGGCCACGCGCCCTGAGCTCAAGTGCGACGGCGAAATGCAGGCCGACACCGCCCTGGGTGATGGCATCCTCGCGGAGTCCTACCCCTGGGTGGACCTGCCGGGCGGGCCGAACGTGCTCATCTTCCCCGACATGACCAGCGGCAACATCGGCTACAAGCTGGTGCAGCGGCTGGCGGGCGCGGAAGTCATCGGCCCCATCACCTGCGGCATGGCCGCCCCCGTCCATGTGCTGCAGCGGCACAGCGACATCAACGATATCATCCACCTCACGGCCTTGACCGTCGTGCAGGCGCAGCAGAAATAGGTTTCGGCGACCAGCCGTTCTCTGAGCGCGGGGGCCCATTGGCCCCCGCTGCTATTATGGGTGGGTTGAAGCAGCGGGAGGCGCCATGCCGGACATGCTCTGCGCCTGGTGCGGAACCCTGATCGGGCAGAGCGAGGTCGAGCACTCCCACGGCATTTGCCGGACCTGCTCGCACCAGCTCCGGGGCCTGCCAGAGCTGTCTGAAAGCGAACTCGACGAGCTTCCCTTCGGCGCCATCGTCCTGACCCAGGATGGAACCGTGCTTGCCTACAACCGGGCCGAGGGCGAACTTGCCAGTCGGAACCCGCGCGAAGTGATCGGCCGGAATTTCTTCACGGACATCGCGCCCTGCACCTCGGTCCAGGCCTTCCAGGGTGCTTTCAGGGAGTTCTGCAAGGCGGAAACACCTACCCGGTCCTTCCAGTTCACCTTCCGGTTCCCCACGGGGCCCATCCGGGTCCAAATCGTCTTTCTGCATAAGGGCGTGGATGTGGCCGTGGCCGTGCGAAAACAACCGGTCTAGGTGGGGAAGCGGATCATCCCTGCGTGGACAGCTGCTCCAGCCAGGCCTGGATTTCGGGGTCAGGATCGGGGTTGAGCCGAAGCGCTTCACGGATATCGGCGAGGGCCGCCTCTGCCTCATTCCTCTGGAGGTGGATGTAGGCGCGCTCCTTCAATGGGCGCGGATTCTCGGGGTCCAGGAGGATGAGGTGGGTCGCCGTCCAGAGCGCTTCTTCCCAGCTTTCCGCTTTCAGGAACCGGAGGTGCAGGTTCCTGACCAGGCGTACCAGGATCTGGCGATCCGGCGCGGGCCGGAGCATGTCGCGCTGGAACGACAGCCGCCCGGAGGTGGCCGCCCGCACCAGTTCAGCGCAGCGCTCCTCGCCGACGGCCCGTCCGCCATTGAAGGGATCAAAACAAAGGAGGCCGAGATCGGTGCGGATCGCCGCGAGGAAATGACCAGGGAGCCCGACGCCCACCGCATCGAAGCCCAGGCGGCGCGCCAGGGCGATCCACAGGATCGAGAGGGTGATGGGCAGGCCTTTTCGGCGCAGGATGCTGATGGGGAGAAGGGCATTCAGGGGATCATCGTAGGTCTCCCGGTCCCCTTCGAATCCCAGTTCCCCGAAAAGGAACTGGTTCAGGGCATCGATGGCCTTGTGGGTGTTCCAGGGCAGAGGCATGCGGCCCACGAGGAGATCGGCCCATTGGTCCAGCTGGGAGAGGACCCGCGAAGGATCCGGGTCCTCCAGGGCAGGAGCCACGGCATGGATGGCGCCCTCGGCCAGGTTTCGGCAATGCGGGTCGTCGCGCAGGTAATCCAGAAGGGACATCAACCCCGCCGGCGAAGGAGCGACCGGCCAATGAGCGCCACCATGACCGCCCCGAGCGCGCCCCAGACCCACCACTGCCATTGCTGGGTAACGGCCTGAACCTTCTTGGTCTCCTCGGCCTTCTTGATGTTCTCGGTAATGGAAAGTTTGGAACGGGTCTCTCTCGCTTCAGAGACGGCCTTCTTGGCCGACTCGCGCGAGGCCTGGAGTTCCTTGGCGGCAGCCGCGTCCTGCTCCTCCTGGGCCCCCAGCACCGCCATCCGATCATCCTGCTTGGCAGGCGAAGTGGCCTGGAAGGAACTGGGAACCGTTTGGCTGTCATCGACGCCATCGCCCGCCGAGTTGCCGGATTCGATGACATCGGCGAGGGATTGGATGTCCTCTCGAAGCCCCAGCAGCAGCTGGTTCTGGCGGTGGATCTGGGCGCCCTGGATCCAAAGCAGGGCCACCTGGAGGGCCAGGAACAAGGGTATCGTCCACCGGAGCGAAGATCGGCGCATCAAGCCTCCCTCCCCAGAATAAACAGGGTGCGGTCATCTCGGTTCTGGGTCTCGAAGGCCGCCACGTCCTGGAAGAGGGCTTCGCAGGCGGCGCGGGGGCTGCCTGTCCCCCAGAGACGGCGCAGCTGGGCGGAGAAACGCGCCAGCCCGTACAGCTCGCCCTCCCGGTTCATGGCTTCCGAGAGACCATCGCTATAGAGCACCATCCAGCCTCTGGGCGGAAGGGTTCCTTCAATGACCTGCCAGTCGCCAGGCCCTGAAGGCCGGAGGCCCAAGCCCCGGCCATGGGGGGCCACTTCGGTGCAATGATCTTCGCCGAGACCCTGGAGCAGGAGGGCGCCCGGGTGCCCGGCCCTGGCCAGGCGATAGGTTCCGGCCTCGTTCCATTCCAGCAGGATCAGGGTCAGGAAGCCCCTGGGACCCAACAACTGCCTCAGCGTCTGGTCCATGCTGCAGAGGATTTCCTCGAGGCTCTGATCTTCCCGCTGAACGGCCTGCTCCAGGAGCGCGATCGCCTGGGCCATGTAGAGGGCGGCGGCCAGGCCCTTGCCGCAAACATCTCCGACGGCGGCGAGCCAGGTGCCGCCTGGCCGCTGCTTGACGAACAGGAGGTCTCCGCCGGTTTCCAGGGCCGGTTCAAGCCGCAGCGCCACATGGAAGCCGGGAATGGGTGGCAGCTGGCTGGTGACCAGGCCTTCCTGGATGCGGTGCGCGGTTTCCATTTCCTGGCTGAGCCTCTCCTGGGCCAGCAAGCGCTGGTGCATGAGTGCGGTTTCCAGCACCTGGCCGGTGGTGACGGCCACTTCCCGCAGCAGCTCTCGATCCTCGCGACCGTAGTTCAGCTCGGAATATTTGCCGCCGAGCATGACCGCGCTGTGCGGAACGTCTCCGGCGAAAATAAGCAGAAGCAGCTGACCTTCCAGGGCATCCAGGTGGGCACGGAGGGTGCCGCCCTGTTCGCGGACCCAGTCGGCCTCCTCGCTGCCCAGGCCAAGCACGACCTCACGGTTTTCGCGGGCAAGGCGAAGCAGGCCGAGGGGGATCCGCAGGGGCTGGGGCGGGTAGGAAACCCGCCGTTCCTGGCGATCCACCCCCTCAGCCGCAGGCAGGATGATCTGGTGGTTCTCGATGGGGAGGATGGCCAGCTGCTGGGGCCTGAAGGCCTCTTCCAGGGCCCGGTGCAGGGCACTCAACAGGGCTTCCTCGCTGAACCGCTTGCGGGGTTCCCTGATGGCGCTGAGGGCGATTTCCCGGGTGCTGGAAAAATCCCGGCGGAAGCGGCGGCGAATGCCCTTCAAAAGCCACCGCAGGAGCCAACCCAGCGGCAGGGCGGCCACGCCGATCAGAGCTCCCGCCCAACCGGAGGGAATCGAAGGCAGGCGGGAGAAGGCCCAGGCCAGTCCACCCAGATAGAGCGCGATGGTGAGCCCGAGGATGGCCATGTAACTGACCCACCGGATGAGCACTTTCCTGACATCGAACAGGCCGTGACGGAAAATGGCGTAGGCGAAGCTCAGCGGCAAGAGGGGCGCCGGAAGAATGAAGATGATGGTCTGCCGGCGGAACAGGAGGCTGTCGCCGAATCTGGCTTGCAGCACCCGCCAAGTGAGCAGGTCCAGACAGAGGATCGCCGTGACGACGAGGCAGGGGGTGAGGGCCTTCCTAAGCCGTTCCGGCGCGAGGATGGTGCCCCGGATGAAGAACCCGAGCCCGGCGACGGAAGCGGCCAGATACAGGGAAATGGGAATGTACCGGATGACCGACAGAAATTCCTGAAGGAAGGCTCCGGTTTCTTTGCCGATCGAGAGGGAAGGCGAGCCCGTCTCGATGAAGAGGAGGGTCCCGCGAATCGCCGTGATCAGGCCGACGACCGCAAAGGTGCCATACATGGCGCCAAGGAATCGTGTATTCCGCCGCCATTCGAAGGGATGGGGAAAGCGGAGGAAGAAATGGACCCAGAGCGATGGTAAAAGGGCAATTACCACGGCTCCAAGCGAGAGCATTCCGATTTGAACGGAGAGTGGGGCGTTCAAGGGCACCGTGGTCCCGGAAAGCAATAGGGCGACCGCGGCGAGATAGAAGAAGTGCCGGGAGGACTTGCGCTCGGGGGCCGAGATCACCACGAGAAGGCTGATGGCCCAGGCCAGGATTCCATTCAGGAGCAGGGCCAGCTGAACCCAATCCAGGGGTTTCACGAGTGTGATGGGGACCAGGATCTGCCGATCCTGCCGCTTCACCGTGTAGATGAGAATGGATCCGCTGGGTTTGCTGTTGATGAACCGCTGCGCCTTCAGCGTGCCTTCAGTGGTGGGAGGATAGGACCGGCCCTGAATTTTGACGAGCTCATCACCTTCAAGCAGACCTGCGTTCTCGGCGACCCCATCGGGCAGGATCTCCCGGATGACGATTTTCCCTTTTTCGACCTTCCAGGAACACTGGTCATCCGAGGTGGCGTAGAACCACTGGTTCAGGGCGAAGGAACTCAGGGCCAGGCCGAGACACACCACGCTGATCCAGAGCAGGCGCCAACGGATGCGTTTTAAATAGGGGTTCATGGTGCCTTTGCTGAAGGAGTTTCCGGTTTTCAGGATTTTACTGCAACTATCGGTTAATCATTGATTTGATTTAATTTCCAAGCCTGTTGGGAGTAGGTTTGAGACTTTGGGATCCATGGGGTTAGCGAAGGGTGCGGGTTTGCATTGTCTTCGAGTGTCGTGAATCGCGAAGGGTTTTCGAGTTGTTCCGACTGGTGAAAACTCGTGATTGACCTGTCAGGACATTATCCACTGCCTAATGGTGTTCGGGAGGTTCGACTTCGATGTAGCTCATTGTGGTCCCGACGCCTGAATGCCGCATCAGCTTTTGGATCTTCTTTATCGGAACGTTGGATGGTTGAAAGGTCTTGCAGAACCTGGCTAGCAGTTGATGTCGTGCCGGAGGCCCCCTCCGATGGGCGCCATGTTTGGACGCATGCTTCAGCCCAGGCCAATGCTTTCGAGGTATTTCCGGAGATCCCTCAGCCCGAAGGGCTTGGATAGCAAGTTGACGCCGGGATGGGTCGAGACCAGGGTCTGGGCTGCCTGATCGGCTTGGCCTGTGACAAGTAGGATGGGTACCGTCGGGCACAAAGCACGCAGGCGGGGCAGGGTCCCAGCGCCGCCGAGTCCCGGCATGTTGATGTCCAAAAGGACAAGGTCAGGCTTGAGCCCCGCCTCAACCTGGGCCAACGCTTCTTCACCGGTCAAGACTGCGGACACCATGCAATGCCCGAGGGTTTTAAAGAGTTCCAGGGTGGAACTCTGGATCAGTTCGTCGTCATCCACCAGCAGCACGTTTAACGATGCCTGTAGGGATGGCTTGGACTTGGCAACAGCCAAGTCCAGGCCCTGGACTTGGGATTCTTTCGCGCAGACCGGAAAGCGCAAGGCCACGCGGGTTCCCTGGCCGAGTTCGCTCTGGATCGTCATCTGCCCCCGGTGGGCTTTCACGGTGCTGAAGACCATGGACAGGCCCAGCCCCGTGCCCTTGTCGACGCCCTTGGTGGTGAAGAAGGGGTCTGGAGCCTTCTCGACGACCTCCTTGGACATCCCTGTTCCATTGTCTTCCACCTCGATCTCGATCCAGTCACTGTCCAGGTTGCGGGTGCGGAGGATGAGGGTGCCGGTCTCCGGCATGGCGTCCACGGCGTTGACGCAGAGGTTCATGAAGGCGTGGGTGAGGGCGCTGGCATCGCCGCGCATGGGCCCCAGGTCCGGCGCGAGGTCCAGCTTGAGCTGCACCCGGGACAGGGTGGTGTGGGCCAGCAGGCGGGCCTCCTCCTGGAGAAGGGTGTTCAGGTCCAGTTCAAGCTCCTCCGCGGGGCTCTGGCGGGCGAATCCCAGGAGGCTGCGGACCATCGTCCCGCCCCGGGTGGCGGCCTTGGCGATGGTTGCGAAGGCGTCGTAGGTGGGGCTTCCCGGGGGGTGGGACTGAAGGTTGGCCGTGGCCAGGCCCAGGATGGCGCCCAGCACATTGTTCATGTCGTGGGCCACGCCGCCCGCCAGGCTGCCAAGGCTGTCCAGCTTCTGGGCCTGATGGAGCTGGGCCTGAAGCAGGCTGCGCGCTTCTTCGGCTTCCTTGAGCGAGGTGATGTCGGTGGAGATGCCGCAGAGGCCGTAGATCTTGCCAGCGTCATCCCGCAGGGGGATCTTCACGGCCCAATAGGTTCTGGGCTGGCGGTCGGCGGCGCTCAAGTTCCGCTCTTCCCTGGCGATCATCTCTCCCCGCTCGATCACGGGGTGGTCGCTCTCCCTGATTTCCCGGACCGAATCGGCGGGGAAGAAGGCATCGTCCCCTTTTCCCAGGATCTCCTCCGCGGGCAGGCCGAACAGCTCGCACACCTTGGGATTCACATAGGTGTATCGATAGCTCGCGTCCTTGATGAAGACATAGGCATTGACGGAGTTCAGGATGTCGCGGAGGCGCTTCTCGCTGTCGCGGAGGGCCGCATGGATGCGCTTCTGCTCGGTGATATCCCGGGTGATGGAGAGAATGTGCTTTTCGCCATGGGCCAGGAAGATCTTGGCGGAGACGAGGGCAGTGAAAGTCGTCCGGTCCTTTTTCAGGAAGGTGGCTTCCAGGTCGATCACCTCGCCGTTCTCCCTCAGGGCGTGGACGAAACCCTCCCGGTCCTTGGGGTCCGGCCAGACCGGCAGGGCGCCGGAAATGGAGGAGCGCCCGATGATGTCCTCGCGGCGGAATCCCGTGAGCTGCGTGAATCCCTCATTGATTTCCAGGTAGACGCCATCCTCCAGTCTGGTGATCACGAACCCATCCGGGCAGACCGCGAAAGCTTTGGAGAACAAAGCCTCGCTCTCTTTCAGGGCGGCCGATTCCTCCGCCAGCGCCTGGGTGCGGAGCGCCACCTTGCGCCGTAGAATGCGATTCCAAACGAGGACCAGGGTGATGGCGATCAGTACGAGAACCAGCAGTCCCCCCGCGGCGGCCCAGATTTTCCACGAAGCGAGGGGGCTTTGGCCGGCGGCGCTGATCCAGTGGTTGCGGATGGCCTGGTGCTCGGCATCCGTGATCGCTCCCAAGCCTTTCTGGAAGATCGCCAACAGCTGGGGCTCGGTCTTGGCGATGCCCACCGAAAGGCGGATCTGGGATCGGGTTTCCCCAGCCACCTGGAGGTTCGTGATGCCCTTCGTTTCGATCAGGTAGGAGGCTGTGGCGAGATCGATGACAGCAGCATCCGAGCGCCCGAAGGAGGTGTCCAGGAGGCAGGCGAGGTCATCGGAAACCAGGTTGGCCGCCATCTCTGGGTAGGTCCTGGTCAAGTACTCTGTGACCGCATAACTGCGCACCAGCGAAACCTTCTTCAACCGGCCGAGATCTTCTTCCCGAAGCGCGCCTTCATGCCCTTTGCGCACCAGAATCACATTGGGCACGGAGATGTAGGGCTTGGTGAAGGACAGAAATTCAGCGCGCGCGGGCGTTTCGGTGACGGCGTTGACCACCTGGATCTCGCCGCTCCGCACCTTCCCGAAGATGTCATCGAGGTTGGAGAATTCCCGCCGCCTGAAACGCACGCCGAGTCTGGATTCCACGAGCCGCAGATGCTCGTGGGCCAACCCCGCGGTATGGCCATTCGCATCGCTGAACACGAATGGCGCATAGGTGGTTTCGAGGGCCAGGACGATGCGGTCCTGGTTCGTCGCGAGCCAGCGGCGCTCTTCGGCACTCAGGATGTCCTTGGTGGCCGAGGTGCCGCAGGCCAGCAGGGAGAACACAAGGCAGCATGTTCCGAGGAAGGCCAAGGCACAGGTGCCCCAGGTGGCCGCGCGGCCCCATGACAGCTCTCGCACTCTGGCGAACATGCGGCTGGCCTTCAAATGATTCGGTCCTGTGCCTGTTTTCGGATGGGAAGGAAAAGCCATTCCATCATACCCCAGGGGCGGATCTTTTTTTCCCAATCGCCCATGGGGAGTCGACGGGCGGAATTCGCCACCGGGTAACATGAACCCCCATGCATTCGTCGACCGCTTCTTCCATCACCCTGGGACCTGATGGCCGCCTGCTCTTCCTCACCCGGGCGGCACGGATGTTCTCCTATGGCTTTCTCTCGGTCGTGCTGGTGCTGTACCTGGCCAAGCTGGGCTTCAGCGAGGGGCGCATCGGCCTCCTGCTGACCCTCACCCTGGTGGGCGACACCCTGATCTCGCTGTGGATCACCCTCCATGCCGATCGTCTGGGCCGCAAGCGCATGTTGATGGTGGGCGCGGTACTGATGGTGGTGGCGGGCATCCCCTTCGCGCTCTGCGGGAACTTCCTGGTGCTGGTGCTGGCGGCCACCTTCGGCGTCATCAGCCCCTCGGGCAACGAAGTGGGGCCCTTCCTGGCCATCGAGCAGGCGGCCCTGTCCCAGGTGCTGCCCGAGGAACGCCGCACCGGCGTCTTCGCGTGGTACAACCTCACGGGCTCCTTTGCCACGGCCATCGGCGCCCTGGCTGGAGGCTGGACCGCCCAGATACTTCAATCCTCAGGCATGGCGCCCGTAGCCAGCTACCGGGTGCTGGTCTTCGCCTACGCCGCCGTGGGGCTCATCCTCGCCGCCGTGTTCGCGGGGATGTCGAAGGCCGTGGAGGCGCCGCCCGCCGCGGACCACGCGAGCCGCTGGGGGCTGCACGCCTCCAAGGGCGTCGTACTGAAGCTCTCGGCGCTGTTCTCCCTGGATGCCTTCGCCGGGGGCTTCGTCATCCAAAGCATCGTGGCCTACTGGTTCCATGTGAAGTTCGGCGTGGCGCCCGGGGCCCTGGGCTCCATCTTCTTCGCGGCCAATGTGCTGGCGGGCCTCTCCAGCCTCTATGCCGTGCGGCTGGCCGGAAAGATCGGTCTGATCCGCACCATGGTGTTCACGCACATCCCCTCCAACGTGCTGCTGATCCTGGTGCCCCTCATGCCCAGTCTGTCCCTGGCCGTGGCCATGCTGCTGCTGCGGTTCAGCATTTCGCAGATGGATGTGCCCACGCGCCAGGCCTATACCATGGCCGTGGTGGCGCCCGACGAGCGCTCCGCCGCCGCAGGCGTCACGGGCATCGCCCGCACCACTGGCGCCGCCATCTCGCCTGTGCTGGCGGGCCCCATGCTCGCGCTGCCCGCCTTGGCCAGCGTCCCGTTCTTCCTCGCCGGGGGTCTGAAGATCCTCTACGACCTGCTGCTCTACCGGAGCTTCAAGGCGTCGGACACGAAGCACTGAGGCTGATTCAGCGCTCGGTGTGCCGCGGGTCTTCCTGCGGCAGGCGCCCCAGGAAGGCCGTGATGGCCTGGGCAGCGGCGTCGGGCCGGGCCTGCAGGAGCCAGTGGGGGCCCTGGAGGGTGACGATGTCGAGGTTGGGCAGGTGGACCCGGATCCACCGGGTGGCGGCCTTGGGCACCAGGCGATCCTGGCTGGCGCAGAGGGCCAGCACGGGCACCCGGATGTCCGCCAGCAGGGCGGTGTGATCCACCTTCATGACGGCCAGCAGCCGCGCCTTCATGGTGGTGCCGGGGATCCCCGCCATCATGGCGCGCGCCAGGGCCATGAGCGGCGCCGTGGCCCAGCGGCCCAGCAGCAGGAAGCGGAGGAGGGGCAGGGGCAGGTGCCGTACGGGCAGCAGGCCCACCGGCCCGGCCAGCCAGCCCAGGGCGGGGCGGGGATTCCGCGCGAAGGTGCCGCAGAGCACCAGGCCCCTGAGGCCAGCGGGTTGTTCCGCCGCCAGGGCGATGGCCACGGGGCCTGAGAAGGATTCCCCCAGCAGGAGGAAGGGCCGGTCCCTGGGCAGCTGGGTCCGCACGAAATGCGTGCAGGCCGCGTAGGAGGACAGGGCCGCCGGGTAGCGCACCACCTGGGTTGCCAGGCCCGAACCCAGGGCCTCGACGAAGGGGCCGAACATCACGCCCGTGCCGTCCATGCCCGGGAGGAGGACGAGCAGCGGCGAGCTCTCGTTGCTCGATTCACTCACCCGAGTACCTTGGCCATGAGATCGGAATGCAGGTTCCAGTGGAGGAACCCCGCCAGGCCGTAGAGGATGCCGATGAGGGAAAACGCGCAGGCCACGCCGAAGAGCCAGCGCTTCTTGGTGAGGGCCGTGACGCCCGCCAGGGCGATGGCCACGCTCAGGCAGGCCTCGGCGAGATCGAACTGGTCATCATGGATATTCATGGTGTCGTAGTCCTTGGCCGCCTGCACCGCCTCGGCGCGGATCTGCTCCTTCTCCTTTTCGTACAGCTTCGCGCCCGCTTCCTGGGCCGCGATGCGGGCCTCGATTTTGGCGCGCAGCTCGGGCTTGAGCCCCGGAATCAGCTCCAGCTGCACCTTGAGCATCTCGGCGGAGTTCGCGGCGATGTGCTGCTTGGTGCTCTTGCTCTGGTAGTAGGCCCACTGGTCCACGGCCTTGGCCTGGGCCTGCTGCATGGCCTGCACCACATTGCCGTCCTTCACGTTGCAGAGCGCCATAAAGGTGGCCACCACCGCCACGAAGAGGGCGATGAAGCCGTTGAGGCGGCTGTCGGCGGCGTGATCCTGGACGCCTTCCTGGATGGGATCAACGGCTTCGGGCATGGGTGCCTCCGTGGGGTTGCGGGGATGATGCCTGATG
>DATEZS010000069.1:0-8173 GCA_035255365.1 Geothrix sp.
GCGAACTGGCAAGCGGCGGAAAAGAAGGGGTGGGCTTGCACCCAAAGGCGGTAGGTCAGCATCCGATCAATGATAACGGACGAAAGGGGATTACGGGGTCACAGCCGCCGGGCCGTCGATCCAGCCGCCTCCGAGCACCTCGCCCTGGCGATAGAACACGACTGCCTGGCCAGGGGCGATGGCCCGCTGGGGTTCGACAAAGGAAACCTGGACGCGACCATCCGGGAGGGGGATCACCATGGCTTCAGCCTCTGGAGAACGGCTCCGGATGCGAGCTTCGCAGACCAGCGGGTCAGCCGGGGCGCTCAGAACCCAATTGAGATCCCTGGCGATCAGGTCCCGGCCCAGCAGGTTTGATTCGGAGCCGACCCATACAATATTGGTTGAAGGTTCAACCTTAACTACATAAAGAGGTTCGGCATGTGATACGCCAAGTCCCCGCCGCTGGCCCACCGTATGGCGCCAGTAACCCTGGTGGTGGCCAAGGAGCCGGCCATCGAGATGCCGGATCTCCCCGGTTCCGATCTCCGGGGCACGGCCTTCGGCCTCCAGGAACAGGTCGTAGCGCTCCTGGGTCACGAAGCAGATTTCCTGGCTTTCAGCCTTCTCGGCGAGGTGGAGCCCAAGTTCGGTGCCAAGTTGCCGGACTTCGGGTTTGGTCAGGTGGGCGAGGGGAAACAGGGTCCGGGGAAGGGTCGCCTGATTGTGATGGAAGAGAAAGTAGCTCTGGTCCTTCATCGAATCCGCGGCTTTGTGCAAATGCCAGCGGCCTTCGGTACAGGTGATGGAAGCATAGTGTCCCGTCGCCACGAAGGGTGCCTGCAGCTCATCCGCCCTTTTCATTAGTTCCGAGAACTTGAGGTATTGGTTGCATTTTATACAAGGACTAGGAGTTTCACCGTTCAAATACCCTTCGATGAAGCCCTCGATGACCGTCTCCCTGAACCGTGCCTCGAAGTCCATGACATAGTGCGGAAATCCGCAGTCATAGGCAACTCTCCTCGCATCATGGAAGTCATCCAAGGTACAGCACTTACCGGACGAATCTTGAGTCCCCTTCTTCTCGAAAAGCTGCATGGAAATCCCGATCACCTCGAAACCGGCCCGATGGAGCAAGGCCGCCATGACAGAACTGTCCACCCCTCCTGACATGGCCGCGAGCACGCGATGGCCCTGCCGCAGCGTGGGATGTTCGCGCAGCGGGGCCAGGGCCATTTCCAGCAACTGACTCATCTTCAAGTCCTTAGATAACGAAGTCGGAGCAGGGAGAGCGAGAGCAGGAGGAGCAGTGGGGCCAATACGCTCCAGTAGGCAGGTATCTCGGAGGCTCGACCTGCACCGCCGAAAAGGGTCTGGAGACCGAGAAAGACCAATCCTCCCACAAGCCCGGCCCCAATGGCCTGCCCTCGCCCGTGTCGAGGACCCGGGAAGGCATAGGATAGCAGGGCAAGCACCAGGCAGGGTCCCGCAAGCCATCCAAGTAGCCGACTCCAAAGCATATAGGCACGTTCGGGGTCAGGAGCCCAGGCCTGCCAGAGAACAAGATCCGAGGTGCGGGCCTCGTCGGCATTCGAGGCATTTCGGAGGGCCTGAGCGGGAAAGAGCCGGTCCGCAGCGGGTCCCTGGACAAAGGTCATCCCCCCCCAGGCAAGAGCTTCGGAGCGGGCACCGCCCAGCTGCCAGCGAAGGAGGATGGGCGCTTCTCCGGGACTCTTCAAGGGGAATCCCCATCGCTGCTCCGGTTGGAGATTCCAGAGCACCCCCGTGGAGCCCAGGTAGAGCCAAGGGCGGGTGGTGGCCTGAACGGGTGCGCGGTTGAGGATCCGGCGATAGAGGCTCCTGGATCGGGTCATGGCCGTGGGCGAAATCCACACTTGCAGGATCAGGGTGGCGGCCATGACGGGCCCCCATGCCCAGCGACTGCTCCAAAGCCAGGTCATGAGGCTCACGCCTCCGGCCCGCAGTGCAAGCCATTCACGGCTAAGTGCCGCCTCGGAGAGCGCCAGGAGCGTTCCCAGCAGAAAAGCCATGGGCAGCGCGACCACCAGGAAAGGCGGAAGATTCCAGATCCAATACTCAATGAATACATAGAAATGGACATGATTCTTCGCAAGGTCCCCAGCGAGTGAGGCGTACTCGATCAGAAGGTCCAGGATGAGAAGGCTGCCGAGCGCGGAGGCCCAATTCCGCCACCAGGCCAGGGTTGACCAGTGCTTCAGGATTCCATGGCTGGTGCCCCTTCCATGTACCCAGCGAACGAAGTCATTTCGGGTTCTCTGGAGGGCGCTCAAAGGTAAGAACAGTTTCCGCTTCACCGGCGCAAAAAGTGTGGAGAAGGCCCGGCCCACAAATCGATGTGTATGGTGGGGCTGGAGTCGTGACCGGAGCAGCAGCCAGCCTCCAACCAGGAAAGGAATCGGCACGAGCAGCAACAGTAAGACCTGTTTGATTTTCTCGCTCATCCACATGTTTTCAAAGTACTTCATGACGAGGTAGTAGATGACGATTACAGCCAGGCTTTTGATGATGGCGCCACCCCTGTAGAAGCGGGGATGGCTGAATCCAAGAGCGATTCCGAGCAGCAGCAGTGCAGCAGAGGCCAAGGGGAGGGTGACGCGCCGGCTGAACTCCATGGTGGCCTGGAGCCGGAGTTCCTTTTCCTTCGGGGTTCGATCCGCCTGGGCTTTTGGAAGGCGCATGATCTTCAGAAGCGTTGAGGAGTTTTCATATCGGAGCGGGGTGGGGGGGAGCAGGCGGGTGCCCGATGGGATGTCGAACCTCAGCACCTGCTTCTCCTGGTTCAGGTGGATGATGCTTCCTAAACCGGAAGGCTGGTACAACGCGCCCTGAAGGCCGCTCAGGTGCAGCTGGAGTTCCGATGAGCCGTCCGGCTTTGCCTCCAGCGCGTAGGTCATGGTGGAGGCCACGAGGTGCTGCACTCCCTCAGGGGTGGATTCCATGATGTGGATCTGGCCTTTCGGGGATACCCAGAAGGCGGTGGTGGGTGAGCTCGGTGGGAACCACGGTGGCGCGCCGGGTCGAAGAAAGCGGGCCTTGGCATCCTCGGCCATGCGCATGCGCAGGGACTGCTGGATGCGGGCGGCCTTCGGAACGAGATAATGCGCGTTGAGGCTGGCGAGGACAATTAGCCAGGCGGACATCTTCAACCAGGGACTTGTCCAGGTGCGACGCCCAGCCCCAAGCCCTTGTGCTGCTACCAATTCCGAACCTTCCATCAACTGCTGTGTTCCGAGGAGGCCGCCCAGGACGGCGGCCATCGGAAGCACCATGCCCAGGTTCTCCGGCATGGAGGTCAGCAGCAGAGGAATGAGCCAGCGGAGCGGTGCGCCCTGGGAAAAGATCTCCTTGGAGATGGTGACCATCTCCCAGGAGAGAAGCAGGAAACCGTAGAAGAGTAGGGCCCCGAGAAAGGGGGTTACCCAGCGTCGAAGGACATATCGGGTCAATACAGAAGGCACGGCAAGGTCCTAATTCTACTTTCGATAATGTATATTATGTAACATTAAAACGTTGAGAGTTGAGTCCGATCAAACTCACAAGACCTTTGCCTGCAAAAGATCATGAATATGGATAACCCCACATGGGACGCCTGCCTGCTGCACCATGAGGAACGTGATCTTCCGAGCCTCCATCCGGGTGGCGGCTTCTATGGCAAGCGCATCTTCATCGATGCATGTGGGGTTCTTCGTCATGATCTGGTCGGCCACGAGCGAGAGTGGATTGGTTCCGGACCGTTCCGCGGTTTCCAGAGCCCGGCGGAGGTCCCCATCGGTGATCACGCCCAGGAGCGTTGCGCCATCCATGACGCTGGTCATCCCGAGCCGGCCTTCGCTCATGGCCCTGAGGATCTGGGTCAGGCTGGCGGAAGCGCTCACCACTGGCCAAGTTTTATGGGCTAAGACACCCACCTTTATCAACTTGGCACCCAAAGCTCCACCGGGATGATTGAGCGCAAAGTGGTCCCGGGTGAATCCTCGCCGGGTCATCAGAGCGGAAGCCAGCAAGTCTCCCCAGATCAGCTGCAGGGTCGTACTGGCCATGGGGGCTAAATCCAGAGGACAGCCCTCTCCTGCCGGGAGCTTATAACTGAAGCGCCAAGTGGCCGCCTGACCAAGGCTGCTCTCCGGCCGGGCCGTGATGGCGGCAATGGGTAGCCCCAGGCGCACCAGGCTCGGCAGGAGGCGGACAACCTCCTCGCTCTCCCCGCTGTTGGACAAGGCGAGAATGGAATCCTCCGGCGTGACCATGCCCAGGTCGCCATGAAGGGCTTCGGCAGGGTGCAGGAAGAAGCTCGGGCATCCGGTGGACGACAAGGTTGCGGAAATCTTCTGGGCGATGAGCCCCGATTTCCCCATGCCGGTCAGCACCACCCGTCCGCTTCGACCCAGCACCATGGCCAACCAATCATCAAGTACCCTGGGGTCCCAGGATTGCTTGAGTTCCTCCAGTGCTTCGCCCACGGAGAGGAGCACGGCTTTTCCGGCAATCGAGCCTGTTGAATCCTGGTTCTCATCCTTCACGGTTTCGGCTCCGATGCGGTGGCAAGTAGGTGTTCATGCTACCAGCCATCCTCCCGCTCTTTCCCCTCCCGCAGGTCGTGCTCTTTCCGCAGACCTTCCTGCCGCTGCAGATATTCGAGCCGCGGTATCAGGAGATGACCGTCGAAATCCTGAATGGCCACAACCACGTGGTCCTGGTCCTCATGCGCGATGGGCTGGAGCGGGGCTCCCTCGGCGAAAAGGCACCCACCTATGATGTGGGCTGTCTCGGTGAGGTCGTCAGGGCCGAGCCGCTGACCGGAGGCCGCTGGAACCTGCTGGTCCAGGGCAAGGAGACCGTGCGGATTCTGGAGGAGGTCCCGGGGAAACCGTTCCGGCAAGCCCGAACGGAACGACTCGGTTTCGATAATGCCCTGCTCTGGCCAGGCCCCCATCGGCACCGGCTCATGGAGAGCCTGGCGGCCTACGCGGCCGCCGAAGGCATCGAGCCCCAGCTCAAGGAGCTGCTGGATCTCCCCCTGGAAGACACCGCGCGCCTGAACACCTTGGCCATGGCTCTGGATTTTGATCCCGCCGAACGCCAGTTCCTGCTGGAGTCGCCCAACCTTCCAGCCCTGGCCGACCGCTTCCTCCAATTACTCGATTTCGCCCGCGGAGGCCGCAGCCTCTGATGGCCGGCCCCTGCCCTTGCTACACTGGCAATGGCCCTGTAGCTCAGCGGTCAGAGCTGGCGGCTCATAACCGCTTGGTCGTGGGTTCGAACCCCACCGGGGCCACCATTTGCCAGGATTGGCAAATAGGACCGGCGCTAACAGCGACGGCCCGAAGGGCGCAGGCACACGATGTGCCTGCGTCAGCATTTGCCAGGATTGGCAAATAGGACGAAATCGCCGCAGGCGATTGCCGCCCGAAGGGCGAGGGCACACGATGTGCCCTCGTCATCATCTGCCAGGATTGGCCACCAGGACGGAATCGCTCCAGGAAGAGCCTTTGACGCCCAAGGCTTTCGCGGGGCGCTGGTTACCCGAAAATGAAGAATTTCAGACAATCCACTTTCTCAATTCGCCTTCGGCGAAAAGGAGGTGGGTCAGCATGGCTTCAGAGGCCGCCTCGGGGGAGCGGGACCGGATGGCTTCGTAGATATCTGTATGTTGATCAATGATCTTCTGGGCATTCAGCTCGTTGTCGTGGTACAGGCGCAGCCGGGCCGCGGAATTGGCCTTGGCGAACTCCGCGGACACGGTCTTGAAGAGCTTGATGAGCAGCGTGTTGTGCGTGGCCTCCGCCACGGCGAAATGGAAGGCGGCGTCGAATTCCTCGCCTTTCTCCGGGTCATTGACATTGAGGCCCTCTCGCATGCCGACCAGCGTGGCCTGGATCTCCTCCAGTTCATCGCTGGTGGCTCTCTGGGCAGCCAGCCCAGCCGTGGCGGTTTCGAAAATGCGCCGCATTTCAAACATGTCGAGCAGGGAGTTCTGCTCGACCGCCAGGAACATGGCCAGGGGCCGGATGATGTCATCGTTGTCCGTCTCGCGGATGAAGGTTCCACCACCTGGCTTGATATCGATGACGCCGAGGATGTCCAAAGTCCGGATGGCCTCCCGGACAGAGGCCCGGCTGACCCCCAGCTTCTCCGCCAGTTCCCGCTCGGGAAGCAGCTTGTCGCCTGGTTTCAGCTTGCCGTTGCTGATGAACTGCTTGATCTGCTCCACGATTTCCTCGTAGAGGCGCTTGGTCCTGATGGGCGTGAAATCCATGGGGAGGCCGGATCCTTTCCAGGGCTTTGATCCTAGCGAGCTTGAACTGGCCGAAATTCATGCCGGGCAGGCTTTCCGCTCGATCCAACGCCCTCGTAAAACATTAAGACATATCAATATAGCAGTTAAGAATATGTGATGAAAAACAACATTTTTAAGTGGTCTGACCACCTGACCTCTTGTAGTCTCCATATCCAGGATCTCTGAATAACGCATTCCCCCTCATTTCTCTTCACCTGGAGGCTGCATGACCCCCTGGACGCAAGTCTATTCCCCAGTCATGGGGAATATCTTTCTCTCTGCCCTGGTAGCCGCGCTGCCAGTCTTCGTGCTGTTGGGCCTGCTGGCCTTCTGGCATGTGAAGGCCCACATCTCGGCCATGCTTGGTCTCGTCACGGCCATGCTGGTGGCCATCTTCGTTTATAAGATGCCGGCCAGTTTTGCGGGCATGGCGGCGATCCATGGGGCCTTATATGGCCTCCTGCCCATCGGCTGGATCGTGCTGAACGCCATCTTCATCTATGACATCTCGGTGAAATCCGGCGACTTCGAAGTGGTGAAACATTCCATTGCGGGCCTCGCCTCGGATCGACGGATCCAGGCGTTGCTCATCGCCTTCAGCTTCGGCGCGTTCATCGAAGGCGCCGCGGGCTTCGGGACGCCGGTGGCCATCTCGGCGGCCATGCTGATCGGCCTCGGCTTCCGCCCCCTTCAAGCCGCCGGCCTCGCCCTCATTGGCAATACCGCGCCCGTGGCCTATGGCGCCCTGGGCGCGCCCCTCATCGCCCTCGCGGGCGTTACGGGGCTGCCCCTCGAAAGCCTCAGTGCCGCGGCGGGCCGCATCCTGCCGGTCTTCTCCTTGATGATTCCCTTCTGGATCATCTGGACCATGGCCGGACGGAAGGCGATGCTCGAGGTCTGGCCCGCCTGCCTCACCGCCGGCGGCAGCTTCGCGACCATGCAGTTCCTGGTCAGCAACTACCACGGCCCCTGGCTGGTGGACATCGCGGGCGCCATCGTTTCCATGGTGGCCCTCGTCATCCTCCTGAAGTTCTGGCAGCCCAAGACCATCTGGCGCTACGAGCATGAGCGCGAGGAAGCCCACGCCATGATCCCCGACCAGTCCCGGAGCATGGTGGTCAGGGCCTGGATGCCCTGGGTCCTGCTGTCCCTCTTCGTCTTCGCCTGGGGCACCCCGCAAGTGAAGACCTTCCTGAACGGCGGCACCAAGGAAAGGCCGAACTTCCTCCTCGGCATCTCCAGCAAGCAGTTCGAGGTGCCCCTGCTCCACAAGGCCGTGATCAAAGCCCCTCCCGTGGTGGCCAAGCCTTCGGCCGAGCCGGCCGTCTATGTCTTCAACTGGCTGTCGGCCACGGGCACCAGCCTGCTGCTCGCCGCGATCCTCGGTGGTTTCTTCCTCGGCTTCAAGCCCATGGAGCTGCTCAGCATTTTCGGCAAGACCATCTACCGCGTGCGGATCTCGCTGCTGACCATCGCCGCCATGCTGGCCCTGGGCTTCACCACCAAATCCGCCGGCCTGGACGCCACCATGGGTCTGGCTTTCGCCAGCACCGGCGCGCTCTTCCCATTCTTCAGCGCCATGCTGGGCTGGCTGGGCGTGGCTCTGACAGGCAGTGACACCTCCTCCAATGTGCTGTTCGGCGGGCTGCAGAAGATCACCGCCCAGCAGCTCGGGCTGAACCCGATCCTCACGGCCGCGGCCAACACCACCGGCGGCGTCATGGGCAAGATGATCGACGCCCAGAGCCTCGTGGTGGCCTCTGTCGCCACCAACCAGCAGGGCCAGGAGGGCACCATCCTCCGCTATGTCTTCTGGCACAGCATCACCCTGGCCGCCATGGTCGGCGTCGTGATCTTCCTCTATGCGAAGGTCCT
>DATEZS010000070.1:0-27094 GCA_035255365.1 Geothrix sp.
CTGCTGGAACACGGTGTTGCGGGGATCCAGGTTCTTGTGGTGCTGATCGAAATAGCCCAGCTTCACCTGGCTGCCCAGGCGGGCCTGTCCGGTGATGAAGGGAATCTCCTCCGAGATGGCCTTGAGGAGCGTGGACTTGCCAGTGCCGTTGAGGCCCACGATGCCCATTTTCTGACCGCGCTTGATCTGGAGTTGCTCCAGAGGCGCGTAGAGGGGCTTGCCGCCCCAGCCCACGGAGGCGTTCTCCAGCACCAGGGCCACATCACCGCTGCGCTGGGTCTCGGGGAAGCTGAACTTAACCTTGCGGCGGTCCTGCAGGGGCTTCTGGATGCGGTCGAGCTTCGCCAGGTGCGTGCGCCGACCGCGGGCCATCTTGGTGTTCTGCCCGGCGATGTTGCGGCGGATATATTCTTCCTGGTTCTTGATGTAGGCCTGCTGCTGCTCGTAGTGCCTTTCGAGCAGCGCCAGTTCCTGTTCCTTCTTCTCCATGAACTCGGAATAGTTGCCTTCGTAGACCCGCGACTTGGCCAATTCCAGCTCAAGGATTTCAGTGGCGATCTTGTCCAGGAAGTAGCGGTCATGGCTGATGACGGCCACGGTGGCATCCGTATTCTGGATGAAGTCTTCCAGCCATCGCAGGCTGGGCAGATCGAGGTGGTTGGTGGGCTCGTCGAGGAGCAGCAGGTCCTGGCCCTTGAGAATGGCCTTGGCCAACATCACCCGGCTCTTCTGGCCGCCGGAAAGCGTTTCCACATCGCGCTCGAAATCCGAGGCCGCGAAGCCCAGGGACTGGAGGATGCTTTCGGCCCGGGCGCGGATGCTGAAACCATCGAGCCGTTCGAAGGCCTCCGTGACCTTCTGGTAGCGATCCATCACCTCATCGAGTTGGGCCCCGGCCTCGCCCATGCGATGCTCCAGATCCCGCATCTCATGCTGCAGCCGTTCCACATCGCCGAAGGCCGCCAGGGCTTCTTCCAGGACGCTGCCCTGGGTCTCCGGAATGAGATCCTGGGCATAGTGCCCCATACGGATGCCGCGTTCCTTGGTGGGGCGGACGACGGTGCCGTGGTCAGCCTCCAGCTGGCCCAGCAGGAGCTTGAACACCGTGCTCTTGCCCGCGCCATTGCGCCCGATGACGCCCCAGCACTCACCCTCCTGCACAGCCCAGGTCACATCCTTCAGCACCGCCTGGGGGCCGAAGCTGAGATCGACATGGTTGAGGGATGCGAGCATCACGGGCGGCCTTCACGTTTCAGCAAGAAGGCCACCTTGCGGTGGCCTTCTGTTTGGTGGAGCCAATCGGGATCGAACCGACGACCTCTTGCATGCCATGCAAGCGCTCTCCCAGCTGAGCTATGGCCCCATGGGGAAGAACCAGTATCCCACTCCCTCGCGGAGCTTGCAAGCCCTGTTCTAGCGGGGCTGCACCCGAAGGCGTTGGCCGCGTTTGATCCGCCCGCTCTTCAGATGGTTCCAATCCTTCAGTTCCTGGACCGTGACGCCGTGCTTCCGGGCAATGGAGGCGAGGGTCTCCCCTTTCTGAACCCGGTAGGTGAGCACGGCATTTTCGCCCGTCGCCTTGGCTTCAGCCTCGCGGCCGGCTTCGCTGCCGGGCAGACGGACCTCGTCCCCGGGATGCAGTGCCTTCACGCTTGTGGGATTCAAGCGCATGAGTTCGCCGAGGGGAACCCCCTGGGTGCGGGCGATCTTCGCCAGCGTGTCTCCGGGGCGGGCCCGCAGGGTTTTTTGGGGCAGCGGTTTCGCGTCTCCGGCCTCAGGCGCCTTTACGGGGAGCGGGTCTGCGGCCCTGATTGCGGGCGAAGGTGGTACGGCTGCCGCGGTGGATGGAGCAGCCACCGCCTCAGGAACTGGCGTGGGCGCGGGCCGCGCATCTCCACCGGAGGGAAGGGAGGACGGCATGGGAACCGGGGGAACGTCAGGAAGGGGACCGATCAGTCGGCCATTCCCCTCTTCGATGCCGACCATCCTGGCGCGGGCCTTCGGGCCTTCCTTCGATACCTGCGGGATCTGGATCCGCCGTCCAGCCTTGAATTGGCGGGCGCTGAGATCGTTCATGTCCAGGAGATCGGCTGGGTCCATTTTGAAGCGGCGGGCCACGGCCGCCAGGGTATCGCCCTTGCGGATCCTGTAGGACTTGTAGGCCAGGCCCTTGCCCTTGGGCAGGGAGGACATCCTGCGAAGGCACTCGACGGCACGCCCCGGCGGAACGCGCAGCGTGTAGACGCCGGGCGGCGTGGACGGGCGCAGGAGCTCGGGATTGAGGGTCTTCAGAGTGGCCACGTCCGTGTCGGCGCACTTGGCGAGGGAGGCAAGGCTCGTCATGGACGGCACGGCCACCGTTTCATACACGTAGGGATACAGGGGCTGGAGGTTCAGGCCATAGCGTTCGGGGTTCCGGCCCACGAGGATCGCGGCGCAGAGTTCCGGCACGTAGTTCTTGGTTTCGGTGCGCAGCCAGCGGGACCGGGCGAGATCCCAGAAGTTGCGGGTGCCCAGGTTCTGGATGGCTCGCTCAAGGGTCAGCGGCCCGGCGTTGTAGCTGGAAGTCGCGAGGTACCAATCGCCGGTGATCTCATAGAGCTTCTTGAGGTAGCGGGCCGCGGCGCGGGTGGCCTTCACGGGATCCCGACGTTCCTCCAGCCAGGAGTTGGCAGTCAAGCCATAGATGCGGCCGGTGGACCGGATGAACTGCCACATGCCTACGGCCTTGGCGCGGCTCTTCGCCTCGTTGCGGAACCCGGATTCGATGACGGCGAGGTAGGCCAGATCGGAAGGAACGCCCTCTTCCGCGAACACCTGGCGGATCATCGGAAGGAATTGAGAGGCCCGGCCCAGCGCGTTCTCCATGAAGCCGCGCTTGGTGGTCGAGAACAGCTTCACCCAGGTGAGGACCTTGTCATTGAGATCGATGGGGAAGTCATAGGAAGCCCCCTGCTCCGCCTGCTTCACCCTTTCCAGTTCGGCCCGGAGTTCGTCCCCGCTGATGGCGACGACTTCCTCCGAGGCCTTGAGCCCCGGCTCGGATTCCGCATCCGCACTGGAATCCAGCTGCACCTGGACATCCTTGAGCCGCTGCAGCAGCGCCTGCACCTCCGGGCGCTTGAGCAGCTCCAGGGGCCAGTCCGCCGTGAGGACATCCGCTTCGTCCGATCGGTCCACTGCGGCATTTTCATCCGCCGCTTCCACCGCCTGCTCGGCCGCCTCCACCAGGCCCTGGAGGCGCTTGATGCGTTCCGGATCCGTCATTGGGGACTGGGTGGTGGTCATCAAAACGGGAATAGGCTGAGGGGACGCGGCCGGAGCTTGCACCGGCAGCGTCCCCAGGAACAGGGTGGTCAGGATCGGCAGCGGCATCAGCCTAGTGGCTTTCGGCGCTCACCAGAGCCTGGTACGCGGTGGCGTCCAGAAGATCCGCACTGAGTCCCTCCGTGAGCTTGATCTTGAGCATCCAGCCCTTGCCGTAGGGATCCTCGTTCACGGCTTCGGGATGGCTGGCCAGGGTCTCGTTCACTTCAAGCACTTCGGCCGGGGAGGGCATGTTCAGTTCGGAAACCGTCTTCACCGACTCCACCGTGCCGAATTCCTCACCGCCGCCAAAGGTGGCGCCCACTTCCGGGAGATCGACGAAGACCACGTCTCCCAGGGCGTCCTGGGCGTAGTTGGTGATGCCCACCAGCGCGGTGCCGTCGCCCGCGGGCTTCAGCCATTCGTGATCCTTGGTGTATTTCAGGTCGGCGGGAAACATGGGTCCTCCAAAGGTGGGCAGGGATGATGGGTTGGCTGAAAGATGAGTGGAACCTATTTCTGGCGTTTGTAGAAGGGCGTGGGAATGATCTCCGCCGGCACGGCCCGCCCGCGGATGTCGATGTGGATGCGACCGCCGATCTTGGCCATCTCCGTGGGAACATAGGCCAGTCCCAGGTTGATGCCGCAGGTGGGCGACGGGGCGCCGCTGGTGACGAAACCGATCTGTTTCCCGTCCTGGACCACCGGCATGTGATCGCGGGCGATATCCCGCTTCTCGAGGGTCTTGAAACCGACGAGCTTGCGGGGAGCCGGGGCCGCCTTGGCGGCCAGCAGGGCCTCGCGACCGATGAAGTCGCCCTTGTCGAGCTTGACGATCCAGCCCAGACCAGCTTCAAGGGCATGAATGCTGTCGTCGATTTCATGGCCGTAGAGGGCCATCTTGCATTCCAGGCGCAGGGTGTTCCGGCAGCCCAGGCCAGCGGGGAGGAGACCCATGGGGGTTCCTGCCGCCATCACGGCATTCCAGATCTTCTCCGTATCGCCCGCAGCGCAGTAGAGTTCGAAACCATCCTCACCGGTGTAGCCAGTGCGGCTGATCAGGCACTTGATGCCAGCCACCTCCCCGTGGGTGAAGAAGTAGTAGCCGATGGGGTCCAGAGGGGTTTGGGTCAGGGGCTGGAGGATCGCCACGGCCAGAGGGCCTTGCAGGGCGATCTGGCCCGTCATGGGGCTTTCGTTGACCACCGTGCAGTCATAACCCTTGGCATTCTGCTGCACCCAGGCGAAATCCTTGTCGGAATTGCCGGCGTTCACCACCAGGAGGAATTCCTCCTCGCCTTCTCGGTAGACCAGGAGATCGTCCACGAAAGTGCCGTTTTCGTACAGGAAGGCGGTGTAGTGGACCTGTCCGATGACCAGCTTGGAGACGGCATTCGGGGTGAGGTGCTCCACCAGGGCCAAGGCGCCGGGGCCCTTCACGCGGATCTCGCCCATGTGGCTCACATCGAAAAGGCCCGCCTTGGTGCGCACAGCCTCATGTTCGGCCAGGATGCCCGCCGGGTACTGCACCGGCATGTCCCAGCCTCCGAAATCCACCATCTTGGCGTTCAAGGCCCGGTGGGCGGCGTTCAGCGGGGTCTTCATGAGATCAGACATCTGGGCTCCTCAAGCCTTCAGTCTAGCCACGCCGAACCCAAGGCAGAAGGCCCGGGAGCTCCCAGCCCAGAGACCAGAGCCCGTCCGGGCTCCGGGTTGTGATGAGGCGCACAGCCAGGGGCAGCACCACGACTCCCGCCGCCGCCGCCCTGTCCAGTTCCTGGGCGTAGGCCGGATCGATCTCGCGGGCCGCATCGAAACAGGTCACATCCGTGCGGTGGACGAAGAACGCGATGACCGCGCCATGGCCTTCACCCACCATGGACTGGAGCTCCCGGAGATGCTTGGTTCCCCGCTCCGTGACGGAATCCGGGAAGAGCGCCCAGGTCTCGGACTTCAAGGTGGTGTTCTTCACCTCGATGAAGATTTGTTTTCCGGCGCCATCCCGCGCGAGCACATCAATGCGGCTGCGTTCCTGCCCGTAGCGCACTTCGGTGCGCACCTCGGAGAGCCCTGCTAGCCCCGGAATCGCGTCCTTCCGCGCGGCCTCGGCCACCACCCGGTTGGGCATCCCGGTCTCGACGCCGACCCAGCCGCCGCCCCGTTCCACCGCCAGCCAGGTGAACTTCAGCTTCCGATCGGGATTCGCCGCGCGCTCCAGCAGAACCCGGTCGCCGGCCTCCCAGCAGGTGGCCATGGAACCCGTGTTGGTGCAATGGGCCGTGACCACCTGGCCATCCTCCAGGCGCACATCCGCGAGAAACCGCTTGTAGCGCTGGAGAAGGACTCCTGCGACCAGGTTCCCCTTTTCGACCAGGATCATGGCCACTGCGCCAAGATGTGCGCCACGGCCTCCGGCAGATCGGCGGCCACTAGATCAGCCTTGGTACCGTCCATGCGATGGCCGTAGCCGGTCCGCACCAGGGCCACCCGGCAGCCCGCATTGCGGCCGGCCTCGAGATCAAGATCCTTGTCGCCCACCATCCAGGACCGGGAGAGATCAAGGCCATGCTCCTCCGCTGCCCGAAGCAGCATGCCAGGATTGGGTTTCCGATCCGGATGGTCCACAACGGCATATTCGCCCTGCCCCTTCTCATGGTGGGGCGCGGCATAGACGGCGTCCATCCAGGCCTGTTTCTCGGCCAGCAGTTCCTTCAAGCGGTCCATGACGGCTTCGAACTCCGCCCAGCCGAAATACCCGCGGCCGATGCCGCTCTGGTTGGTGACCACCACCACCGGGATGCCCCTCTGATTGAGCCTGGCCACGGCCTCGGCCGCACCCGGTATCAGGCGCAGCTCTTCAGGCCGGCAAAGGTGGTCCACCTCTTCGTTGAGGGTCCCGTCCCGGTCCAGGAATACCGCAGGTTGACGACTCAAGGGATCCATTCGGCCACGCAAACATCGAATTGCCGGGTACCCCTCGGCTGGCGGCCGCTGACCCAGAGGAGTTTGTGGCCATCCGGGCTGAAATGCGGGAAGGAATTGAAGAGGCCCGTGAAGGTGATCCGCTCAAGCCCTGTTCCGTCGAGGTTGATCCGGAACAGGTCGAACTCACGGCCCTTCCCGGCATTGTCATGGTGGTTGCTGGCGAACACGATGCCCTTGCCATCGGGGGTGAAAATGGGTGCGAAGGCCGCTCCGGGCAGTTTCGTCACCTGGTGCTTTCCCGTGCCATCCGCATTCATCACCCAGATGTCCATCTCCATGGGCTCGACGAGATGGTCCTTCAGCAGATCTTTGTATTTCGCGGTGGCGACCTCGCCTTTGGGATAGTTCGTGCGCCAGGCGATGAGCTTGGAATCCGGGCTGAAGACGGCGCCGCCATCGTAGCCCACGCCGTCCGTCAGGCGGAGGAGGTGCCTGCCATCCAAGTCGCAGCGCCACACATCCACATCGCCGCCCCGTTCGCTGGTGAAGACGATCCACTTGCCGTTCGGCGCCACGGTCGCCTCGGCGTCGTAGCCCGGGGCCGGCAGGAACGGCTTCGCCTCGGAGCCATCTACATTCGCGATGGTCAGGTCATAGCCCTGGAAGACCGGCCATTGGTATTTGCCCGGCGTGAAGGGCGGCCCCTGGGGGCAGTCCGGTCCCGCCCAGTGGGTGCTGCCATAGATGATCCGGCGATCTCCGGGCAGGAACCACCCGCAGGTGATCCGCCCCTTGCCGGAACTCACCCGCGTCTGCCCGGTGCCATCCGCGTTCATGGTGAACAGCTGATCGCAGGCGGCGCCGTCCCGGGTGCTCTGGAAAATGATCTTCTTCCCGTCATGGGACCAGTAGGCCTCGGCATTGGAGCCGGTTCCCGTGAGCTTGCGGATGCCCTTCAGGTGCACTTCGCGCGCGTCCACGAGGAGCGCTGGATCTGGGGCGGCCGGGAGAGCGGGAGGAGCGGTCTGGAGGACGAATGCAACCAAGGCTGGAAACATGCGATTCACCTCGAAGAAGGACACAGGGTCTGGAGCAGGATGCCAGAGATGGCATACTGATGGGACATTGCATGGGTGTTCCAACATGATTAACAAGCTCGTCAGCAGCGCATTGGAAGCCGTACAGGACATCCCGGATGGCGCCCATCTCGCCGTCGGCGGGTTCGGCCTCTGCGGGATTCCCGAACACCTCATCGCAGCCCTGGCCAGTCGCGGGGTCCGGAATCTCACCTGCTACTCGAACAATGCGGGGGTGGATGGGTTCGGCCTGGGCATCCTCCTGGGCAATCACCAGATCCACAAGATGGTGAGCAGCTATGTGGGCGAGAATGCCGAATTCGAGCGGCAATTCCTGAGCGGGGAGCTGGAAGTGGAGCTGGTGCCCCAGGGCACCTTGGCCGAGCGAATGCGTGCGGGGGGGGCGGGGATCCCGGCCTTCTTCACGCCCACGGGGGCCGGGACCCTCATCGCCGAAGGCAAGGAGATCCGCCGTTTCCGGGGTCGCGACTGCGTCATGGAACAGGCCATCGTGGCCGATTTCGCCCTGGTCAAAGCCTGGAAGGCGGACCGGCTGGGCAATCTGGTCTTCCGGAAGACCGCCAGGAATTTCAATCCCATGGCCGCCACCTGCGGGAAAGTCTGCATCGCGGAAGTCGAGGAGCTGGTCGAAGTGGGCGAGCTGGACCCCGATGCCATCCATACGCCTGGGATTTTCGTGCACCGCCTGGTGTTGGGAACGGCCTACGAAAAACGCATCGAGAAGGTTGTCACACGGTAGGTCTGCACCTTCCTACATGAGCGGAATGCTCACGCGAAGCAGAGAACCCCGCTCCCGCGCCAGGATCTCGATCCTGCCCCCGTAGGCCTGCACCAGCTGGGCGCAGGCGGGAAGATTCTGGCCGGGTTGCCGCAGGCCGGTATCCGGACCCTTCCGCAGATCCAGGAAGGGTTCGAAGGCGGAGTCCAGGCTTGCCATGTCCACAGTTTCTCCGTCATCTTCCAGTTCCAGCTGAAGCTCACCCTCGCCGCCGGAGGTTCGCAGGCAGAGTTGGGAGGGCAGCCCCACCAGCGCGTGGGAAAGCATGTGGCTCAGCAGCTGGGAGAAATCCCGGTACACGCCGAAGAGAAGATCGCGGGTCGCCTGGAATTCCATCGCCACCGGCAGATCCGGGGGAAGCCGCTGCTCAGTCCTCAGGATGGCCACCTCCTGGGACACCAGGGCGTGCAGATGAATCCATTCCGGGGGCTTGGATTCGGACTGGCCCGCCCGGGCGATCAGGGATCTGACCAGGTCATCCACCTCCGAGATGGATCCCCGGATCCGGTCCATGGCGCGGTGACACTGGACCCGGTCCGTAGTGACGGCATCGGGCTGGTCCATGATTTCCGCCAGCGTGGCGGTTTCATCCATCAGCACCTTCACGGGAACCTGCAGGCGCTGGGCCATGGTGAGAAAGAGCGAGCCGAGCGTACTCTGCTGGTTCTGGACCCGGAGGGCCCGCTGGGCCTCCTTGAGGGCCTCGTAGGTGGATTCCAGTCCCTCGTAGCTGCTCCCCAGGGCTCTGCTGGCCTCCTCGAGATGGGTGATGAGATCGGCGTTCTCCAGGCTCACACGCAGGATCCCCGCATGCAGGTCCGCCAGTTCGATTTCCACCGGCAGGAAACCCGCTCCCTCCCGGCTGCCCACCAGGAAACCCCAGAGTCCGCCATTTTCGGACCGGCTCCGCAGGGGTCTGATGAAACCCTGGCTCTGGGCGCCCCAGAATCCGAGGCTGAGGCCCAATTCCCAGGCCGGACTGTAGCGGAGTTCCTCACCCGTGAGCACTTCATAGCGATCCAATGACTTCGCCCAGGCCGCCAGGGCCTGGTCAGAGGAAAGCACTTCCACCGGCGCGACCCCCTCCCCCGTCCAGACATGGCCCTGATAGTAGGCGCCGCTGCCGTCCAGGCGGTAGGCTCGAATGCGATCCAGCATGAGTTCCTGGCACAGTTGGCTGAACACCCGGGCCTCGATCTCCTGCACATCCTTGATCTGGATGATGTCGCGGCTGAGGGCCAGCAGCCGGGTCAGGTGCTGGCTGCGCTGTTCGAGCTCCGACTGGGCTTCGAGCAGCTTGCGATTGCCATCCTGGGCCTCCCGGAGCTGGGCCTCCAGATGGGCCACCACCTGTTGGCTGAACTGGCGCAGGGCCGGACCTTCCCTGGCCTCATCCAGCTTGTCCCGCTGGCCTCCGAGATACGCCTCCACCTGGCCGACGAAGAGGAAAGGATCGATGGGCTTCGAGATGAAACCGTCGCACCCGGTCACCAGGGCCGTTTCCTTGTCGTTCTTGAGGGTCTTGGCCGTCAAGGCCACGATCACCGTGTCCTTGAGGGCCGGATCCTTGCGCAGCTTGGTGGCCACCTCGAATCCGGACAGCCCTGGCAGGTTGATATCGAGCAGAATCATGGTCGGTTTGAGCGTCGAAGCCATTTCGCAGCCCTGGAGGCCATCCTCCGCCCAATGGGTTTCGTAGCCGGCCCTGGACAGCAGGCGCCGCACCAGGCGCCAGTTCATGGCGTTGTCCTCGATGTAGAGAATGACGGGCGTCCCCTCACTCATGCGGAGTCCCTCCCAAGCAGGGGCATGTCAACTTCGAACACGCTCCCTTCGCCCTTTTTGCTTTCCACCCGAATGTGACCGCGCATGAGGGTCATGAAGCGCTGGCTGATGGCCAGCCCCAGGCCGGTCCCACCGAACCGGCGGGTGATGCTGCCATCCACCTGCTGAAAGGGCTTGAAGAGCCTTTCTATCTCATCGGGGGACATGCCGATCCCGGTATCCGAGATGCGCACCAGCAGCCTGGATTCGGTCTTCTCCGCCGATATGCGAACCTGCCCCGCTTCCGTGAATTTGATGGCGTTGCCCACCAGATTGGTGAACACCTGGCGCAGCCGGGCTTTGTCTCCCATGACCCGGAAGACCCCCTCAGGGCGCTCATAGAGCAGGTCGATGGATTTCCGGTGGATGAGTCCCGCGGCCATGGCTTTCACCTCGTCGAGCAGAGGTACGGGGTCGATTTCCTCGAGTTCCAGTTCCATCTTGCCTGCTTCGATCTTGGAGAGATCGAGAATGGAATCGATGAGCCCCAGGAGCGAGCGGCCATTCTGGTAGATGATTTGAAGATCGTCTTTTGTTTCCTCATCCAGTCGGTCTTCTGCGTCCTGGACGAGAATCCCGGAGAAGCCGATGATCGAATTGAGGGGCGTGCGCAGTTCGTGGCTCATGTTCGCCAGGAATTCATCCTTGAGCCGGTCCACTTCCTTGAGTTGCTGGTAGCTGGTGAGCAAATCATTGTTCAAGGCCTGAAGGGCTTGCGTCTTCTCCTGGACCTTCTCCTCGAGGGTATTGGCCCAGGCCTTCAGCTCGGCGCGCCCCTGCTCCAATCCCCTGGTGCGCTCCTGCACGAGCTGCTCAAGATTGCCGCGAATCTCTTCAAGCTCCCAGATCGTCTCCATGAGCTGCCGGGTCCGCTCCTGCACGCGGTATTCCAGCAGCCGGTTCTGCCGCTCGATTTCATCCCTGGAGACCCGCAGCTTGTCGGTCATGACCTCGAAGGACTGGCTGAGATCCTGGATCTCATCCATGGTGGAAACCTTGACGGAAACGGTTTCGAGATTGCCCTGCGCCACCTTCTGCGCGGCCTCGGTCAACTGGAGGACCGGCCTCAGGTAGCGATTGGAAAGTACGACCGCGCCCCCGACCCCTAGGATCAGCGTAATGAATCCGACAGCCAGGCTTGCCTTGATGTTCTCCCTTACCGCCTGCTGGATGCCCTCCGTGGTGAACCCGATGACCAGGGTCCCCACCTGGTCGGCGTGCGGCTCCTCGTAGAACACCGGTGCCACTGCCACCAGCATCCGATCGTCCCCGTGGGTGAAGGTGCGCGATACGCCATCCTTGAGCAGCTCGCTGGAGGCCCAATCCGGGGTGGTGGGCGTGCTGTCCAGGGGCTCGCCCTTGGATCCGAAGACGGCGCTGAACCGGAAGGATGGAATGTTCTGCACTCCCTGGAGCACCCTGGCGATGTCCCGGTTGCTGCCCGTGGTGATGGCTGGACCCAGCGCATAGCTCGCGGTTTCGGCCACCTGGCGTGCGCTGAGTTCGCTCTGGGTGCGGATCTGCCGCTCCACCCAACGCGGATAGTAGAGCAGGTTGAAGGCGATGAAGCACAGGACCAGGGTGCTGATGACAGCACTCAGCTTGGTCTTGATCGAGATACGGATCATGCGCAAGGGCCCGGGAATGTCTTCAGCCTACCAGCGCAGCTACAGCTTGAAGAGGTTGACCTCGCGGTTCAGCATGTGCACCTGGGCCCCCAGTTGCTCCACGGCGCCCGTGGATGCCTCGATGGCCTGCTCGCTTTCGATGGCCTTTCCGAGCACCTGGTTCATGGTGCCCTTCAGGGACACCACATGATCCTCCTGGCGGGCCAGGATCTCGTGCAGGTCGCTCGCCAGGGACCGGACCTGTTCCATGGCCTTGGCGATCTCGTCGCTGCCGATGCTCTGCTCCTTGGTCGAATCCCGCACGACGCTGGTGGCTTCCTGCACGTTCATGGCCAGGGAGAGGATGTAGTTGCTGGTCTGCTGCTGCTCCGCGATGACGGAGCGGATGGTTTCCACCTGCGTGTGGATGTTGCGGTTGGCATCGTGGATCAGGGAGGCCTGGCCAGCCTGCTGGAGCGTCTCCGTGAGGATGCTTTCCACCACGCTGTCCACTTCGCTGACGGACTCCAGGATGGCTTGCAGGGCGTCATGGCTCTGGGCGACGGATTCCGCGCCATCCTTGACCGCATCGAGGCCGAGTTCCACCTGCTGGTTGGCCTTGCGGATCTCCGCCTGGAGCGTCCCGATGATCAGCTGGATCTCCTGGGTGGATCGCCCCGTCTGCTCGGCCAGCTGCTTGATTTCGTCCGCCACCACCGAGAAGCCCTTGGTCTGGGCGTCGCCACCGCCGCTGTCCTGGGACGCCAGGATGGCGGCATTGAGGGCCAGCAGGTTGGTCTGCTGGGCGTGGTCCTCGATGTAGTCGAGGATCTTGGCAATGTCCGAGCCGAGCTGGAGGAGGGTCCGCGTGGTCCCATGGAAATCCTGCACCACCCGCTCGATGACCGAGATCTTGTCCCGGTTCCTCGCGACCAGTTCCATGCCCCTGCCGGCGTTGTTGATCACCTTCTTGGCATAGCGCTGGGCGATCTTCACGCTGTCGTCGATGGCCGACGTGCTCTGCTCGAGGTTCTCAGCGAACTCCTTGGTGTGTTCCGCCTGGTCCGCGAGGTGGTCGATGTTCTTGCCCACATTCTGGATGGCCGTGTCGAAGTCCCGGATGGCGGAGGTGATCCCCTCCACCACCAGCATCAGCTCATCCATGCTCTGGTTGATCTGCTGAACGCTGGCCGCCATTTCAACGATGGTGGCGTTGGTGCTCTCCGACGCGAGGCTCAGCTCCATGGAACTGGCGCTGATGCCGATGGACGTCTCGCTGAGATCGTTGATCTCCTGATGGAACGATTCGATGAGCTGCCGCTGGCCGCGGTTGGACTGGCGGACGCCATCGCCGGATTCGCGGATGGCCGTCGAAGCCCGGCCGAGATCCCGCGTCGCGATGCGGATCTGGACCACCATCCCCCGGAGGCTGGCCACCATGTGTCCGAAGCCCTTCACCAGGGCGGTCACTTCGTCATCGCTGTACACCGCGTCCTGGCGATCGATGCGGCCATCCCCCACCAGTTCCGCGTTGCGGCTCAAAAGCACCAGCGGGTGCTGCACATCCCTGAGGATGATGCCGAGGAAGTAGGTCAGGAAAATGCCGGCCAGCGCCAGGATGGCCAGGTTCGGGGCCAGGGATTTCCAGATGGCACCGGCGTATTCCGACTCGGGGATCACGGCCCGCAGCTCGGAGCCGTCAGGCATCGGATAGACGGCCAGGATGTCTCCGGCCCCTCTTACCGCCACTTTCGAGCCCAGGATCTGGCCGCCCTTCGCGGCCGGAAGCCGGAGGGAAACCCCTCCGCCAGCGCCCAGCTTCAGGGTGCCGAGGAAATCATTCATGTCCTCTGAAGTCGCATTCATCTCCGAGACGAAGGCCACTGAATCCGCGAGATTCGCGAGCTCATTCTGGGCATAGGTCGTCACCTTCGCCCGGATGGAAGTCTGGATGGTCAGTCCGGAAATCAGGATGGAAACCACCAGGATTCCGCCCGTGAGCCCCAGGACGCCAAAGGCGAACTTCGCCCGGAGGCTCGTCATGAACCGGGATATGGAGTCGTTGAAGCCCGGCTGGTTCGCCAGGATCTTGTAGACCCTCATCAGGTTCTGCTTGGCCAGGAAGTGCTGGTAGATGCTGACCAGAGCGGAGATCACGCCGAACATCACCATCGTGATGAAGCTGATCCAGATGCTCTGGCCAAGGTAGAGCCGTTCCCACAGGTAGCTGCCAAGGCTGAGGCAGGCACCCACCCCCTGTACCAGCAGGGCCGAAGTCTGGGGGAACCGCGTCAGGGGGCGGAAGAGGTCGGGACCCATCGGCTGCGAGGCCATGAGCCGGGCCAACTTCTCGATTTGAAGGAGCGAGGCGCCCACCGACACGAGGTACAGCACACCGAGAATGAGGATGGCGGGAACCGTGATGCGGAAACCCTGCGGCGCGGCGAGCAGGAACAGGATGGTCGTGACGAAGAAGCCCGTGCCCCATATGAGCCACGCCCCAGATCTGAGGCGGCCCAGGACCACGGCCCGGTCCGCGGCGGGTATGGGAAGCGAAGCTTCCAGCCTCTCGTCAGGCTGGGGTCCAGAAATGGAATCGAGCGGCACCATACTCACGCGTTTCGGCCAGTACCCATCCGTTCTGTAATTCCAGCATCGTATTTCGGTCGGTCTCAAAGACCAGGACCCCGGATGGGGCGATCCATTGCGCCATCCGGGCGGACATCTGGCCCCAGAGCGCCTGGGCCAGATCGTAGGGAGGATCCAGGAAGATCACGGCCTGGCCCTGGAAATCATCTACCTTTAATTGTTTCAATTCAGAGCGCTTAATAACAACACCGGTACCCGCGGCATTGCGCCTCAGACAGGTCAGGCCCGGTTCGAAGGCCTCGACGCACGTCACGGGAGCGTAGTTCCTGGACCAGGCTTCCACGCCCACGGCCCCCGTCCCCGCACACAGATCCAGGAAGGGCCCCCTGGGCCAGCGCTGAAGAATGGAGAACAGGGCCTCCCGGGCCCGGTCCGCCGTCGGGCGGACCCTGGCATCACCAGGGGGCGGCGCCACGATACGCCGCCCCCTGGCCTGTCCAGCGATGACGCGCATGGATCAATAGGCCCAGCGCATGAGAGTGGAGCCCCAGGTGAACCCGGCCCCGAAGGCCGAAAGAATGACGAGGTCGCCCTTGGTCATCCGCTTCTCCCCCAAAGCCTGGTGCATGGCCGTGGGCAGGGTCGCCGTGGTGGTGTTGGCATAGCGGTCGATGTTCACCATCATGCGGGCTGGATCGAGTTCCAGCCGCTTGGCGGCGGCATCCATGATGCGGATGTTGGCCTGGTGCGGAACGAAGAGCTTCAAATCCTCGCCCTTGAGGCCATTCCGATCCAGGAGGAGCTTGCTGTTGTCCGCCATCTCACGGACCGCGTTCTTGAAAACCTCGCTCCCGGCCTGGTGGATGTAGTGCTCCTTGGCTGCCACCGTCTCGGCGGTCGCGGGCTTCAGGGACCCCCCCGCGGGCATGTACAGGAAACAGCCGCCAGAGCCGTCCACCTTGTGCTCGAAATCCAGGATGCCGAGGCCATCCTCCACCTGCTCCACGATCACGGCCCCGGCGCCATCGCCGAACAGCACGGACGTCGCCCGGTCCTCCTTGTTGATGATGGTGGACATGATGTCCACACCCACCACGCCCACGCGGCGCACGCCGCCGGCGGCCACCATGCTGGCCGCCGTGGTCAGGGCATAGAGAAAGCCCGAGCAGGCGGCGTTCAGATCGAAGCCGAAGGCGTTCTCCGCGCCGATGGCATGCTGGATGCGGCAAGCCGTGGCGGGGAATAGCGTGTCCGGCGTCACGGTCGTCACGATGATCAAATCGAGTTCGGAAGCCTTCATGCCCCGGTTGTCCAGGGCCATCTGCAGGGCCGGGGCCCCCAACTGGGACGCCCCTACCCCCGGCTCCACCCAGCGGCGCTCCCGGATGCCCGTGCGGGTCCGGATCCATTCGTCATTGGTTTCCATGAACTTGGACAAATCATCATTGGTGACGACCTTGGGCGGGAAGCACTCCCCCGTGGCCGTGATTCCGACAGACATGGCAAGACGACGATTCAACGGACCCTCCAGAACGAACACCAATCATGGCATGAACAGCGATCGTGGTCAGTGTTCGCTCCGGAACGCGTGAAGCAGCGCCACCAGACGATCCGCATCCAGCAGTGGCAGGTCCCCTGTTGCCCCGTGAACCATGGCGCCCAGCCAGGCGCGCCAGGGGTCCTCGGGAGGAGGTTCGATCCATGAATCCGGATCCACATCTACGGTTCCGAACATCAGATCAAGGAAAATTCCCAATCGAGGGCGAAGCACCGCAAGCGCTTCGGGCTGCCCCTTGGCGACCCTGCAGCCTGGCATTTCTTCCCAGGCCAGGACCGGGAGGAATTCCCCCTCATGAACCACCACGCCCTTGATTCCGCGCGGCCTCCCGGGCAGCAGCGCCACCGGAGTGGCGGGGAGGACCTCCCTCAAGTCCCTCAAGGGCAGCAGGATGTCGCGGGAGGCGACTCGCGCGTGGAGGCAGGCGACAAGGTCAGACACGGGCCACCCGCCGCATGAGGGAATCCATGGCCAGACCGAGGATCGCCTCCGGATCCAGAACCCACAGCACGCCATCCTCCTGGGGGCATCCGCCCATGATGCCCTTGGCCTGGGCGAGTTCCGGAAGGCTTCTCAGCAGCACCTCCGTGCGACCGATCACCTCGTCCACGCCGATGGCCACGGCCACGCTCCGGGACGATGCGCCAGCCTGGGAAATCACCACCAGGGCCCGCTGCCCATCGGGCTCGGAAAGGCCCAGACAGGCCTGCAGAGATTCAAGGGGGAGGGACATGCCCAGGACCTCGATGGCATCCCCCGCTTTCCGGAGCATCCGTCCCGCCTGGGCCCGAAGCACGCTGCCGAGGGGAATCCCGAAGGCCTGGCCGTCACACTTCACCTTCAGGCAACTCATGACGGCGCGGCTGAGGGGAATGCTCAGCCGCACGAGGCTGCCCCGCCGGGCTTCGCTGGAGAGGTGCAACTCCCCACCGAGACCTTCCACTTCGGCCCGAACCACATCCATGCCGACGCCCCGACCCGAGATCTGGGAAGCCTTTTCCTGAGTGGAGAAGCCCGGTTCCAGCGCCAGACGATGGAGCCGGTCAGGGCTCAGTTCCTCGCCTTCCCGGATCAGCCCCAGCACCACCCCCCGGGCCCGAATGCGGTCCAGATCGAAGCCCCGCCCGTCGTCGCGGATATCGAAACGAAGATTGCGTCCCCGCTGGGAGGCCGAAATCCGCAGGCTTCCGGTTTCGTTCTTGCCCATGGAAGCCCGTTCCGAGGGCAGCTCCAGGCCGTGATCCATGGCATTGCGGACCAGGTGGAGGAAGGGTTCGATGAGCTTCCCGACCAGGTTCCGTTCCAGCTCGAGGTCTCCGCCCTGGAACGCGAGCTTGACGGGTTTGCCGAGATCGCGGCTGAGGTTCTTCACCATGGGCTCGATGCGGCTGAACAGGTTCTCGACCTTGACCATCCGCATCTGGAGAAAGGACTTCTGGACTTCGAGCAGCCCCGCTTCCATGCCCCGGAGCAGTGGAGGGACCGATGGATCGCAGCCCTGCCTGGAAGCGCGGCTCGCCGCATCCCGCAGATGGGCCACGGCCATGATCCGGCCTTCCAGGACTTCCACCTGATGGGCGGGAAGCCTGAGCACTTCCACTTCCGGGGCAGCAGGCGCCTGGGTCGCGGGAGCCTGGGCTTCCACCACAGGCTCCGGTTCGGCCTGTGGTTCGGCAGGCTCTTCGCGAAGGTCCGACGGCACCCGGGACGGATCCGCCAGCAGGCGGATCTCGAGGATTTCGCCGGGCAAGGCGGGGAGCGCTTCCACCGAAAGTTCCGGGCAGGCCACCACCAGCATGAAGGCCATGCCCTCCATGGCTTCGGCAGTCTCCCAGGGGAGGGTGGAAATCAATTCACCGCGACTGGAGAGGGCATCGCCATAGATTCTCAGCCGCTCGTCGAAGGTGACGAAGTCCAGGCAGATGGCCACGCCATGGATGGGCATGCCATCCATGAGCAGGGCCGTGACCCGGGACCGCTCGTATTCGGAGAGCGCTTTTTGCACATCCGGAGGCAGGTCCAGCATGGCCGTCAGATCATGGGTCCGCCCCTCGCTGGGACGGGCCAAGGCCTCCAGTTCTCCCAGCTGCCGGCGATGTTCATAGAGATAGTCCTCGGGTTCGGGCCGCCCCTTCCGAAGGCTCTGCATGCCTGTTTCCAGGGCCAGCAGCCCGCTTTCGAGCACCTCGACGAGCGAATCCGAGGACCGGAGCCGTCCCTTGCGCAGGAGGTCGAAGATGTCCTCCATGCGGTGCGCGGCCTTGGCGAAACTCGGGTAGCCGAGCATGCCCGCCATCCCCTTCATGGTGTGCATGGAACGGAACAAGCTGTTCACCGTCTCCTGCATCACGTGGGCAGGCTGGCTTTCGGAGAGTCGGGCCAGGGCGACCCTGGCCTGGCTGAACAGGTCTTCCCATTCTCCCCAAATGTCCTCGAACGATCCGTCCACCCGACCCTCCACCCCCTCCTTCGGCACACTTCCCTCCGGGCTGGAGTTCGGCGTTCCCTCCCCGCATCTGGCCGGGAACGGGCACGGTCACCCGCTCCCAATCCGGGAATCCACCCTAAACTGATCCGATGCGAACCCTAGCCGTGCTTCCCTCCCGCTACCAGGCGAGCCGTTTCCCTGGCAAACCCCTGACCCTCATCTGCGGGCGCCCCATGATCCAGTGGGTGTTCGAGGCGGCCCAGCGAGCCGAAGGGGTGGATCGCGTGGTGGTGGCCACGGATGATGGCCGCATCGCAGCTGCCGTCCGGGGTTTCGGCGGCGAGGCGGTGATGACGGATGCCGCCCTGCCCTCCGGCACCGACCGAACCGCCGCCGCCCTGGCGGCCCTGGGCGAAACCTTCGACTGCGTGCTGAACATCCAGGGCGATGAGCCGGCCATGCACCCGGAAACCGTGGCTTCGGTGGTGGCCCTCATGAGGGACCGGCCCGATCTGCCCATGGGAACGGCGGCCTGCCCCTTCGCCAACCAGGATGAGCTCTTCAATCCCAATGCCGTGAAGGTCGTGGTGGACGACCAGGACCGCGCCCTCTACTTCAGCCGCAGCCCCATTCCCTACCTCCGCAGTTCCACCCGCTTCGAACCGGACTTCCGTCCCTGGATGAGCCCGGATCAGCTGGCCCATTTCAAGCGCCACCTGGGACTCTATGCCTACCGCCCGGACACCCTCCGGGTCTTCACCAAGCTGCCGCCCCACCCCCTGGAACAGCTGGAAATGCTGGAACAATTGCGGGCCCTGGCCGCCGGCATCAGCATCGGCGTGGCTTCGACCCCCTTCCTCAGCCTGGGAGTCGATGTCCCCTCGGACGTCCTCCCGGTGGAGGCCCTGCTGCGGGAGCGCGGACTGGCGCGATAGGATGGAGCTGGGCGTCTGAGCCCGTGTGTTTGCCAGGAGAATTCGTGAGCCACCATAAAGTCATCGTGATCGGTACCGGCCCCGCCGGTTACACCGCGGCCCTCTACACCTCGAGGGCCAACCTGGCCCCCCTGGTCCTGGAAGGCGCACAACCCGGCGGCCAGCTCACCATCACCACGGAAGTCGAGAACTTCCCCGGTTTCCGGCAGGGCATCGCCGGGCCTGCGCTCATGGACGAGATGCGGGAGCAGGTGCTGCGCTTCGGCACCACCATCAAGTCAGAGACCGTGCTGCAGGCCGAGCTTCAGGTCCGGCCCTTCCGCCTCAAGACGGACAAGGCTGAGTACACCGCCGATGCGGTGATCATCGCCACGGGCGCATCGGCCCAGTGGCTGGGCATCGGCAAAGACGAGCACCTTTCCCGTTCCGGCGGCGGCGTCAGCGCCTGCGCCACCTGTGATGGCTTCTTCTATCGCGGCAAGGAGATCGCCGTGGTGGGCGGCGGCGACACGGCCGTGGAAGAAGCGACCTTCCTCACCAAATTCGCCACCAAGGTGCACCTCATCCATCGCCGGGACAAGCTCCGCGCCTCCAAGGCCATGCAGGACCGCGCCCTGGCCAACGAAAAGATCCATCCCGTCTGGAACAAGGTGGTGCTCGACGTGCTCACCTCGACCTTGGAAACCCCCATGGGCGAGAAGGTCGAGAAGATCCGCGCCCTGAAGCTCAAGGACACCGTGGATGGTTCCGAATCGGAGCTGCCCGTGGAGGGACTCTTCGTGGCCATCGGCCACAAGCCCAACACCGGCCTCTTCGCGGGCCAGCTGCCCATGGACGAGACCGGATACCTGCAGGTGGAGAAGGGTTCCAGCCGGACGACCATTCCGGGCGTCTTCGCCTGCGGGGATGTGCAGGACCACGTCTATCGCCAGGCCATCACGGCGGCGGGCAGCGGCTGCATGGCCGCCATCGACGCCGAGCGCTGGCTGGCGGAACAGGGCCTGGCCGAGTAGCTGGCGTGAACGAGCACCAGCTCGAACCCCTGAGGCACCACCCCGAAGGCCGCGACCTTCGGGCTGAGGTGGACCTGGGCCGCATCGTCCGGAACCTCGGCCGTATCCAAAGCGCGGCCGGGGGCAAGGCGGTCTGGGGCGTGGTGAAGGCGAACGCCTATGGACATGGCGCCATTCCAGTCGGCAAAGCCCTCGCGGATGCGGGAGTTCACGGGCTGGCGGTCTCGAGCCTCGAAGAGGGCCTGGAACTTAGGCATGGCCGCATCGGTTGCCCCATCCTCGTGCTGGGTGGCCTCCGGCCCGAAGCGCTCCCCACCGCCAGCGCCGAGGGCCTCACCATCGCCGTGGTGGGTCCCGAGCACCTGGACGCCTATGCCGAACTCCTCAAGAAGCACCCCGTGTCTCTTCACTTGAAGCTGGACACGGGCATGGGCCGCTTCGGCTTCCTTCCCTCCGAACTCAGCGCCTGCCTGCCAGGGCTGCAGCGCCTGGGGCCCTGGCTGGATGGCGTCATGGGCCATTTCGCCACCGCCGACGATCCTGATCAGGGCTTCGCCCACCGCCAGCGGCGCGTCTTCGACGGCTGCCTGGCGCAGCTTTCCGATGCGGGCCTCCGCCCGAGGCAGCGCCACCACGGGAACAGCGATGCCTGCCTCCGGGGCCTGGTGGAAGGCGACACCCACGTGCGGCCTGGCCTGGCCATTTACGGCCTCACCACGGTATCCGAAGGCCGTGCGCTGGGCCTGGAGCCGGCCCTGCAGCTGGTCGCGGAAGTGGCCCGGGTCAAGACGGTTCCCGCCGGCACCACGGTGGGCTACGGACGGACTTTCGTGGCGCCGCACCCCCTGCAGATCGCGACCCTCGCCTGCGGATACGCCGACGGCTACCGCCGGGATCTGGGTAACCGGGCCCATGTGGGCTATCGCGAGCACACCTACCCGGTGGTCGGCAGGGTATCCATGGACTACCTCACCGTGGCGCTTCCGCTGGAAATCCCCGTGGTTCCAGGCGATCCCATGACGCTCTACAGCCATGATCCGGGGGCTCCCCATTCCCTGGAGCGGCTGGCCCAGGTGCTGGGCACCATTCCCTACGAGCTGACCTGCGCCCTGCACCGTCGCATCACGCGGCGATTTTTCTCATAAACCGCCAATATCCTGCACTACCATTGGGGATTACTGTATCGGCCCCCCATGAACCTGCTGGTCATTTCCCGACATGAAGATCTCGTCGAACGCCTGCGCATGGCCTTCGAGGGGCAGGGGCATCGAATCACGCACACCCACGACCCCCTGGAGGCCCTGGCCCACGATGTCTGGTCCGAATCCCAGGCCGTCATCGCCGATGCGGGCGGGGACCCCCTGGACGGCTACCGTCTCTGCCACCTCCTGCGGGGAGAGGCCCGGGTGCTGTTCCAGAACATCCCCATTTTCCTCATCCTGGACCACGCCCCCTCAGAGCTGGAAACCGCAGCCCTCCGGGAGGCGGATGGGGACGGCTTCATTCCTGCCAATTTTTCCATCCAGCAGCTGCTGAACCTGCTCGGCCCCATCTTCCTCGGCTCGGCTCCCCGCGGGCAGGCCCCCCGGGTCCCCATCCTGGGCGTGGGCCTCCACCACGCCAACGCCGCCGTGGCCAGGGATCTCCTGAGCCACTACACCATGGAGCTCCACACGCCGCCCTTGAGAAACGCGCTGGAAGCTCAGCGGGTCATCAATGCGCCGATTCTTCTGCTGGGCCTTTCCTCCGGGGGGATCCAGGGCGCCTTGGACCACCTCAGGGAATGGCGCGAAAAGGGCTGCCTCCCCTATACGATCCTGGTGGGCCAGGTGAAGGATGAAGCCCAGCAGCGCCGGTTGTTCACGGCGGGCGTCTCCGACTGGGTCTCCCTGCCCCTCATGGCACCCCGCCTTCTGCACGCCTGCCGGCGCGCCATCGAGTGGGTCCACATCAAGCAGATCCAGACGGAATATGAAGCCGCCATCCATGACCTGAGGGAACGCCGCGGCATGCTGGAGATCGAGGCCGCGGCCCTGCGCAATGAGGTCCTCACGGACCCGCTGACGGAACTGCTCAACCGCCGCGCCTTCGACCAGAACCTGGATCATGCGATCCGCCAGTGGGAACGGCACCGCCGGGCCTTCGTCCTCCTGCTGGGGGACGTGGATCACTTCAAGCTCATCAACGACCGCTTCGGCCACCCCGTAGGCGACGAAGTCCTCCGCCAGATGGCGATGCGCATCAAGGAATCCTTGCGCCGTTCGGATTTGGCCTTCCGCATCGGGGGCGAGGAATTCGCCGTCATCCTCACCGAGACCAGCCTCAAGGCGGGCGTGGAAGTGGCGGAGAAGCTGCGCCGGCGCATCGACGAGGATCCCATTACCCTGTCCACCGGCCAGGCCATTTTCCCCACCATGAGCTTCGGCGTGGGGGGCTCGGGGAATCTCAGTGCCGCCGAACTGGTAGCCCAGGTGGACAAGGCCCTGTATCAGGCCAAGAACCAGGGCCGGAACCGGGTCGTGACCGTCGAGGCCGCGACGCCCAAAAGGCCCGTCAAAGGCGGAAGCTGAAGAGATCCCCCAGGCCCCGGAGGGACAGGGTGAGATCGAGGCGGTCCTCGCGGCTGCCGCTCACGAGCGATGTGTTCAGGGCGACGTGGGAGAACTTCAGGATGTAGGCCACGCAAGGTTTCACATAGGTCATGGCCACCTGGCTGGACGCGAAGCCATGGGTTCGATAGTCGTAGTTGGCGCTGAACTCGAAGCGCAGCCGGTCATCCCAGAATCGCGTGAGGCCGCCAAGCTGGAGGCCCTGTTGCCGCACCAGGAATCGGTTCAGGCCAGAGGAGAAGTAGGCGAGACTCAAGCGGCTTCCTTCCTTCGCCTTCACATCCACGCTCAAGGCGTTGTCGGAACCGCCCGCCCCCAGATCCGAGGACCGGCGGAAACTGAGGCGCCAGCGCTCATCCGGTTCCACATCCAGGTCTGTGTCAATGGAGGACCAGCCTTTCTGGTAGCGACCATCGCTCAGGATGATGGGCGAGCTGTGGTAGCGGGTGGCGATGCGGAGGCGTGCGAGGTCGGCGAAGGCCCCTCCCGAGGTGCCGCGCCCCAGGATGTGCTGCTTGAACCCGATCTCGAAGCTGCGTTCCCCCGAGGCGCTGTCGTTGACGCCGGGAAAGCTGTCGACCGCATCGAACCGGGGCACGGTGCCCGCATCCCCATAGGCGCTGGTTTCCGTGAGGCCGAAATAGGGCTCCACGACATGCTTCAATTCGCCGGTGTAGCCGAACAGGGAGACTTCCTTGAAATCCCGTCCCACCTGGGGGCCCGACAAGCGCAGATGACCTGACCCCAGCAGGCGCGTCTTGCCCGCTCCATCCACCTGGAAGGGACTGGTGATGGGATTGACGACGGAGTCCGTGGCTCCGCCCGCAGGATCGAAGATCGGCGAGGAAAGGCTCGCGCTGTAGTGGGTGAGGCGTCCCATCACTTCCAGATCGGCGCGGAAGGGCCCCCACTGCCCCAAGCGGCCGTGAATGCGGGTATGGCCATCCCCGCGATTCCAGGCATAGGTCCGATCGGGCGTGACCGAGCTGCCTTCGATCCGGTAGGCGAAGCGTCCGACGCGGAACCCGCCATCCAGGTACAAGGGGCCCAGGAACTGAATCGGGAAGAATCGGAACTCACCTTCGGGCAGGGACTGGCGGCGCAGCGAGGCCGGAAATTCCGAGCTGTAGAAGGGATCCCCCTGGTTGGTGGTGAAGAAGAAGCTCCGCTGCTCGGCCATGGAAAGGCTGAGGCTCCCGAAGGTGAAGGCTCGCCCCAGGTACAGGGCCGAATCGAAGTTTGCCGAGCCCAGGTTCGCCAGGCCCTTGCCGAAGTCCGCGTCCACGAGGTTGTCGGAGGCCTGGTTCACATCCGCCGTGAGCTGCCAGCCGTCCTCCCTCTGCCAGATTTCCTTGAGGGAATACCGATACCGGCGGGCATCGAGACTCTTCTGGTGGATGGTCTGCCCCGAGACGCTGCCTTCATGGGTGAGGTCAGGCCGCCACCGGGCTTCGCCACCCCAGAGAACCCCTTCCTTGCTGTAGTACTCAGGGGAGAAGGTGGCATCGGCCTGGTCCCCAAGGGTCTGGTAGTAGGAGAGGCCAATGATGGCCCCGAAACTGCTTGATGCGCCCAGCTTGGGCGGCAACAGGCCAGAAACCCGGTCGGCCTGGGCGGGATAGATGGCCCAGGGAAGATAGAGGACGGGCACCGGGCCCACCTGGACCAGGGCGTTCCGCAAGGTCGCGAAGCCATCCAGATCCACCTTCAGGCCCGACAAGCTGGCCTTCCAGCCTGGACGCTCCTCGGCGCAGGGACTCAATTCGACCTTGTCGAAGGTCCAGATTCGAAGGTTGGCGAAGGCCACATGGCTCGACTTCAAGGACCAGCTGGGAGGCAGGTCCATCTGGAGGGCCCAAGCTTCGCCGGAGCGGGTGTTCCATTCCATTTCAAGGCGTTCGCAACGCAGCCGCAGACCCGGTGCTTCAAGGCGGATGTTCCCCGCCGCGACCAGCCTGCTTTCGGCGAACCGGTATTCCAGGCGGTCCGCGAGGAGAAGCAGACCCTCCACCTGGATGGCGCCCTGCTCCAGCACCCAGATGTCTTCGACCTCCGTGACCCGGGCCCCGCGATAGGTGAACGGCACCCGGCCGCCACCGAAGGGCTGGTCCATGGAAAAGGGGCGCAGGGGAAGCAATTCCCCCGCGGTGGGCGCGCCCAGAATCTCAGGCAGGGGGATGGGGGGCGGCGCCTGGGCCACCAGGCTCATGGAGACCGTCCCCAACATCAGGCGAGCATTCCCCATCCGGGTTCGGAGCATCCGAAACTCAGTGCTGGTGCGGCAAGAGCCGCGAACTGACGAGGAAGATCCCCACACCCGAGAGCAACGCCACGGTGCTGCGGAGTCCGGAGACCTTCTGCACCTCCGGGAGGAGGTCGGAACTGGCCACATAGAGGGCCAGCCCTGCGGTCAGAGCGAGGATCGGGCCCGTTGGCAGCGCGAGGTAGACCTGCCCGGCCGAACCGACCAGGGCCGCCAACGCCAGGGTTCCGGCCGCGAGAATGGCCGCGCGGCTGCCGAAGCCCCGCACCAGGAAAATGGAGGCGATGGTTCCGCCTTCGGGAATGCGATGGAACAGGATGCCCATCACCACCAATGGCCCAAGGTTGCTGTGGGTGGAAAGGGCCGCGGCGATGGCCACGCCATCCATGAAGCTGTGCAGGGAAAGCCCCACCAGGGCCATGACGCCGCTCATGGCGCTGCCGTCCTTGTGGGTTTCCTCGCCATAGTGGAAGTGCATGGTGATGCCGTGTTCCATCACATGCACCAGCAGATAGCCTGCGAGGATCCAGAGGGCGTTGTGCTCACCGCCCTCGGCCATTTCCAGGGATTCGGGAATGATCCGGACCACGGTGACCGACAGCAGATAGCCCGCCGCGACCCCCGAAAGAAGCCGCATGAATTGCGCCCGGCCCTGAAGGAACCGGACCACGCCCCAGCCACCCAGAAGGGTGGCCAGGGACGCGAGGGGAGCCAGCCAGTAGAGGGACACTGAGCCCTACTCCGGCTTGGGTTTTCTGGGCCGGCCCGGTTTGGCTTTTGGAGCAGGTTCAGGGAGAACGGACTCCGGGGCTTTGGCCTTGGCGACCTTTTCTTTCGGGACCTTGGGAGCCTTGACCGGCTTGGCAGCCGGGGCGGCCTTCTTGGGCTCGGATGCCTTCTCGGCCGCAGCTTTGGGCTTGGGGCCGCGCTTCGTCTTCGGCGCCTCAGGCGCTGGCGGCGGAGCCACCGGCGCTGGTGCGGCCACGGGTTCCGCGGAAGTCACCTTGGCTCGGGGCGTCCGCTTCTGCTTCGGGGCTTCCTCGGGGGCTGAAGCCACGCCAAGGCGGGGCCGGGGGCTGGGGCTGGCGGCGAGATCCGGGGAGAACCGGGGAGGTTCCGGCTGATTCTCGGACACCGTGGTCCATGATGGAGGCTGGGCCTTGCCCTGCTCGGCGCTCTCACCCGATCCGGCCGTTTCCCCGCCGCGCTCTGAGCCGCCCTTGCGACGACGGCGGCGGCGCTTCCGCTTGGGGCCATCGCCCTTGCCATCCTCCTCGCCGGAAGCCGACTCGGCTCCTTCAGCTTCTTCTTCGTCCTCAGGCTTGGCGCTCTCGAACAGGGCCCGGAGGCGTTCCCGCTCGTCAAGCGCGGCCCGCTGCACGTCCCGGCGATCATATTTGAAGGCTTCCTTGGCCGGGGCCTTGTCGCGCTTGGGTCTGTCCTCGCCCAGCGCCTTCTCGAAGGAGATGGGGCTGTCGCCGCCGAGGACCACGGTCTCGTCTTCGGGGGACTTCTCGCGATGGGGCTTGGAGGCTGGTTTCTCGGCCACGACTTCCTCGGCCCGTTCGATCTCGGCCGTCATTTCGCCATAGGCCATGGCCCAGTCGGCCTGGATCTGGACCCGGGCACCGCTTTCGTCTTCCATCTCCGCCAGTTCGCGGCGTTTCAGGTTGAGCACAGCGCTCGCGATGGCCGGGGCGAGCTTCAACCGGATCTCGCCGATGCCGCCCTTGGCCAGGATGCCGTGCACGCGCCGCATGACCGAGACGACCATGGCTTCCAGGGTCTTCACCTTACCGGTCCCCGCACAGGTGGGGCAGGCCTCGTGGTTCACGTGCTGGAGGCTGGGGCGGATGCGCTGCCGGGTCATGACCAGCACGCCGAAGCGGTTGATCTTCCCCACTTCCATGCGGGCCTTGTCGGCCTTCAGGCACTCCACCAGCCGATCCTGGATGGCCCGGATGTGGGTATCCCGCTTCATGTCGATGAAGTCGATGACCACCAGGCCGGCGAGATCGCGAAGCCGGAGCTGCCGCGCCACTTCCTCGGCCGCCTCCATGTTGGTCTTGAAGGCCATGTCCTCCACGCCATCCCCGGAGGTCTTGCCGCTGTTCACGTCGATGGCCACCAGGGCCTCGGTCTGGTCCAGGGCCAGGGCGCCG
>DATEZS010000071.1:0-21555 GCA_035255365.1 Geothrix sp.
ATCTTGATGGGGGCGACAGCCCCTTGGAGGGTTGCGAGGGACATGGTCGCCTCCTTTCCTAACAGGGTTTGGGGTTGAGGCCCACGCTTTGCAGGCCAGATTGGCTCAGCCCTGGACGATCCCAGGCGAGATTGGTCGGCGTGGCCAGATTCGAACCGGATTCCGGCCTATCGCACGCCGTGCGCGCTCCCGTGCTACCGCACGGAGGCCGGACCTGCACCCGAAGCAGGCGCGCTTCCAGGCTGCGCTTCACGCCGGATTGGTACCGCAGGCCGTAGTCGAAACGGCGCACTCCCGGTTAAGAACCGGGTGCTCTTCCACCTGAGCTACTGCGGTGTGGACTTGCGAACCGTGAGGGACTTGCACCCTCTTCCACCAGCTTGAAGGGCTGGCCGCTTACTCCGATGCGTCACGGTCCGTGGTACCCCCGGCTGGTGTCGATCCAGCCGCCTCCCGCATGTCAGGCGGGCACTCTGCCGATGAGCTACGAGGGCCAAGTGGTACTCCAGGGGGATTTCGAAACCCCGACCTCCTGGGTGTGGGCCAGGCGCTCTGCCTCTGAGCTACAGGAGTGTGGTCAGCCAGGCCCGATTTGAACGGGCGGTCTCCGGTCCCCCAGACCGCCGCTTTCTCCAGGCTAAGCTACAGGCTGATGTGGAGCCGCCTCCCGGTCATGATCCGGGTGCCCCCCGCTTACAAGGCGGGCGCTCTGCCAGATGAGCTAAGGCGGCAATGGTGTCCTCGGGCGGATTCCAACCGCCAACCTGCCCCTTAGGAGGGGGGCTGCCTCATGCGGTTCGGCTTCGAGGACCTGGTACCCCCACCGGGTTCGACACCGGGACCTCGGCCTTCGGAGAGCCGTGTTCTTCACCTGAACTATGGGAGTGTGGTGGGCTGGGTCAGAATCGAACTGACATCCTCCGGATTTTCAGTCCGGCGCTGCATCCACGTTTCAGCTTCCAACCCGTGGTGGTGTGACGTAACGGAATCGAACCGATGCACCCGCGTTCACAGCGCGGTGCTCTGCCACTGAGCTAACGTCACCTTCTGGGGGCCCATCGCTGGGCCCGATTGGCGAACTGGACGGGATTCGAACCCGCAATGGGCGCCTTAACAGGGCGCTGCTCGACCGTTGAGCTTCCAGTCCGTACGTTCGTGATTGGTGCGCCCGGAGGGACTCGAACCCCCATGAACCCAGCTTCGTAAACTGGTGCTAATCCCGTTCAGCTACGGGCGCTTGAATGTTGGTGGTTCCCCGTGCAGGAGTCGAACCTGCCGTTCGGGTTTAGAAGACCCTGGCCCTCCCTGGGACGGGGCAGAATGGCGGCGAGTGGGAGACTTGAACTCCCAGACCCTCGGGGCAGAGGGCCAGTCCGCTTTCGGGGCGGGTGCGATACCGTTCCGCTCAACTCGCCTTGATTGGTGGATCCACCCGGAGTTCAACCGGGTTCTCGCGAATGCCATCCGCGTGTGTCACGCCGCAACACCTTGGACCCATGAATGGTTGCCGCCCTGGGATTCGAACCCAGACCCTCTCGCTTATCGGGCGAGCGCTCTACCGGATTGGAGCTAGGCGGCACTGAGGTTGGCGACCCACTGGGGAATCGAACCCCGCCCGGCTGGATTTGGAGTCCAGCCTGCGCCCTGGCGCGCGAGTCAGTGGCGGTGAGTCCCCGATTCGAACCGGGACGCCCTCAGGACAGAGGGCGAGACCGTCTTCCAGACGGGTGCGATGCCATTCCGCTCAACTCACCGAGGTCTTGACGTGACCCGATCGGGGACGGCTGGTCGTGTCCCTCACGATCCCCCCAGAGCCCCACACTGAAGGGAACCGGATGGGCCGTGCGATTGGTACCCCAGGTCCGAGTCGAACGGACAGAAACACCACTTTCTGAGAGTGGCCGCGATACCGGATAGCGTACTGGGGCATGGTTCCTGGGGCTGGATGCGTTGACCTGGCCTTCGGGAGATTGGTTGCGGGTGAGGGAGTTGAACCCTGCTTCCACCTTCGGGTTATGAGCCCAAGGGCCACCACTGGACCCGCATTGGATTGGTGCCTCCAGCGAGCCTCGAACTCGCTGCCCACCGGTTAAAGGCCGGTTGCTCGTCCACATGAGCTTTGGAGGCGCTTGGATTGGAGAGGCTGACGGGATTTGAACCCGTGTCTGGGCGATGGCTGCGCCCGATCCTGCCGCTGGACGACAGCCTCATTGGTCTGGGTGACAGGATTCGAACCTGTGTAGGCCTGCTCCCAAGGCAGGTGGCCAACCACTGGCCCACGCCCAGAATGGTGCCGCCCCAGGGAATCGAACCCTGTTGCATCTCTGCGCCGGGTTTACGATCCGGTGCCCCGTCCAGTGAGGCGCGGGCGGCATGATGGTACGAGTGGAGGGATTCGAACCCTCATGACCACGGCTCTCAACCGTGGGCGTATGCCGTTTCCGCCACACTCGCACTGTATTTGGCAGGAGCAGCGGGACTCGAACCCGCGGTTGCCTGGCTGAGAACCAGGTGCCTTACCGTTTGGCCATGCTCCCAAGACTGGTGGATCCGCCGGGGATCGAACCCGGCCCTCCTGCTTGCAAAGCAGGCATGCCACGCAACAACACTTCGGACCCTTAGAATGGCGGAGCGTACGGGATTCGAACCCGTGATGTGTGCATAGACAGTGCACCGAGGACGGCCATACTCCTCCAACGCTCCAGAGGCCCCTGTCGGTCATGCCGACAGGGATACTGCGGGCAGACAAATGTCCTCACGTGCCGGTGATGCGCCCAGGTATGCCTGAAGCGGTGATCTGCCGGGCCAGGAGGCTTCCGCCTGCCCTTGTTTCCACCTTTCCGATCGTCCTCAAACGACCGAAAATTGCAGTTATCCAAAATATGAAGTTTTCAATGAACAAGAATTGATGAAATGCAATGGCGGTGAGGGTGAGGATCGAACTCACATGGGGATATAACTTCCCCAACCCGGATAGCAACCGGGGCCGATACCGATTTCGGTTGACCTCACCGTGGGTGGATTGGCTGGGGGACCTGGAATCGAACCAGGGTCTCGGGAGCCAAAGGCCCGCGTCCTGCCGCTGAACGATCCCCCATCAGTGGATGGTGGTAGGGGCGAGAGGACTCGAACCTCTGAGTGCCTGTATCAGAGCCAGGTGCCGTAGCCGCTGGGCCACGCCCCCTATGGGCCGTTCGCTTCAACCATGTTCCGGGATGCCTGATGCTGCGGACCCATGCCCCTGGGTTCTTCAGGTCTTCCGGTGGCGCCAGTTCTGGGGTGTGAACCCTGTCTGAAAACGCCTTACACGGTCGGAATCAAGTTCCCTTGACTCATTAGGTGGCGATAGCCCCTTCGGGACTTCGGTTCCTGGGAACCTGACCACTCCGAGCACCGGGTATCAAATCCCAGCGCCGTGAGCATCGCCACGCGACGCGCGGGTGCGCTCGCTGTGCCATGCAGGCTGAGGTGGGATTTGAGGAACACGGTGAATCTCCTTTGAGGGCCGGTTGACAACCAGGCAGATTCAGAATGTAGCCGATCGAATATCGTCCAGTCAATATTTTTTGGAGAATTTTTTTCTAACTTAGCTTCAAGCCGACCTTCCCGCTGGCCACTCGGTTCTAGCTATCAACTTTGGCTGGGGATCCTAAGCTTTACGGGCCAGGCTGCACGTCCCATTGGGGAGGTGCCGCAGGGTACTCTCGGCATTGTCAGAGTCACGAACAGTGCAACGGGGACCTATCGTTTTCGAGCCTCAAGCAGGTGGCTCTGGAGTTCAAGGGAGAGCTTCCGAGCGGCGAGCCGACTCTCCATGCCGATGCCGAATTCGCAGATCCATTCCATCACCTCGCGGAACGCGACGACATCTCCTTCAAGGGCCTTCATGACCATGGCCCGCACCATAGCTTCCAGGTTGGTGCATGCCCGGCTCCGGGTTGCTGCGGTGGGCGCTGTGGCACTGAACAACACCTTGCTAAGGATGGATTCAACGAAATGTCTTTCTGCTTTCCTGCCGTAGGGGTTCCCAGATACTCCTTTCCTGAACTGCGTTGACCTGGGCGGCTGCTTGAATCCGATGTCATACGTTGTGGTCAGTTCGTCTGCTCCGCTCGAGTCGGAAGGGGCCCCTTGGGGCCTCCTTCCCAGCGGGTTTCCAGAAACCCCTTTCTGGAACTGAGTGTTCTTGGGAGGCCTCCCGAAGCCAACCTCGTAGGACTCGGATGGATCATCTGCATCGGTCACTTCACCCTCCAATCCATGTCGTCGCTCCAATCGAGCCAAAATGGAAGTGGATAGTGCTGATCAATCCGACCACCGGGGGGCCCCTTCTACCTTGCGGACGCCCGCTAGGGTTCGAAAGCGACAACCAGGCTCTATCCCCAGAAAGGAGCTGTGATTCGATCCGCCCCCGTGGTTCGGTTTCACGTTCCAGCGCCTGGCTGGGCGGCCGCGTCTGGAGGCAGCTCCTTGATGCCGGCGCTGGATTCCTTGATCAGTGCAGGGATATTCCCTGATTGAGTTGATAGGGAATCCCGTTCCGAACAGCCCCAAAGGCCCGCCCTACCTGCATCCGAGAAGTGGGTAATCCTCGAAGGTAGGTCGGGAAAGCGCGCGATCCCTGTATATTTCCCTGAAACAGGCAATCCGGGCCCGTCCTCAATGCAGGGATCAGTTAGTAGGATTCGCCACACTACCAATCGAACAGATGACCGGAGCCGAGTGCTCCGGTCTTTGCGTACGCCCATAACGGACGGGCAGGATTTGGACCTGCGAGTGGGATTGCGGAGGCAGGACCTCCACCTAGCGCACCCTGCCTCGCAGGGTGCTCCCACTCGCCCTGTGGGTTCGTGGAGGTGGAGCCTCTGTCCTGCCGGAGCAAGACCGGGGACGCGCAGCGGCCCCAGTTCAAATCCCCACTGAAATGCCGGACCTCCTGTTGCTGTGCTCCGGTTTTCACGTACGCCCAACGCTCCAGGCCGGATTTGGACCTGCGAGTGGCCACCGAGGATCCAATCCCAGCAGTAGAACGACTTCCAGACCAAATTTTTTAGAATTTCAAGCTTCAAAGCGCATTCTTAGGGAAGTCCAACCAAGGAGTAGAGGTGGCGAGAAAGGCGTACCGACCCCGTTCCCCGAAGCCCCTCACCCCTGTCGGCCCGCGCCACCAAGCGGAGGGCCTGGAATCTGGGCCCGCCACGGCATTACCCGAGGCCCAGGAGGCATTGCCGCCTGGGGTCGATCGCAACCTGCTCCTTGAGCTGCGAGCACAACAGACTGACCTGGATCGCCAGAAAGAGGAGCTGCGCCAGTCCCAGCTGGAACTCGAGATGAACCGGGCCCGCCATTTCGACCTCTACGATCTGGCTCCTGTGGGCTATCGCACCCTCAGCGACGAGGGGCTGATCCTGGAGTCCAACCAGATGACCGCCAAGCTGCTGGGTGTGGACCGGCACACCCTCTTCAAGCAGCCATTCTCCAACCACATCGTTCCCGAAGAAGTTGATAACGACCACCTCCGCCACCACCAGGGATAACCACGCGGCCCGCAGGCGGGCATTGCGCCCTGCCAAGAGCGGCGCAGGGAGATGGGGTTTCAGGAAACGCGGGCAGCACGGAATTTGAGTCGGATGCCGGGCTCTACTTGACCTCGAAAGGTATGCCGGCCTTTTGAAGTTGAGCATTCATGAACTCTTTCCACTGATCCTTCGGTGTCCAGACCTTCAGAACAGCTTCGTAGGCCTGGGAGGCACTTTCCTTGGCCACGATGGCGCGGTACAAGAAGGTCATGGCCGAGGCGCGCATGTTCGCCTGGCAGTGAACAAGGACCTTGCGCCCCTGGAAGCGCTTCATCGCCTCGGCGAAGGCTTGGAAGTCGCCTGCAGTCGGCTGACTCCACTGAATCGGAATATTGATGAACTCCATGCCTTGATTGCGGATGATTTCAGGTTCCTTGGCAACGGCATCCCGGACGGTCGGCGGAGCAAGATAGATCACAGCTTGGAACCCAAGTTTCGAGAGAACGGCAAGGGATTCTGAGGTTGGTTGCCCAGCGGTGACCAGTTTTTCGGAAATCGGGACCACGTTCGGAGCCTTGATGCCCGGGTCGCTTTGACCAAAGGCGGCAAGGGGTACCGACAGGATCACCACCGGGGAGAGGATTCGAGACATGCGCATTGGGCCACCGAATGAAAGCAGCTGAGCTGCCGAACCCCCTGACCTGAAGCGAAACGCAGTCATGGGAAATGATGAAGGATAGAGCACGCGAAAGGTACGCGGGCGGAACGGCATGACCGGGGTAAACGGCCTATTTCTGCGGGGAACGCGCTGCGCGTGGCGGTGCGTTTTTCACGTACTTGTCGAACCAGCTCAGCATTTCATAAACCAGCTGCTCGTTCGACTCGAGCGCGGCGTACCAGTGGGGCTCGTGGGGCAGCATGACCAGGCGGGTGGTGCCGCCGTTGCCCCGGATGGCCTCGTACAGCTTGCTGGCCTGCAGGGGTGTGGTGCCGGGGTTGGCATCGTCGGCACCGTGCACGATCAAGAGCGGGGTCTTCAACTTGTCGGCGAAGAAAAAGGTCGAGACATTGCGATAGACCTCCGGCGCCTCCCAGACGGACCGCCGCTCGCTCTGGAAGCCGAAGGGGGTCAGCGTCTTGTTGTAGGAGCCGCTGGTGGCCACGCCGGCCCGGAACAGGTCCGAGTGGGCCACCAGGTTGGCCGTCATCAGCGCCCCGTGGCTGTGGCCGGTGACCCCGATGCGCTCGGGGTCGGCCACGCCCAGGCGCACGGCTTCGTCAACCGCCGCCTTGGCATCCGCGACCAGCTGCTCCAGGTAGGTGTCGTAGGCTTTTTTCGGATCGCCCACCACCGGGAAGGCCGCGTTGTCGATGAGGGCATAGCCGGCCAGGAGGAGCATGCGGTAGTTCCGGAGGCGCGTGAAGGTGGCCTGCGAGCCGGAGATCTGCCCGGCCTTGGAGGCATCCGCATAGTCCAGCGGATAGGCGTACAGAATGGTCGGAACCCGGGTGCCCTCCTGGAAGCCCGGGGGCGTGTAGAGCGTGAAGGACAGGTCGACGCCGTCGGCTCGCTTGTACTTCACCAGGCGCTTCTGGATCCGGCGCACTTCGGGGGTCGGATCAGGGATATGGGTGAGCGCCACGCTCGTGGACGTGAACACCGCTTCGCCGGGAGCCGCTTCGATGCCGGCGCCCAGGGTGCGGGTGAAGGCATTCGGGGGAGCGATCGGAGACTGGTGCCAGGTGAGGAACTGCCTGGAGTTCGCGCCGGTGAAGGCCAGGAGGTATTCGTACTCCGTCCTGCTGCTGCGGAACAGGCGCTCGGTCTTCAGGGTGCGGAGGTCGAAACGGTCGAGGAAGGGGCGGTCGCCCTCGGGCGAGGCGCCGTTGCCTGACAGGAAGATCGCATCCCCGTCCTGCCGCAGGACGGTGGCGCCATTGGGGAGGCGGCGGCGAACCGGGTAGCCGGGATTGGCATATTGTTCATCGGTGGAAAGGTCCCAAACCAGACGGGGGAGCTGCTTCGGGTCGTCCAGATTCACGAGGAACGTGCGCCGCCAGTGCCGATTGCGATCGTACTCCGTCAGCAGGGTCACACCGGCCTTCTCGCCCCACATCAGACCGGAAAAACGCTGTTCGGTGCGGAACACTTCCACCGGGGCCGCGGAGAAGGGCGCCTTCTGCAGCATGACCTTGTCGCGGTTGGGAACCTTCACGTTCCAGTCGCCGCCATCCAGGGCTTCGGCCCAGACCAGGGTGGCCGGCTCCGTGGCCCGCCACGAGAAGGCGCGGGGCCCCAGGGGAACGCCAGCAATGGGCACCCGGTCAGCGAGGGGCAGCGAGGCGATGGCATGGCTCACGACGCCGCCCGGCTTGGCGAGGTCCCAGACATCCATATGGCGCGGGAAGCGCTCATAGGTCGTGACGTAGGAATAGGGCTTGCGGAGGGTCGCGACCAGGAGGTGGCGCCCATCCGGCGCCGGATCGAGCTGTTCGTACCGATCCGGCTTGCCGACGGGGGTGATCGTGCCGCGATCCGCATCGACCAGGGCAATCTGGGCGGTGGCGTAATAATCGAACACGTCCTCGTCGTGCTGGCTGTTCAGGGTGTCCCGGTTCTCGTAGGTGCTGCTCTGGCCGCTGGCGCCCATGGATTCCTGGATGCTCGGGCCGAGGGGAACCTCGGGCTCGGCCGGGGGCGGGCCCAGGTGCTGCGGCACCAGCTTGACCAGAAGGGTCTTCTGGTCGGGCATCCACTGGAATTCATCCTCCAGCATCGGATTCAGCTTTACGCCGGGGATGCGATGCACGAGCCCGGTCCTGGCATCACCCACCCAGAGCTGGACAGAATCCGGGGCGATGTTGGGGAACGCGAAGCGCTTGCCGTCGGCGCTCCACACGGGCGATCCGGGGCAGCCGCCTTCCGGCAGGCGGACGTGGGTCACGGCGCCATCGGCAACGTTCACCAGGTCGAAGCTGCGGGCACTGGGGGTGATGCCGTAACCGCCTGGCGTGTCGTGCTTGCTGTGGTTCTTGGGCTCGATGCGCACCCCGGCCAGCCGGAGGAAAGGTGTCGCCACCCGGGAAATGGACGGGTAGTCCTCCAGGGACACGAGCAGGATCCGGTCATGGGTGGGGCTCACGTAGGGCGCAGGCGGAGACGGGGCGCGCATGATGTCCAGGATGTGCTTGGGCGGCTGGTTGTAGCCCGAAACCTTGGCCCCGCGAACCGTGGTGGGCGTCTGGGCGAACCCGAGGACCGGCGCCAGGCAGGCGGCCAGCGCGGCGTTTCGGAAGCGGGAGATGGTGTGCGGCGTGGACAAGGCTTACCCCCTTTTGAGCATGTGGCCTGATCGAGCGGTCATCCTGGTTTGCCCGCTGTCTGGCGACATCCGGCAAACCCAACGATTCCTGGCCGAGAGATTCCAGGAGAATACCAGACTCCACCCGAGCGCCCCCGACGGACGAGGGCTCGCACTTGCTCGCTGCGACCTTGCCCCGCCTCGTGCCGGCCGTTAGCATGGCTACGGACTCAGGCATCCGATTTTCAGTCTAATTAAATCTATAACGGGAGTTGTTATGTCTTCCTCGAAGGTCGCCCTCATCACCGGCATCACCGGGCAGGACGGCAGTTACCTGGCGGAATTGCTCCTGTCCAAGGGCTACGAGGTGCACGGGATCATTCGGCGGGCCTCGCTCTTCAACACGGACCGCATCGACCATCTGTATGTGGACCCACACAAGCCCACCCCCTTGCGCCTGCACTATGGCGACCTGTCGGACGCCGGGGCGTTGCGCAATGTGCTCGATGAGATCCAGCCGGACGAAGTCTACAATCTGGGCGCCCAGAGCCATGTCCGGGTGAGCTTCGATCAGCCCGAGTACACGGCCGATGTGGTGGGTCTCGGGGTGATTCGCCTGCTGGAAGCGATCCGAAGCTACATGAAGCACAACGGCAAAACCATCCGGTTCTACCAGGCCGGCAGTTCCGAGATGTTCGGCAGCGCCAAACCCCGCCAGCACGAGGGCACCCGCTTCGAACCCCGCAGCCCCTACGCCTGCGCCAAGGTCTACGCCCACTACCAGGTGATCAACCACCGGGAGAGTTACGGCCTCTTCGCCTGCAACGGCATCCTGTTCAACCATGAAAGCCCCCGCCGGGGGGAGACCTTCGTGACCCGCAAGATCACCCGCGCCGCCACCCGCATCAAGCTGGGGCTTCAGGACAAGCTGTTCCTGGGCAACCTCGACGCCAGGCGCGATTGGGGGTTTGCCGGCGACTACGTCGAGGCCATGTGGCGCATGCTGCAGCAGGACAAGCCGGACGACTATGTGGTGGCTACCGGCGAGAGCATCAGCATCCGCGACTTCCTGGGGCTCACCTTCGGGCGCCTAGATCTCGATTGGCAGCGGCACGTGGAGATCGATCCCCGCTATTTCCGCCCCGCCGAAGTCGATCATCTCGAGGGTGACCCGTCCAAAGGGCGCAGGATCCTGGGCTGGGAGCCGAAAACCGACATCCGCGCCCTCACGGCCATGATGGTGGACTCGGATCTCAAGCTGGCGCAAAAAGAACGAATGCTCAAGGAAGCCGGCCACGCCGACAATTCACACGCGGGTTTCTGAAGGCCTCACCGACTGGGCTGGTTGAACCAGGCCATCCGCCACCAATGATTGACCTGCCTCCCTTGTCCCTGGCGAAAGCATGCTGACGGCCAGGCGCTGGGAAGCTCGATCCGGTCACGTTCGAAGGTCGTCCTGGTGCTCCATGAACCATTGATAGGTGGCGTGGATGCCCTCCGCCAGGGCGATGCGGTGGCGCCAGCCCTGGGCATGGAGTCGGGTCACATCCAGAAGCTTGCGTGGGGTGCCGTCGGGCTTGGTGATGTCCTGGACGATCTGGCCCTCAAAACCGACGGTGGATTTCACCAACTCGGCCAGCTCGCGGATGGTCACATCCTCACCTGTGCCGACGTTGATGATCTCCGGCGAGTTGTAGTGCTGCATGAGATGGACGCAGGCATCGGCGAGGTCATCCACATGAAGGAACTCACGGCGGGGAGTACCCGTGCCCCACAGGACCACCTCCCTGGCACCGCTGACCTTCGCCTCGTGAAACCTGCGCAGCAAGGCGGGCAAAACATGGGAGGCCTTGAGGTCGAAGTTGTCGCCGGGGCCGTAGAGGTTGGTGGGCATCAGGGAGATGGCGTTCAGGCCGTACTGGGCGTGGTAGGCCTGGCACAGCTTGATGCCAGCGATCTTCGCGATGGCGTACCACTCGTTGGTGGGCTCCAGGGCTCCGGTCAGAAGATATTCCTCCTTGATCGGCTGAGGCGACAGCTTCGGGTAGATGCAGGAACTCCCCAGGAAGAGCAGTTTTTTAACACCGTAGGCATGGCTGGCATCGATGATGTTGTTTTGCACCACCAGGTTTGTGCGGAGGAAATCCACTGGAAAGCTGGCGTTGGCGAGAATGCCACCCACCTTGGCTGCGGCCAGGAAGACATACTCGGGCTTCTCTTCCATAAAAAGTTTGGCGACAGCGCCCTGATCCTCCAAATCGCATTCGCCACGGTTACGGGTAATGAGGTTGGTGAAGCCGGCGGCCTCCAGCCTGCGAACGATCGCGCTGCCGACAAGGCCCTTGTGGCCCGCGATGAAGATCCGACTGCTCTGGTCCATGAAGGGCCTCTTTGACTGAAAAAAGATACAAAACGAGGAGCTTCATTCTGCACGCGAGGCGGAGGTTCCACAATCTGCCTGCGGTCGCCAGGCTCATGAACCAAGGGGACTGCGGTCGAATCAAGACCGGGAACAAGCGCCTGCAGAACCACCGTCACTCGGTGGGAGCGATGAGGTACTGCTCCAGTTTCCCGTCCGGCGTTTCGTAGGTGCTGATGGTGAGCTTCCGCTTGGGGAAGGTGACTTCATACCGGCGCGCGGTCATGCCGCCGCGCAGTCCTTTCCGGATCTGCGTGAAGGTCTTGGGTGTTCCCAGAGGGCCGAGGCTGTTGGCGAGATCCTTGCGGGCGATCTCATCGAAGTAGCTGTTGCAGTTCTCCGTGAACAGGGTGCGGTCGAGGGTTCCATGCTGGAGCCCCGTGAAGATCCGGCGCGCCTGCTCGAGTTTCTTCGGCGTGGCGGGTTCCTGCACGTCGAACAGGGCGGCAGCGATCCTGGTTGTGATGGCCTCGTAGGCCCCCACCGCGTCCTGGTTCGTGAGCACCACCACGGCAGCGCGGTCATCGGGGAAGATGGCACTGCCCGCAGTGAAGCCGGAAACCTCCCCATCGTGCTTCAGCACCCGGCGCCCCTTCTCGATGACCACATCGATGCCGAGCCCGTACTGGGTGCCCGCCCCGTTGAGCAGGCGGGTTTCCGTCTCCAGTTCCCGGTAGGACCCCGGTTTGAGGAGGCTGTGGTCCAGGACGGACACATCCCAGCGAGCCAGGTCCTCCGCCGTCATGGCCAGTTCCCCGGCCGCGAACATCCAGCCCGGTCCCTCCTTCGGGGAAGGACGCAGGGGGCCGAGCCCGAAGCGCACATAGCCCTGGGCATCGCTTTCGGTGAGCTTCCGCTGGTCGCTGTCCCAGACGCTCCTCATGCCGAGGGGCTTGAAGACGCGCTCCTGGAGAAACGCGAAAGGCGTGGCGCCGCTGACCTTCTCAAGAATGGCGCCGGCGATGACGAAGCCGGTGTTGCTGTACTGCCACTTCGTGCCTGGTTCGTAGTCCAGCGGCTTCTTGGCCCAGAGGTCCATGATCCTCTCGGCGGTCACGGGCAATTTCATCATGGGCATCACATAGTCCTGGGGCCAGTAGTCCTGGTACCCGGAGGTGTGGGACAGGAGCTGTCGGATCGAGATTTCATCGGCCCGGGTCAGGCCAGGCAGATACTTCGACACCTTGTCATCAAGGCTCAGTTTGCCTTCCTCCGCCAGCATGAGGATACCCGCGGCGGTGAACTGCTTGCTGATGGAGCCGATGCTGTAGCGCATGCCTGGAACCGCAGCCGTGGCGGGATTCAGGCGGGCCTTCCCGTAGGCCTGCACGTAGGCGATGCGGCCATCCTTGACCACCGCGACGGAAGCGCTGGGAACACCGGTCTCGGCGAGGACGGCTGTGGCCGCCTTGTCGATCCTGGCTTTCAGTTCAGCCGACAGCGGAGCCGATGGCTGGGCTGAAGCGGCGGTCCAGAGCAGGCAAGGGAAGGCAAGGGCGAGTGCAGGCGAGCGCATCGGGTCGACTCCAGGCGAGGCTCCAGTTTGAACCCTATCCAGGCCTGAGGCACGGCCTAAACCGCCGCCAGCGCCTGTCCTGTATGCGACGCAGCGCAGGCGGCCACGGCCCCCGGCGTGCCCTCGACCACCCATTGGCCACCTGCTGCGCCGCCTTCGGGGCCCAGGTCCATCACCCAGTCGCAGGCGGAAATGAATTCCAGATCGTGCTCCACAGCCACGACGAGATGCCCCTGGGCGGCCAGGCGACGCAAGGCCGTCCCCAGGCGGTCCACATCCTCGAAGCCCAGGCCGCGGGTGGGCTCATCCAGCAGGATGGCCACCCTGCCCTTGGGCGGGTCTGCCAGGAGCCGGGCCAGGCGCAGGCGTTGCCGTTCCCCCTCCGAAAGCGCAGACCCCTCCTGGCCCAGCCGGAGATAACCCAGGCCCACACCAAGGAGAGCCTCGAAGCACTTGGCGAAGGGATCATCGGTCTTGAAGATCTCCGCCAGATCCGCCACGCAGGTTTCCAGGAGGTCCGCCAGGGAGCGCCCATTCAGCAGGCAGGCCAGCACCTCCGGCTTGAAGCGTTGGCCCTGGCAGGCTTCGCAACCCATGACCACATCCGGCAGCAGGTCCATGGCCACCGTGATGACGCCGCGTCCCTCGCAGGCTTCGCAGCGGCCGCCGGGAGCGGCCGTGGAGAAATGTTTCGCCGTGAGCTTCCGGGCCTTGGCCTGGGGCGTCGCGGCGAAGCGCTTCCGGAGCGCCTCGCCCAGGCCCATGAGCGTGAGCACCGTGCTGCTGGCCGCGATGCCCAGGCGCTCCTGTTCCGCGGTGATGACCGCTTCGAGGGCCACCGGGACCGTGAGCTCCACGCATCCCACGGGGCCGAGTCCCCGCAGATGCTGGCGCAGGGACGGCGCCAGGACCTCCAGGACGAGGCTCGACTTCCCGCTGCCTGAAACGCCCGTGACAGCCACCAGGGCTCCCACGGGGAAGGCCGCATCCAGGTGCCGGAGGTTGTGGAGGTGGGCTCCGCGGATCGTGATGCAGGAGGCCTTCTTTCTCTCGGGAACCTCTCCGGGAAAGGTCCGGGAGCGGCGGAGGAGCGCACCCGTGCGCGAGGATGGCAAGCGCTTCAGGGCCTCGGGCGTGCCCGCTGCCAGGAGGCGTCCACCCTGGGGTCCCGCGCCGGGGCCCAGTTCGATGACATGGTCCGCCGAGGCGATGAGCGAAGCATCGTGCTCCACCAGGACCACGGCATTGCCCGCGTCCGCGACCTGCCGGAGGACGCCCCCCAGGCGCTGGATGTCACGTTGATGCAGGCCCTGGGTGGGTTCGTCCAGCACATAGGCGACGCCCACCAGACCCCCGCCCAGGGACGCCGCGAGGCGGACCCGCTGGGCCTCCCCGCCGGAAAGGCTCGCCATTTCGCGCTGGCAGGACAGGTAGCCCAGACCGGCATCCGCCAGGGCCTGGAGGCGCCGGATGATCTCGCTTCGAAGCTCTTCCGTGAAGGTCAGAACCTTGGAGGAAAGGCCTCGCGTCTCCAGGGTGGCGAACCACCGGAGCGCTTCGTCCACGGGCAGGGTCGCCAGTTCCGGAAAGCGGAGCCCGCCAAGGCGCACGGCTCGGGACGCCTCCCTAAGGCGCTCTCCGCCGCAGCCGCCGCAGGTCGCATCGGCCAGAAGGGCTGCCAGCTCTTCGCCCTTCGCATCCGCGTGGACGCGCTCGTACTCCCGGTCCACGAGGTTCGCAAAACCGGCCCAGGGGGTCTGCAGGTGATGCACGCCCTCCACCTTCCCCCGCTTGTAATGCCAAGCCACGTCATGCACGACATCCCCGCTGCCGAACATGGCCAGCTGGCGCTCCAGGGGCCCCAGGTCCCGCCAGGGCCGGGTGACTTCCAGGCCCGCCTTTTCCGCCGCACACAGCAGGGTGGCCATGAACTGCCCATCCGCTTCACCCAGATAGGCGCCGAAGCGGGTGCCGGCCATGGCCCCTCCGGCCAGGGGTCGCTCGGGGTGACTCACCAGCCGCTCGGGCGCGCAGCGCTGAAGGAAACCCAGACCCTTGCAGTCCGGGCAGGCACCCGCTTCCGAATTCGGAGAGAAGGCCGAAGCCCAAAGTGCCGGGAAGGCCTGGCCGCAGGGACAGCGCTCCCCGTGGGCGGGTTGCCCGCAGGCGGGGCATGGCCGCTCGCCCGCCCGGGCGAAGAGGAGGCGCAGCAGCTCGTCCAGCTCCGTGGCGGTGCCCACGGTGGAACGGGGGTTGCGGCGCCCCGCACCCTGCGGAACCGCGATGGTGGCCCGGAGCCCCCGCGCCGATTCCAGATCGGCGCCGCCTTTTCGGGGCAGCAGGCGCCGCGCCCAGGGGGAAACCAGGTCTGCGAAGCGGTTCTGCGCCTCTGCCAGCAACGTGTCGAACACCAGGGAGGACTTGCCGCTGCCCGAAGGACCCGTCACCACGGTGAGGCCCTGGGCCGGAAGGGCGAGGTCGAAGCCCTGCAGGTTGTGGGTCCGCACGCCCTGCAGCTCCATGGGCGGCTCCCCGGCCACGATGGGAGTGGGAGGGACAGGGCCCGGCACCGCCCGGAGCGCCGCCCCCGTGAGCGATTGCGGACAGGCCGCGATGGCCCCGTGGGTGCCGCAGGCCACCAGCCGCCCGCCCTCGGGGCCGCTGCCGGGGCCGAGGTCCAGCACCCGATCCGCATGGCGCACCACCGCCAGGTCATTGTCCGCCACCATTAGGGTGTGACCGGCCTCCGCCAGGCGGTCCCAGGCGGCGAGCAGCACGCCCACATCCGCCGCATGCAGGCCGATGGTGGGCTCGTCGAGGAGGATGAGGGCGGGTCCGCCGGCGGCCTTGGCCAGTTCCGTGGCCAGCTTCACCCGCTGGGCCTCGCCGCCGGAAAGGGCCGTGGCGGGCTGCCCCAGGGGCAGGTAGCCCAGGCCCACATCGAGCAGCGCGCCCAGGATGCGCCGCAACTTGGGATGGCCCGCAAACCGTTCGGCCGCCTCGGCGATGCTGCCCTCCAGCACTTCGGCGATGCTGCGGTCCTGGACCTTCACCGCAAGTACGTCGGGATGAAAGCGCTGGCCGCCGCAGGCATCGCAGACCAGATCCACGGAGCCTAGATAGCGCATGCCCACTTCCTGGACGCCCGCTCCTTCGCAGGCCTCGCAGCGGCCTCTCGGGGTGTTGAAGGAGAAGTGCCCTTTGCCGAGGCCTCGCTGCCTGGCCTCCGCGGTGCCGGCGAAGAGGTCGCGGATGTGGTCGAAGGCGCCGGTGTAGGTGGCCGCGTTGGAGCGCGGTGTGCGTCCGATGGGATCGGCATCCACGGCGACGATGCGGCGGAACGGGCTGCCGTCCTGCCCTGCCCTCGCCGCCACCTCGTCGAGCAGCGAAGTCTTGCCCGCTCCGGAAATACCCGTGACCAGGTTGAGGGCTCCCAGGAGGAGTTCCACGGTCAGGTTCTGGAGATTGTGGCGATGCAAACCGTCCAGCCTCAAAACGCCTGCAGGCCTGCGAGGTTCGCGGGGTTGCACGAAGCCCGCGCCCGCCAGCCAACGCTGGGTGGGCGTGGCCGTGCCATCGGGGTTCTGCTTCGCGAGTTCAGCAGGCGGCCCGCTCCAGAGCAGTTGTCCGCCCTGGCGTCCGGGGCCGGGCCCCAGATCGATGAGCCAGTCGGCGGCGCGGGCGATAAGTGCATCGTGCTCCACCACCACCACGGTCTGGCCCTGGTCGCGAAGCCGCTTCAGCACGCCGATCAGGCGGCCCACATCATGGGGATGGAGCCCGGCGGAAGGTTCATCCAGCACCACCAGCAACCCGCGCAGCTCCCCCAGGGCAAGGCCCATGAGCCGCAGCCGCTGGGCCTCGCCCCGGGAGAGGCTGGGCGCCGGACGGTCCAGGGTCAGGTAGCCCAGGCCCAGCTCCAGCATCAAGTCGCAGCGGGCCAGCAGGTCCGCCCGGATGGGCTCGAACACGGCGACCTCCCGGGGGGCGACCTGAATGGAGGCCAGATGCTCGCGCAGCTCCCGGATGGTCATGGCCGCCAGGTCCACGATGCGCCTGCCCTGCCAGGTCACGGCCAGGGCCTCGGGGCGCAGGCGGGCGCCCTGGCACACGGTGCAGGCGGAGCTGCACACGAAGCGCAGGATCGAATCGTTCCGCTTGCCCCGGAGGATCTCTTCCATGACCGGCACCAGGCCCCGGTAGAAGCCATCCTGGCGGGGTCTGGCGGTGATGCCGGTCCACTTCAGGCGCGATTCGAGCGGGTGCTTGCCATAGGGCACCTTCAGGCGATCGGAACCATGGAGCACCACCCTGCGAACTTCCTCGCTCAACTCGCGCCAGGGGATGTCGACGGAGCCGCCATGGGCCCTCAGAACGTCATCCAGCACGGCCAGGGTCACCTGTGAATACATGAGGTAGCCGTTGGGCGTACTGACCCGAAGGGCCCCTTCCCGCAGCGACTTGCTGGCATCGGCCACCAGCAGTTCCAGATCGAGGCGGTCCTCCACGCCCAGGCCCTGGCAGTGGGGGCAGGCGCCCTCCTCGCCATTGAAGGAGAACAGGCCCCGGGTGAGCCGCAGGCCTTCCGGCCCCGTGCCAAGACGTGCGAACAGGAGGCGCAGGAGGTCCCAGCCCTCCATGAGGGTGCCCACCGTGGAGCGCGGGTTGACGAGGCTGGCGCGCTGACCCACGGCCACCGCGGGACCCAGCCCTTCGATGCTTCGCACCGAAGGACGCGACAGCCCGCCCACGAACTGCCTGGCGAAGGCGGGCAGCGTTTCCAGGAAGCGGCGCTGGCCCTCCCGGAACAGGGTGTCGAAGGCCAGCGAGGATTTTCCCGAACCGGACACGCCGGTGATGACCGTGAGGCTCCGCCGCGGGATCCGCACATCGAACCCCTGAAGGTTGTGCTCACCCGCCCCGCGGACGACGATCTCCTGCTCTTTGCGCTGGGCCAAGGGGGCTTCCTTTCTCTGCCTGGATTCTAACGATGGAACGGCCGCGGCTTGTCTAACCGCCGAAGAACCCCATCCCCATCAGGTCCAGGGTGCCTCGATCTGGAATGAGCTTTTTCCCAACGGGCATTAGGAGTTTCTGATCCCATTCCCGATCATGAATGGAACCTGCAGACCCCTTGGAAAAAGAATGAAAAATCGAAGAATGCCTCTGGCGGAGAGGGGCTACCGGAATTAGGTTTCCTTTCCACGCGGTGCCCCCGCCAGGCATCTCTTTATCCATCCACCACTCAGTTGCTGAGTCCATTCCCGGAGGCTCCCATGCACCTCTTTACAGGGATATTGCTCATCCTCGGAATGATGGTTCTGATTTTCCTGGTTCCCGAATGGATCCTGGGCATCGCCCGGGGGCTCCAGGATTTCAAGGATTCAGGCGTGCCCCATTAGGGTTTCCAGCAGCTGGGTTGTGGCCCTTGCCTGGGCATCCGTGGCCTTGTCTTGCCAGACCTGCTCCAAGTCTTGGGCTTCCGTGGGGCTGAGGACGCGCAGCAGGGCATCTTCCCCCGCCAGGTAGAGCAGGGCCTGACAGGGACGGTCCGGAAGCAGGGCCGCCAGGTGATCCAGTTCGGTGATGCCGGACTCCAGGTGCTCCATCAGCGCCTCTGGATCGTGATGGAAGCTGACCAGGCGGCAATGGGTTCGTGACCATTCCACCGGGGTGCCAAGGGCGCTTTCCGGAGCCAAGACCTGCTCCATCAAGGCTTCCGAGTAGCCGAAGTAGGACACGATGTCCGCGGCGATGGCAGCTTCCTTCTCGGGCAGGCAGGCGGTGAAGAAGGCCACTTGCAGGGCCGTGAGATCGAGATCCGCATGGGCATCCAGGAAATCGGCAAAGCGGCGGAACAGTTCTGAGGGCGGGATCGCCAGGGCCTCCAGGAGCAGGCTGAACCAGGGCACGGCCTTCCCCTGGTTGTACATCAGGTCGCAGGCTTGGGCTGTGCGGGCCGCGGCGGACATGTCGGCTTCGCTGAAATCCGGCGCGGCAATCACCGTATAGGGGATGTCCGGCAGGTGCTGGAGGCCGAAGTCCGGGGCGGTTTCATGGAGCAGCGTGCCGGGCAGCACCGAGAGGGGGAAGATGTCCAGGTGGTTGGGGGCGAGGCTGAGCGCGAAGTCGAGGCTGGCGTAGAACCCCGCAAGGGTGTCCCCGGGCAGTCCATAGATCAGGTCGAATCCGTAGGGGGCGCCCGCCTGGTGCAGGAGGAGCACCTTCGCCTGGAAATCCTCCCGGTCGATGTTCCGGTGGATGTTGCGCAGCACCGCATCGTCGGCGCTCTGCAGGCCGATCTGAAGGGAACAGCGGATGTTGGCGAAGAGGTCGGACAGTTCCGCATCGATGAATTCGCTGCGGATCTCGAAAAAGAAATGGATGGCGGGAGCTTCCTTCGCGATCAAGCGCAGGATGGCCTTCGCCTGCCGCTTGTCGAAGTTGAAGGTGGGATCCAGCACGAACACCTGGCTGACGCCGCAGGCCTCGAAATGGAGCAGCTCCGCCTTGACCCGCGCCATGGGCACGCGCCGGGTGCCTGCGGTGCCCCGGGACTCGAAGCAGAAATCGCAGCGGAATGGGCAGCCCCGGGAAAGCTCCCAGAGCATGCCCGAATAGGCCCTCGGATCCAGGGTGCCATCCAGGTAGGGGGACGGCAGGGTGGCCAGATCCTTGACGGAACCGGGCTGGATCGTCGCCCGGAGGTCGGCGACCGAGGCGCCGTGCAGAAGGCTGCCCAGCACCTCCACGAGGAGTTCCTCGCCCTCCCCGGGCAGGACCAGATCCAGGAAGCCGTCGGCCAGCATGCCCGCAGGATCCGCCGTGGCCTCGGCCCCGCCGGCGAAAAGAAGGAGAGAGGGCTTCCGCCTTCGCAGGATCCGGGCGATCTCCCGGGCCAGCGCATGGTTCCACACATAGATGGAAAACCCCACCCAGTCGGGGTCCGACGCCAAGATCTGCTCCACGCAGGCTTCCGCGGACTGCTGGAGAAACAGATCCAGCACCCGCGTCTGCACGGCCTCCGGAAAGGCCCGCCGCAGCACCGAAGCCAGCATGGCGGGGCCCAGGGGAACCGACCGTGGTGAGGGCTCGAGATGAATGGCGACCAGTACAAGGTTCATGCGCGTCCCTCTCACGATCATACGCGCCACCCATGAGCTAGGCTGGAGAAGGCGTTCCCCGCCTTTGCACCCGAGAGCTCAGAATCCTCATGTCGAACCGATTTCAGCCAGGCCAGCGATGGATCAGCGAAGGCGAGCCCGAGCTGGGGCTCGGCGAGGTGCATCGCGTTAATGCCCGCACCGTCCTCGTGGCCTTCAAGGCCTCCGACGAGGTTCGCGAATTCGCCATGGAGAGCGCGCCCCTTCGCCGGGTGGCCTTCCGGGCGGGGGACGCCATCAAGCTTACGGACGGAACCACGCTCACTGTCCAGGCAGCGGCCGAGCGGGATGGCCTCCTCTACTACACGTGCGGCCGCCGGGAGATCGGTGAAACGGAGCTGAGCAGCACCCTCAGTTTCAGCAGTCCCATGGACCGGTTTCTCGCGGGCCGGTTCGATTCCCCAGAGGTGTTCGACCTCCGCCTCGCCGCCCTGGGCCATCAGTACCGGCGCCGCAAGTCCGAGGTGCGCGGTTTCCTGGGCGGCCGCATCGACCTCCTCCCCCATCAGCTCAGCATCGCCTCGGAAGTGACGGGGCGGCTGCTGCCGCGCGTCCTGCTGGCCGATGAAGTGGGCCTGGGCAAGACCATCGAGGCCTGCCTCATCCTGCATCGCCTCCTGCTCACGGGCCGCGCCCGGCGGGTGCTCATCCTCGTCCCCGAATCCCTGGTCCACCAGTGGTTCCTGGAGCTGCTGCGCCGCTTCAACCTCTGGTTCCACATCTACGACGAGGCCCGGTGCCAGGCCATCGAGGCCGCCGATTCCGGCGCCAACCCCTTCCTGGACAACCAGCTGCTGCTCTGCGACCTCAGCCTCTTCAAGGATCCGCAGCGCCTTCAGCAGGCCCTGGAGGCGGGCTGGGATCTGCTGGTGGTGGATGAAGCCCATCATCTGGGGTGGTCGCCGGAGGCCGCCAGCCCGGAGTACGCCCTGGTGGAAGCCCTCGGTCGCCAGGCCTCGGGCCTGCTGCTGCTCACGGCGACGCCGGAACAGCTCGGCATGGCCAGCCACTTCGCCCGGCTCCGGCTGCTGGATCCGGATCGCTTCTACGATCTCGATGACTTCATCCGGGAATCCGAAGGGTATCTGGAGCTCGCGGCGCTGGTGGACAGGCACCGGCGGAACCACTCGCTCCCGCCGGAGGACATCGACCGGCTCCTCGATCAGCACGGCACGAGCCGCGTCATGTTCCGGAATACCCGCGCCACGGTTTCAGGCTTTCCCAAGCGCCTCCCCCACCTGCAGCCCCTGACGGTGCCAGCCACGGATACCGGGCGCTTCAAGGCCCTGGCCAGGGAATGGCTGGCCGATACGCAGCCGGAAACGGAAGCGGGCTTCCATCCGACCTACGAGAATGACCCGCGCATCGAATGGCTCGCGGAATTGTTGCGAACTTCGGGTCAGGACAAGGTGCTCCTGATCTGCCACACCCGGCGGAAGGCCGAGGCCATCCAGACGGCCTTGAAGCAGCGCATCACCATGAAGATGGCGGTGTTCCACGAAGGCCAGACGCTGGTCCAGCGGGATCGCGGCGCCGCCTGGTTCGCGGACAGGAACGGCGCGCGCCTGCTCATCTGCTCCGAGATCGGCAGCGAAGGCCGCAACTTCCAGTTCGCCCACCACCTGGTGCTCTTCGA
>DATEZS010000072.1:0-3192 GCA_035255365.1 Geothrix sp.
CCCACCGGCGCCGTGGTGGGCCACCAGCCCTTCGGCGGGGCCCGGGCTTCGGGCACCAACGACAAGGCCGGCAGCTTCCTCAACCTGATCCGCTGGACCTCTCCGCGCACCATCAAGGAGAGCTTCACGCCGCCCCGGGACATCAAGTTCCCCTTCCTCGAAGCTGAATAACGATGGATTTGATCTGGGAGGGCCTCCGGAAAGCGTTTGAGCTGCTGCTCGCGCTGGATCCCGAGGTCCTCCGGATCACCCGGCTGTCGCTGGTCATCTCCGGCGTTGCCACCCTCATCAGCCTGATCATCGGCCTTGCCGTGGCCCTGGTCGTGGCCCTGAACGAGTTCCCGGGCAAGCGCCTGGCCATCGCCCTAGTGAATACGGGCATGGGACTCCCGCCCGTGGTGGTGGGCCTCTTCGTCACCATCCTGCTGTGGCGCAGCGGTCCCTTGGGTTTCCTGGGAATCCTGTACACCCCCTCCGCCATGATCCTGGCCCAGGCGGTCATCGCGTCCCCCATCATCGCGGGCATCAGCCTCTCGGCGCTCCAGCACCTGCCGCCGGGCTTGCGGCTCCAGATCCTGGCCCTGGGCGCCTCCCGCCCCCAGATGGTCTGGCAGCTCATGAAAGAGGCGCGGCTGCCCCTGCTGGCGGCGGTGATGGCGGGCTTCGGCGGGGTCATCTCCGAGGTGGGCGCCTCCATTATGGTGGGCGGCAACATCAAGGGCCAAACGCGGGTGCTGACCACGGCTACCGTCATGGAAACCGGCAAGGGCAATTTCGACGTGGCCATCGCCCTCAGCCTCATCCTGCTGGTGCTGGCCTTCACGGTGAATGCCGTGCTCACCCACCTCCAGCAGCGCGAGCGGCGCCCGTGACCCGCGCCACCGTCTTCGAGGCCCGCGACCTCCTGGTGCACCGGGGACCCGCCCAGGTGCTGGAGGTGCCCGCCCTGGACCTCCGCGCCGGTGAGGTGCTGGCCCTCATGGGGCCCAATGGCGCCGGGAAGACCACCCTGATGCTCACCCTGGCGGGCCTCCTGCCGCCTTCGCAGGGTGCACTGCGGTTCAAGGGCCAGATGCTCCAATCCCGCGCGGACCGCAAACGCTTCCGGCAGGCCATGACCATGGTGTTCCAGGATCCCCTGCTCTTCGACGCCACCGTGGCCCAGAACATCGCCTCGGGCCTGAAGCTACGGGGCGTGCCGGCCAGGCAGAGGGAGCCTCTGGTTGATGAATGGGCCCACCGCCTGGGCATCAGGGGCCTGCTGGACCGCCCGGCCCGGCGGCTCTCGGGGGGCGAGGCCCAGCGCACGGCCCTGGCCCGGGCCTTCGTGCTGCGCCCGGAAATCCTATTCCTGGACGAGCCCTTCGGGGCCCTGGACGCGCAATCCCGCGAGGGACTCATGGACGACCTGGGTCACATCCTGGCCGAGACCGGCACCACCACCGTGCTTGCCACCCATGACCAGGGAGAGGCCGCCCGCCTCGCCCATCGGCTAGCGGTGATGAATCTGGGACGCATCCTCCAGACGGGCGGGCTGCGGGAAGTCATGAACCACCCCGAAGATCCATTTGTGGCGGCCTTCGTGGGCATGGAGACCCTCCTCAAGGGGCAGGTGGCCGGCTGCCGGGAGGGCCTGATCTCCCTCCACCTCAAAGGCGCGAAGGACCGCGAAGTGCTGGCCCTCGGGGAGGCGCAGCCGGGCCTGACCGTCCTGGTGGGGGTCCGCTCCGAGCACGTGACCCTGTCCTTACATACCGACAACGCCAGCAGCGCCCGGAACGCCTTCCCGGGGACTGTGACCAAAGTCATACCCCAGGGGCCTTTCTTCAAAATCGAGCTGGATTGCGGCTTTTTCCTCACCGCCTTCGTCACGGCCCAATCCCTGTCGGAACTGGAACTTCAACCTGGCAAGGCCGTGGTGGCCTCCTTCAAGGCCACGGCTGTGCACCTCATTCGCAAGGAGGGTCTCAGCTCGGAAGTGTGACGGGCGTCCATTGCCCGGGTCGGGCCCGGGGGCTAGCCTCATCAGACGGATGGTCCGCCATCCCCTGGTATGGCTGTGCAGTTATTTACCCCATGGAGGCACCTGCGTCATGAAACAGCTGGTGATCGACTTCAAGAAATGTGATGCAGGCCGGAACTGCAATCACGAGTGCGAGATGGAGTGCGCCATCAAGGTCTTCAAGGTGGATGATCCCGCCCAGGCAGCGCTCCAGATCAAGGCCTACGAGGACGGCGGCGGTCATGCGACGCTCTGCGACCAGTGCGGCGACTGCGTGGTGGTGTGCCCGACGGAAGCTCTCAAGCGCAACAAGCTGGGCGTCGTCATGATCGACAAGAAGATCTGCGTGGGCTGCTACATGTGCATCGGCTTCTGCGAGAAGGATGCCTTCATGCGGAACCCCGACTGGATCACGCCCCACAAGTGCACCTCCTGCGGCATCTGCGTGAAGGTCTGCCCCCACGGCGCCCTCTCCATCGTGGAAGTGCCCGAGCCTCCCGTCCGCATTATCTGAGCCCAAGGAGCGCGAACATGAGCCAGCTCGTCTTCGATCCCAGCAAGGTCATGAACATCGATTACACCAAGCGCACCGAGTACCTCGACGGGCTCGAAGCCATCAAGGCCGCCCACAAGGTGCTGAAGGAGATCGCCTACACGCCCAGCCTGCCGGACAAGGGTTACAACAACCGCACGCTCTACGTGAACGTGGGCAGCCTGGAGATCGCGGAAAAACCCGTCACCCAGCAGATGAAGGACATGTTCATCGGTGGCCGCGGCTTCGGGCTCTACCACCTTTGGAATGCCGTGAAGCCCACGACCCGCTGGAACGACCCCGAGAACGAGATCATCATCAGCCCCGGTCCCATCTGCGGCATGACCCAGTACGCGGGCACCGGCAAGTCCCTGGTGGTGAGCCTCTCGCCCCAGACCGACATCCCCATCGATTCGAACGTCGGCGGCTTCTACGGCCCCCTGCTCAAGTTCTCCGGCTTCGACGCCCTGGAGCTCCAGGGCAAGTCGGACAAGGACATCATCATCTTCATCGATGGCCAGAAGGGCATCATCCGCATCGAGGAAGCCCCCACGGATCCCGTGGACAGCCACGTGCTCGGGGAGATCCTCACCCACATGTACGCGGAGAACGAAGCGGACCTGCCGAACATCTCCGTGGTGTCCTCGGGCGCCGCCGC
>DATEZS010000073.1:0-188122 GCA_035255365.1 Geothrix sp.
TGGCGGGGATTGAAATCGCTGAATCGCTGGCAGGTAGGCTCCCGAGGGGACAGTCCGGGGGACTGTTCCCTCGGATCAGAGCCGTGCCAGCGATTCGCGCGGCCTGAGCAGCGCCGAAGGCGATGCGAAGGAATCCCCATCGCCCGCTCCAAACGTCGAGACCCCCGCCAGGGGGTTTCGGCGTTTGGAGATGACCATGGCGGACATTGAAATCGCTGAATCACAGGCGGCCGGACATCGGATGCCAGATCGCGGCCGCACCCTACCCCTTGCCCTGGGCCTTCATCTCCACCAGGCGCTTGGCCTCGCGGCGCAGCAGCTCGGCGACGTTGCGGTCCTTCATCAGCAGCTTGAGGTCGCTCTCGAAGAGCCGCTTGAAGTGGGTCATGGCGACGGGCAGCGGGGTGCGCGGGTTCATGACGAGGGACTTGGTGATGGGGTATTTCTTCATCCACTCCCGGCTGTTGGAGATGATGCGGAGCACCTCCTCGTTCACGGTGCGCATCTGGGCGATGTAGGCCACCTCGCCCTCCGTGATGCGGCCATTGCGGATGACGTTCACCTGGATGAGGCGGTTGGCCTCGCGGATGAGGAGGGCGCGCTCCTCCTTCCCCCCCTTGATGGCGAGCATGATCTTCTGGTTCGTGCTGAGACGTGAGACGCGCTGGGTCAGGGTGAGGTTGATCTCCTGGCCCTGGTCGTCCACGGGGGGCTTGGCGGCCAGGAGGCGGCGCTCGGCGGCCATCTCCTCGGATTCGATCTCGGCGTCCTCTTCCTCCTTGGACTTCTCCTTGGGCAGGGGCAGCTCGGACCAGGCGCGGTCCAGGCGGCCGGCCTCCACTTCGTCGATGATCTCCAGGCGGGCCTGCTTCACCTCCTCGGGGATCAGGCGCAGCACGTCGAAGCGGAACTCGTTGACGCGCCGCTTGATGACGTACTCGCCTTCGGGGTGTTCCTCCAGCAGGTCCAGGATGTGGGGGCGCTGCATCCAGAGCACCTGGTTGTTCAGCACGATCTCAAGGGCCATGCCGGGGAGGCTGGGCACCGAGGCTTCCACGATCTCAGCGGTGAGCGAGGGGTTCAGCAGGGCCGTTTCCAGGAGGGCGGGCTCCTTGCGGTGGCAAAGAATGAGCTGGATCGGCGCGGGCGGATCCAAGGGTTCCTGCATCACGCCCAGGAGCAGCGACTCGGGAATGGTTCCGAGGAAGGTGAGGGCCCGCTGGGTGTAGGGGGTTTCCGTGCAGGCCGCATGGGCCAGGGCCTGAAGCACATCCTTGGTGGGCACCGGCAGGCTGCCACCGACCAGAGCCATGGCCATGGGTTCAGGCAGGCTGCCTTGGATGAAGCGCTGGACGATGGGGTGCATGCTCATGGTCGGGTTTCTTCCTTATCCTGAACGTCATCCTGGGGGTCAGGTGGTGCCGTTTCGGCTTCGACGCCGGGAACGGGCGGTGCGGGCCGGAGCCAGTGCCCTTCCGCATCGAACCGGCCCGTCCAGGTCTCGCCGATGTTCTGGTTGTGGGGGATCCGCTGCCCGGCCACCTCCAGATTCACGACGCCCGCATTCTGGAGGGTGATCACGAAGGGGCCCTTCACGCGCAGACGCCAGGGTTCCGAGACGCGAAGGGTGCGGTCCTGGACCGGGCTGCCAGCTTCCGGAGCGGGCTCGATCTTCACTTCGCAGACATCCAGGGCCCGCAGGCTCACCAGAATGCCTTGGGGGTTCAGGGGAGCCTCGGGCAGCAATTCCCCCAGGACGGGATAGGGTGATTCCGATGGGAGCGGGGGCGGGGGCGGCGCCATTTTCGAGACACCGGCGAGATCGCCGGACGCCCGCTTCTGGCCGAGCCTGGGGCCGGGGACCACAAGCCAGAGCATGACGAGGATGGAAGCCGCGGTCAGGGTTCCCATGACCACCCGCTCCATGCGCTCCTGCCGGGGATCGGGCGGGGGCATTTCCAGCCCGCCAGGAACCACCTGAAACGCCCCCGTGTGGAACTCGAGGTCCACCTGGAGGCGTTCCGCCAGCTGACGCGCCAAGGGGCGAGGACGTCCGGGAGGCAGGGCCGCCCAGTCATCGTTCTCGATGGCCTCGATGTGCCCCAACGGCAATTTCAACTCCAGGGCCAGGGCCTCACGGGAGAGCCCGCGGGCCACCCGCGCCGCCTGCAGGATCTGGCCGACGGAATCGGTCTCGTTCATCCCGCCCACCCCACGGGAAGATCCTTGATCAACCCCTTGAGCTGGTCCCGGCGATCGCTGCGATTGAGGTGGCGGTCATCCAGGCTGCCGCGGTGGGCCATGGCGTCGGCCAGGGTGCTTTGCAAGTGATCCGGCGTGATGAAGTCCAGGCCCTCCAGCCAGGCTTCGGCCTGGGACAGGCCCAGCCAGTGGCGCACGGCCCGGGTCGAGCAGAAGCCGCCGCTGGTGCGGATGCGCTGGACCATCCGTTCCGCGTAATCGAGCACGGGTTCGCTGATGCGCACTTCCTTCACGGCGGCGCGGACGAGGCGCCAGCCCTCCAGGTCCAGGGGCGGATGCAGAGTCTCCAGGCGCTCCGCGCCGGCTTCCCCCTTCAGGACACGCCTTTCGGCCATGCGATCCGGGTAGCCCAGGTGGAGGGCGCAGCAGAAACGGTCCAACTGGCTTTCGGGCAAGGGGAAGGTGCCCGCGTGATCGAGTGGATTCTGGGTGGCGATGACGAAGAAGGGATCCGGCAGGGGAAGGGTGGCGCGATCCAGGGTCACCTGGCCTTCGACCATGGCCTCCAGCAGGGCGCTCTGGGTCTTGGGCCCGATGCGGTTCAGCTCGTCCAGCAGCAGCACATGACAGAAGACGGGGCCCTCCTGGAACCGGAAGGCCTGTTCCTTGGCGTCCCAGAGATGCATGCCGAGCAGATCCGAAGGCAGCAGATCATTGGTTCCCTGCACGCGCTGGAAGGATCCGCCGAGGATGCGGGATAGCCCCTTGGCAAGGGTGGTCTTTCCCACGCCGGGCAGGTCCTCCAGCAGCACGTGGCCACCGGAAAGCAGGGCCGCGAAGGCCCTCCGTACTTGCGTCTCCTTGCCCACGACCACAGACATGAGCGCGGCGAGCCCCGCCAGCGCGGATGGGCGCAAAGCCTCTCGGCTTCGCACGGGAGGAATGGGAACAGGATGTGCCTGGGTCATGGCGCCTTCCGCGGCTGAATGCATTCAACATCTTCCAGAGAGATCCCATGTTCCCGCAATCGCTGACCGAGGGCGCGCACCGTCATGCCCAGCGCTTCAGCGGTGCCGGGCAGATCGCCGCCATGATCCGTCAAGGCCCGGCGGAGCAGGTGCGTCTCCGCGGCGTGGGCCACGGTCTTGGCCATGGCCTCCAGGGGACCCGGCTCCGGCCAGGCGAGGCAGAGGGGACCCGCCTCACCCAGACCCAGGTCCTGGAAGCCCCGGATGGCCGGGCTGGTCTGGATCAGCATCGTCCTGTCCATGAGCATGTCCAGCTCCCGCACGTTGCCGGGCCAGGGATGCTCCAGCAGCTGGCGCTCCGCTGTCCGTTCCAGCCAGGGCACTGGACGGCCTTCCCGGCGGGCGCACCGCTCCAGGGTCAGCTTCGCCAGGGCCAGGATGTCCTCCCGGCGGGACCGGAGCGGAGGAATCGCCAGCTCCAGGGTGCCCAGTCTCTGAGTGAGCGGGGGTGGCACCGCTACATGGGGTTCCATGCCTGCCATCCACTCCAGGGCGCGTCCCAGGTCGCTGTCCAGGGCCTGCACCAGCGGCGCCACGGCCGCTGGAGCCAGATGCTCAAGTCCCGCCAGGTAAAGGCTTCCACCCTGGAGCATGCGGAGCAGCTGGACATCCATTCCTTCGGGTCCCAGGGTCGCCGCATGGACGGTCAGGAAGGGGGCCCCCGGGTGGCGGAGGGTGTGCAACCGCCGAGCGGTCCGGGCCCGTCCTGAACCCCGCTCACCCCGGAAGAGCACGGGCAGGATCGTTTCGGCGGCCCTCGCCAAGGCGGCATCCAGGAGGCGCATCACCGGGCTGTAGGCGATCCAGGGTTCGGAAGGATCCGGGGGCGGGGCGCCGGCCAGGGCCTTCAGGCGGTCCAGGAGGCCCAGGAAAGCCTCCAGGTCGAAGGGCTTGGGGAGGAAATCATCCGCCCCCAGGCGCATGGCCTCCACGATGTCCTTGGGTTCGCCGAAGGCGGACATGAGCACCACGCGCAGCTCCGGCCGGAGCCGCCGTGCGCGGCGGATCAGCTCCAGGCCGCTCATGCCCGGAAGACGCAGATCCGTCACCAGCACGTGGAAGGGCTGGTCCTCCAGGGCCCGCAACGCTTCCTGGGGATCCGCCACGGCCCGCACCGTCCAGGCAGAACCGTCCAAGGCCTGGGAGAGCAGGCGCCGGAAGCTGTCCTTGTCCTCCACCAGCAAGAGGTCCATGCAAGTGACGCTATCAGATATCAGATTGCGCCGCCGCAGCCTTCGATGAACCTTCGGCTCTGGCCCTCCGCCTGGGCCCGGAAGAGCTCCGCCCCGGAGACCAGGTTCAGCCCGGTTTCCTGGACCCAGCGGGAGAAGGCGGTGTCCTCCTTGTAGATCCACTCCACGGCCCAGCGCAGCGAATCTCCGGCGGCCGCCAGAAGCTCGGGGAAGGGGATTGGATCCTCGGCGTCCATGCCGAGGCTGGTGGCCTGCACGACCCCCACCGGGGCGAAGGCCGCCACAGTTCCGGGGGTGTCGGGATGCCTGCGCGATACCTGCAGGAGTGGCCTCCCCGCTTCCTCGAGCACCTTCCGGGTCGTGGCGGCGACGCCGCCCTCGCCCAGCAGGAGCACAGGCCCCGCTTCCAGGTGGGACAGGCTCTGGGCGAAGGCTTCCGCATCGGTGTTGGCCCCCTGCCAGGGCAGGCCGGGCGACCGCCGCCAGAGTGTGTTGAGGGGGCCCTGCAGGCCCAGGGCAGCCGGAAGGGACTCTTTCAAGGGTGCCGTGATGCTGAGCCCCAGCACGGCGAGGGCGTCCAGGGCTTCCATGGCTTCGACGGGGTCCCCGCAGGCCAGGGGCAGGTACACCAGATCCTTGAAGGCGGCATGGAAGCGGGGGTTGTGGAAGGCGGGTCCCCGCGAGTGCAGCACGGGCTCGCCGATGACGCCGCAGAGGCCGTAGCCGAGGTGGAGCCGCGCCGCTCGCCAGGCCCGCATCGTCGCGAGGGGCAATTGACCCGGCGCGGCGGCCGGTCCATCGTCCGGCGCGGCGTAGGTGAAGGCGCCACCCCAGGCGGCGGCCATGACCCGGCTCACCAGGCCCTTGGCCCCCATGAGAAAGGCAGTGAAGCACACGCCGTGATCCCGGGCCCAGGCCAGAGGGGCCCGCAGGCGGCCGTTGTCGCCCAGGCGATCGGCCCACCCCACCCATTTGTAGGCATCGCCATCGGGAAGGTGGTTCAGGCGGTTCTCGAGATCGAAGGTGCCCCGGGGCACGTGCACCGAACGGAGCAGACGCAGGTAGGTGCGGGCTTCCCGAATGGGGCCGGGCAGGTCCAGGTCCCACTCCAGGTCCATCCACATGGGCCTGCCGCGCAAGGCCTTCACCAGCCGGGCGATCCGTCCCGCCTCGTCCTCGTCGGGCCACTGCCCGCCTTCGGAAACCCTTCGGCAACTCACGAGGCAGCGATGCCTCAGCGCATCCACCAGGGCCTCGGGATCCAGCTCCGGGAACAGGTCCAGCCGCAGTTCCGGCAAGGCGTCCTCGCCAAGCCGCTTGGCGCAGGCCAGGGCCTCCTCCCAGGTGGGGTGGGTCAGGGTGATCAGGTGGAAGGGGAGGTTGGCCAAGGGAAGGGTTCCTTCGAGTCCTGCGAGTCAGCCCACTATGGGCCTTCCGTTCAGCGCGGCCGGATGCTGGGAGCCAAGGCCCCCCCAGCCGGGCCGTGATGTTCATTGACCTGGGCCTGAACCTTGCGGCCGGCCTTGCCGCGGATCCGGATCGGCCGAGGATAGGTGCCCAGCGTGAACTCCGTCGCCGACCAGAAGGACCACCAGCGGGTATCGCCAGCCTTGGTGACCTGGATCTTGTCCCAGGGAATGGAGGCGGGGCCCAGCCAGAAAAACGGTTGGAAGGGGAAGGGCTCCTTGAGGTGGAGGCAACGGCGGCCTGCTTTCACGGAGATGGGCGCGTGCCCCCGCCAGGCGCCGAACTCGATCTGGATCCAGCCCAGATTGGTTGCGATGGGGTCCGATTTGTCCGCGGGGAAGGCCCTGTAGAGATCAAAAATGCCGAGGAGCCGGGATGAGAACAGCGAAGCCCCGATGAAGACCAGGGGGACGAGCACCATCAGGAACCAGGGCGGTGGCGGGTTCCCGTGCTGGGCGGCGAGGATCACAAGGGCGATCATGCCTTCCTCAAGCGGAGCTTCTCCGCCTGCCAGGCGGCTTCCATCTCATCGAGGGTCCGGCGCTCCCACCCCCCGGCGGCCCGGGCGTCGTCTTCCACGGCGGAGAAGCGGCCCTTGAACCGGATCATCTGGCGACGCAGGGCGGCGTCGGGATCCACGCCCTTCTTGCGGGCCCACTGCATGAGGCTGAAGAGCACATCGCCGAATTCCTCCTCGACCCGCACCGGATCGGATTCGGCCTGCAGTTCCGCCACTTCCTCCTTCACCTTGTCGAGGACACCCTCGAGGTCCGGCCACTCGAAGCCCACCTTGGCGCAGCGGCGGCCGATCTCCAGCGCCTCGTCCATGGGCGATAGCGAAGCGGGGATGCCCTCCAGCAGGCGCGGTTCATGATCGGCGTGGAGACCTTTCTCCTCGCGCTTGATGGCGGCCCAGTTGGTGAGCACGGCCTCGGCGCCCTCCACCTCGACCTCCGCGAACACGTGGGGGTGCCGGCGCACGAGCTTCTCCACGATCATCCGCTCCACGTCGTGGATGTCCCAGGCGCCCCGATCCGCGGCCAGCCGGGCGTGGAAGGCGATCTGCAGCCAGAGGTCGCCCAGCTCTTCGCAAAGGTGGGCTTCGGTGGCGGGATCGCCCAGCTGGTGAGCCGCCAGGGCCTCCAGCACTTCTGCGGCTTCTTCGCGCAGGTAGCGGGTCAGGCTCTGGTGATCCTGCTTCAGGTCCCAAGGACAGCCGGTCTCCGGCTTGCGGAGCGAGGCCATGACTGCGCGGAGGGTGGTGGGTTCCATGGCAAGAGGCTACCGCGATCGGGAGCGCGTTTGAATGAAACTGCCGCTGCGCGGGCGGTTTCTAGGTCCGATCGGTCTCGGCTGCGATGGCTTGGGCAGGGCCCTGGTCTGAAGGGAGGGCTTCAAGAACGGCCAGCGCCAATTCCGTCAGAGAGGGATCCCGGGCGCCCATTAGCAGGATGAGATCGCCAGCCTTCGCCTCGTTGGCCAGTCTTTCGATCAGCCAGTTCCGGGAAGGCGCAGGCTCGGCGGCCGTTCCACGGGTGGCGATCTCCGCGATGACCTCGGCGCTGCTGATATCCCGGGAGGCGGTGCCGCCGGCGTAGAACACTTCCAGGAACCAGAGGCGATCCCGGGGTGACAGCTCCTCCACGAAGGCCGCCACGAAGTCCTCCCGGAGAAACTTCAGGGGTCCGAACCCATGGGGCTGGAAGACCGCCAGCACGCGTCCGCCAGCACCCTTCACGCGCAAGTGCGCCGTGCGAATGGACGCCGCCACCTTGGCCGGGTTGTGGCCGAAATCGTCCACCACGGTGACGCCACCGCGGGTTCCCAGCACCTGGAAGCGCCGCGCCACGCCCTGGAACGTTGACAGGGGGCCGCGCATGGCTTCCAGGGGCACGCCGAGCGAGGCGCAGACGGCGATGGCAGCCAAGGCATTCTCGACATTGTGCCGGCCTGGTGCGGGCAGTTCGAAGATCGCGTTCCCCACGCGGAAGGTGGAGCCCTCCGCGCCCAGGTCGAGGTCCTCGGCGCGGACGACCGCTCCCTCGCCAAAGCCGAAGACGGTGGCGTCCCGGGCGAATTCGCGCAGGTTCTCCGCCTCGCCTACCACGGCCCCCTCCCGCACCTGGCCCCGGAACAGGCGGAACATATCGGCCACCAGGTCCATCGCCTTGTGGTCCTTCTGCAGGTTCAGGATGACGCCCAGAGCCGCGTGGTAGCGCACGACGGAGCCATCGCTCTCATCGGCCTCGATGACCAGAAGGTCGGAGCCCCCTGCCCAGGCGTTGCCCCAGCGGCCCTCGCGCTGGAGCGCCACAAGTTCCCCGCCTGTGATGACAGACGGATCCAGGCCCGCCCCGCGCAGGATTTCAAAGATCATGGCCACCGTGGTGGACTTGCCGCTGGTGCCCGTCACGGCCACCGTGCGATAGCGCGCGACCAGGTAGGCCAGCAGTTCGGAGCGGTGCAGCACGGGCACGCCCAGCCGTCGCGCCGCCGCCACATCGGGCACCTCGTCCTCCACGGCGGTGGACACCACCAGGGCGGAACAACCGGCCAGGAGACCGGAACCATCCTGGGGATGGATGGTCACGCCGAGCGCCTCCAGCTGGGTTCGGGCCGCACCGCGCTGGCCCCGGTCGAAGCTGCGGTCGCTGCCGCTGGCATGACCGCCTTTCATCATCACGAATTGCGCCAGGGCGCTCATGCCGCTCCCCGCCACGCCCGCGAAGTGGAGGCGCCCCAGGCCGAAGGCATCCCCCGGCAGGTCCTCGGCGATGAGGAGGAGGTCGCCTTCGGACACGCGGTCGAAGAGCTCCACCACCGCCGCGTTGGCGAGGCGCACACAGCCGTGGGAGACCGGTGTGCCCAGCTGCGCCTCCTGGTTGGTGCCATGGAGGTAGATGAACCGCTCCAGGGAATCCCGGCCGGGGCCCCGGTTCCAGCCCTCCTCCAGGCCATCCAGGGTGAGTACCCGCGTGAGGATCAGGTCTTCGTCGCGCGCTTCGCCGCGCCAGACATCGCCGGTAGTCACGCGATTCCGGAAGACGCTTCCAGGTTCGGCTCCGGCGCCGATGCGGGCCTGGATGCGGTGCCAGCCCGTGGGTGTGCGGTAGGAGTTCTCCTCGCAGCCCAGGCCATTCGCCGCGGTGGAAACAGCCGCTTCGAAGAGCAGGCACCCCTGACAAAGAAGTCCCAGCCGTTGACGGGTCGTATCCAGGACCAGCACCCTTTCGCCGGGCTCGAGTGCTGGAGCACCGGGGCGAGCGAGGCCCGCGAGGAGAAGCGCCCGGTAGCGGGTGGCCAGGATGGAATCGCTCACGCCGCCGTCCAGGGTAGGTGCCTGTTCAGATCACGATTCGACCACTCCGGATGGTCCGGGGAAAGGTGCTTGGGGCCATTTGGGCGTAGCGGAAGGAATCCCATGGCCCCAGGTTACGACAGGTCTCCCATGTCATCCTGCCGGTCTGCTCTCGCGACCCTCAGGTTTGGGTGCAAGGGTCCCTTGCTGGCGCCCATGCGGCGGCCATCCTGGAGCATGGACACAAGGGAGGTTCCTGATGCCCGGCTGGTTCCTGGTTCTTGGGATGACCTGGACGCTCTTGGGAGGCTGTCAAGCACAGGAGGCGCCCGCCGCTACCAACGGCGCGCCATCCCCACGCCAGGAACGGCTCGACAGCGGACTTCTGGAACCAGAGTGGTTCGGCCCGGGGCCGGCCTGGTCCGGAAACTGGCGGGTGGACTACTTCTGGGTGCGCCCCGGGACACGGTGGGAATCTCCGGTCCTCTACCTTGGTCCCTGGGAGGAGCCGAGATTCCTGTCGGAGCGGGGCCCGTTGGACTACGCCTCAGGCTGGCAGGCTGCAGAATTCCTTCAGCACCTTCTGCGCGCCCGCTTGAAGGGGATGCCTGGCCTTCGCCTGGCTGCGGCTCCTGACCAGACGCCGTACCACGCAGTCGGGCGCATCGTAGAGGCCACGCACATCCGCCAGGGAGCCATGGCCACCTTCGGGTTCATGGCAGGCCTGCCCTCGTTCACCTGGGATTTCAAGGTGGTAGATGTGCGAACGGGAGAGGCGCTCATTGCTTCCCATCACCGCAGCATCTGGGCCCCAGCCTCCACCTGGGCTGCGGCCTTGGAACCGTCCCTGCGGCAGATGATGGGGCTTCCCCTCGCGACATCCTGGACCATCCCTCCGGGGTGCCAGCAGCGGGTGGATGGAAGCTGGACCTGGGCGATGCCGGGCCTGCACCTGGATGCGGGCTGCCTGGACATCGGGACCTGGAGTGCTGAAACGGACACAGGCGGCTTGTGGAAAGCCTGGACCAATGGCATGGGAGCCTCCCTGGCCGCGGGGGAAGAAAAATACCTTCGCGCCCGCCTCGTGCGTTCCGGGCTGGCCCGGCGTGCCGAGATTGAACCGACGTATCTCCTCACGGGCCAGGTGTTCTCTTCCCGAAAGTATCTCAAGGTCCGGTACCGGGCTCTGTTGACCGAGCCAGCCACGGGCAGGGTCGTCGCCCGCTGGGAGATCCGCGCACCCATGAAGCTACCTGGCGCAGCCTTGGCGGAGGTGGCAGACCAGATTGTCTCTCATCTGGAAACCCTGCAGGAGCCGGCGGCAAAAGCCCTCGACGTCCCGGTGGCAGAACCGTTGTCCGAACCTGGGCCCGGAAACCAGCAACGATACTCTTCCGCGGGTTCCCAGGCGGTGAAGGGCGAGTCGATCCCGGCGTCGCAGGTCGCCCCTGCTTCCTGGGTGGGTCAGGACCGTCTCCTTCCAGCGCGTGGTTCCGTGGACAGGACCTGGGTGAACCCTGGCCTCGTCCTAAGGGGAAAGACACTCCATGTGGCCGATTGGAGCGAACCCGCGTTGGGACCCAAGGCCTCGACCAATGATCGGCACCTCGCTAGCTGGATCTCCGCGCAGGCGCCGGCTTGGCTCTATGGCGCCTTGGCCTCGCACCCCGACCGGGGTTTTCGAATTCAACGGCAGGGTGGGGATCTGCGGCTCGAAGGTCGGGTGGTGCGTCTGGACCAGCCTGACCGAGGAGATTTCCTGACGGCTCTGGGCGGAGCTTTCAGTTTCGGACTATCACTCCAGGCGGAAGGGACGCTCCAGGTCCGGCTTGTGGATAGCCAGACCGGCGATACGTTGGCCCTGGTCGAGCAGGAACTCTTCAGTTTCCAGATGGCTTCGGACGGGATTCCCTACAAGGCCTTCAAGTGGTTGGCCCAGGATCTGGTGCCCTGGCTCTTGGAGACGGGTTGTCGCCCTCAATCCACACCCACCTCGCCGATGGCGGAACCGATGAGAAAAACGCCAGAGGGACGGGGGGACCGGGAACCAGCGCTGCTTCCCCATTGAACCACCGCGTGCCGGGGTGTGCGGTACGGGAGGATGAATGCAGAAGGCCCCCAACCGGGGGCCTTCTGCATGATGCAAAGACAGGTCAATCCTTCTCTTCCTCGGCCTTGAGCTTGGCTTCCTGCTCGTCGAGGTGCTTCATGAGGCGCTCGGCCAGCTCTTCGTCCTCGAGGGGGGTGAACATCTCGTCCTTCACCTCGAAGATCTCCAGGCTCAAGCCTTCTTCGGAATCCGCCTTGCCCTCTTCCTGGGCCTGCAGTTCGGCCAGGGGGGCGAGGATGGCGAAGTTGCGGCCCTCGAACTCCAGCTCTTCGAGAATGGCGAACTCTTCCTTCTCGCCGTCCTCGTCCTCGAGTTCTACCACTTCGATCTCGAAGGAATCATCCTCGTCGTGGTGGCAGTTTGGTCCGTGTTCGTGACCTTCATGAGCCATGAGCTTCTCCTAAGCACAAGGATTCAGAATAGGACTGGATCGCCTTGTGAACAAGGAGAATAGCTGGCTAGGTCAGTTCTGCAGCCGCGCCTCGGCCGGACCGGTGATGATGCCGATGACCGGACGCTTGCTGCCTGGGGCCTCCAGGCGCACCCGCTCGCCCACGGCACCCCGGCTGCGGGCAGTGGTTTCCAGGGAGATGCTGAGGGGGCCGTAGGAGGAGGTGAGGCGCACCCGGTCGCCGGATTGGATGATGGGGATGACCTCGAGATCGCCCCGGGTGAGGATCTTCCCGGTGGCCACAGCGCGCATGACCCGCATGCCCTCGGGGAGTTCCGTCAGTGCACCCTCCGGGGGCACCCCCTCGAAAGTGCTGGTCTCCACCTGTTCCTCGGTGAGCACGGTGCCGCGGGTAAGATTGCCTTTGGCCCGGAGCAGGGACCCTGCCCAGGTGCCATCCAGGTCCACCCGGACCATGCCCACCTTCTCGCCGTCCAGTTTCATCGTGAGGACCACGAAGAAATGGCCCATGGGCTCCCGCTTGCTCAGGTGGGAGGGTTCGAAGGAGATCGTCCCGGGGCGTGCGGGCGGGGGCACTCTTGGGGGCTGGGCGAGCTTGAAGCGGTAGGTGCCCCCGAGGTTCTGGGCCTCCGCCTGGGCGAAGGCCACAGCCGCATCCGCCAGCCGCTCAACGGGCGTGCTGGGAGCTGAGGCCACCAGGGGCAGGGGGGCGAGCAGAAGGGCGGCTAGGCGCATGGGACTACTGCTTGAGGTTGTTCAGGAGGCTGAGCATTTCGTCCACCGTCTTGATGGTCTTCGAGTTGGCCTCATAGGCCCGCTGGCCGATGATCATGTTCACCATCTCCTCGGCCACATCCACGTTGGAGACTTCCAGGAACCCTTGATTGATGGTGCCCAGGCCATCCGTGCCGGGGTTGCTGTCGATGGCATCTCCACTGGCCAGGGTGGGCTGCAGCAGGTTCCGGCCGAGCTGGTTCAGGCCGGCGGGGTTCACGAAATGGGAAATGGTGATTTGGCCCACGGTCTGGGGCTGGGTCTGGCCAGGCTGGGTGACGCTGACGGTGCCGTCGGGGGCGACCGTGGCGCTTAGGGCGTCCTGGGGAATGGTGATCTGGGGATCCAGCAGGTAGCCGGCCGAATTGACCAGGGCGCCATTCTGGTCCGTGGTGAAGCTGCCATCCCGGGTGTAGGCCAGGGTGCCGTCCGGCTGGGTGACGCGGAAGAAGCCGTCGCCTTCAATGGCCATGTCGAAGCGGCCCCCCGTTTGTCGCAAGTTGCCGGTGGTGTACTGGCGGACGACGCTTTGCAGCTTGGCGCCATGACCCAGCTGGATGCCCGCGGGAATCGAGGTGCTGTTGCTGGAATTGGTGCCCGCCAGATTCACGGTCTGGTAGAGCAGGTCCTGGAACTCGGCCCGGCCCTTCTTGAAGCCGGTGGTGTTCACATTGGCCAGATTGTTGGAGATGGTGTCCATGTTGTACTGCTGGACATTCATGCCAGCCGCGGCTGACCACATCGCGCGCATCATAAAACCTCCCGTTCATTGCATGGATGACTGAGGGCTACCTGGAGATGGCCACATCGTTGATGGTGCGGGAATCGAGGTTATTGCTGAGGGTGGATGCCACCTTCATGCTCATTTCGAAAAGACGGTTGAGGCGGATCATCTCGACCATGGTCGAGGCGGCGTTCACGGCACTGGATTCCAGGTGGCCCTGGGTCAGGGTCCCTTTCACCGGAGCTTCGGTGGCGCCGGTGGGATCAAACCGCAGCGACCCGGCCCGTTTCAGGGCCCCGGCGTTCTCATAGGCCTTCAAATCCAGCTGGCCGACCACCTGATCCTTCTGCTGGACGGTACCGTCGGCGGTGATGGAGATGTTTCCCTGCTTGGGATCCACGGAGATTGGCTGGCCATTTTTGCCGAGCATCGGACTGCCATCCATGGCCTGGAGTTGGCCGTCCACGCCCATCTGAAGGCGACCGTCCCGGGTGGCCTGGTCGCCCGAAGGCGTCCGGACCATCAGGAAGGCATTGCCCTCCACCGCCACGTCCAGGGGGCGGCCCGTGGCCCGCAGGGCGCCCTGCTCGGTGATGACCCCGGTTTCACCAAAGACAACCCCGTCATTCACATAGGGGGACAGGGGCAGCTGCCGTCCGCTTCCGGCGGTCTTGTTGAAGACGGCAAAGAAGGGACGGTCCGGCTTGTAGCCCACGGTAGCCACATTCGCCAGGTTGTTGGCGACCACATCCAGCTGAAAGGCCCGGGCCTTCAGACTGCCAGCGGCGACATAGTATCCAGGATCCATTGGGCACCTCTCGCCCAGTCAACGACCGGGACTGGGAAGACAGCGCCAAAGGGATGCCAAAACGGAGGAGCCCGGGGGGAGGCCACCGGTTCGTCTGTTGGAACTTGCACCGGGGATAAAAAAAACGGCCTCCCGAAGGAGGCCGTTTCGTTGGATCGAGTGGGACTAGATCTTGGTCACATTGGTGGCCTGGGGGCCCTTCTGGCCCTGGCCAACATTGAAACTAACCCGCTGATTCTCGTCCAGGGTGCGGAAACCCGTGGTTTCGATGGCGGAGTGGTGCACGAACAGATCCGCGCCTCCATCATCAGGGGTGATGAATCCGAAACCCTTTTCGGCGTTGAACCACTTGACGGTGCCTTGAGCCATGATGACTACCTGCTTTTTTTCGTCCTGGATACAGATGCATTGTCCCTTCCAGGCGAGGTGGCAATGCTTTTTTGTGCCCGTCCAACTGACGGACAAATCCAAGTGTAGATCTGTTCTGAAATTAATTTTCAAAAAATCGACAGATTATTTTAAAAAACTTACAAACCAGCCTAAAGGTACGATCTGGCCCCAAGGAAATGCTTTTGATAATAGGGTTCATTCAGGTCGTCCTGGCGAATGCCATGTCCTGGCCGCGGGGCATGAATGAATGTTCTGGCCCCCACCAGCATGCCCACATGCGTGACCCGCGAGGAACCGCCGGATCCGAAGAACACCAGATCCCCCGGCCGGGCTTCATCCAGATCCACGGGATTGCCGGCCTCGAACTGCGCCCCCGAGGTCCGGGGCAGCTGCAATCCATTGAGGCGGTAGACGGCCCCGGTGAGGCCGCTGCAATCGAACCCCTGTTCCTTGGTGCCGCCAAACAGGTACGGCACGCCGAGGTAGCCCTTGGCCGTGCCCACGAGGTTGGCCCTCAGTCCCTTCTCATCCCGCGGGAGGGTTTCGAGGGCCTCCGCCTTGTCCGGGAGCCGTTCACTTGGAGCCACCACCCAGAAGGCCTCGATGATCCCTGCGGACCTGAGGGCCTCACCCTTGGCCTGGGCTGTGGCCTTGGTGGCGAAGTCCCCGAAACGCACCCGGTAGATGCCGTCGCTCGAGCCGTAGTAGGCCGCCTCCAGACCCTGTGCCTGGAGCGATTCCGAGAAGCGCGCCGCGTTCTCCACTTTGGCGAAGGCCCCGGCCTGGAGGGCGTAGCCGAGGCGGGGCAGGACCCGCAGCGGGGCCTTTCTCCGCCCCGGACGCTCTGGCTGCAGGTGGGGGCCAGGGGCGCAGGCCAGCGTTAGCAGCACCGTCAGCAGCGATGAGGCCAGTCTCCCGGATCTTCTGAAGAGGCAGGGGCGCATGGGGATATGGTAGCAACAGGGCTCGGTATCTCCGGTTTTCCGGAAACGAAAGCGCCCGGCTTTCGCCGGGCGCTTTCGGAGCTGCTGGAGCCTGGTTCAGGCTTTGCCGATACCCATGGCTTTGGCCGCCTTGGTGAGTTCGGGAACCACTTCGAACAGGTCCCCGACGATGCCATAGCTGGCCAGCTTGAAGATAGGGGCTTCGGGATCCTTGTTGATGGCCACGATGAATTTCGAGCCGCTCATGCCGGCGATGTGCTGGATGGCGCCGCTGATGCCGCAGGCGATGTAGAGGGTGGGGCTGACCACCTTGCCGGTCTGGCCCACCTGCATGCTGTGGGGCAGGCCCCATTCGGCATCCACGGCGGCGCGCGAAGCGCCCACCACGCCGCCGAGGGCGTCGGCCAGCTCTTCGAGGATCTTGAAATTGGCGCCGTCCTTCATGCCGCGGCCACCGCTCACGATGATGTTGGCTTCGGTGAGGTCCACCTTGCCGCCGGCCTTGGCCAGGATTTCCTTCACGATCGCCTTGAAATCAGAGGCGGGGACGGCGATGGCTTCCGTGGCGCCCGCGCCGGCCTTTTCGGCTGCGGGGAACACGTTGGGACGGGTGGTGGCCACCTGCACGGCACTGGAGAAGGTCGTGGTCGCGAAGGCCTTGCCCGCATAAACGGGACGTACGGCCTGCAGCTTGCCATCCACCATGGAAAGGCCGGTGACATCCGAGGCATAGCCGGCGCCCAGGCGGGCGGCCGTGCGGGGTGCCACATCCTTGCCTACGGAGGTGGCACCGGCGAGCAGCACCGTGGCGCCCTTGGCCTTGACGGCATCCGCCAGGATCGCGGCGAAGGCATCGCTGGAGTAGGAGGCCAGCGCGGGGGACTCGGCACAGAAGATCTGGTCGGCGCCGTACTTGGCGGCGTCCGCCGAACCGGCGCAGGAGGCACCGGCGAACAGGGCGCCCAGCTTCTTCCCGGAGGCGTCCGCCAGGCGGCGGCCCTCGCTCAGGGCTTCGGCACTGGGCTTGCGGAGCTGGCCGTCCTTCAGTTCACAGAATACGAGAATCATGGAATCGTCCTTTCGAATCGGAACAGGATGCGGAGGGGGACCTAGAAGACCTTGGCTTCGTCCTTGAGCGCCTGGAGCAGGCCGGCAGCCTGGGCGGCGGCATCGCCTTCCAGATTGCGTCCCGCGGGGCGCTCGGGGGGCAGCGTCAGGGCGCTCACCGTGGATCCTGCGACGACCTGGACGGCATCCAGCTCCTCGATGGTCTTCTTCTTGGCGGCCATGATGCCTTTGAGACTCGCGTAGCGGGGCTCGTTGAGGCCCTTCTGGGCGGTGATCACCGCCGGAAGCGCACCGGCGACGATCTCGGTGCCGCCTTCGATCTCCCGCTCAGCCTTGAAGGTTCCTTCGCCGATCTCCAGCTTCACGACCACGTTGGCCTGGGCGATGCCAAGCAGCTCGGCCAGCATGGGACCCATGGCCGCGTTGTCGCCACCCAGCCCTTTGTTGCCGCAGAGGATCAGATCGAAACCCTTGTCCTTGGCGTAACCGGCAACCATCTGGGCCACGGCGAAGGCGTCGCCCTGGCCGTCGCCCTTGAGGAGCACGGCATTGTCGGCGCCGAGGGCCAAGGCGTTCTTCAGCACGTCCTTGGCGGTGTCTCCGCCCACGGACAGCGCGGTCACTTCGGCACCCTTGCCTTCTTTCAGGCGCACGGCCTCTTCGAGGGCGTATTCGTCATAGGGACTGGTGATCCATTTCACATCGGCCGGATCAATGGAGCGGCCATCGCTGGCCACCTTGATCTTGGTCTCGGTGTCGGGGACCTGCTTGAGGGCGACGAGGATCTTCATGAGCGCTCCCTGATGCTTTTTGGACGAGCCGGTGGTAAACCGGCGCAAAGGGAGATTCTAGCCTGAGGGAGCCCGACCGTGAGGAGCTGTATTTCAAATGTGTTCACAGTCACCACCCTTTCCCCGGGTAGGTTGGATCCTTCCCTGCGGTAGGTTTGGCGGGCCTTCCGGTATGGTGGAGAGATCATGCGCGATCAGTCCCCAGACTTCCATGGAGCTCTAGTCCTCGCCGGAGGCGGGACGGGCGGGCACTTCTTCCCGGCGCTGGCTCTGGCGGAGGGCGCCCGGAACCGCTGGCCGGAGCTGCCCATCGCCTTCATCGGTGCCCGTCGGGGCATCGAGGCGAAGGTTCTGCCTGACAGTTCGTGGCCTCACCTGCTGCAGGAGGTGGAGGGCTTTGTGGGCCGTTCGCCGCTGGGAACGGCGCGCTCGACCTTGAAACTGCTGGCCGCCATCGCACATCTCAAGCGCCAGTGGCGCATCGCCCCGCCGTGTGCGGTGGTGGGCACGGGGGGGTACGCCGCGGCCCCAGGTCTTCTGGCCGCAAGATCCTTGAACATTCCCTACTTCCTTCACGAGAGCAATGCGGCCCCCGGAGCTGTGGTGAAGGTCGTCGCCCGCAAGGCGCGGCGGGTGTGGTGCGGCATGGAGGCGGTCCGTCCCCTTCTGCCCAAGGCCGATTGCCGCGTGGTGGGCACGCCTGTCCGAGCGAGCTTCCTCAGGGATTTCCGGCCGGTCGCCACGCTGGAAGCACCTTTCAAGCTGCTGATTCTGGGTGGCAGCGGCGGCGCTAGGGCCATCAACGAAGTGATCCTTGCGTTGGGCCCCCATCTGCTGGAAGCCCACCCCGACTGGGAGATCCTGCATCAGACCGGCGCGGGTGGCTATGAGGAATTGGAGGCCAGACCGCGCCATCCACGGCACGGGATGATTCCCTTCATTTCGCGGATGGACGAAGCCATGGAATCAGCGAGCCTCGTTCTGGGCAGGTCCGGAGCCAGCACCTGCGCGGAGCTGAAGGCCGCCGGCCGCCCCAGCCTCCTGATTCCCCTGCCCACCAGCGCCAACGACCATCAGCGCCAGAATGCCCGGGCCATGGTCCAGGAGGGACGCGCCCTCCTGGTGGAGCAGGGCCTTGATTTCTCCGCGCGCTTGAAGGCGGCCCTGGGGCCGCTCCTGGCGGATGCGGAGGCCAGACAAACCTTCACCAGGGGACCGGAGCGGAACCGGGCCGTGGATCTCTGTCTCGACGATCTGGCGTCCTACCTGGGCTGACGGGGTTCCGCGACCCAGGCCACTGCGACGGAAATGAAATACAGGCCCAGCAGCACCACGCTGAAGAAGATCGTGGTCACCACCACATCCCCGGGCGTGAAGAAGGCGCTGAAGATGAGGATGGCCATGGTGGCGTGGCGCCAGTACTTCAGCATCAGGCGGGCGGTCACGATGCGGAACTTCGCCAGGAAGAAGAACAGCACGGGCAGTTCGAACATGACCCCGGTGATGAGGGTCGTGGAGATGAAGAGGTCCAGGTAGTCCGAAGCATGCAGGTTGGCCCGCAGGCCCGCCGAGGCGGCTTCCTGGAACAGGATGTCGCCCAGGAACTTGAAGGCCTGTTTGTAGGCGAAGGCGGATCCCGCCAGGAAACAGCCTGACGTCACCAGCACGAAGGGGATCACCAGCCGCCGTTCCTTGGGCATGAGCCCGGGACGGATGAAGGCCCATACCTGATAGAAAAGGAAGGGTGCGCAGGCCACGGCGGCGGCCCAGAGCGAGAGCCGCATCATGCTGAAGAAGGGCTCGGTGAGATCGGTGAAGGCGAAGGGATCCAGGCTGGCGATGGGCTTGCCGGTTTGCCGGGCCATGGCTTCCAGGAAGGGCCTCTGCGCCCAGGCCCAGAGCTTGAAGCGGAAGGCGTAGGTCATGGCAAAACCCACAGCCACGATGATGAGGGATCGCACGATCCTCACCCGCAGCTCCTGCAGGTGTTCCCAGAAGCTCATCTTGTCGGGCGGCGTGGCCGGAAGCGCCATGGTCCTCGGGGAGAAAAAGGAACAGCCCCCAGCGGGAGGCGGTTCGGGTCGGGGCGCGGTTGCCTACTTCTTCTCGGGATCCTTGGGGGCGGCGACGTCTTCCTTCACCGAGTCCGTCAGCTCGCGGCTGGCCTTCTTGAATTCCTGGATGCCCTTGCCGAGGCTCTTGCCGAGTTCCGGCAGGCGGGAGGGGCCGAAGAAGATCAGCAGCGCGATGCCGATCAGGAGGATTTCCATCATTCCGAGATTGCCCATGGGAAGCTCCGTTCCAGTGTTTCGTTTCAGGGTTTGAGGTCTGCCAGGGAAAGCCCGGCCGGCAGCTCCAGTTCCATTCTAAGCAGAGCCTGGCCGTGGGTCTTGCCCTGGGCATCGGTTTTCACACTTTCGCTGCCGCCGCCGCCCAGGGAGTCATGAAGGATAAAGTTGAGGGCCTTGAGGTTAGGTACCTCGAAGCGTTCAACACTACCTTTGCATATGGTTGAAAAGTGATCTTTGACACGAGCGGTGGTGAGTTCCTGCTGAAGCAGTCGGAAACCTGCCTCCGTGTAGGCGATGATGCCCACGTTGGAACCATCGCCCTTGTCGCCGCTGCGGGCGTGGGCGATCTCTTCGAGTCGGATGCTGGTCATTTGCTCTCCACGGTCTGGCGCCCCAGGGAATGATACGACCACCCTTTGGCGGCCATGGTCTCGGGACGGAAGAGGTTGCGGCCATCGAAGATCCGGCGGGACTTCAAGGCCTTGCCCACGGCCTCCAGGTCCGCATGGCGGTAGCCGGTCCACTCGGTGGCGATGAGCAGCGCGTCGGCACCTTCACAGGCGGCGAGGGGCGTCTCCGCGAACCGGATCCTGTCGCCGATGCGGGCCTTGACGGCGGGCATGGCGGCGAAGTCATGGGCCACCACCTCGGCGCCCAGGTTCACCAGGCCCTCAATAAGTTCCAGGGCCATGCTCTCCCGGATGTCGTCGGTATCGGCCTTGAAGGCGAGGCCCCAAAGGGCGAAGCGGAGTCCCTTCAAGGGGGCGGGGACGTTGGGGCTCACCCCGAAATGTCTTTTCACTTTCCGCAACAGCACCTGTTTCTGGTGCCGGTTCGATTCGACGGTGTTCTGCAGGGTCATGAGCGGCTGGCCGTGCTCGCGCCCCACCTTGAGCAGGGCCTGCAGATCCTTGGGGAAGCAGGAGCCCCCAAAGCCCGGGCCCGGATTGAGGAAGGCGGGGCCGATCCGGTGATCCGCGCCGATGGCGACCTTGACGTAATCCACGTCGGCGCCCACGGCCTCGGCGAGGTTGGCGATTTCGTTGATGAAACTGATCCGCATGGCCAGCATGGCGTTGGCCGCGTACTTGGTCAGCTCGGCGCTGGGGGGATCCATGCGGAACCACTTGCCGCCGCTCTGGTCCAGGAACGACTGGTAGAGGCCCTTCATGACCGTTTCGGCGTAGTCTGAGCGGCAACCCACGACCACCCGGTCCGGCTTCAGGAAATCGCCGAGAGCCGACCCTTCCCGCAGGAATTCGGGATTGCTCACGACCTCGAAGGCCCGGTCCGTCCGGGCGGCGATTTCGGCGTGCACGCGCGCGGAGGTGCCGACGGGCACCGTGCTCTTGTCCACGACGATGAGGGGTTTGGCATCCTTGGACCGGAGGGCCATGGCCTCGCCGATCTGGCCCGCCACGGCCAGGACGTATTTCATGTCGGCACTGCCGTCTTCGCTTTGGGGCGTGCCCACGCAGATGAAGGCGGCATCGGCATCGGCGATGCCCGCCTTCAGGTCCGTGGTGAACCGGAGTGCCCCGGAGGCCAGGTGCTTGGTCAGGAGCTCCTCCAGGCCGGGCTCGAAGATCGGGGATACCCCCCGGGAGAGCGCGGTCACCTTGGTGGCGTCCACATCCACGCCGAGAATCCGGTGGCCAGCCTCCGCGAAACAGGCCGCCGCCACCAAACCCACATATCCAGATCCGATCACAAGCACTTGCACGGGCGCCTCACGCAAAGCAGTCAGTGTAGCGTCTCCGGCGCTTGCTATCATGCAGACATGGAGGCGGCATGGCGATCTTGATGGCACCCGTGGGCAATGAGGTGAATCTGCTCGAGGTCATGCTGCACGCGGGTCCTGTCTCCAAGGCCGTGCTGCTGATCCTTTTCTCGTTCTCGCTATTCAGTTGGCTGATCATCATCCGGAAGGCGTTTCTGTACCACCGCAGCCGCAGTATTTCCGAGCAGTTCCGGGTCGCCTTCAAGCGGGCCACCGATTGGCGGGAGCTGAAGCAGCAGGTGGAGAATTTCGCGGTGAGCCCCCTGGTGGGCCTGTTCGTGGCGGGTTATGGAGAAGTGACCTACCAGCTGAGGCAGGTCGGCAAGGAAAGCCGGGTGACTCTGCGCAGCATGGAAGCCGTGGAGCGGAGCCTCCAACGGGCCAGCGTGGTGGAAATGGGAAGGCTGGAACGGAACCTGGGCCTCCTGGCGACGGTCGCCGCAGTCAGTCCCTTCATCGGCCTCTTCGGTACCGTGTGGGGCATCATCGATGCCTTCCGGGGCATCGGGGCCACGGGGAACGCCAACCTGGCCACCGTGGCACCTGGGATTTCGGAGGCCCTGGTGGCCACGGCCATCGGCCTGGTCGCGGCCATCCCGGCGCTCATGGCCTACAACTTCTTCCAGGGGCAGCTCAAGCAGTTCCAGACCGAGCTCGATGATTTCTCCCTGGAATTCATCAGTCTTTCCGAGCGGAACTTCACCTGAACATCCGCCGCCTTCCGCTCTCCCTCGACTGGGAGGACTGGTTCCAGCTTTGCTGCCCGCCCTATGACCGGCCGGATGCCCTGGACCGGTTTGAATGCCGGCTGCCCCTGGCTACGGAACTGACCTTGGCTTTCTGCCGGGAGACCGGGGCGCAGGCCACCTGGTTCTGCCTGGCGGATCAGGCCCAACGGCATCCCAACCTGCTGCGGGACATCGCCTCCGAAGGCCATGCCATCGGTCTGCATGGGCTCACTCACCAGCGTGCTTACACCCTGGATCGGGCCCAGTGGGTCGCCTCCCTGAAGGAAGGCAAGGCGAGAATCGAGGATATCTCCGGCCAAGCGGTCGTAGGGTACCGGGCGCCGGAATGGAGCCTTCGGGGCCCGGCCCGGGACTGGTGGCAGGAGCTTCCTGAGCTGGGCTTCACTTACGATTCGAGCCGGGTGCCGCTGGCGGTGATCGGGGATGCGACCCTGCCCCGGCGGCCCTACCGGCTGCCCAACGGCCTTTGGGAACTGCCGCCGCCGGTGCTCTGGTCTGGTCCCTGGCGTTGCCCGTTGTGGGGCTGGGGCCCTCGCGTCCTGCCTCTCAGCCTGGTGCGCCAGGCCTATCTGGATCTGGCCTCGCAGGATTTGGGAACACCCTTGTTGCTTCACCCCTGGGAGTTGGATGAGCACCAGCCCAGCCTTCCCGGTGGGAGCCTGGGCCATCGTTTCGTCCACAGTGCCGGCCTGAGAGGCTATGGGGACCGCCTCCGGGACCTGATGGCCGGGATCCCGCTGGTGAGCCTGGAAACCTGGCTCGAGACGCACGAGGTTCCATGCCCATGAAGGCCATTCCCTTCATCCTGTTGGCGCCATCGGAGGAGAAGGCTCCGGGCGGCGTTCCGGGCTTGCTGGAAGAAACGCCCGCCCAGCGCTGGGTACGGGACCGTCTGGTGCGGCTGGCCCGGACGGGGACTCCCGAGACCCTGAAGAAGGCCTTCGAGGTGAAGGAGCTTGCCCTCGGCAAGGCCCGGGCCGAGGCCCAGGCCCTGGCCGGCGAAGTGCCGTTGCTGCCCGCCTTGGCCCGCTACACCGGGGTGGCATTCCAGGCCCTGGAGGCGGGAGCCCTTCCGGAAGCGGCCTGGAAGCAGGTGTTCATCCTGTCCAATCTGCGGGGCCTGGTTCGCGGCGACGAACCGGTGCCGCCCTACAAACTGAAACTGGCGGGAATCCCCGGGCTCAAAGCCCACTGGCGGAAGGCCCTCCGGCCCCTCCTGGAACAGGTTCCGGAGGGCGTTGTCTGGGAATTGCTGCCCGGCGCCTGCGCCGAATTGATCCAGGACTGGAACCGCCCGCGCCACACGCTGGAAATCGTGGATGCCAAGGGGAAAGCCATCAGCCACTTTTCGAAGCTCTATCGGGGAAGGGTGGCGCGCTGGGTGCTTCAGCACCAGCAGGGGGATCCCCGGCAGGTCCTGAAGGGGCGCATTCCCGGGGCAGACTGGGCCGGGGCTTCGGAGAACAACCTGGGGGGCCTGTCCCTCCGGCTGGTGGTGGAACCATGAGCGACGCATGCAATCAGACTCCCTTCTGGCAACGGCAGCCCGTGCTGCCGAAGGGGATCCAGGACTTCCTCAGGGCTCGCATGGAAGCGGCCCTGGAAGATCCCGGACAGCGGCACGTGCTGGCCTGGCCCACGGTACTGGCGGCCCCGGGCATCCGGCAGGCACATCCGGCGGGGCTCCCCGAAGCCCTGCTGCTCCAGCATGCGGAACCCATGCTGCGCCCCCTGGGCCTTCCTGATCCGGAAGCCATCTGGCGGATGGATCGCGTCGCCTGGCTGGATACCGCGACCCAAGGTTCCGGGGGGTGGCTTCCCCATGCCTCCTGGGGCGCCTGGGGGCCCCTGGTGAGCCTCCGATGCGGCTGGGCGCTGGCCGCCTTGACCCCCCTGCCGACCGGGGATTCCTACCCGATGGCCTCCGGCGTATCGCTGTTCAACCATGGGCTCTACCACGAGTGCCACGACGCCCTGGAGCCCCTGTGGACCCAGGCCTCCGGTGAGTTCAGGAGTCTCCTCCAGGGCCTGATCCTCATGGCGGCGGGCTACCACCACCTCCAGCTGGCGAATCCCAAAGGGATGGCGGCCGTGTGGGAAGAGGCCCTGGTCCGATTGAAAGACTCCGGAGGCCAGGCCGCCACGCCCTGGGGCGACCTGTCATTCGGAGAGGCCCTGGACCTCACGGCCCGAAGGCTCGACCATGTGAAACGCACGCCCGAAGAAGCGGACCTGGCCACCCTCTGGAACCTGGATCGCCCGACCTGGAGCCTCACATGACCCTGACTGCGGATTTCCTGGTACTGGGCGCGGGAATCACCGGGTGTGCGGCGGCCTTGCGGGCGGCGGATCTCGGCGCGTCGGTCCTGCTGGTGGCCAAGGATGAGCTGGGTGCCACCAACACGGCCTGGGCCCAGGGCGGCATCATCGGCGAACCTCCCCCGGAGGTGGGAGATTCACCGGATCTCGTCATGGCCGACATTGAAGCGGCTGGGGCAGGCCTTTGCCGCCCGGAAGCGGTACGGATGCTGGCCGAGCAGGGGCCGAAACTCTGCAAGGAGTTCCTGTGGGAGCGGCTGGGCGTGCCCTTCGACCTGGGCTCTTCCGGCACGCCGGATCCTGCCCAGGAGGCAGCCCACAGCGCCCGCCGCATCTACCACGCCAAGGATGCGACCGGCCTGGCCATCCAGACCGTCCTGAACACGGCCGTGCGCAGTCATCCCAATATCCAGGTCAGGGAAAACCTCTGCCTGGTGGATCTCATCACGAGCCCCCATCACTGCCTGAGTCCGGTTCGGGCCTACGATCCCATCCGCGTCCACGGCGCCTTCCTCTTCGATCCGGCCACGGGCCAGGTGGAGGGCGTCCTGGCCCGCCGCACCATGCTGGCCACCGGCGGACTGGGCTACCTCTACCTGCACACCACCAATCCGCCCAGCGCCACCGGGGACGGGTTGGCAGCGGCCTACCGGGCCAGCGCCCGCATCGTGAACTGCGAGTATGTGCAGTTCCACCCTACAGCGCTCTACGTGCCCGGAAAGCCGCGAACCCTGCTGACCGAGGCCCTGCGGGGCGAGGGCGCCCATCTGGTGAACCGCAAAGGCAAGCGCTTCATGGTTCAGTACGCTCCGGAACAATTGGAACTGGCACCCAGAGACGTGGTGAGCCGGGCCATCTTCCAGGAGATGGCCGCCAGCGGAGAACCCAATGTGTACCTGGATCTGGCCCCCGTAGCGGCCAAGCTGGACCTGGAAGCCCACTTCCCCACCGTGGTCGCCGCCTGTCGTGCGGAGGGGCTGGACCCGCTGCTACACCCCATCCCCGTGGTGCCCGCAGCCCACTATTTCTGCGGGGGCGTCCTCGTGGATCTGGAAGCCCGAACCAGCCTTCCCGGTCTCTTCGCCGCGGGAGAAGTGTCCTGCACGGGGCTGCACGGCGCCAACCGCCTGGCCTCCACGAGCCTCCTGGAGGGCCTGCTCTGGGGCTTCCGGGGCGCGGAGGCGGCCGTCCGCGAGCTGCAGCAGGTGGAGTCGCCGAACATGGAGGACCTGGCGCCCTGGCGCATGCCGACCAACCCGCAGGAAACGGATCCCCTGCTCATCGACCAGGACTGGGGGCTGATCCGGAGCACCCTCTGGAATTACGCGGGCATCATCCGGACGGAAGCGCGCCTGCATCGGGCCAAGGCGGATCTCCACTACCTGGCCCACCGCATCGAGCGGTTCTATCACGAGGCCCGGCTCAGCCGCGGCCTGCTGGAACTTCGCAGCGGCCTGCTCTGTGCCCGCCTCATCCTCAACGCGGCCCTCCAGAACCCGGAAAGCCGCGGCTGCCACTTCCGCATGGATTGAATCTCAAACAGCTGAATTCGAGGCCCGGGCGGAGGCCGAACCCACCCTGCTCGACCAAGGGAACGCCCTCGGTGAGGCCGATCTCCAGACGGTGATCAGATGGGCCAGACGCCAGCGCCTTCGCGCACGAGCACTGGTTCGTCGCCGCTGAGATCCACGATGGTGCTTTGGATGCCGAGGGGCTGGCCGCAGTCCACCACCAGGTCGAGGGCGTGGCCTTGTTCCTCCTCGATCTCCCAGGCGGTATTCAGGATGGGCTGGTCCGGGAGGGCCACGCTGGTGGAGAGGATCGGTTCCCCCATCAGGCTCGCCAGAGCCAGGCAGAAGGGTTGATCCGGAATCCGGAGGCCCACTGTCTGCTTGTTCTGGAGGTAGCGGGGCACCTCGCGGCTGGCCGGCAACAGCACGGTATAGGGGCCCGGGAGCATCTGCTTGAGCAGGCGGAAGACGGGCGTATCGATGTGCTTCGTGTAGCGGCAGAGCATTTCCATGTCGGCGCAGAGCATGGAGAGCGGCTTCTTGGGATCGCGGCCCTTGATCAGTTGGACCCGATCCACGGCCTTCTTGCGGGAGATGAGGCAGCCCAAGCCGAAGAGGGTGTCCGTGGGGTAGGCGATGACGCCGTCCTGCCGGAGGACTTCTGCGATGCGTTCGAGCTGGCGCGCCTGGGGGGTATCGGGATGCAGCGTGAGGATCATGGCTGCTCCAGATTCGCCCACCTGGCCCGGCCGGGGGAGGGATGGTCCTGGGGGCGCTGGAAGAAACGTTCACTGAGAGCCGGGTCAAGCGCCGGGTGAATGCCGCTGCGTCGCGCCTGCAGGGCCAGGAGCGCTACGACCGTGAGGCTATCGGTGAGCTCCCCCGACAGGACGCGCTGGAGACAGCCTTCGAAGGGCTCCCAATGCAGAAGCAGCTCCTCATCGTCCTCCGCATGATGGGTCGCGGTCGAAGACAACTCGGTGGCAAGGAACAGGAAGGCCTCTTCCTCGGTGGATGAGTTGCTCGGGTGGAAGAAGCAAAGAGGTTCCCAGATCGCCGCGGCCAGGCCCGCCTCCTCTGCCAGCTCCCGGCGGATGGCCTCGAAGGGGCTTTCCGTCGGCTCGCCTCCGCCTTCGGGGATCTCCCAGGAATAGCCCTCCAGGGGATAGCGCCACTGGCCCACAAGGGCCACGCGATCCTGGTCATCCAGCGCCAGCACCCCGCAGGCCGCACGGAGGAACCCGCACACCGCATACCGGCCCTCGGCGCCGCGGCGATGCCGGAAGCGATCCTCCCGAACGCGGATCCAGGGCGAGTCGTACAGGAAGCGCCGCTCCAGGACCGTGAAGGGGTCCGGGTGATGGGGGCAGGGCAGGGGTTTCAGGTCCATGCTCTGAACATAGCAAAAGCGCCCGCGAATGCGGGCGCTTTTGGAATCGGGCAGAAGCTAGCGGCGCAGGCCGAGGCGTTCGATGAGCGTGGCGTAGCGATCCTTGCTCTTCCGCTTGAGGTAATCGAGCAGGCGGCGGCGGGTGCCGACCATGATCATGAGGCCGCGACGGCTGTGATAGTCCTTGGCGTGGACCTTGAAATGCTCGGTCAGGTCGTTGATGCGCTTGGTGAGGATCGCGACCTGCACTTCGGGCGAACCCGTGTCCGACTCATGCTGCTTGAAGTCGTCGATGATGATCTTCTTCTGTTCCACATTCAGGGCCATGGCGGCTCCTTTTCGGGGGTTGCTCCCGTCACCGTCCCTGCAGCCCCGTGCCGCTTGGGAGGTCGATTCCGGAGAGGGCCGGAAACCCTTGTCAATGGATGGTGTCGGGAATGGCTCCAACATCATCGTGGTGACGGCCGCTGGCCGTCATCCTTGGCCTCGCTGATGCTCAGCCTGCGGACCGCAATGCTCCCTTCGGTCGCATTCGGCCCTCTTCTCCAAGCGCCCCGAAGGGCGCATGTCGAATGGTGCGGATAGAGGGACTCGAACCCCCATGTCTTGTGAACACTAGTACCTGAAACTAGCGCGTCTACCAATTCCGCCATATCCGCTTGAAAGAACAGCCCGATTCCCGCAGGTCCCGGTTGTGCCGAACATCAAGCCTAGCGTGGTTCACCGGCTCAGGCAATATCGTTTCTCACCACTCGCGGTAGGGAATGCCGTTCATGCCGGTGCCCTGGGAGAGGCTGTAGACGTCGTAGACGTGGGAACCGCCCCAGCTGGTGCTGTTGGCATCATCATTGGAGTTCCGCAGGCCCCATTCGGCCTTGCCGGTCATGGGATCCACGGGAATGCGCCGGAGGAAGCGGATCTTCCGGTTCGTGGCGCCCACGGCCGGGACGCCTTCCACGAGGACCTCGAGGCTCTCCGGGTAGAAGTTGGCGTCGGCGGGCGGAGCCTTGATCTTCTGCTGCTCCGCCTGCTTCTTGTATTCGTCGATGGCCTGGCGCATCTCGCGCAGGGACCGGCGCAGCTCGATTTCCTGCTGGCGCTTCAATCCATTGCGGGTCAAGGGCACGACAACGGAGGCAAGGATGAGAAGAACCGTGGCGGTGACCACCAGTTCCATCAGGGTAAATCCAGCCTGGCGGCTCACTGCACCGTCACAAGCGCATTGGACCAGCGGCCGGAGATGGGGTTGGCCCCGGCCATGAACTGGCCGCTCTGGATGAGGACGGGGGCGTTCCCGGCGGCGAGGCCTTCCAGTTCCAGGACGGCGAGCTGGCCGCTGTCAACACCAGCGCCGTTGCGCCTGAACACAAGCCTCAAGGCTCCGTCCTTCCCGGGGAACTGCTCGAAGCTGCCGCCCTCCGCGGTGATGAATTCACCCGGAGTCGCCGACTGGAGGCGCAAACCGGCGGGGAGGCGCAATTCCAGGCTCCCGTTGGTGAGGCCCTGTCCTCCGCTGACGGTGAGGGACAGGCGCACCCTTTCCCCGGCTTTGATTTCCGCCGCCACGGGGGACATGAAAATGACCAGGTCTGAAGGGGCGGGAGCAACGGCAGGCGCCGCGGTGACGCCGGGCTGTTTGTCCGTGCCGGCATCAGTGGGGGGCGTGGCCGCAGGCTTGAGACCTTCAGGTGGCTGGGGAGCCGCATCGGGCTTGGCGCCAGCGGGGGCCGCGGCGGGGGCGGGGCTGTTCTTGGGCGCCGCCGTCGACACGGCGGGCTTGGCGGGTGCAGCCTTCGTTTCTGTCGGCTTGAAGGGGCCGCTATCCGCCTTGGCGTCTTCGGGGTTGAAGGGCGCCATATCCTGCTCGGTGATGACGGGTTTCCGGACCAGGACGGCGCGGATGGTGAGGATGACGTCGGTCTTGGCCTTGTTGTTCCGCGTGTTGCCGAACAATCTCCCGAGGAGGGGGATATCGGAAAGGCCCCAGATGCCTTGCAGGCTCTTCTGCTCTTCGTCCTTGAGGAGGCCGCCGAAGATCGCGGTTTCCCCATCCCTCAACCGGGCCGAGGTCTTGATCTCGCGCTTGCCGAGGTCAGGCCTTCCCGGCGTCGATCCCGACTTCAAGGTGGTGACCTGGCTGTCGATCTTCAGGGTGATTTCACCGTTGTGGTGAACCCGGGGCTCCACCTTTATCTTCACGCCCACATCTTCGTAGGAGAAGGAGGTCTGCCCTACGCCGCCCAGCAGCGAGGAAGCCTGGTTGGCTCCGGCGGCGCCAGTGGTGGGAAGGGACAGCTGGCTCTGGGTCGTGGAGATCTTCTCGCCGATGTTCACCTCGCCGGTTTCGCCAGAGGAGACCCGCACATTGGGACTGGCGACGAGACGCGCATCCCCGTTGCTTTTGAGGAAGTCCAGGGCGAGGTTGGGGAACAGCACCCGGATATCGGCGGTGTGGATCTTCGTGAACCCGGAGTTGGTGTTCATGCCGGACGTGTTGTTGACCGTGGTGGCCCCCATCCGATAGGTGCCCCCGGTATCGCTCGCATTGAGGACGGGGAGGAGCCCGACCTGTTCCAGGCTGTTCTCCGTCACTTCCATGAGCTCGAAGTACACCATGACTTCGGATTTGCCCTTGTCGAGGTTGCGGATCACCTGATCCACGATGGCCAGTTCCAGGGGCTTGGCCTTCACAATGATGGCGTTGATGCGCTTGTCCGTGAACACGCGCAGCTGCGGGTTGATGGTGGTGAGGATGGAGCGGACTGGGTCTGGCTCGGCGTAGGACAGGTAGTAGGTCTTGATGATCTGGTTTTCGTACTGCTCGCGGTTCTGGGGAGTGGCCTTGAACACCATGATGGTGTTGTGATCGACCACCTTGTAGAAGAGGTCGTTCTGCAGCATGAGGGTGTCCAGCACCCGCTGGAAAGTCAGGCCCCTCAGGTCGATGGAAATGCTCTGATCCTGGAAGGAACTGTGGGAGATGATGTTCACGCCCGAGGCGCGGCTGAGCGTGGAGAAGATTTCCCGAAGGCTGGTCTTGCGGCTGAAGTTCAGGTCGATGCCTTCGATGGAGCGGGGGTTCAGCTGCACGGCGTTCTGGGCGTCGGCCTTGATCTTGAGCGCCTCGATGTCGTCTTCGGCATCGGCGGCGGCCTTCTCCTTGGCCGCCTGCTGTTCGAGCTCGATCAGCCAGTCCTGGGCGATCTGGTTGTCAGGATCCAGCACCAGGGCCTTCCTGACTTCGGCGCTGACGGTGCTGGTCTGGCCGTGGGACTTGGCCTGGCGGGCCAGCACGATATGGGCCTCAGAGGCGCGTTCCGAGGCCCGGCGGATGCCGATGCGGGCCTTGGTATTGGTCGGGTCACTCTTCAGCACCTGCCGGTACTGGATCACGGCGTCGTCGTACTGGCCTTCATTGAAGGCCTTGTTGGCACGATGAAGGCTGCACCCGAGGAGCAGGGTCAGGGCGGCGGCGACCGTCAGGAGGGCTCGGAAAGGTGCGAAGGAGAAATTCAGCATCGGGGATATCCTTCGGATCAGAATTGATTCACAGCTGGACCGCCGGTGGCCTCGCGGACCTCCAGCACCACACGCATATCGGGGTATTTGGTGTTCTGGAACTCGGCGCGGACGTCCTTCACGGTGATCAATTTCCACCGTTCGTTGAGCACCGATCCCTGGACCAGGGTGATGGGTTCCTCACCCTTCATGAAGGCGCCCACGATTCCTGAAGGGCTGCCTGTGAAGTAGCCCAGGTACCGGAGGTCCTGGGGGCGCTTGGCATATTCCTCGGCCTTCACCTGGGCAAGCCGCTGTCGTTCGATTTCTTCAGGTGTCGGCGGTGGCGGCGGCGGTGGCGCTTTCACCTGGACCTTCACCGGGGGGGGCGGGGCGGCCTCGAACATGAAAAGATCCCGCTGCATCTTGCTGTCGGGCGGCAGCTCTCCAGCCTTGTCGAGGGCCGCGAGATCCGGCAGCTTGCGCAGGCCCTGGAGCTGTCTGGGGTCCAGGTTCGCGCCATTCCGGGTGGCTGCGACCTTGCGCGCATGCGGAGTCTCGGCACCGAAAACGGTGTAGAGCGCATAGGCCAGGATCAGGGCGAAGGCAACCAGGGCGGCCTGGGTCTTGGGGTTTCCCTTGAGCTCCTGCCGCATGCCGTGGAAATCGAAGGTGCGATTCGATGGATTCATGCCTCACCCTCTTCCCGGTCTGCGGCTCGCGCTTTGCGGAAGGCGCGCAGCACAAGGGTGAGCCGGGCCCCTTCTGGGCTCTCTTCCAGGCGGCCGTCCCGCACGGCGAACGGCAGGCCGGAACCCTCCAGGGCGAGCATGAAGGCCTTGTGGTTGGCATAGAGACCAAGGGCCGTGAATTCGACCTCGACTGATTCCAGATCGGTCCCCCGGGATCCCTCGCGGCTGGGCAGGCCGTACTTGACCGACTGGAGTCGGAGCCCGTGCTTCTGGGCCAGGGCATGGAGGGTCTTGCTCAAGCTCCACTGGAGCTCACCGGCGGTGCCTTTGGGCAGTTTGGCCTCCAGGTTGGTGAGGGTCTCCTGGCCTCTCCGGATGCGCTCCTGAAGGTCCTGGAGATCCTGAAGGCGCTGCCGCTGCTGGTTGCGGTTCTGCTCGGCCTCGGCCCTCGCCTTGAGCTTCTGGGCCAGTTGCTGGGAGGCGTCGGGCAGGAGGAAGAACATGACGGCCAGGCCCAGCAGCATGCCCAAAGCACCGATGGCCGCTCTCAGGCGACTGATTCGAAGGGGACTGTTCATTGACTATCCCCGCTGTTCTGTTCCGGGTCGCTTCGCTTCTGTCCGCGGTGTCTGGCGGGGCCGGACCGGGCGGGGGAAGGACGGAGCAGGTCGGGTGCCGGCTGCTGGGCCTGGATGACCGGTGGAGGAAGGGTCTTCAGGATGGGAACAGGGCTGGAGGACGGCGCGGTCGGGGTGACCCGACCCTGATTGGCGATCGCGGAGGGAGGATGGGGCGCCGGTCCCTTGGCCACCGGTGGAGCCGCGACGCGGATGACCGATGGGGCGGTTCGGGGCTTGGTGAGGAGGTGGAAGGGCGGTGGCACGGCGGCCGTTGGAAGGCTGAGCTCGAATTCCCAGCCGCCTCCAGGTCGTTCCGCTTCCCGCTCCAGCACCACTTCCGTGAAGACTGGCGTACCCTGCAGCGCCTCCACGAAGGCGGCTTCGGCGGCTCGGGTCTGGGCTTCGCCCTTCAACTTCATGACGACCTGTTGTCCGCTGCTCCGGGTGCGTTGGACGATCTTCAGCCGCATGTCGGGGACCATGCTCTGCTCAAGTTCGGCTGTGAGCCGGGACCAGGGGAGGGCCCGCTCCATGAGGATCCGTTCCGCCAGCTTCCAGCGGGACTGCTCGCGGGTTGCGTCGATTTCCTGAAGGGAAGCCTGGATCTGCTGTTCCTTGAGGGAGGCCCGCCGGGCTTCCTCGGTGAGGCTGACGGCTTCCCTGCCGGCCCGGCTGGCCTGGTGATAGGCCCGCCAGGTAAGGCCCATGACCCCCAGCAGCATCGCCAGCCCTGCCGCGAGAGCCAGCCAGCCGAGAACCAGGTGATGCTGGCGCCAGAGGTTCGGTCGGGGCGCCAAGTTGAGGGAAATGACTGGAACGGCCATCAGCGCACCTCGCCGAAGGCGAATGCGTCATCGAGCTGGTGCACCGGGAGGCCCATGTCGGGCCAGTTGGAAGCGCCCCAGACATACAGATTCTTCGGGGGCCGGGATTCCCGCTGCAGGAAGGCCGCGCTGGGAATGATGCGCTCCTCGACCCAGCCCGAAGCGCTCAGGGGCTCCTGCCAGTGCCGAAGCAGGCAGAGAGTCCGACCCCAGGCGGCCAGGGTTCCAGAGTACTGACCCTCGCCCACCTGGGTGAGAGAGAGCAGCATGCCGGGGAGTTCTTGAGCGGGGGCCAGCAGATTGAAGAGATGCAGCCAGCGGGGGGTCAGACTGTACAGAGTGCGGTCCAGCCGAAGACCAAGCTGCAGCAGATTGTTCCGGATCTCCTCGCGCATGCCCGCCGCCAGCCAGATGCCGGATTCCACTTCGAGGGCCTGGACGAAATGAGGCTCTTCAAGAGCCATGGCCTGATTGAAGCGCCACTGGAAGAAGGCCTCCTGGGCTTCCGCTCCCCGGGGCAGTTCCGCCAAATCCCGGAGCAGTGTCGAGGGCGACCACAGATCATCAATGACCCAGCGGGTCGGACCCTGGGGGAGCGCGGTGAGCGCCTGGGCGAGCTGGTCCTCGGTGGGAAACCCGGAAAGGGCCCGCCGGTGGGCGCCCGCCCAGATCCGGTGGGATTCCAGCCAGAGAAGCGAGGGTTCCGGCGCATTGAACAAGGGCCACTTCACTGGCGATTCTCCTTCAGGTGCCCAATGGGGGTCGCGCTTGCCAGCGGCAATGCCCTTCGCGCCCGGGAACGAGAGGCGATGCGTGAAGGGGGGCGGGGGGACAGCACAGGCGGCTCCTGGGGGATCAGGGGAGAAACACTGAGTCTACCGGGCCTCCGCGGGATTCCCAAGGGCTGGAGGAGGGAGGTAAAACGGAACGGGGAAGGCCCTTGGTTCTGGAGAGGCACACGGGTTCTCCTGCAGATATGGAATGATGGGGGCAGAAGTTCCCCCTGGCCCAGACCGGAGCCCTCCCTGCGTGCGCCTCATCTCCCTTGAACTCCACGGATTCAAATCATTTGCCGATGCCCAGAAGCTGAGCTTTCCGGGCGGCATGACCGCGGTCGTCGGACCCAACGGGTGCGGCAAGTCAAACATTTCCGACAGCCTGGCCTGGGTGCTGGGCGAGCAGCGAGCCTCCATGCTGCGCGGGGCGGAGATGGCCGATGTGATTTTCGCGGGAACCTCCACCCGGCGGCCCATGGGCATGGCCGAAGTGAAACTGGTGCTGGAGATGCCGGACCCTGCCCTGCCGGGGGCGACCCGCGAGGTCACCGTGTCCCGGCGGCTCTACCGGGATTCGGGAAGCGAATACCGCATCAACGGGCGGGACGCCCGCCTCAAGGACGTGCAGGACCTGCTCCTGGACACGGGGATGGGCACCCGGGCCTACAGCTTCATCCAGCAGGGCCAGATCGATCTCATTCTCAGCAGCAAGCCCAAGGATCGGCGGCTCCTCCTGGAGGAGGCCGCGGGCATTACCCGCTACAAGCTTCGCCGCGCCGACGCCGAGCGGCGTCTGGACGAAACGCGGGCCAACCTGCTCCGGCTGGATGACATCCTCTTCGAGCTGAACAAGCAGATGGATTCCCTGCGCCGCCAGGCTTCCAGGGCCAGGAAGGCCCAGGAACTCGACCAGGAGATCAAGGTCACCCAGCGGATCCTGCTGGCCGGAAAAGTCGTGGAATTGGAGGCTGCGAAGCACCGCATCCTGGACGCCCTCGACCAGGCGGAGCGGCGTGTCGCCGAACTCACGGCCCAGGTTTCCGAGCAGGCTTCCGAAGTCGAGGCCATGCGTCTGTCCGTGGATGAGCAGCAGCAAGCCCAGGCCAAGCGGACCAGCGGCATTCTCGGGCTGGATCAGCGGCTGCAGCTGGCCGACCAGGAACGGACCTTCCAGGAGGATCGGCGGCTGGAAGCCCAGGAGCAGCGGGGGCGCATCGAGGAGCGCATCCAGGCCATCTCCGGGCGCCTCAACGAGAGCGGCGACGCCTTCGAGGCGTTGGAGCTGCAGTTGCGGGCCGCCGCGGAGCACTTGAGTCTCCAGGAAGTTGAACTGGCCAAGGCCGAGGAACTGGTGGCTCGCGCCCAGGGTGCCCTGCGCCATGAGGAATCGGAACTCCAGGCGCTCAAGACCCAGAAGGCGGAGGCCCAGAAAGAGGTGATGGCCAGGCATCGGCAGCGGCTGGCCTTCCAGAGCCAGATCGCGCAACTCGAAGGCCGCCTGGACACCCTCAATCATGAAGAATCCGTGCGCTCTCCCCGCCTGGAAAGCCTGCAGCAGGAGACGACCCAGCTGGATCGGACCCTGGAAGGGCTGCTTGCCCAGCTCGAACAGGCCGAGGAAGCCGCCCTCGACCAGCGCCGCCGGACGGAATCCATGGAAGATGCCCAGCGGGCTCTGTCACAGGATCATCACCGGGCCGAAGCGGAACTCGATGCCTCCGAGCGGAGGTTGCGGCAGATCGCCGATCTCCTCGCCCAGAGCGCCGGCGATGAAGCCACCCGGTTGGGCTTGACCTGGCTTAGGGAACAGGGCGGCCGGCCCTTGGCTCTGGTGGACCTCATCAAGGTGGAGGAGGCCTACCGCCCGGACCTCGAAAGGCTCCTGGGAGCCTGGCTCCAGGTGGTGTCGGTGGAACCCTCGCTGGCCCTGAAAGCACCGGCAGCCCCCGGCCACCTGCTGCTGTCCCTGGAAGCGCCCTGTCCCTCTCCGGAGGTTCCCGAAGGCTGCGAACCGCTGCGGGATCACTTCCACTGGTCGGAAGGCGAGCATCCCCTGGGGGGGCTCCTGGGGCGAGCCTTCCGCTGCACGGATGATGACATTCCCCGCCTCGCATTGGCCCATCCGGATCTGGCCTTCGTCTCGCCCACGGGCATCCACCTGCCATATGGTCCCCTTCAGCTGGGGGTCTCCTCACCTGCGGCCTCACCCCTCAAACTCCGCGCCGAGCAGGAGGAGGCCCGGGCCACTCGTGAAGCCTTGCTGGATCGTCTGGAGGATCTGGAGAACCAGCGCGGTTCCCGGGCTGATGAAGCCAGGGCGGCGAGGGAGCGGTTGCTGGAAATCGACGAGGATCACCGCGCCCTTCGTCGCCGGGTTGATGCCCTGAAGGGGCAGAAGACCCTCGTCCAGACACAGCTTGCGGAGATCAATGCCGCGAGCGAACGGGCGGATGCCATGTGGGAGGAAGTGGAGAAGGAGATCAAGCGGCTCCAGGGACTCCTCCGGGAAGTGGAAGAATCCGGCGAAGAGTCCGGCGACCTTGCCCTCGATGCAGCCATTGAGCAGCTGGAGCAGCGCGTGCGCGAAGCCCGGCTGGCCCTGGATGGGCAACGGGAGCAGAGACTGGAAGTCGCCCGGGCGAGGGATGCCGCCTGGGCTGCGAAGGATGGGCATGAGCGGCACCTCCAGCTGGCCCAGCGGGGCCGGTTTGACCTGGAAGCCGAGCGGCAGCGCCTGCAGCTGGAAGCCGAGGAGCAGCGCACTCGCATGGAGACCTGCCAGTCACGCCTCACCGAGCTGGAGGAAGAGTCCCAGTTGCTGCTCCGGGAGCGCGAAACCATGCGCCTGGCGGCCCAGGAGGCACAGGGGCACCTGGAGCGGGCTCAGGAGCATCTTCGCGTGAAGGAGCGGGGGGCCCGCGATCTGCAGACGGCCCTGGAGAACGGCCGCGCCCAGCATCAGGAAGTGCTGCTGCATGCCGCACAGGTCCAGGGGAACCAGGAGGCCCTCTCCAAGGAGGTGGAGCTCGCCCTTGGCCTGGATATCCCGGCCTTCCTGTCGGGGATCAGCGAAGAGGAGCGGGCCGCCTGGGAGGAGGGCGAGCTCATCCACCAGACCCGCCTGAATGAGTTGCAAGGTCGCCGGATGGACCTGGGCAGTGTGAATCCGCTCGCGATCCAGGAACTGGAGGAGGCCGAGTCGCGGCTGGGTTTCATGAACGAGCAACGGGAGGATGTCACCTCGGCCATCGGCAACCTGGAGGCCACCATCCAGGAGATCAACGCCACCAGCGAAGAGCGGTTCCGCGAGGCATTCGATTTCGTGAACGCCCGGTTCCAGGATGTCTTCAGGGAAACCTTCGGGGGCGGGCAGGCGCACCTCAGCCTGGAAGATCCCAAGAACTTGCTGGAATGCGGCATCGAGATCACCGCCCAGCCCCCGGGCAAGAGTGCCAAATCACTTACACTGCTGAGTGGCGGCGAGAAGGCCCTTACAGCAATTTCACTGCTTTTCGCCATCTTCCACTACAAGCCCAGCCCCTTCTGCGTGCTGGACGAAGTGGACGCGCCTCTGGACGAGGCCAATGTGGGACGCTTCGCCGCACTGGTCCAGAAGATGAAAGCGGATACACAGTTCATCGTCATCACCCACCAGAAGCCTTCCATGGTGGCTGCCGATACCCTCTACGGCGTGACAATGGAAGAGGCGGGATGCTCCCGGTTGGTGAGCGTCCAACTCCGCGAAGCGGAATCATTGGTCTGAGCGAAAAACGGTTGACTCCGGCAATTTCGCCCGCGTATGTCCGTGATGAAAGGCATCCTTTCGTGTCAATACGAAAGAAAGCGGAAAATGTGGAAAACTCCGCAAGGTGCTGTTTTCGAAAGAAGCCTAAAGGTTGGTTATGTATATATTGTGATGATTAAACTTAAATTATGTATAACCGGGGAAATAATGCCCGGGAAGTCCATCTGGAAACAAGATTTAGCCCCTAGGGGGATAGGCAATCCGCAGGCTTTTCCACAGAAAGGCTGGTCCGCAAGGTAAACCGTTAAAAAATTAGGGTTTAATCTTGTGTTGTCCTGCTCAATCTTCCGTTTTCTGAACCACGGGTCCAGAGCGCAGCCACTCCCGGATGGTGTTCTCCGAGACACCCAGCTGGCCCAGATGGTCCATGGCCATCTTCAGGCTCTGGCCCTCGTCACGGCACAGGAGGAGCCGCTGTTTCCATGCTTCGGTGGCCCGGGGAAGCAGGTCGGGTTCGCCATGCTGCATGCGCTTTTCCAGCACGAATCCCAGGTTGTTGGCAGCCTTGCGGTGCTGGGGGTCCAGTTTCAGGGCCTTTTCGTAGGCCTCGGTGGAATCCTTCCAGCGATCCGTGACCTCCAAGGCCACGCCCATGGCGTTCCAGACGTCCGCATCATCGGGAGCCAGGGCCATGGCCTGGTTCACCATGCTCATCTGGTCCTCGCGGCGGTTGGCGAAGCGGTAGACCTCGGAGAGGCCCAGGTAGGAGCTGTACTCTCCCGGATCCAATTCCAGGGCGCGGAGGAAGGCCTGCTCGGCCATATTGCCCTGGCGCGTTTCCAGAAGGACATAGCCCAGCTGCACATGCAGGTCCGCCGCGTCGGGTTCGCGCAGGAGGCCTTCGCGATAGCAGCGCAAAGCCTCGTCCCAGTGGCTTTCCTCCCGGGCCATGTCGCCCAGGGCCGCCCAGGGATTGGCGGCCTCAGGATCCGTTTCCGCCGCGAGGGTGAAGTAGGAAATCGCGCCATCCCGGTCGCCCATGTCCCGCTTGATCTCACCGAGAAGGGCCTGGGCTGCTGCCATCACACGGGAATGTGGGGCCAGCAGCATGAGGAGGTGCAGTTCGCCCTGGGCCAATTCCAGGTGGCCCTGTTCGCTGAACAGCTCGGCGAGGATGAAGTAGCTTGAGGGATCATCCGCATTCAGGCTGCGGGCGCGGTTGATGCAACGGAGGCCCTCCTGGAGGTCGCCCCGTGTCAGAAGGTATTCACCCAGGGCATGCCAGCCCCAGTAGTAGGCGCCGTCGATGTGCAGGGCAGCCAACAGCTGGGCCTCGGCCCCCGCGAAATCGTCCAGCTGTTCCATGGCGATGGCCAGGAGGCGGAGGGTGCGCGGGTCCTTGGGATTGAGGCTGAGCGCCTTCAGGAACCAGGCCTTCGCTTCCGCGGAGTGGTCCCGGCGAAGCTGGAGGAGCCCCGCCAATTCGAAGACTTTCGGGTCATCGGCATGGAGGGTCATCGCCTGCTGCAGGGCTGATTCAGCGCCGTCGAGGTCATGCAGGATCAGCCGCAGATAGGCGATGTTCCGGTGATGGCCATGGGCCTTGGGGTGCTCGTCCCTAAGGGCCTCCAACTGCTCAAGGAGCTCTCCACCTTCATCGTCCTCGGCGTAGTCGTTGATGCAGAGAAGCCGTTCGAACCAGGCGTCAGCATTCGCGCGATCTTCAGCGAGGACGGTTTCGAGAATCTCCTGAGCTTCGCGATGACGGCCACGGCCGTTGAAGGCTCGCGCCAGCTTCAGGCGTTCCTGGGTGGTGGATTTCGGGGCCTTGCAAAGGGCCATCAAAGTTGGGTCTAGCAGCTCAAGCCAGGGGCGTGCCATGGGTGCCTCGTGTGGGGTTCTCAGGGTATCACCCCAGGGAGGCGGCGAGACCATCGCAGAGAAGACGGGCCATGGCCTCCCGGGTCGCCACCGTGGCGGATCCCAGGTGGGGCAACAGCATTGTCCGGGGCGCCTCGAACCAGCGGGAATTCAGATGAGGCTCCCCTGCGTAGACATCGAGGCCGATGCCGCCCAGATGACCCGTGTGAAGGAGGTCGATGGCGGCGTCTTCATCCATGACACCGCCGCGCGCCGTATTGATCAACACGGCGCCGGCCGGCAGTTTCTCAAGCATGGCGCGACCAAGCAGGCCGCGGGTCTGCTCAGTCAGCGGGCAGTGCAGGGATAGGACGCTGCTGTGCGGCAGGAGGTCCTCAAGCGGCAGCCGGGGCGCCTGGCCGGTGCCGAAGTCCACCAGACCGCCATGGCCTTCTCGATCCCAGAAGAGCGGCGTCATGCCCAGGGCGCTGATCCGCCGTGCGAAGGCCTTGGCGATGGGACCGCTGCCCAGGATGCCGCAAGACTTGCCCGCGAGGCCGATCCCCAGCAGCTGATCTGGCGCCCAGCCTTGCCAGGTTCTGGATCGCACCAACGCCTCGCCTTCGGCCACTCGGCGGGTGACACCGAGGAGCAGGGCCAGGGCGAGATCCGCGGTGGCATCCGTCAGCACGCCAGGCGTGTTCACCACTGCGATGCCCTTCGCCTGGCAGGCCGCCAGGGGCAGGTGGTTCACGCCCACGGAATACGTCCCGATGGCCTTCAGGTGCGGCGCCCCGGCCAGATCCGCTTCGGTGATGGGTTCGGAGAGCATCACCACCAGGGCCTCTGCCTCAGGCAGGGCCTCTCTCCACTCCGGGGACTGGAAAGTCGCGATGCGAAGCTTGGGGAACTTCACTGCGAGTTCCCCCAGGGCGGGGCCAACGAGAGGGGAGGTGGAAAGGATGCGGATCGTCATCGCTGCAGGGCCTTCAAAGTAAGACGGATGGCTTCCGCCAGGGGAGGTTTCGAGGCCCGGAGTTCAGCCACGATGGGCAGTACCGCGTCCTCCTTGAAACCGAGATTGGTCATGGCAGAGCGCAGGCTCTCCTCCCACGGATCCCCCGAAGGGGTGCCCGGGAGACCATCCAGCCCCGTGAGCCCGCCCATTTTCTCGGAGAGCTCGAAGCACATCTTCTCGGCAGTCTTCTTGCCCACGCCGGGAATGCGCGTCAGGGTCCGCACGTCCCGGCCCCGGATGGCGCGCACCAGATCTTCCAGGGAAAGCGCTCCCAGCGCCGCCAGGGCCATTTTGGGACCCACGCCGTCCACCTTCACGAGCATCCGGTACAGTTCCCGTTCCTGGGTGGTGGAGAATCCGAGCAGCGAGATCTCGTTCTCGCGCACCAGCAGTTCCGTATGCAGGATCACCTGGGAGCCGACCTCCGCCAGGAGCCCGTAGGTGGAGAGGCTGATGGCCGCGGCATAGCCCACCCCCCCGCATTCGACGAGGGCCAGGTTCGGCAGTTTCTGGATGAGTTCACCGCGCAGTCGTCCGATCATGCCTTCAGCATACAAAACAGGCGGCCAACGCCGCTTGTTTTGTATCTGGAGGGGCTGATCAGGAGCATGGGGCCCGCACTCCGCGCGCGCAGGGAGCGGGAGCAGGTCCTGGGGAGCCTGCGATAGGTGGGCAGACGATCTCTGCCTGAAGAACTGCGGAGGTCGTTCCTTGAATGAGTCGCGGCGGCCCGAAGACCGCCGCTCACATGAAAACTGGTGGACCTGATCAGGATCGAACTGACGACCTCTGCATTGCGAACGCAGCGCTCTCCCAGCTGAGCTACAGGCCCCGGGACAATCAGTCTACCGTGCCACCGGGGCCCGTCAATGCTTGGCTTGTACCAAACTGCCGCCCGGGGGGCGGCAGTTTGGGGCGGTCGAGGCGGGATTGCCCGCTTGCCGGATCCTGCCTACATCAATTCCTGCATGATCTTGTCCAGGGTGGCGGGCTTGGGCTTCAGGGTCTTCTCGTCCAGATGGACCAGGGGCTCGTCGATGAGGTCGAGGATTTCGGGCAGGGTGGGCTGATCGGGATTGATGTAGAGCAGGCCCGTCAGGAATTCACCATTCCCCATGGACTCGTGGATGGTCTTCATGGCACCGAAGCGGTCCGTCGGTTCGTAGCCCTCGTGGATGGCCTTGATGGCGATTTTGGAGCCATCCGGGAAGGTGACGACTTCGGTGGTGCCCGGGGCGATATCCACTTCCTCCACCTCTGAATACTGGATGAAACCCAGGTCATGGAGGGGGAAGTCATGATCCTTGACGTGCTTGTAGGAGCGCGTCGAAGCATCGTGGTTGTTGAAGGTGACGCAGGGGCTGATGATGTCGATCAGGGCCAGCCCGTTGTAGGCGAAGGCGGCCTTGAAGATGGCGTTCATCTGCTTGGGGTTGCCCGAGAAGCAGCGGGCCACGAAACCGCAGCCCAGCTCGATGGCCAGGGTGCAGGGGTCAATGGGTGTGAGATGGTTCGTAGCGCCGGATTTCAGGCTGGAACCCTTGTCGGCCGTGGCTGAGAACTGGCCCTTGGTGAGGCCGTAGACGCCGTTGTCCTCGATGACGTAGATCATGGGCAGGTTGCGGCGGATGGCGTGGACGAACTGACCGGTGCCGATGGACATGGAGTCGCCATCGCCGGAGACGCCGATGTTGATCAGGCTCCGGTTGGCGAGGGCCGCCCCGGTGGCCACCGCGGGCATGCGCCCGTGGACGCTGTTGAAGCCCCAGCCCTGGCTCAGGAAATAGGTGGGCGTCTTGGAGGAGCAGCCGATGCCGGAGAGCTTGGCGACCCGGTAGCCTTCGATGTTCGATTCGAAGGCCGCGCTGATGATCTGGGCCGTGATCGCGTCGTGGCCGCAGCCGGCGCAGAGGGTGGACTTGGAGCCCACATAGTCCTGGCGGGTGAATCCGAGCTGATTGGTGGGAGCGGAAGGCGTAGGCGTGGACATGGTCGGGCTCCTCTTACTTCTGCTCGAAGGCGGTGATCTGGTCCACGATGCACTTGGCGTCGATGGCGAAGCCGTCGTAGTGCAGGACCTTCTTGAACTTGGTGGCGTGCTCGGGATAGGCCTCCCGCAGCAAGTTTGTCATCTGGCCGTCGCGGTTCTGTTCGACCACGTAGACGACCTTCTTGGCCGCCACGAACTGGTCCACTTCCGCCGTGAAGGGCAGGGCGCGAAGCCGCAGGTAGTCGGTCTTCAAGCCGCTCTCCGCGAGGATGTCCTGGGCCTCGAGGACCGCCGGATCGCTGGAACCAAAGGCCAGGATGCCCTGGTCGGAGCCAAGGTTGCGGAACACGGGCTTGGGCACATAGGACTTGGCGACTTCGTATTTCTTCTTCAGTCGTTCCATGAGGGCCACGTAGTCCTCGGGCTTCTCAGTGTACTGGGCATAGGCGTTGTGGCCTGATCCACGGGTGAAGTAGGCGCCCTTGCCGCCGGGGGTCCCGGGCAGGGTCCGGTAGCAGATGCCGTCCCCGTCCACATCCTTGTAGCGGCCCCAGTCCTGGATCTCGGCGAGCTGCTGCTGGTTGAGGACTTTGCCGCGGTCATAGGGCTTGTCGGGGTAGGCGAAGGGCTTGGAGGCCCAGTTCTGCATGCCCAGGTCGAGGTCGGTGACCACGAAGATCGGCGTCTGGAACCGCTCGGCCAGATCGAAGGCGTCATAGGAGAACTGGAAGCACTCCTCCATGTTCCCGGGGTAGAGGTTGATGTGCTCAGTGTCGCCATGGCTGCACTTGGCGCAGAGCTCAATGTCGGATTGCTGGGTCCGGGTGGGCAGGCCCGTGCTGGGGCCCGTGCGCGCCACGTTGAAGAAGACTCCGGGGGCCTCGACGAAGTAGCCGAGTCCGATGAATTCGCTCATGAGGGAGATGCCGGGGCCAGCCGTGGAGGTCATGGCCCTGGCGCCGGCCCAGCCGGCGGAGAGCACCACGCCCGCCGAGGCCAGTTCATCCTCCATCTGCACGATGGCGATGTTGGATTTTCCGGTGATGGGATCCTTGCGGTACTCCTCCGCGTATTCCATGAGGGATTCCACCAGCGAGGTCGCGGGTGTGATGGGATACCAGCCCACCACCGTGACGCCGGCGAAGAGGGCACCCAGGGCACAGGCTTCGTTGCCGTCGATGATGATGAGGCCCTGGGTCTTATTGTCCCGGATCACGGTGATCTGGTCCTGGTCGGGCAGGTTCTCCATGGCCCAGTCGTAGCCGGCGATGGCGGCATTCTGGTTCATTTCCACCGCCTTCACCTTGCCCTTGAGCTGTTTGGCAATGGCCTTCTTCACTTCCTCCATGTCGATGCCGAGAATGCGAGCGGCAACGCCCACGTAGATCATGTTCTTCACCAGCTTGTGGAGCTTGGGCTCGGGACAGGACGCGGTGACCAGTTTCTGGAAGGGAACGGCGGAGTAGCGGAGATCCTCGCGCAGCTTGTCCAGCTGGAGGGGTTCGTCGTAGATCACGAAGGCACCTGCGTCGGCTTTGGCGATGTCCTCCTTGGCCGTCTCCGGGTTCATGAGGATGAGCATTTCATTGGTGGCCTTGCGGGCCACGTAGCCCTTCGCGCTGGCGCGAATTGTGTACCAGGTGGGCAGGCCGGCGATGTTGGAGGGGAAGAGGTTCTTCCCGCTCACGAACACGCCCATCTGGAAAATGGAACGCAGAAGAACCGTGTTGGCCGTCTGGGAACCACTCCCATTCACGGTGGCGACCTGAATGGAGAAATCGTTGATTCGGGTCTTCACGCCTTCGGCGGGAGCGGAACTGACAGTCATGGGACTCCTTTCTCATCGGAACAGGGGCGGACGTCTGGCAAAAAGAAGACCAAAAGGGGGTAAATGTTGATTCCCCAAGGCCTCCATCGAGTATGGCAGACGGAGGCAATGGGTTCCACGGTAGGTGTTGAGACAGGCGCCCGGGGTTAGAAATAAAGCGAAAAAAAAGGGATTGACCCTGCGCGGGTCCGCTCCTAACTTGAACCATATGGAACCCACTGACCTCACCAAACGCCAGCAAGCCGTCCTGAAGTTCATTCGTGTCTTCGTGGCACAAGAAGGGCGCAGCCCCACGCTCACTGAGATCGCGAAGGGGGTCGGCTCCAGCGCGGTTTCCACCATCCACAAGCATGTCCAACACCTCATGGACAAAGGCTTCCTCATCCGCAGCCATGGCAAGGGAAACAACCTGGTCGTCGCCACCGATTACGATGAGCCCCGGGTTCCTTCCGGCCGCAGTGCTGCGCCCCAATCAACCCGCGGCCCGCTGCCGGCTTCCATGCAAGGGCGCCCTGCCCGCGGCGAGCAGGCCGGTCAGTCCCGGGAGTGGGGTGGCGCGGGCTCCAACATGGACAGCCTCCCACCCATGCGGATCCTCCCCTTTTGCGGAGAAGTGGCCGCTGGCTCGCCCATCCTGCCGGAGAGTCGGGCCCTGCCCATCGAAGTCCCCAACAGCATCCACCGCCAGCGGGACGAATTGTTCGTGCTCCGCGTGCGAGGCGACTCCATGGTGGATGACGCCATCCTCGACGGGGATCTCGTGGTGCTGCAGCGCAAGGGCGACTACCGGAATGGAGATCGGGTGGTGGCGCTCATCGATCAGGAAGAAGTGACCTTGAAGGAATTGCGTCGGGACGCCAAGGGCATCTGGCTCATCCCCCACAATTCGGAGCTCGAGCCTCACTGCTATTCACCTCAGCGCGTGGACATCCAGGGGGCCCTGGTCGGCGTCATGCGCAGCTGCTGATCCAAAGCGGGCTTCATTTGGCCGCTGCTGGCGCCAATGTTATGGCACAAGTTGGCCATCTCCGCATCCAATGGGGAGGTGCCAGGTTCCTGGTTCCTCGTTGGGGGAAGACCATGCGGCAAGGATGGAGGGTGGCCATGAGTTTGGTTTCCATGTTGGGGCTGGCCTCGGCTGCCGAGGTTCTGGAAGGCACGAAGGCTCCGGCCATCGAGGCCTACGATCAGCACGGCGCCTTGATCCGGTTGGCGGATTATCAGGGCAAGGCGGCGGTTGTGCTCTACTTCTACCCGAAGGACGACACCCCAGGGTGCACGACCGAGGCCTGCAGCCTCCGGGACGGATTCGCCGCCATCAAGGCCTCGGGAGCCGTGATCCTGGGGGTCAGCGCCGATTCGTCGCAGAGCCATAAGGCCTTTGCCGAGAAATACCATCTGCCCTTCAGCCTGCTCGCTGATCCCGACAAGAAGATCATCACGGCCTATGGCGTGAAGATGCCGCTCCTGGGCTTCTCGAAGCGGGTGACCTTCCTGATCGATCGCCAAGGCGTCGTCCGCAAGGTTGTTCAGGATGTCAGAACCGCTGGCCACGACAAGCAGGTCTTGGATCTACTGAAGACTCTTCAGTAGAAACGCCTGTATTTGCATTGAGCCAGGGCCTGTTTGTGGGCTAGACTTCGGGCATCCCGCGAGGTTCCTGAATGGTTTTTTTCAATCATGCCACCCGGCAGATGACGGCGAAAATCGTCTATTACGGGCCGGGTCTATGCGGGAAGACCACCAATCTGGCCACCATCTACGGCAAGACGAGCCAGAAGGCTCGCGGCGAAATGGTGAGCCTCAACACTGAGACGGATCGCACCCTGTTCTTCGACCTGCTCCCCATGGATGTGGGCATGGTGGGCGGTTTCAAGACCAAGCTGCAGCTCTACACCGTGCCTGGCCAGGTCTTCTACAACAGCACCCGCAAGCTGGTGCTCAAAGGCGTGGACGGCATCGTGTTCGTGGTGGACAGCCAGTCCGCCATGTTCGACGCCTGCAAGGAGAGCTGCCAGAACCTCGAGGAGAACCTTCGGGAATTGGGCCTGAACCTGCATGACATTCCCATGGTCTTCCAGTGGAACAAGCGCGACCTCAAGAACGTGGTTCCGGTGGAAGAACTCGAGGCCGCTTTCAATACGCGCGGCCTGCCAAGTTTCCAGTCCGTGGCCTCCGATGGGACGGGGGTGTTTGAAACCCTGCGCGGCATCACCAAACTGGCGCTGGCACATATCAAGACCCACGTGATGGGTGATGGCGTGGCGCCTGGCTTGGCCGCCCCGATCGCTGCGGCGCCGCCCCCGGCACCGGTCGCGCCGCCGCCCCCGGCGCCGGCGGCTCCTCCGGTCATGCCCCCCACGCCCAGTGCCAGCGGTGCCTTGGCCCTGTCTGATCTGCCCTCCGTGACGGACCTCCTGGATTTCGACAGCCCCTCAAGCCCTGGGATCGCCGGGATGACACCGCTTCCGGATGACGATGACGACACCGGGTTTTATATCGAGGCCCCCACGCTGCCGGAAGTGCCCGACCTCAAGAAGGAGGAGCCGAGGAAGCCGGAACCGGAACCCAGGAAGGCCCAGCCCGAAGCCAAGCAGGTGGAATCCGCGCCTCCGAAGGTGGAGCCCCCTTCCAGGAAGCAGGACTCCTTACCGAAACCGCCTGAGCCCGAAGCCAAGAAGCCTGAGCCTGCCACCCACCACCCACTCCCCAGGGAAGCCGCTCAGACTGTGGCCAGGGCCATCGTGCCGCCCCCGGCGCCCGTCACGCCAAAGCCCGAGCATCACCCGTCGGTACCTCACCATCCCAAGCCGGCGGTGAAGGTCGATCCCTTTGCGGCCCTGACTGCCCTGAAGGCGGAGGCCAAGCGGCCTGCGGCCGGCGTCAAGGTCAAACCCCTGGACCATAAAGACGCCATCAACACATTGCTGGGCGAGCTGACCCAGGTGGGACGGCTCGGTGCGCCCTCGGTGCTTCGCCTCGAGCTGCCGGAATCTCTCGATGGGCAGGAAGTCGAGGTCATCGTCCAGGTCCGGAAGAATGGCGAGACCATTGTCGAAGGCCGCATCCAGAGGAATGTGCCCGCCAAGGCCTCGACCGCCAAGCTCTCCGTCGAACTGAAACAGGCTTGAAATGAGGCTCCCGGCCATTCCGAGGGCTCTGCTCCTTGCCCTCGTCGGCAGTGCCGCCTGCAGGCTTTCCGCGGCGCTTCCCGCGTGGTGGTCCAATTTCCCTAAGATCCCGGTGCTGTCTAGCCATTTCCGCCAGGAGAGCGACAGCTTGGTCTTCGGGAAGCTGGCTCGCAAGGGAACCCTCCTTCTGGCCCGGGGCGGCCGTCTCCAGGTCGTCTATGAGGGCGGACTGGCCGTGACCTGCGATGGGCAGCAGCTGGTTCAATTCGATCCAGACACCCGCACGGCCCAGCGGATGTCCCTCGCCCAGGCCCAGCGCGAGTTCCCTCTGCTCAATCTGCTCACCGATCCCGCCAAGATCCGCGTGCTCTACCAAGTCGTTGAAGGTGGGAGCGAAACCTTGAAGCTGGTGCCTCGGCAGGCGGGCCTCCCCGAGTTGAAGGTCACCGGACGGAAAGGCCTCCTGCATTCCCTGGAATGGACGGATCCCACCGGAGCCAAGCAAACCCTGGAGCTGCTGGATCCGAAGACGCCCTCCTCGGTGCCACCCTCGGCCTTCAAGGCCCAGCTTCCCGCTGGCACCCGGTGGGCTACTCCGAGCGACTGAAGGCGTCGAAGCGCTCGGCTTGGGGGAAACGCACCCGCAGCCAGGCATCCAGATCCGCCACGGTGGCGAAGAGCTGCTCCGCGCCTGAGTCCGTGAGTTCTTCCCGGCTCCCGTAGCCCCAGAGCACGCCCACCGCCTCCAGGCCGTGTGCCCTGGCGCCCTCCATGTCCACGCCACGATCGCCGATGAACACGCCGCCAGGCCAGATGGTGCCATTGGCCGCCAGGCCCGCCAGCACCTCGGTCTTGGGCTGCCAGCGGCCCTTCAGGGTGCTTCCATAGATTTCGTCGAAGATGAGGTTCAGGTCGAACTGGTAGGCGATGCGCCGCGCGAAGAGGCTGGGTTTCGCGGAAACGATGTAGATGCGGTGGCCCTGGCGCTTCAGGCGATGGAGCAGGTGGAAGATCCCGGGGTACAGCTCGTGCTCGAAGACGCCATCCTCGCGGTAGCGCTCCCAGTAGAACTCCAGAGCCTCCTCCAGCCGTTGCGCATCCTCCAGCCCCCGCATGGTGGAAAGGGCCTCGCGCATGCCGAATCCGATCCAGTTCCGCACCGTCGCTTCATCCGGCATGGCCAGACCGAAGGCCTCGCAGGTCTTCCGGAGGCAGTTACGAACACCCAGAAGAGGATCCACGAGGGTTCCATCGAGGTCGAAGCAGACGAGGCCGGGCGCTTCCTGGGGAGGATGTCGGTGCACGCTACTTTTTTTCCCGGTTGAAGCGCTCGATGGAGGCACGCAGGAAGGCATGGGCCTCATCCTTGCCGCCCCAGCCGTCGCTGGTCACCGTCTTCCGTTCCAGATCCTTGTAGGTGAGGAAGAAATGCTCCACTTCCAGGAGGAAATGGGGGGGAAGGTCGCTGCGGGAAGTCACGTGGGCGTAGCTGGGATCATCGGTCGCCACCGCGAGGATCTTCGAATCGGGCCCGTGTTCGTCCGCCATGCGCAGGAGCCCGATGGGACGCGCCCGGATCACCACGCCCGGATAGGTGGCGCCGTTGATGAGGATGAGAATGTCCGCGGGATCGCCGTCCTCGGCCAGGGTGCCGGGAATGAACCCGTATTCGGCGGGGTAGTGGAAGGGGGAAAACAGCACGCGGTCCACATGCACCAGGCCGGTGTGGTGGTCGATCTCGTACTTGATCCTTGAGCCCGTGGGAATCTCCACCACCGCGTTGACGAGCTCAGGGGCATGGCTGCCGGGTGTCAGACGCGTGATGGGCATTGGGACTCCGCAAAGACTCCCATTCTCCCATGGCCTGTGACGATTGTCACACCTTGGGACCCGCCGGCAGCCTCAGGTGGACGGTGGTGCCGCGACCGACTTCGCTTTCAATGTAGAGCAGTCCCCCATGAGCCACGATGATGCGGTGGCAGACAGCGAGCCCGAGGCCCGTGCCGCCGCCGAAGGTGCTGAAGAAAGGATCGAAGACCTTGGACAGTGCCTCCGCGGCGATCCCGCAGCCATTGTCCGAGAGGGTGAGGTGCCAGCAGGGGCGCTGGTCGAGGATCTCCTCGGAGGCCGTGAGGTGGATGCGGGGTTCCGGTGTGTCGTCCACGGCCCGGGTGGCGTTCTGGATGAGATTCTGGGCCACCTGGCGGAGCAGGTCCGGGTCCCCGTGCCAGGAAGCCTGGTCGGGAATCTGGTTCTCCCAGGGGACGGCCTCGGCCAGGCTGGTGCTGCGCAAGGCCTCCTCCCAGAAGGTGCGCAGGGGAAGCGCGACCGGCCTAGGCTGGAGGTCCCGGCTGAAGGCCAGGGTATTGCCCACCACGCGGTTCAGGCGCCCCACACCCTCCTGCATCTTCCTGGCGAGCTCCAGGGGACCTGGCTGCTCGGCCAGGTCTTCCACCAGCATGCCGCTGAAAAGGGAAAGGCTGCCCAGGGGGTTCCGGATCTCATGGGCGAGCTCGGCGGCCATGCGCCCCATGGCGGCGAGCCGGTCCTCGCGGCTGGCCTGCTGGGCGTGCAGGACGGCTTCAGTGACATCCCGGAGGACGACGATGGTGCCGCCGTGGGGCGCCGAACGGCGTTCCTCCTCGTAGATGAGCTCCCGGCCGCTGGCCGTCTGGAACCGCCGCTGGCCCCCGGGGCTGTCCAGCTGCCAGGGCGGGGCCCCATGCAGGAAGCGCCCCTCCAGGCCCTGGGGCCGGTTGGTGAAGCGGGTGGTTCCGTCTTCAGCCAGAACCCAGATGGCGAAGGGTACGGCCTCGAGGACGGTCTGGAATTCTCCCTGCAATTGGCCCAGCTGGATCTTGATGGCCTCGTAACGGCCTTGGAGGTGCTCGGAGGCCGCCGTGAAGGCCTCGAAGGCCTCCAGCAGCTGGCGGGGATCCGGATGGATGTCCTGGTTCACGAGGGCCGTCCCGCGGCCAGAATGCGCCTCAGGGATTCCCGCTCCTCGCCGCGAGGGTCGGCCTCGACCACCTTCCGCAGGGTGGCCTCGGCTTCCCCGGTGCCCAGGGCCATGAGGGCCTTGGCAGCGGCGAAGCGCACCTCGGGAGATTCACCACCTCCGAAGAAACTGCGACGGCGGAGGCATTCCTGCAGCACGCCAATCGCCTTCGGCGAGGCGATATGAGCCAGGGTATCGAGGGCCTGGAGGCGGAGGGATTCCACCACCCGCTTGTCCTGGGCCATTTCCATGACTGCGGGGAGGCTGTTTTCGGATTTCAGCTGCCCCAGAACGAACAGGATCTCCTGGAGCGTGCCGCCATCGGTGTCCTTCATGCGGGCCAGGAGGTGGGGCTCCGCTTCAGGTCCCCCCAGCTTCCAGAGGGTCCTGACGGCGGTGCGCCGGACCCGGGGTTCCGCGTGGCGGAGCAGGGGCACGATGGCTGGCAGGCTGCCTGCGTCTCCGAGATCGGACAAGAGGGTGAGGGCATTGCGCACCAGATACCAGGTCGGGGATCCAAGGGCCTCCATCAGGGGGGGGATGGCCACCTGGTTCAGGGCCCGCAGGCATTCCACGATCCGCCCCCGGCGGGTACGGTCGGACTCATCGGCCAGGCGTTCCACCAGATGGCGGGCCATCGGATCGCCCAGGAATTCGAAGTAGGGATAGACCTCGGCGACCACGCCGTCCCGAGGGAGCTTGAACGCTTGTTCCAGCGCCGCATCCATGAGGGGGGGTCTGAACAGCACGGCCCGGAGCCGCTCCAGGGCCTCCAGGCGCCAGGGATACTGCTCATCGAGAAAGGCGCAGAGGCCCTCCAGCTCCCTGAGTTCGCTGATCGAACGGCCCAGCTCTCCGCGCTGGATGGTCGTCGTGAGGAGCGCGTCGAGGGCTTCCGCGGTCCACTTGTGGATGGGCGGATCGGGCTCCCAGGCGAAGTGGGCATGGAGCGCTTCGGACAAGGTGCCTTCACCGCCCAGGGGAAGGCCCGGGACCTGCACCCAGCGGGCGACACCGAACAGGGTCTGGGCGCTCTTCAGACGCAGGTCTGGGAACTCGCTTTGGAGGGCCTCGATGAGCTGATCCAGGATGCGAAGAAACTCGTCGTGCCGCCGCAATTCCAGCAGCTCCCGCAGGAAGGCCAGGCGCTGCTCCAGGCTCAGGAGGAAGAGGTGGCCCTCCTCCAGGATCTTGAGGAGTTGGCCTTCGAGGCTCAATTCCTCCCACTCCAATTCGCGCAGCAGGGACTCCATCTGCTGGCCATCGGGACCTGCATCGCGCAGGTGGGTGGCCATGGCCTCCAGCACCTCCCGCTTCTGGGGAAGGGAGCGCAGAAGCTGCTGAAGCGGCCCCCTGAGGCGGCCCCAGGGGTGGCCCTTCCGGGTGAGGGTGCCGATCGCCGAGGCCAGAATCTCCCCGGCCAGGGCCTTCACGCCCAGGGCCAGGCCGGCGGGGCGGTCTGGAAGGCTGGCCATTCCCGCCAGGAGTCTCAGCTGTTCGTCCGGGTCCACGCCCAGCAGCACTTGCCGAAGGGTGCCCATCTGGACAGGGGTCGGCATCTCCTCGCCCAAGCCCAGGTCGTACCCCAGGGCTCCAAGGCCGCCGAGGTCCGCGGGCTTGAGATTCCGCAAAAAGCCGAGTCCATCCCCATCGGCCTCAGGGGAGGTGCCCGGAGATCTTTCCGAGGCGCCCAGGTTGGAGAGCAGGGCCTCTCGCAGGAAGGAAATCAGGCCTTCGGGGGAGTCCGAGGCGGGGGGGGCCGCGGGACTGAGGGTGGACGCCCCGCCCTCGGAGGGCGTCTCAGCGCCCTCGCGCACTTCCTGGTAGCGGACCTGGGAGAGCCGGATGCGCTCGACGCCGGCCTTGTTGAGGAGCATTTCGAAGCCCCCCTCCTCCTCCAGCCGCGCCGGCTTGGTGGTCAGGCCCGTGAGGAAGGCCGTCAGTTCCTCGGCTGTGATCCCCGGCTCGAAGACGAACCCGCTCACGGCCCGCTCGGACACCAGGCGCACCAGGGTGGCCACATGGGTATTCCTGGCATCCTGCACCTGGCCATCCACGAAGGCCTTGTCTCCGGTGACCACGAATTGAAGACTCGATTTTCCGGTCAATTCGCGGTCGAGCGCGGTGAGGGCAGCGGCCAGGGATTCCCGGGACTTGGGGTGGTTGGCCGTGTACATCTGCAGCGCCTTGAGGGCCAAGGTCAAAGTCTGGGCGAGCTGCAGGAAGTCGCTCACGGGGGGGTCATCTCCATGGGGTCGGACCATTCGCGTCGGAGCTGGGCGTAATGGGTCTCCAGGAAGGCGAGTCGCCGGGCGCCCTCGATGCGGGCCGGTTCGGTATTGAAGGACGCCACGATGCCCCGGGCGAGTTCCAGCCAGGCGGTCCCCCGCCGGAGGATCTCGGCGGTGGTGATGGGCTGGAAGGCGCCACTGATGCAGCCGAAATGGATCAGACTCGCGGCTCCGATCTTGCTGAGCTTGTCGCAGTCCCAGAGGCAGGCGGTTTCGATGGGTTTTAGGCGCACGGTGAGCTTCAGGCCCACATGGCGCTCGATGGCGTGGCGGACGGCGGGGATTTTCTCTGCCGGGAAATCCGTATCGGCGAGGATCTCTTCAATCTGCGCGGAAGCTTCCTGGGCGTGAGTGTCCTTGGAACCGGGATCCTTCAGGCGCTTCGCCACATCGTGCAGCCAGGCGGCGCATTCCACCACGTCCAGGTCAGCCCCCACCTGGGGAGCCAGCCACCGGGCGAGGAGCACCGCCGCATAGGTGTGCTCGAAGCGGTAGTTGAAGATGGGTTGGTAGCCGCCCGCCACCTCGTGGCCAATCCCCCAGAAGCGAATGGCATCCGCGTCCGAGCATTCTCTCAGGACGGATTCGCAGGCCGTTCGCCAGGGGCGGGGCAGGGTCATGATCGGGCTTCCTGATGGGTGTGGAGGGCCGAAAGGGTGTTCTGGATTTCCACAAACATGGCGCGGTCCACCCAGGGTGCGCAAGCATCTGCAAGACGGTTCATCAGGGACTTCAGGCCCGAGGCAGGCTCGAGACCCAGGATCCGGACGCCTTCCAAGGCCATGCGGGCCTCGATGGCCAGCACCTGCTCCAGGGCGTCCACGGCCCGGATGAGCTTGCGGGCGGCGATGGGGCCCATGCTCACATGATCCTCCTTGCCGGCGCTGGTGGGGATGCTGTCTACGCAGGCGGGATGAGCCAGGCCCTTCATCTCGCTGACCAGGGCCGCCGAGGTCACATGCGCCATCATGAAGCCGGATTCCAGGCCGCCGTCACGCGTGAGGAAGGCGGGCAGGTCGCTGGTGGAGGGGTTCACCATGCGCTCCTGGCGCCGTTCGGAGATGCTGGCCAGGTCCGCCGCGGCGATGGCGAGCACATCGCAGGCGAAAGCCGGGTACTGGCCATGGAAATTGCCGCCGGAACGGGATTCCTGGGTATCCGTGAAGATCATGGGGTTGTCGGTGGCGCTGTTGAGCTCCCGCTCCAGGATGGCCCCCGCGAAGGCCAGCGCATCCCGCGTCACCCCGTGGACCTGGGGAATGCAGCGCAGGCTGTAGGCATCCTGCACGCGATGGCAGTCTTTGTGGCTGTCGGCGATGGCACTGGTCTCGCCGAGAAGCTCGCGCATGTGGGCAGCCACGAGGATCTGGCCGGGATGGGGCCGGGCCGCGTGGATGCGGGGATCGAAGGCGGCCCGGGTGCCGCGCAGGGCCTCCAGGCTCAGGGCGGCGATCTCGTCCGCGAGGGTGGTCAGGCTGCTCATCCGTTCCAGGGCCAGGTTGCCAAGGGCGGTGATGAGCTGGGTGCCGTTGATGAGCGCCAGGCCTTCCTTGGCTTGGAGCACCACGGGCTTCAGGCCCGCCCGGGCCAGGGCTTCGCCGCCTGGAATCTGCTTGTCGCCCGCCCAGGCCAGTCCTTCACCCACCAATAGAAGCGCCATATGCGCGAGGGGTGCCAGATCGCCGCTGGCGCCGACGCTGCCCTGGCTGGGGATGACGGGCACCACGCCTTCGTTCAGGCAGGCGGCAAGGAGGTGGATGGGTTCGGGGCGGATGCCGCTGTGCCCCTTCAGCAGACAGTTGATGCGGGCGGCCATGAGCGCCCGGGTCTGGTCCGTGGGCAGGGGTTCGCCCACGCCGGCCGCGTGGCTGCGCACGAGGTTGAGCTGCAGCTGTTGCAGCTGGTCCGGGGCGATGACCACCGTGGCGAACTGGCCGAAGCCGGTGTTGATGCCGTAGACCGTGCGGCCTTCGGCCACGATGCGATCCACCACGCCGCGGTTCTCGGCCACCCGGGCCAGAGCGCCCTCATCCAGGCTGACGCCCTCTCCCCCCGCAATGCGGGCCAGGAGCTTGGCGGTGAGGGATTGTCCATCGAGGCGGATCATGAGGGTTCCTTGGAGGCGACGGCGACAGGCTCCTGTCGCGTGAGGGTCAGGGCGAGCACCAGGGCGAGTCCCAGCGTGAGGGAGGCCACGGTGTAGGTGCTGTGGGCTCCCCACCGGGCGAAGCAGAAGGTGCCGATGGCAGGGCCGATGATGCGCCCCATGCTGTTCATGGAATTGAGCACGCCGAAGAGGCCGCCTTGGTCTTCCGCAGGTGTGAGCTGGCTGGCCAGGGCCGTGCCGGCGGTGTTGCCCATGCCGCTGCCCCAGGACAGGGGAATGAAGAGCAGCATGAGCGGCCACCCCTTGCCGATGACGGGAAGGAAGGGAAGGGCCAGGCCCATGGCGGCGAGGCCGATGGGCAAGGCGATGCGCTCAGGCACACGCTTGGCGACGAAGCGTACCAGGCCGCCCTGGTAGATCACCAGGAGGATGCCGATGCCTGCGAAGAGGAAGCCCACCTCGCGCTGGCCAAAATCGAACCGGGCATGGACCAGAAGGGCGAAGGTGCCTTCCATCATGGCGAAACCAGCCATGGATAGCAGTGAGATGGCCAGGAGCTGGGGCATCCCTTTGCGCTTCAGGGCCGTCACCAGGGCGTGCCCGCGGGACTCTTTCGACGTGGCCCGGGCTCTCACCTCAGGCGTGAGGGTTTCCGGCAACCAGAGCAGGACCATGAGGGAGGCCAGCAGTGACAGCCCACCGGCCACGAAGAAGGGGAGATGCCAGCCATGGGTTGCCAACAGGAACGCGCCGAAGTGACTTCCGCTCAGTACACCAGCCAGGGCGGGTCCGATGACGAACCCAAGTCCGAAGGCCGCGCCAATCATGCCCATCACCTTGGAGCGTTCTTCAGGCTTGGAACTGTCGGCCATGGCGGCCTGAGCTACGGAGATATTGCCGCCGGTGATGCCGTCCAGGATGCGGGCCGCCAGCACCCACTCGAATCGGCTGGTGAGGGCGAGCATCAGGTAGCCCAGGGCGGACCCCAATAGGCTGACCCATAGCACGGGTCTCCGCCCCACCCGATCCGAGATCCGGCCAAGGATGGGCGAGGCGACGAATTGCATGAGGCTGAAGCTGACCATCACCGCCCCGGCCCAGGCGGCGCCAGGCGACGCGAAGTTGAAGTAGTTGTTGATACTGGCCATCCACTGGCTTGGATGATCCGCGATGGCCTGGGCGTAGAGGGGTAGGATCGGGATGACGATGCCGAACCCCAGAAGGTCCACGAAGACGGTGAGGAAGATGGCCATCCTGGCGCGCTGCGATGACTGCATGAGGTTCTCCAGTCCTCCAGTGTAGCTTGGGGGCGCCGACCCTGAGCCCCCAGGACCCCTCGCCTGCTGAAGCTGAAGGTGGCCCGGGCCTCAGCCCCCCAGCAGGCGGTGCAGCATATCTTCAAGGACGGACATCTGATAGGGCTTCTGGATGAAGCCATCGGGGGGGGAGCCGGCCAGGGATTGCAGGGAATCCCGTTCCATGTAGCCGCTGCTCAGCACGATGGGCACCCGCGGGTTCATTTCCCGCATGTTCTCGAAAGCCTCCCGGCCATCCATGCGCGGCATGGTGAGGTCCATGATCACGAGGCTGAGGTTCTCGTTCTCCTCGCCGAAACGAACCAACGCCTCAAGCCCATCGGCGGCCGTCAGCACCTCAAGCCCCATGACCTCAAGGGCGCTCTGAAGGGTCTCGATGATCAAGGCTTCGTCATCCACGACCAGGACGCGCCCCTTGAGGCGGCCTCGCTGGAGGGTCTCGTCAAAGGCGTCGAAGGGGTTCTGGGGCGCTTCGCTGGCGGGGAAATAGAGGCGGAAGGTGGATCCTTTCCCGACTTCGCTGCTGATCTGGAGGCCCCCACCGTGACCCCGAAGGATGCCGAGCATGGCGGAAAGTCCCAGCCCGCGCCCCCTGGCCTTCGTGGTGAAGAAAGGATCGAAGATCCGGGACTTGACCTCGGCGCTCATGCCCATGCCCGTATCTTCCACTTCGAGGATCACGAAGCGGCCCGGGGCCAGCGGGGCGGCGCTGAAGTCCATCTGGAGCTGAGAGGGCTCAAGGTCCACGGTTCTGGTGCGCAGATGGATGGCGCCTTCCTGATCGCCGATGGCATCGGAAGCATTGGTCACGAGGTTCATCACCACTTGCTGGATCTGGGCGCCATCGGCGTTGATGGACGGGAGCGCGGGCGCCAGGTCGAAATGCAGTTCCACTTTTTTGGGGATGGAGACTTCCAGCAGGTGCGTGACGTCCTTGACGATGCCATTGAGGTTCCGCGGTTCCACCTGAAAAGCGCCCCGGCCCGAATAGGCCAGCATCTGCCGGGTGAGCTCCGTGGCCCGCAGCACCGCAGCCTCGGTCTTGCGCAGGAAGGGGTGGGCGGGAGCTCTTTCGTCCATGCTCATCTGGGCCAGGTTCAGGTTCCCCAGCACCACAGTCAGCAGGTTGTTGAAGTCATGGGCGATGCCGCCGGCCAGGATGCCCAGACTCTCCAGCTTCTGGGCGTGGCGCAGGGCCTCCTCGGAGCGGTGGCGGTCGGTGATGTCCAGGAGGTAGCCCAGGAAGCGCTTGGGGCGAGGGCCCGCCTCGGCGGCTGCAGTGAAATCGTAGAACCAACGGTATTCGCCGGAGGCCGTGCGTAGCCGGTACTGCTGCTCGTAGTGGAAGACCCCATTGGCTTCCCGTTCTGCGATTTCCTCTTCGAGCCTCGTCAGGTCTTCGGGGTGGATCAGGTCCACGAAACGAAGTTTCCCATCGATGAGGTCCAGCACGGAGTAGCCCAGGATGGACTCCACATTGGGCGAGGCGTATTCCACGGGCCAGCCAGCTTCTGCGCGCCACTGGAAGATCATGACCGGGCCACCCACGAAGAGCCCCCGCTCCGCCATGAGGGCTTCTTCCGCCGCCTGGCGCTCCGTCACGTCCGTGGCGATGCCGATGACCGACTCCACCCGGCCATGGTCATCCAGCACGGGTGTGAGCAGGTTGTCGAAGGTTCGGCCCTGCTGCTTCAAAATCTGACGGGAAGCACGGCCCTCCAATGCGTCCCTGATTTCAGCCGTGATGGCCGGATTGTCCCGGTAGACATCCAGGGCCGAGAGGCCGACCACCTGGCCTGGAACCAGGCCGAGATTGGCTAGGCCAAGCCCTTCCGAGAGGGTGAAGCGACCCTCTGGATCCAGCTGGTAGATGACTGCCTGGGAGTTGGCCAGCACGGTCCGCAGGCGGAGTTCGGCCTTCCGCAGGGCCTCCTCGCTGGCCTTCTGGCTCGTGATGTCCCGGGTGACCGAGAGGAGGCAGGGCTGGCCCTCGATCTCGATGATCTTGCCCGACATCTGCCCGATGAGAATCTGGCCGTTCTTGGTCCGGAAGGGAAACTCCAGGCCGGCGAATTCGCCCTGTTCCCGAATGATGGCCACGGCCTTTTCCCGGTCCTCAGGATTCGCCCAGATGTTGAGGTCGAGGCTGGAGTGTCCCACGGACTCCTCGCGGGTCCAGCCGATGATGCGCTCGAAGCCCTGGTTCACATCCAGGTAGATGCCATCGTCCAGGCGGGAGAGGATGATGGCATCGGGACTGGCGTGGAAGGCCCGGGAGAATTTATCCTCGCTGGCGCGCAGGGCGGTCTCGACCGCTTTCCGCTCGCTGATGTCCCGGGTGATGGAGAGCATGCAGGGCTTGCCGTCCACCTGGATGATGGTGCCCGACAGGAGACCGGTCCGGATGGAGCCATCCTTCATGCGGAAGGGGATTTCCAGGCCGGAGAAGTGGCCATGGGCCTTGAGGAGGCCCATGGCGATGTCGCGGTCGGAGGGATTCGCCCAGAGCCCCAGGCCCAGCGGCGTCTTGCCCATCACATCCTCGCGGGTCCACCCGCTCATGCGGGTGAAGGCCTCGTTGATGTCTACATAGGTGCCGTCGAGCTGATTGATGTTGATGGCGTCCGGGCTGGCCTGGAAGGCCTTGGAGAACTTCTCTTCGCTCAAGCGCAGGGCGTCATCGGCGGCCTTTCTTTCCGTGATGTCCCGGGCGTGCGTGAAGATCACGGAACGGCCTTCGATATGCACCAGGCCGCTGCGGATTTCCACTGGGAACAAGGATCCATCTTTGTGCCGATGGAGGGTTTCTTCCCGATTGGTGCCTTTGTCGAGCAGGTTCTGCCAGCGCTGGGGCCATTCCTCGCACTTTACATGCGGATCGACGTCCCAGACATTCAGGGCCAGCAAATCCTGCTGGGCATAGCCAAGGACCTGGCAGGCCGCGCTGTTCACGAAGACGAACCGGCCCTCTTTATTGATTCCGAAGACGGCGTCCTGGGAGCGATCCATGGCTTCCGTGAGCAGGCGTTGGTCCTGCTGTTCCCGGCTGCGCTCGATGGCATGGGCCAGCTGGCCGGAGACAAAGACCAGGAGATCCCGTTCCTCGGAGGTGTAGCGGTGTCCCCCCTTGTAGATCTGCACCACCAGGGCACCGAGGATACCGGAGGCGCCCCGGAGGGGGATTCCCATCCAATGGAGGGAATCCGAACCCAGTGCTTCGATTTCGCCGGCTGCATTCAGTTTCGAAATCCCCTCCCGATCGAGAAGGAGCGGTTCCCCGCTATGGAGGACATATTCCGTGAGCCCCCGCTTCAGGGACCGGGGCTCCGGGGCCGGATCCAGCTGGTCCACCCAATAGGGGAAGGAGATGCTGTCCTTGGTCTTGTCCCACAGCGCGAAGTAGAGGTTCTCCGCGGGCATGAGGTCCTTGATGATGGCGTGGATCCGGGCAAAAAGGTCTTCCGGGGTTCCGCTGGCCATGGCGGCCTCGGCGATGCGGTAGGTGGCCTGCTGGGTCCGCTCCGCCCGCTTCTGCTGCGAGATGTCCTGGGCGATGGCGATGACCACTGGCTGTCCCTGATCCTCGCTGGGATAGAGGCGCACGGATTTCGGGAAGACTTCCCCGTTCTTGCGCAGACCCCAGAACTCGAATTGCTCCGGATGGCCGTGCAGGGCTCGCGTGAAAGCCCGGTTCACGGCCTCCAGATCATTGAGCCCCGGTGCCGAGATGAATTCCGGGGTCTTACCCAGGAAGAACGATCTGGAATGCCCGTACATCCGGACGGCACCTTCGTTCACCTCCAGGAAGCGGCCTTCGGCATCCTGGACGTAGATGGCTTCGGAGATGGCGTTCATCTGGTCGTGCAGCTTCTGGAGCCGCCGTTCAAGCGCGGCCGCGCGTTCCTCTGCGGCGGCCAGCGCGCGCTGAAGTTCGTCAGGCCCCTGATGCTCCGTCATGATCCCCATCATCGGCAGGGGCCGACCCTGGGGAAAGTATTGTCACTTTGAACACTTTAAATGGGCCAATGGGACCAGGCCGGAAATGCCGCCTGGCTTTGGGAGAGAGCCAGATCCCGGAGGGCGGCCGTGGGGAACCGGCCCACCCAGCAGCTTCCGGAACCGCAGAGAAGTGCTTCCGCGCCATTCGTTTCCAGGGCTTCCCGCACTTCGCCCAGCGCGGGGCACACCTGGAGGGCCGCGGCGGTGAGGTCGTTGCGCCAGGGTGGGGTGCCACCTTCAGGCAGGGCCGGAAGGGGGGCCGGTGCCGGGTAGCCCACCTCTGCCAGGGCCCGGTAGACGCCGGGCGTGCTCACGTGGAGGCCCGGGTGGATGAGGAGCATGGGTTCCAGGGGGATGGGCCGCAAAGGCACGACGCGTTCGCCGCGGCCGAGGCCCAGGGAGGTGCCGCCCAGAAGGAAGAGCGGTACATCGCTGCCCAGCTGGGCGGCCAGGGCGAGCAGGTGCTCGGTGGTGAGCCCCAGCTGGAAAAGGTCATTCGCCAGGCGGAGCGCCGCGGCGGCATCGCTGCTGCCGCCGCCCAGTCCCGCCCCATGGGGAATGTGCTTCTCCAGGCTTAGCGCGGCGGGCAGAGCCCTTGAAACAGTGGTCTCGAGGAGGCGCCAGGCCCGGAGCACCAGGTTGGATTCATCCGCCTGCAGCCCCGCTCCTGCTGGACCGTGGATCCTCAAGGACAGGGCCGGAGCCGGTTCCGCTTCCAGGATATCGGTGAGGCCCGGAACACCGTCCAGGACCGAGGTGACCATTTCGACCTCATGGAACCCATCCGGCCGCCGGCCCAGAACAGCCAGGAACCGATTGAGTTTGGCAGGGGCATTGATCGCAAGGGCCATGGGTCCACGGTAGCAAAGGCGAGGCAGGCTGGGTCAGGCTTCTCGCCTAGAGCCCGTCCTCCAGCTCGTACTCGGCGTCGGGGATGGACAGGATTTCCGGTCCGTTCTTGGTGATGGCCACATCGTGTTCGAACTGGGCCGAGAGGCCGCCATCCCGGGTACGCACGGTCCAGCCATCGGACTCCACGACGCACTTGTGGGTGCCCGTGTTCAGGATGGGTTCGATGGTGATGACCATGCCGGGTTCCATGCGGAAGCCTGTGCCGGGGCGCTGGTCCGCGTAGACCACTTGGGGATCCTCGTGCAGGTCCCGGCCCAGCCCGTGGCCGATGTACTCGCGCACGATGCTGTAGCCCCGTTCCTCCGCGAAGGACTGCACGGCGGTGGCCATGTCGCCCAGGCGCTGGCCGGGACGGCAGTACTCGATGCCCAGGAACATGGCCAGCTGGGCCGTCTGGATGAGGCGCCGGGCCTCTTCGCTCACCTGGCCCACGCCCACTGTGAGGCAGGTGTCCCCATGGTAGCCATCCAGCTTGGCGCCGCAGTCGATGGCGATGACATCACCATCCTGAAGCACGTATTTCGTGGGGATGCCGTGCACCACCTTGTCATTGACCGAGGTGCACAGGGTGCCCGGGAAGCCGTGGTAGCCCTTGAAGCTGGGGGTGGCGCCCTGCTGGCGGATGTAGGCCTCGGCGATGCGGTCCAGGTCCAGCAGGCTCACGCCAGGCTTGGCTGCCCGGGCGGCGATGCGCAAGGCGTTGGCGGCAACCCGGCCAGCTTCCCGGAGCTTGTCGATTTCCTTGCGGCTCTTGTAGCGGATCTGTTCGCGGATCAGGGCGAGGCCCTCCTTCCTTCACAGTCTAAACAGTTGATTGCCCTCAGGGCTAGAATCACGGTATGGCATATTCCATGAGATCCCTCCTCCTTGCTGCTCTTTCGGTCATCCTCCTCGGTGCTTGCGGGGGTGCCCCATCCCGGCCCCGCTCGGTTCCGGCCGAAGCCCAGTGGGGCGGCACCGGCAAGCAGGGCGTCTTTTTGAAGGTGGGCAGCCACCAGGGAACGCTCTGGCAGCTGGAGATCTGGGATCGCAAGGGGCAGCTCCTGGGCTCGGGTTCCTTCCGCCTGCGGGGGTTTGCCAAGGCCGACATCCTTCCCGAGGAAGTGGTGGGCTGGGAGAACGGCGTCCTGCACCTGAAGGACGGAACGCTGCTGGTGCCGGAACCGAAGTAATGCCCTATACCCGGGAAGAGAAGGACTGGCTGGAGCGGGAATGGGCCTTCCGGGCCTGGGGCCGGGCCGGGCTCTTGAGCACGGAGGACTACCACCAGGTGCTGGCCTGGGAAGCGGCAGGCGTGCCCATGGAGCTAGTGGTTTCGGCTTTGAACGCGTACTTTGACCGCCGTGAGAAGCGCGCCAAGCCGCGGACCTTCGTGGCCCTCAAGCACCTGGATCGGGATGTGGCGAAGGCCGTGAAACTGCGGGATTCCGTGCTGAGGGCCGGGCCCGAGCTGGATGTGGGCCGGGGGTGGGAGCAGGTGAAAATCCCCCTTCAGGCGGATCCCCAAGCCAGGGCCCTGTTCGAGGCCTGGCAGCGCCTCCGGGCTTCCGCCCCCTCACCCGAATCCGCCGGATTCCTTGCCCACCACGACCAGGAACGGGAAGCGCGGGCCTCGCTCATCGCGCATGCCGAAGCCGCCCTTGGGCCCCAGGCCGATCCTTTGCGGGAGGGGTTGCGCCAGCGCCTGCTGGCCTCGGACATGAAGGAAGAGGGACTCGTCTGGAAGCGAGCCTGGTCCCACCACTGGTCCCGCCTCGTGGCCGACGCCTGGAACCTGCCGGTGGAGGGCGCATGACGGTGGCAACGCGTTGGCTGCAGGAACTGGAAACCCCCACGGCCGAATTCTTCACGGTCTTCGCGGAGCGCGTGGCCGAGCCGGATGGCCTCCGGGACGCGGTGCGCGATGCGGTGAAGACGCTCGTTCCGCGCATCGACTGGGAGGCCTATCTTCCCCACGTGCCCCACGGCATCCTCGGCCTCCGCGCGGTGTTCCGGCTGCGGCCGCTGCTGGAGGAGGCCAGTTTCCTGCGGGCGCTGGCGGTCCAGCTCCACATGGCCGCCCATGAAGGCCGCCGGGCCAAGGCGGCTTTCGAACAGGTCGCCAGCGCCAAGGGGAGCGGCTCCTGGCGGAACCTGGAAGCCTTCATCGCAGCCCGGAAACCGGGACTGGCCTATGCGGAAGCCCAGGGCTTCGAGCTGCCAGGCCCAGACGATTTCCAGCGCCTGGCCCGCCTGGTGGAACCGGACATGGCCAATGTGGGGCACAAGGCTGTGTTCGCCCGGCATCTGGCGGATCTATGCGAACAGCTCGAGAGGCCCAAGGCCACGGGCCGGCGCCTGTTCGGCTTGGCGGCCTGGCTGGCGGCCACCCCGGAGGATCTCTTCTGGGCCAAGCGGGCCGGGAAACGATTCGGCGACGCGATTCCGCCCATCGGACTGGAGGCCACGCCCATGGACGGAATGGCCCTGGAGCCCATCGTCCGCGACGTCTGTGACCTGGGGCTCGTCAGCCTGCTGGACAGCCTCACGGCGAGGCTGCGTTCGGGACTGGATGCCGGGAACCTCCGGGCCGGCCTGGTGTTCGCCGCCGCCGAGAAGCAGCTGGATGCCCGGCGCGATCTGGAAGGGAAGACCGCCTGGAATTTCGTCTACCTTGCCACGCTGAACCACCCTGAAGCCCCTGCGGCGACCTGGTGCCAGGCGGCGGCGCTGGTGAACCTCTTTCCCACCGAGGAGGCCGAAGCGCGCCTCCAGCCGCATAAGGTTCATGCGCCCAGTACGGAGGCGCTTCTGAACGCGGTGCTGGATGGCGAGGCGGCGCCCGCCATGGGCCAGGCCCAAGCCCTGCTGGATGCCGGGCAGGGAGAGGAGGCCCTGAAAATGCTGGCCGAAGCCGCTTCCCGCAACGATCCGGCCTTCAACCATGCCCACCAGGTTCTGGCCGTGGCCGCGGCGGCGGATCTTCTGCCCCGACTTCCCCTTTGCGCCGGGGAAGCCATGCTCACGGCCCTCGCCAAGAGCCTCGCCAACAGCCAGGGCAGCGGGGATCTGGGGCGGTTGGCTGATGGGGCCCTCGAACGCTGATCTCGGCCACCATGGCACAATCTCGCATCCGCTTTGAGGTCAGGCATGGGGAAGAATCGGCTCGAGGCCTTCAGCGATGGCGTGCTGGCCATCATCCTCACGATCATGGTGCTGGAACTGAAGGCGCCCCACGGGGATTCCTTCGCGGCGCTGCAGGCGCTTCTCCCAACCTTCGTGGGCTATGCGCTGAGTTTCAGCTACATCGCCATCTACTGGAACAACCATCACCACATGCTTCACGCCGTCAAAAGGGTCAACGGCCCGATCCTGTGGGCCAACACGCACCTACTGTTCTGGCTCTCCCTGGTGCCTTTCGCCACCGCCTGGATGGGAAGCAACAACTTCGCGGCCAGGCCCGTGGCGCTCTACGGGTTCGTCCTGCTCATGGCGGCCCTGGCGTACTACCTGCTCAGCCAATCCCTCATTCGCCACCAAGGTGAGGGGTCGCTCCTCAAGAAAGCCGTGGGTGAGGATTTCAAGGGCAGGGCATCCATCGCGATCTACGCAGCCGCCATCCTCCTGTCCTTCGCCAGTCGCTGGATCGGGTTCGGCCTCTACTGGGTGGTGGCGCTGATCTGGCTGGTGCCGGACCGGCGCATCGAGCGGACCCTCACCGACTAGCCGCCCGGTAGTTCGGCATCACCTTGGTCCGCGTGCACTCGAAGATGAGGCTGGTTTCGATGTGCGCGACTTCGGAGCGCGTCGTGAAGGCGTCCAGGGCCAGGTCCCTAAGGTGGTGGGCGTCCCGAACGGCCACGTGCACCTGGAAATCGTGGGCTCCGGCCACATGGAAGACCGCCAGGGTCTCGGGTAGCGACAGCACATGCTTCCAGAACGCCTTCACGTGGGCCCGGCTGTGCTGGCGCAGCTGCACGGCGATGAGGGCCTGGAGGCCCACACCCAGCGCTTCCGGATTGACCTCGGCATGGGCCCCCTGGAGGACGCCCTCGGTGCGCAGGCGCTGGACGCGGGCCAGGCAGGAGGATGGCGCCAAACCCACGGTCACGGCCAGTTCCTTGTTGGATAGCCGAGCATCCTTCTGTAAAAGGCTCAATAGTTCGCAGTCTGTTCGGTCAAGTTCCATGATAATCATTATTTCACGAAATCAATTCGGCGGATTGCCGAATTAATCGAACTTACATTGAGGGGACAGGAGTCCTGCCATGTCCAAGCCCCTCCATGCCATGTCCGTGGAAACCCAGGCCGTCCACGCGGGCCGCGACGTGCTCCACGAGCAGGGCATCCACGCCATGCCCATCGACCTCAGCAGCACCTACCCGGTGCAGGATCTGGACGAGGGGGGTCGCAGCCTGGAAGCCATGGCCATGGGCGGCCTGCCCATCGGCAGCCCCGTCTATGCGCGCCTCTACAATCCCACCGTCGCCCGCTATGAGCAGGGCCTGGCCCAGCTGGAGGGCGCCGAGGCATGCGTGGCCTTCGGCTCTGGCATGGCCGCCGTGACGGCCTGCCTCATGGCCGCCAAGCAGCGTGGTGGGCATATCGTGGCCGTGCGTCCCCTCTACGGCGGCACGGATCACCTCCTGGCCTCAGGCATGCTGGGCCTGGAAGTGACCTGGGCCGAGGCCGATGGCATCGCCGCCGCGATCCGCCCTGATACCGCCATGGTGATCGTGGAGACCCCGGCCAACCCCACCCTGGCCATGGTGGATCTGGAAGATGTGGTCCGTCAGGCGGGCAAGGTGCCCGTGATGGTGGACAACACCTTCGCCACGCCCATCCTGCAGAACCCCATCAAGCATGGCGCGACCCTGGTCCTTCACAGCGCCACCAAGTTCCTGGGCGGCCACGGCGATGTGCTGGCCGGACTGGTGGCCACCAACAACGACTGGGCCACGGAGCTGCGCAAGGTGCGCGTCATCACGGGCAATGTGCTGCATCCCCTGGCCGCCTACCTGCTGCACCGCAGCCTCCCCACGCTGCCTCTGCGCGTGCGGGCCCAGCAGGAGGGCGCCAAGGTGCTCGCCGAGCGCCTGGCCCAGCACCCGGCCGTGTCCGTGGTGCATTACCCCGGCCTGAAGGGCGATGATCCCAAGGGGCTCATGGGCCGCCAGATGAAGGGTCCCGGTTCCCTCATGGCCTTCGAGCTGAAGGGTGGCTTCGAGGCCGCCGTGACGGTCATGGCCGAAGTGAAGCTCATGACGCCCGCCGTGTCGCTGGGCAGCGTGGACACCCTCATCCAGCACCCTGCCGCCCTCACCCACCGCGTGGTGAACGCCGATGCCCGCGAGCACAGCGGCATCTCCCAGTCGCTCATGCGACTCTCCGTGGGGCTCGAGAATCCCGAGGACCTTTGGGCCGATCTGGAGCAGGCTCTGGTCAAGGCCATGGCCAAGACCGCCGCTCACGTCTAAAACGAAGGCTGTTTCCAGGGTGGAGGTGGGCCGCGAAGGCGGCCAGCCGCGCCTCGCGCTGAAAACAAATCCTAGCTCCGCGAGGTCTTCTCCGGCCCGAACATGCCTTTCAGGCGCCCCACCAGGCTGGGCTGGCCATCGCCGGACTCCTTGGCCCGCATGACTATTTCTTCTAAATCCTGGTATTCAGGGGGGATCGCAATGGTGGGATCCAACTCGCAGGCCCGGAGGTAGCAGCCCTGGGCGTTGGCCCGGAAGCCCTTGCGATGGTAGAGCTCGCCCATCAGGGCCCAGGGTTGGGCGGATCTGGGATTGATCTGGGCGGCCATCTTCAGGGCTTCGATGGCCCGGGAGGACCAGGCTGGGTTGGCGGTGCGCACCTTGCCCAAGAGCAGCCAGGCCTCGAAGGAAGCGCGAGAGTGGTCGTCCAGCTTGACGGCCTGCTCCAGGGCCCGGGTGGCCTCGCTGGTCCGGGACTGCAACAGGTAGGACTTGGCCTTCGCCACGAGATGGCGCGCCCGCTCCAGAGGCGGGAGATCCTCCTCATTCGCGATGAGGGGGAGGGCATGTGCCGGGTATGGATCAGCCAACCGGGGAGACTGCGGGGCGGGAACCGGTGCCTGGTCGCGGGCGGGGGCAGGCGTGGGAGCCTGGAGCGGTTCTCCCTGGGGCCGGAAAATGGGCGCGGCAGGCGGAGCGGGTGTCGCGGATGGGATCGGAGACGGAGGCGCGAAGGGAGCCCCGGCTGGCGGCGGCGCTGCGGAAGGTTCTTTGGGTGACCGGGGGGTCGGCATGAAGAAGGGGTCGCTTCCGATTTCGGGTGCGGAGGAAGGTACTGGTCCAGCTGGAGAGGGGAATTCCCGGAGTGGAGCCTGGGCTTCCATCTCGAGGACATCCATCAGGTTCATGGCCTTGGGCGCGGCGGTCGCCTCGACCTCGAAGGTGGGTTCGATGGAATCCTCGATGGAGTCGTCATCCATCAGGGTGATGGTCAACTCGGGCTCTGGTTCGGGCACAGGTTCAGGCTCCGGGAGCGCCTGTGCCTGGGCGGCGGGAGCGCTGGATCCTGGGTCGGGCCTCAGCGGCAGGGTTCCCTCCACCAGCTGGATACCGCCCAGCGCCCAGAGGGTGGCCACGGTGCGGGCGGTTTCCTTGGAACCGAGACCGGTGACGCCTTCGATGGTCCCGTAGTCGAGGGGCTCTGTTCCAAGCAGGGTCAGCGCATAGGCGAAGGCGGGGGTGAGTGGGAGGTCCCGGAGGCAGTCCAACAGATCGGGCATGGCCGCCCAGCGCCAGCCGGCCTCGCTGCGGAACCTGTCCACGAAGTCCTGGTCGATGCGCACGTTGTGGAAGGCGTCCCACACCAGATGGCGGTGATTCAGCCAGAACTGGAGGTCCCCGCTCAGGTTCTGATCGAGCGGCCCCGGGCGCCAAGTCACCTTCAGGATGGGGTGCTCCATCGCGTGCAGCAGCACCGAGCCGAACAGATCCTCCAGATGGGCGTCCCGTTCCTGCACGGTCATCAGGCCGCATTGCACCACCCTGTCCCCGACCCGGGCGTGCTCGCCCTCTGCGAGCAGCCCCTTGAGGGCGGGGAGGTCGAGCACGCCCCGGCGGATCAGGTAATTGCCGAACTGCTCGCCCCCGGCATCGCTGCGGAGGTAGACGAGATCCCCGCCCGCCCAGTAGAGCTGTCGCAAGCCATCATTCTGCTCGAGCACGAGTTCGCCTTCAGCCTGCTGCTGGTGCAGGGACCCCATGAGGGCGGGCAAGAATGGTGGGGAAAAAACTCCTGTCACTGTTGCTCCGATGGGCTGAAATCCTAGTTTGCACCTTCCCAGCCGGTGGGCTACCCCCCAACCTCGAAAAAGAGGCCTGGAGGTACAAGTCAGTTCACCCTCCTGCCTGGGAGGGTGAACCAGAACCGGAAGGCGTGTTTCTACTCTTTTACGAGTTCCACCCGCCGGTTCTTGGCGCGGCCTTCCTCCGTGTCGTTGGTGGCGATGGGAGCCAGGGGACCCACTCCGTAGCCCTTCAGCCGCGAAGCCGCAATTCCGTGCTGGGTGACCAGGGCCTTCACCACGGCTTCGCCACGGGCCTGGGAGAGCTTCATGTTGGCGTCCAGGGCACCGGTCCCGTCCGTGTGGCCCACGACCTTGAGCTTGAAGCCCGGATTCTGGGCCAGCAGCTTGGCGATCTCCTCCAGGGCGGGCTTGGATTCGGGTTTGACCTCTGACTTGTTGGTGTCGAAGTAGATGCCATACAGGGCGATGTGGCCCGTGGCTCTGAGGTCATTGCCCATGGCCGTGGCATCCGCGACCACATCCTGGGCCATGCCTTCCTTCTGGACGATGGTCAGCCAGTACTTGCCCGTGAATTCCGCCGCCACTTCAATCCAGATCTCCTTGCCATCCTTGGTGAGCTGGAAGACCTCCTTGCCCTTGGTTTCGGCCACCAGCTTCGCGCCCAGTTTCGTCAGGGCATTCTGGTAGTTGCGGAGGATCTGGAGATCGCTCACCTTGGGATTGAGATCCCGATTGGGGTAGTAGCTGAGCCACCAGAACTGGCCTTCCACGTGGATGGGCTTGTTCTTTCCGTTGAAGAAGTCGTAGGCGTTGAATTGGCTGTTTTTGCAGCCGCGAATCCAATAGCCGGGCATCCGCGTCAGCAGAGGATGGTCGCTGCAGCCCTTTTCGTCCTTTTGTTGGGCGAAGATCGGGACGATGCAGAGCAAGGCGATGAGCAGAACGACGAGTCGCTTCATGGCTTCTCCCTTTGAGGCTGCCATGGTGCTACTCCTGTCGGAAGGCTATGTCAACCCATGCATCATCTTTGGGGGTATTCTCCTTCGGCGCCTTTCCGGGCCATCCCAGCAAGGGATCAGGGGTTCAGGCGCGTCGGGCGGGTCTCAGGCCTTCCAGTAGGTCGAATACACCTCCAGCACACCGGTCTTCACGATGTCGGCGCCGGTGGTCGGATCCTCGATGACGACGGCGTATTCGTCGGGGTTCGTCGTGTTCTGCCGCCACTGCCATCCCGTGTAGCCGATGCCCGCGGCGTTCATGCGGCTCAGGCCCGCGTCCAGGTAGACCTGGCCGGGATCATCGCCGGTGCGCACGCCGAACTGCTGGATGAATACGGGCACGTTGCGGTTGGCCTTCATGGCGGCCAGCGCGCCCAGGCGGGAATCGATGGTCGCCAGGTTCTGGGCCTGCGTGCCGTTGGGATGGATGAAGAGGTTGCCCGTGTAGACCACCCGGTTCGTCCACCTCGGCGCAGCAATGTAGGCCTCGTCGCAGAGGTTGATGTTGTAGGCATCCCGAGGGCCGACGAGGAAGGGCGTGCGCGTGTCGCCCGCCACATCCTCGATGGCCGTCATCACCTCCTGGTAGAAGGCCGACACATCGTCACCATAGGAGGAATCCCAACCTGCCAGGGGCTCGGGCAGCAGCTCGTAGAAGGCGATGTTGGGTTTGGTTTTGAGGAGCCCCGCAAGGTAGATCCAGGCTTCCTTGAAGAGCTGGCGCTGGGTGAGGTCCGTCCAGAAGTTGCGGCCGCCGGGGTAGAGGCCGCTAGGGTCGCAGTAGCTGGCCATGGCGGCATTCTGGAGACCGTTCTGGCCGCAGTTCGAATCGATGACGGGAATCACCCAGAGGCCCGCATCGAGGCACCACTGGATCTCCTGGAGGAAGCGGGTCACATGGGCTGGATCGAAGTGCCCGGGCGAGGCATCCACCCTGCTTTCCACATCCGTGCCGCCGTAAAGGCCCCACCAGCGGATGAGCACCCGCACCACCTTGGCGCCCTGGCCGGCGATGGTCGTTGCATCGTAGGACCGCATCTCCCCCCAGGTGCCTTCGTTCATGCCGCGCAGGATGATAGGCATGCCATCCGGAGCCAGCATCTGCGAGCCTTTCAGGGTGAGCCTGGCCGGGTCGGAGGTCGGGGGCGGGGGCTTTGGCGACGAAGAAGCTGGCGACCCGCCGCCGCAGGCGAGGGCAGCCAGAGTGCTGCCCATCGCCAGCAGCACCGTCCGGCGGCTCATGGAGGGGGGTGCAGGCAGTGCTTTGACGGGATGGGTCATGGATACCTCGGGCATGGCCATCAGGAGGATCCCGACCTGCTGGGGCTGGGATTGGGGCATCCTCCATGGACCCGGCTCCATCCGTCTGGGTTGAGACGCAGTTTTTGGTCCAGCCTGTCCTGCAATCAATCCCCTGACTTCCTTGAGGGTGGAGGCATGAGGCGTGTGTTGCGGCGCCAAGGCCTTCGTCTTGGAAGGCACGCTCGCGTTTGACACAATCCTCGGGTGTTTCGCCTGCGGCTGGGCGATCCTAGGCTGAGTCATGTCCTTCGCCCCGCTTCCGCTCTCATCCAAGGTGACGGTCCTCCGGGGCCTGGGACAGGCGCGAGCGGCGGCGCTGGAGGAGGCCGGGATCGATACCCTGCGCGACCTGCTCTGGAGCCTGCCTTATCGCTATGTGGACCGCGGCAGCCTCCGGCCCCTGGGCAGTCTGGAGATGCGGGGCTTCGAGGCGCCGGAGGACCGGGGCATCGTCACCGTGCTGGGCACCCTGCGGGATATCCGGCAAAGCACCACGCGGGTCCAGCGCATGGCTCTCACCGAGGCATTGCTGGAGGACGGGACCGGTTCCCTGCGCCTCATCTGGTTCAATCAGCCCTATCTGGGTCGAACCCTGAAGATCGGGGATCGGCTGCTGGTCTTCGGCCCGCTGTTCGTGGGCAGGCATGGGCTGGAGATGCGGAGTCCCCAGTTTGAAGCCATGGGCCGCGAAGGGGAGCAGCCCTGGGTTCGCCGTTTCCTGCCGCTCTACCGGAAGCTTGGCCTGCTCCAGGGACGGGTGCGACAGAAGCTGGTGGCCGAGGCCCTGGCCCGCGTGCAGGCTCCTGATGAATGGCTGCCCCTGGAGCTGTCGCGTGACCTGCCTGGGGGCATGGCGGCCTTCCGGCTGCTCCACGACCCGCCGGACGACAGCGACGCTTCGCAGCTGGAGGCGGGCACCAGTCCTGCCCATCAGCGGCTGGCCATGGAGGAACTGTTCGCGTTTTCGCTGGGGGTGGCCCTCCGCCGGGCTGGCCGGTTGAAGCGCCAGGGATTGGTCGTGCCCACTTCCCCAGAGCTCCGCGAACGGCTGCGGGCCTTCCTCCCCTTTCCCCTCACGGGTGCCCAGCGGCGGGCCTTCAAGGAGATCGTCGAGGACATCACCTCGGGCAAGGTGATGAACCGCCTGCTCCAGGGCGATGTGGGCAGCGGCAAGACCTTGGTCGCCCTGCTTTCCTTGGCCATGGTGGCCGAGACGGGCGGGCAGGGGGCGCTGCTGGTGCCCACGGAAGTGCTGGCGCGCCAGCATGCCTCCAGCTTCACCCGTTACCTGGGGCATCATGCCGAAGGTCTGCAGCTCCTTCTGGGCACCATGAAGGCGGCGGAAAAGCGCGCGGCCATGACCCGCATCGCCAGCGGCGAGGCCCGCTATGTGGTGGGGACCCACGCGCTCTTCCAGGAAGCCGTGGCCTTCCATAAACTGCAGCTGGTGGTGGTGGATGAGCAGCATCGTTTCGGCGTCAAACAGCGCGAAGCCCTGAAGGAGAAGGGTGGCGATCCCCACTGGCTGGTGATGAGCGCCACGCCCATTCCAAGATCCCTCGCGCTGGCGATCTTTGGTGACCTGGATCAGAGCGTGCTGGACGAGCTGCCGCCGGGACGCCAGCCCATCACCACGCGCCTGCTTCATCCCGACCGCGTGGAACAGGCCTGGCAGCTGGTGGACCGGGAGCTGGCCGAGGGCCGCCAGGCCTTTGTCGTGAGCCCCGCCATCGATCCAAGCGATGAGACCAAGGTCCAGCTCCGCGATATACAGGCCATGGAGGCTCTCCTGAAGATGCGCTTTCCGGAGTCATCCATCGCCGTGGTCCACGGTCGCCTCAAGACTGATGAAATGGCTGTCCGGATGGCGAGCTTCGTCTCGGGGGAAGCGAAAATCCTGCTCGCCACGACGGTGATCGAGGTGGGAGTGGATGTGCCCAACGCCACGGTGATGGTGGTGGACCATGCGGAGCGCTTCGGTCTCAGCCAGCTCCACCAGCTGCGCGGTCGCGTGGGGCGGGGCGCCCACCGCAGCGCCTTCGTCATGCTGTCCGCATCGGAAGCCCAGCGCCTGGCGGTGCTGGTGGACACCCAAGATGGCTTTCGAATCGCACAGCGGGATCTGGAACTGCGGGGTCCCGGCGAATTCTTCGGCGTGCGACAGGCGGGCCTGCCGCAGTTCCAGGCCGCGGATCTGGTGCGGGACCGGCTCCTGCTTGCACGCTGCCGGGAAGCCGCGGAGCGTGCCCTGCAGATCGGCCTGAGCCACGCGCAAACCGACTGGCTCGGACGGGAGCAGGTGCGGCTGAGACTGGCGGAAATCAGCTGAATTCAGAACGGCACCAAGCTTTGATTTGATCCAAGCCATGTCGCCATGGGGTTGGATGGGAGAAACCTACAGCGGGAGCACTCCGTCTTGACTAACGCTTTGAGAACCCTAGATTAGGCCAGATTTGCAAAGAATAGTCTTGTTAAAAACATAAACAAATATTTTGAATCAATTATAAATCACTGAATAGGTGGGTGTTCAGAAGAATCAATCAGAGGGCGAAATGAAGCAAATTTCCAACGCGATCTTTTTTGGGGATTAACGGTCCGGTGAGATGCCAGGGCCTTCCCCTGGAGGTGACACATGCTTTTTCGGACTCTTGCAGCCCTCTTCCTCTCGCTTTGCTTCCTGGCCTGTGGCGGCGGCGGTTCTTCTTCCTCCAACAATCCCCCTCCGCCCCCCCAGAATCCTGCGGGCCTGTGGACCGGCACGATCAGCTCGAACGCCGTGGGTACCCTTACGGCCATTGCCGCTTCCAACAGCCAGGGGGTATTCAGGTACTACGGTTCGGATGATTCCCAGGGCGTCGGGCAGCTCTCGATCAGCGGCTCATCGTTCACAGGGACCGGGACCATCTACAACTCGGATGGCACCACCACGGCCCTGTCCCTCAGCAGCGGCGTGCTCACCGCGAACACGAGTTTTACAGCCCAGTGGAGCGGCGGCGGCTACAGCGGCGCCATGACCTTCACCCATGACTCGAACCATGACCGGCCCGTCTCCATCTCCTCCCTGGAAGGCACCTATCATGCGGCTTCCGACAAGACCTCCAGCGGTTACACCGCCGATGTGACCATTAGTGGAAGTGGCACTTTTTTGGGCTCGAGCGGGGGCGGCAATTTCACCGGAAGCGTTTCGCAGATCGATCCCACCATGAACCTCTTCTCGGTGTCCCTGCAGTACACCGGTGAAACGACCGTTTATACGGGCTTCGGCTTCTGGTCGGATGGCCAGTCCGCCAACCTCGATGCGAACAGCTTCTACGTGCAGCTTTCCGGCGGCGGTTCAGCCCTTGCCGCCGTGCTGGCCAAGCAGAATCCAGCCGCCACTGGATCGGTGACCATCATCAACCAATCCGGGCAAGCCATCAGCGAGGTCTACATCACGCTCACGACGGATACGACCTGGGGTTCGAACTGGTTGTCCTCGAGCATCCCGAACGGATCCTCGCGGGTGATCCCGAATTTTGCTCCCGGAGCCTACGACTGCATGGTGGTCGTGGCAGACGGCAAGTCGGGCACACTGATGAATTTCCAGATTACCGCAGGCCAGACCTACACGATCACGGTCCCGGTTCTATAGCCAAACCTAGCGCCGCCCCAGCCGAGTCGCGATCCGCGCTTTCAGGGTGTCCGGCACCAGTTCCGCCAAGTTGCCGCCCATGCTGCCGATCTCGCGGACGAGGCGGCTGCTGACGGCGCTGTATTTCTCCTTGGGCATGAGGAAGACGGTTTCCAGCTCCGGCGCCAGCTTGCGGTTCATGAGGGCCATCTGGAACTCGTATTCGAAATCGCTGAAGGCGCGAACACCCCGGACGATGAACTGGGCGCCTTGGGACTTGGCGAAATCCACCAGCAGGCCATCGAAACTGGTGATCTCGATGATGGGGTTCGCAGCTGAAAGTTCCCGCAGCATGGCCACCCGTTCATCCACGGTGAAAGCTGGGGTCTTGGCGGGATTGTGCAGCACGGCCACCACCAGGCGGTCCACGAGCTTCTCGGCCCGCTGGATGATGTCCCAGTGGCCGAGGGTCACGGGGTCAAAAGAGCCAGGATAGATGGCCGTCCGCACAGGATGCTCCGGGGTGAAGGACCCCAGCCTAACGCAAGTTCCAAGATTCGAGGGTCACAGGGTGGAAGGAACCGGAGATCGAGGTACAGTGATTCCATGAGCGCAAAACTGAGCGTCGGCCTCCTCTTCGGCGGGGAATCCCCCGAGCACGAAGTCTCCATCGTCACGGCGCGAGCCATCGCCGCGCATCTGGATCCGGACCGCTTCGAGGTGCGCCCCATGGGCATCGCCCGGAACGGGGTCTGGGTGGTGACGGGGGATCCCTTCGCGCGCCTGGAAGGCAATGAGCTGCCCGAGGGCAGCAGTCACCCCTTCCTTCCTTTGGAGAAGGGGGCCGAGGCGATGCCCTTGCCCGACCTGTTCTTCAACGCCCTGCACGGGGCTGGCGGCGAGGACGGCCAGATCCAGGGCTACCTGGAGCTGCTCCATCGCCCCTATACCGGCGCGGGCCTCCTGGCCATGGCGGCCGGTATGGACAAATGGACCACCAAGCGCCTGTGGGAGTCCGAGGGGCTGCCCGTGGTGCCCTACGTGGGGCTGACGGAGGAACGCTGGAAGCGGGAGAAGGCAGCCTGCCTGGGGGGATGCGCCAAGCTGGGGCTGCCCCTCTTCATCAAGCCCGCGAATCTGGGGAGCAGCATCGGCGTGGAGAAGGTGAAGCGATCCGAGGACCTGGCGGAAGCCCTGGATCGGGCCTTCACCTTCGACCGCCGGGTGCTGGTGGAGCAGGGGTTGGACGTGCGGGAAATCGAGGTCGCGGTGCTGGGGGGGGACGAACCCCTGGTGTCCCAGCCGGGCGAAGTGATCGTGGCGGACGAGTTCTACACCTTCGAGGACAAGTACCTGGCCGGGCGGAGCCGCACGGAAATCCCGGCGGAGATTCCCGAGGAACTGACGGACCTCATCCGCAAACTGGCGGCCCAGGCCTTTGCGGCCTCGGATGGCTACGGTATGGCCCGGGTGGATTTCTTCCTGGAGCGCCAGACCGGTCGTATCTTCCTGAACGAATTGAACTTCATTCCTGGTTTCACCAGTATTTCCATGTATCCCAAGATGATGGCCCAGAGTGGCGTCCCCTACGCGGAACTGCTGTCCCGACTGGTAGATCTGGCCCTGGCGCGGCATGCCCAGACCGCGGCCAAGCGGAAAGGCTTCCAGTCCGGGAGTTCCTGGTTCAAAACTTCTCAAGTCTGATCTGGGGTTGGCCGATAAATTCCCCATGGACATGATTGGCTCTGCCCTTTCAGGACTTCGCGCCTCCAGCGCGGGACTGGCGGTGCAGGCCAATAATGTGGCCAACCAGCTGTCGGACGGTTACAAGGCTAAGCGTGTCGACCTGGTGGCTGAAGCCTCGGGGGGGGTGCGGGTATCGGGAGTCTCACAAGATCCGACACCCGCCGGCCCCGCGCCGTCCAATGTGGATCTGGCCACGGAAACCGTCCAGGGCATGTCCTACGACGTCATGTACCGGGCGAACCTGAAGGTGCTCAAGGCCGCCGATGAGCTCATGAAGGCGACCCTCGACTTGAAGGCTTGAAGCCCCGGGAATTTGAGGTGCTTGATCGCCCGCTGCCGAAGGCCCATTTCCTCGTACACTGTCCGGATGCATTCCCGCTCCTGGCTCTCGCTCCTGTCCCTGCCCCTGGTAGTGGCCTTCACCATTCCGGTGGTCCAGCAGGGGCGGCCGCCGAAGCCCCAGAATTCCGGCGCCAGCAGTCCGGCACAGGATCCCCTGGCCGGAATCGCCGATATCCAGGACGTGCTGTCCCTGGTGCAGCAGAACTATGTGGATGCCCCGGACATGGGCAAGGTGGTTTCCGGCGGCATCCAGGCGGTGCTGGAGCGGTCCCATCCCCTCAACGCCTACCTTAGCCCCGAGGACCTGCGCCTGCCGGATCCCGGCCCGGCCTCCGCGGGCCTGACCGTCGTGAAGCGCGGCATCTACGGGACGGTGGTGGCCGTGACTCCCGGTGGTCCAGCGGCCAAGGCGGGCATCCAGGTCGGGGATGTGATTCGCAAGGTGAACGGCGATTCCGTGGGCATCCTCAGCGCCTGGTCCCTGGAACGAAACCTGCGGGGCCCGGAGGGCTCCTCCCTGGATCTCTATCGCTACAACGCCAGCGGCGACCTCACCAAGACGACCGTCGTCCGCCAGCGGATCACCCCGGCGGCGATCACGGTGAAGCCGGGGGCAGGGGCCGTCCTGGTGGCCCTGCCCGACCTCGGCGCCGGGCGAGCCGAAGAGCTGAAACGCGTGCTTGCAACGCTGGATCGGCACCAGACGCTGGTGCTGGATCTCCGCACCTGCGCCTCGGGCACCTTCCAGGAAGCCGCGGCCGTGGCCGGCGGACTCGGAAGCAAAGGCGTCCTAGGCACCCTTCAGGAGGCTGGAAAGCCTGAACAGAGCATGCAGATCACCGGAACCGGCGACCCCTTTTCCAAGCTGGCCTTGCTCCAGGGCCGCTCGACCTTGGGTCCTGCGGAAGTGCTGGCCGCCTGCCTGAGGAAGAACGGTGCATCCACCCTGGGCGATAAGACACCCGGGCTCGCGGTGGAACGGCAGCGCTTTCCCCTGAAGCAGGGTGGGGCCGTGGAACTGGTGGCCCGCCGCTGGCTGGGCCTGGGCGGCGAGAAACTGGACCGCCAGGGGGTCCCCGCGGACCGCAGTCTTAAGCTCGTGGAAACGGACGATGTCCTGGCCAAGGTGCTGGCCGCCCTCCAGACTCCGGTGGTCGCCGCCAAGGCCGCCGCCCCGGAAGCGGCAAACAAGGCCACGACGCCTTCCCCCGCCCAGAAACCCCAGCACTGATGGCAAGAAGTCGCAAAGGCCGCACCTCGTCGCTGGCCCTGCTGGGCTGGGCTCTGCTCATGTTGTTGCTGGGACTCGGCGCAGGGCTGGTGCTCGGGCAGCAGGGGTGCGGCAAGCGCCAGGCACCCGGAGCTGAATCAGAAAGTCCAAAACCGGCGGGGAAGAAACCGGCGAAGCCCGCGCCGTCGGCCGAGCATCCCAATGTCCGGCCCATCGAACCACCCGCGAAGGTGCAGGCTGGCTCGGAGGCGACCAGGCCGCAGAGCCAGGAACCTGCCGCCAAGCTGCCCCGCCTGGCCCTGATCATCGATGACCTTGGCTACATCCAGCCGGAAGTGGTGACGCGGCTGTGCAGCCTGCCCATCGCCTTCAGCGTGGCGGTCCTGCCCTATCAGGAATACACCCGGGAGAGTGCCGAGATCGCCTACCGGCTGGGCAAGGAAGTCATGCTGCACCTGCCCATGGAACCTATCGGATACCCCGGTCCCGGCCGCGATCCGGGCCCCAATGCCATTCTCTACAACCTGCCGGAACCTGAAATCCGCCACCGGGTGCGCATGGCCCTCGATGACATCCCCCACCGCTCTGGCGTGAACAACCACATGGGCAGCCGCATCACGCCGGACCGGACGCGCATGTCCTGGGTGCTGCAGGAACTGAAGGCCCGCAAGCTCTTCTTCGTGGACAGCCGCACGGAGAAGGACACCGTCGCCTTCGAGGTGGCGCAGGAGCTGGGCGTGCCCGCAGCTCAGCGCAAGGTGTTCCTGGATGACGACAAGGCCTTCCCGGAAATGGAAAAGCAGTGGAACCGGGCCATCAAGCTGGCCGAGACCGAAGGTTCGGTCATCCTCATCGGTCACATCTATCCGGAAACGGTGGAGGCCCTGGAGAAGTTGATTCCTCGCGCCAAGACGCAGGTGCGCTTCGTGAAGGCCGGGGAGTTGGCGCACTAGGAACTTCTCCTGGTGGCCTTCCTGGTGGAATGTCCTCATCCAGGGGTAGAGTTTGAGCTAGCGATCAGCGGCCGAGCGTGGGGAGGGGCACAGCATGGGGTGGAACGCGATTCTCGCAGTCGGAATCGGTGCCGCCGTCGGGGCGTGGCTGCGCTGGGGGCTGGGCGCTTCCCTGAACGGATTCTTTCCGACGGTGCCCATGGGCACCCTGGCGGCCAATCTGGTCGGAGGCTACCTGATCGGGCTCGCGGTGGGCTTCTTCGAGCACCATCCCGGGCTGTCCCCGACCCTGCGCCTGTTCATGATCACGGGGTTCCTGGGCGGGCTCACGACCTTCTCCACCTTTTCCGCCGAGGCGGTCGTTCTCATCACGAGAGGGGAATCGGCCTGGGCCGTGGTTCATGTGGGGGGGCATCTCTTCGGCTCCCTCCTGCTCACCTGGGCTGGCATGTTGACCGTGAAGGCGATTCTGTAGCATCCGGGAGGGCGACATGAAGGGCACATGCCTCAGGTTCTATGTGCAGGAAGGCCGGACCCACCACAAGGTGCTGGCCTACGAATGGCTACTGGCCTTTGCGCAGAAGCTGGGGCTCCATGGCGGCTCCGCCTTCAAGGCGGCTGCCGGTTTCGGGCGCCACGGCATGCTCCGGGAGGACCACTTCTTCGAATTGGCAGGCAAGCTGCCCGTGGCCGTCGAATTCATCGTGAGCGATGAGGAGGCCGACCGCCTGCTCACGGCGCTCCAGGCGGAGGAACTGACGCTCTTCTACCTGCGGATGCCCGTGGAATTCAACACCATCAAGGGCCTCGCCGACTGATTCCGGGCCCGCACCGGGGGCTGGAGCGACCTCTCTCAGTGGCCGCAGCCGCATCCGCCCGTGAAACAGGCGCTGCTGGCATGGCGGATCATGCCCAGGCCTTCCTTGCCGATGAGCACGGCCAGGCCCACCGCGGCGGCGGCATCCACCCACCAGAGCGCAGGCGCCAGCAGGAACAGCAGACTGCCCAGGAACAGCACCACGGAGAGCTGGATGCAGGCCAGGCTGCAGGCGGCATCGGCGGCGACGGTGGCGCTGTCGAGGGCCTTGGCGACCCGCAGCTTGGCCCGCCACAGGAAGACCATGAACGATAGTGATAGGGCAGAAATGATCAGGCCCGGCAGGGTGGTCGGCGGGTGCTGGCGGCCCGCCAATTGAAGCAGGGCACCCCCGACGATGCCCGCTCCCAGCATGAGGAACAGCCAGCCGATGCGGCGCGTGGCCTGGCGCTCCCGTTCGAGGCTGCCGTGGTCCATGAGCTTCCACAGCACGAGCAGGGCCGAGCCCACCTCGATGAAGCTGTCGGCGCCGAAGCCGAACAGGGCCACGGAATCGTCCTTCCAGCCGAAACCCATGGATACCAGGCCCTCGGCCAGGTTGTAGGCGATGGTGATCCCCGAAAGCCAGAGGGCCCGGCGACGCCAGTCCGGCGAAGTCATGCGTGGGCTTCCCGCACCTTCCGGGCCTTCACCAGCACCAGGGCGGAACCTTTCGGGCTGCACTCCATGTGCACTTCATCCATCACCTGCTTCATGAAGTAGACGCCGCGTCCGCAGGGCTTCAGCAGGTTCTCCGGAAGATTCGGGTTGGGCAGGGTATCCAGGTCCACCCCCGGGCCGCGATCCTCGATGCGGATCTCGAAGCAGTCGGTCTTGGGGATGAAGGTCACCTTCACCGGCTTGTCCTTGTCCAGCTTGTTGCCGTGGCGCATGGCGTTGGCAATGCCCTCCTGGATCGCCAGCCACAGGCGTTCACCGTCGTCCTGGCTGAAGCTCAGGTGCTTGAGGAACTCGGAACCCACCACCTGAATCAGGTCAATGAAGCGCAGGTCCGTATTGCAGGTCAGGGTGACGGGCAGAAGCGCAGGGTGGGCCATGAGTGCGGATTCCCTTTCACAGATCATCGCGGGAGTTCTACTGAAGCATAATCCTCGAATACCAGGGACCCTTCGGGCCATTTGGAACCCAGAGCCAGCCCGCTGCCTACTGATCTTCTGCATCCATTCTAGGGCAGATGCCAGGGCAGAAGAAGAAAAGCCCGACAGGAACCCCCTGGTGACGGGGGCCTGTGGCATCGGCTCCTTCCGGAGCAAGGGGGACGCCAAATCGATAGTAAGCTCTGGCACAACGACACGACATCTTGCGGGGAGGCTGGTGCATGGAGTGGTTCAAGGCTTTGCCCGTTCGGCTGGCCAGCAGGTTCGATCCAAGTCCAGGGCCTCAGAGCTTCCTGGGGCTGGATTCTGCTTGCCAATCCCCTGTATCGGTTCGCTGGTCCTGGTTCTTGACCCTCTGCCTCTGCCTGACCCCCTTGAGGCTCCGATCGGAGAACTCAGTTCCAGCCCCCGAAACCCTCAAAATGCAGGCGGGCGCCACCAACGACACCCCCGCCAAGGTGGACGCCCTGGCCGAATTGAGCAGGCTGAACTGGCAGTCGGATCCCCAGGAGGCCCAGCGCCTGGCTGCCGAAGGCCGCGCGATCGCCGAGCGCCTCCACTACCGGAAAGGGCTGGCCGCCTGTCTCAATTCCCTGGGAGCGGTGCAGAACATCCAGGGAAAATTCGATCAGGCCCTGCCCCTGTTCCTGGAGGCGGCCAAGCTCTACGAAGAGGATGGGAACCTGCTGAAAGCCGGCCGTTCCATCGCGAACATGGGCCATGTGCACGCCGCCCAGAGCCGGAATGCTGAGGCGCTCGCCTGCTATGAGCGGGCGACGGTTCTGGGGCTCAAAGCCCAGGATCCCGGTGGTGTGGCTACCGCCAAGGATGGCATGGGGAACGTTCTCCAGGCCCAGGGCCGCTACCAGGAGGCGATCCAGGCCTATCGGGAGTCCATGGTCTGGGCGGCGAAGGCGGGCGACGAGCAGAGCCGTGCCATCACCCTCAACAACCTGGCCAACTGCCAGCTGGAGGGCGGGGATCCCCAGGGGGCTCTGAGGGGGTACCTGGCTGCGGCGGAAGCCTTCGAAAAACTGAAGTTGCCGGTCTATCAGGCCCTCGCGTACACCAATATCGCCCCGATCCTGATGGACCAGGGCATGCCGGACCAGGGTCGGATGTACCTGGAACGAGCGCTGGAGGTTCAGCGGAAAGCCGGCAATCGGCCCGGGGAAGGGACCACGCTCCTGAACCTCGGCGTCATGCTCCACGACTCCGGGAAGCTGCGCGAGTCCGTCGCCACCTATGAGGCCGCTCGCCGCATCTTCCAGGAACTGACGGACCAGAAGAACGAAGCCTTGGCGCTCCACAACCTGGGCCGCAGCTACACCGAGCAGGGGGCCTTCGACCAGGGCATCCGCGCCCTGAGGGAAGCGCTGAGGTTGCGCGAGAGCGTGGAGGACGAGCGGGGCGCCATCTCCTCGCGACTGGGCCTGGGGGAGGCCCTCACGGGGGCGGGAAGACAGGCCGAGGCTTTGCCCATGCTCAACGCAGCCCTGAAACGCGCCACCGAGCTGAAGGTTCCGGAGCTGGAAGTGGAGGGGCACCGCATCCTGGCCCTGGCCTACAAAGCCGGAGGGCGTTGGCGGGAGGCGGCCGAACACCTCACCCGGCACGTGGATCTCATGGCCACGCTCGTCAGTTCCCGGAGCCAGACGAAGGTGGCCGAGATGCAAACCCGCTTCGAAACCGAACGGAAGGAACGGGAGATCCTGGTGCTCCAGAAGGACAAGGAGATCCAGGACCTGCGCCTGCACCGCCAGGCCCTGCTCCGAAACACCCTGCTGGGGGCGGTGCTGCTGCTGGGCGCCCTGTCGCTGGCCGTGGCCAGCCGCTATCGGCTCAAGAAGCGCTCCGAGGCCGTCCTCAGGGAAAAGAATGGGCAGCTCGAGGAGGCGAACCACGTCATCGAACTGGAAAGAGACAAGTCGGAACAGCTGCTGTTGAACGTCCTGCCGCCATCCATCGCCGGTCGGCTCAAGAACGACTCGGTCACCATCGCCGACCGCTTCACGGAGGCGACGATCCTCTTCGCCGATATCGTCGGGTTCACCCAGCTGTCCCAGAAGCTCGATGCGGAGAGTCTCGTGGGGGTCCTGAACGACATCTTCACCCGCTTCGACATCCTCACCGACAAGCACGGCCTCGAAAAGATCAAGACCATCGGCGACTGCTACATGGTGGTGGGGGGCATTCCGGACATGAAGGCGGATCACTGCGAGGCGGTCGGCCGGATGGCACTGGACATGCTCGCGGAGCTTCACCGCTTCAACATGGCCACGGGCCACGCCCTGGACATCCGGATCGGGCTGAACACCGGCGTGGTGGTGGCCGGAGTCATCGGGAGGAAGAAGTTCATCTACGACTTGTGGGGCGATGCGGTGAACACGGCCAGCCGCATGGAATCCCATGGGGAGCCGAGCCGGATCCACGCGACGGAAGCCGTGGTGGAAAAAGTGGGACATCTCTTCCAGTTCGAACCTCGAGGCGAGATCGAAGTGAAGGGGAAGGGGCCCATGAGGACCTACTTCCTGGTCGGGGAATTGTCGGCCTGAGCCCGGGGAACCCTCCCGGATCCAGCCTCTTCCCCACAGGGTTCGTGCCCTTGATCACATTTAAGAATATCAGATCCTAAACAAATAAAAATATGGAATACTGGCTGCTGGCGATTGGATGCGCCCGATGGAGGTTCACATGAAGGCAAGGTGGTGGCTGGTGTTGCTGGTGCTCCTGGCGGGCTTCGGCGTGCTGGGCTTGGGTGGGCGGCAGATCGCCTTGAACGCCCCCCCGATTCCCAAGATCGTGGCCGCGGAGGATGGCACCCAGCTCGTGGGCCCTGGCCAGATCCTGGAAGGCCAGGTGAGCTACCTCGGTCATGGCGGGCAGCACATCGGATCCATCTGGGGACATGGTGCTTACCTGGCGCCCGATTGGACCGCCAAGGCGCTGCATCAGTGGGCCTCCCATGACCTGGTGACTCTGAAGTCCACGGGCCTTTCCGAGGCGGAAGCGAAGGCTCGCCTCATTTCTGTATTTCAGGCCAATCGGTATGATTCAGCCACCGGTACTTTGACGCTGGATGCGGCCCAGGCCGCCGCCTATGTGAAGACCCGGGCAGAATTGGCCAAGATCGCCGTGGAGGGGGACAAGGCCTCGGCCATTCCCGCCCGCTGGATCCCCACCATGCAGGAAGGGGAGCGGGTCGCGGATTTCTGGTTGTGGACCGCCTGGACGGCCGCCGCGCGCCGGCCGGATGCCAGCCACAGCTACACCCAGAACTGGCCCCAGGAACCCCTGGTCGGCAACAGCATCACGCCCATCAGCCACCTCTGGAGCATCCTGTCCATCATTCTGCTGATCCTGGGCGTCGGCCTGATGGTCTGGCACCACGCCAGCCAGCCCGCCGAGGAATTCCCCGAGCCCAAGGCCATTCCAGCCGCGCCCGCCACTCCCAGCCAGCGCTGGTCAGCCATCTACTTCGCGGTGGCCATGGCCCTGTTCCTGGTGCAGATCGGCATGGGCGTCTTCACGGCCCACGATGCGGTGGAAGGAAACGGACTTTACGGTCTTGATTTGTCCCACCTCCTGCCCTATGCGGCTTCCCGCACCTGGCACCTCCAGCTGGCCGTCTTCTGGATCGCCACCTGCTGGCTGGCGACGGGCCTCTACCTGGGTCCCAAGCTCAGCGCCAAGGAGCCCAAGGGTCAGTGGCTCGGTGTCGCCGGGCTGCTGGTGGCGCTGGTGGTGGTGGTCGTTGGCGCGCTTTACGGCAGCCACCAGGCCATTCTCGGCAAGCTCTCCGGCTCCTTCATGCTGGGCCATCAGGGCTATGAATATGTGGAACTGGGCCGCCTCTGGCAGATCCTTCTCACCGTGGGCATGGTGGGTTGGCTGGTGCTGGTGCTCCGCTCCCTGCTGCCCGCCCTGAAGGGCGAGGCAGGCCGCCTGGGCCTGTTGAAGCTCTTCGTGCTGTCAGCCATTGCCATTCCCCTCTTCTATTCCGCGGGCTTCATGTACAACCGGGAGACCCACGTGGCCCTGGCCGAATACTGGCGCTGGTGGGTGGTCCACCTCTGGGTGGAAGGCTTCTTCGAAGTCTTCGCCACCGTCGCCATCGCCTTGCTCACGACGCGCATGGGTCTCCTCCGCGAAACCACCGCGTTGCGTGCCACGAGCCTCTCCATGGCGCTCTTCCTCGGCAGCGGTGTCATCGGCACCTTCCATCACCTCTATTTCTCGGGTTCGCCTTCCTCCATTTCCGCTCTGGGTTCCGTTTTCAGCGCCTTGGAGATCGTGCCCCTCACCATCGTGGGCTTTGAAATTGCCATGAGCCTCAAGGCGGGCAGGGCCATCGGCAGCGGCTATGAGTGGGCCTTCAAATTCTTCGCGGCCGTGTGTTTCTGGAACCTCATCGGCGCGGGTGTCTTCGGCATGCTGATCAATCCGCCGTCGGTGCTCTACTTCGGTCAGGGCCTCAACACCACGCCCATCCACAGCCATGCCGCACTCTTCGGTGTCTACGGCTTCCTCGCCATCTCGCTCATGCTCTTCGCCCTGCGCGGCATGACCCCTGACAAGGCCTGGGACGAGAAGCTGCTGAAGGTCGGCTTCTGGGGCCTGAACCTGGGCCTGGTGCTGATGCTGGTGTTCTCGCTGATCCCCAGCGGGTTCTACCAGATGGCCCAGAGCCTCGAACACGGCACCTGGTATGCCCGCAGCGCCGAAGTGGTGCAGAGCCCCATCATGCGCAGCTTCACCTGGATGCGCATGCCTGGCGACATCCTCTTCGGAATCGGCGCGCTGGCCGTGGTCCTCTTCACCTTCAAGGCGGTCATCGGCGCCTGGGGCTGGAGGACTGCTGAGGAAGCCGTCCCCGTCCGTGAATCCGTGGACGCGGCCCCTGCCTTCGCAGTTGCCGAGGACTGAGCACTGCCATTTCGACAACGAGGAGGCCCTTGCCGACTGGCGGGGGCCTCCTCATGTCCAGGGGCAGGGCGAGCCGGCGGCATCCTCAATCACCCTTGGAGTCGACCTCCGTGTGATGAGGGAAGCCAGCATACGGTTGAATAGTCATTGGCTATTTGCAGGACTGATTCAGGCGATGCTTCCCGCCCGGCCCAAGCCCCAAGGTGCTGCGGGCTTCAGGACCAGGCCCTGACTCTCCCGTCCCGCGCCTCCAGCAGTTCCGAAATCGTGATGGCGGCATTGATGAGTCCCACATGGGTGTAGGCCTGGGGGAAGTTCCCCAACAACCGTCCGGTGGAGGGATCGATGTCCTCCGAGAAGAGCCCGACGGGGTTGGCGAAGCTGCAGACCCGCTCGAACACCTCGATGGCCTCCTCCAGGCGCCCGGCCAGAGCCAGGGCCTCGGCCCACCAGAAGGAACAGATGGTGAAGGTGCTGGAGGGCGCGCCGAAATCGTCATCATTCCGGTAGCGCATCATCAGGCCTCCCTCGGCGAGAGTTTCTCCGTAATGGTCCAGGGTGGATAGGAAGCGAGGATCCCTCGGGTCGATGAGCCCAAGGGTGGGGAGAAGCAGCAACGATGCGTCCGGGAAAGAGCCGTCCAGGGTCTGGGTGAAGAACCCCTTGGTCCCGTTGTACCCCCGGTTGAGGATCAGCTCCAGTTCCCGGGCGGCGATGTTCTTCCATGCGCTGGCGAGGAAGGGTTCCTTGAAGCGTTCGGCGATGGTGGCCCCGCGGTGGATCGCCACCCAGCACATGGCCCGGGAGAAGGTGTAGTTCCGCAAGAGGCTACGGAATTCCCAGATGGAGGTGTCGGGCTCAGGTGCCAGCACGATGGCTTCCTCCACCAGTCGCCGCACCAGCGGAAAGAATCGCAGGTCCTCCTCGTTATGGACGAGCCGGGGGTCTCGAAGCAGGGTTTCGAGGCAGAGCACCAGCTCCCCCATCAGGTCGTGCTGGCGCTGATCCACGGCCGCATTGCCGATGCGTACCGGGCCCTGGCCGCCGAATCCGGTCAGGTGCTCAAGGATTTCCTCCGGTGCGGAAGGATTGCCGTCGATGCCGTAGAGGGGTTGCAGGGGGCCAGCCTCCGCCACGTTCCGGAGATAGCGGAGGAACCGCTCCCCCTCCCGCAGGTGCCCGAGGCGTCGCAGGGCCTCGACGATGAAAGCCGCATCCCGCAGCCAGCAGTAGCGGTAGTCCCAGGTCCGCTCAGTACCGAGGGCCTCGGGAATGCTGGTGGTGGCCGCGGCGATGATGGCCCCGGTGTCCTCGAAGGCGTGGAGTTTCAGGCATAGGGCCGAGCGAAGCACCAGCTCGGGTCTGAACAAAGGCAGCCCGCAGGTCTTGGCCCAGCGTTCCCAGCCCTCCGTTGTGAGTTCCAGTTCCTGCATGACCCTGGAGAGCGTCATGGGTGTGGGCGTGCCGTAGGAGAGGCTGAGGAAGACCGGTCCGTCCAGCGCGAATTCGCGTTTTCCGGCGATATAGCTCAGGGGCAAGTTCGACTGGAGAAAAAGTGGTCCTCCCTTGCCGTGCACCTCGATGCAATCATGCAGGGCCAGCGTCCGGGTGGGATCCCGTCCGTAATCCAGGCGCGGATCGAAATCGACGGAAAGCCTGATGCGCCCTTCAAGCGGACGGAGCAGCCGGGTGAGGCGGATGGGGGCGTCCTCACCCCAGTTCTTGGGCAGTCGGGGAGCGAAATCGATCAGTTCCCAGCTGCCGTCCTCCAGGACGAAGCGGGTACAGAGGATGTTCGTATTCGAAAGATAGTGCATCTCTCCGGCCATTTCCTTGCCCGAGGAGAGGATCCTGAACACGCCGCCTGATCGGGCATCCAGAAGCCTGCCGAAGACCGAAGGCCCGTCGAACCGGGGAAGGCACAGCCATTCCATGGCGCTGCTGGGTGCCACGAGCGCCAGGAGGCTGCCGTTTCCGATGAGACCGTGGTCCAGGGTCGGGATGTCTGGCATGGGAGGCCCTGTGGGGAAGTGGAAGGGAATGGGGGTTTCGGATGGGATGAGGCCGGCTGACGTGCCCCAGCTTCCTCAGGCGAGGCTCTTGCGCGGAATTCGCTCGAGCCCAGCCGCCAGGTCTTCCAGGAAATGCCTAACCGCGCCGGGGTCGGGTAGACGCGTGGTCGCGCGGCTCGGGCCCTGTCCCACACGGATCGACAAGGCTGAGGGCGGGAGCGCGCGGAAGAGATCCTCGTCGGTGCGGTCATCGCCGAGGGCCACGACCAGGGTTCCAGGCGAGGTAAGGGCCTCGTCGACGGCCAGCCCCTTGTGGGCGCCCCGGAGGCGGAGTTCCAGGACCTTGGACCCATCGAGGACTTCCAGTCCCTCACGGTCGGCGAGGGGACGCAGCGAATCCCGGATGGTCTGCAGGACCTGGCTTGAAATGCCCCGGCGCACCTGGCGGTAGTGCCAGGCCAGGGCGTGGTCCTTCTCCTCGATGAGCGCCCCATCGTAGTTCCTGGCCCACCCATCGAGGACCGTTCTCGCCTCCAGTTTCCAATCAGGAGCATGATCCATTCGGGCGATCCAGGGACTCCCCGGCCCCGCTTTCCTCCAGATGCCGTGCTCGGCGTGGAGGATGAAGGGACCGCCACCGAACCAGGCATCGAGGATCTCCTTGCCGCGCCCGCTGACGAGGTGCAGTTCGGTGTCCTCAAGGCGGGCCAGACGATCCAACAGGGCCAGGAGGCCAGGATCTGGAACGGCATCCCCCGGCCGTTCGGTGAAGGGGACCAAGGTTCCGTCGTAATCCAGCAACAGGGCGATGCGCTCTGCATCGACCGCATCTTCCAGAAGGGAAGGGAGAAATGCCTCATGGGCGGCCTGCGGGTGGGAAGGCGCGCCCTGGGCCTGCAGATCGCGCACGAAGGCTTCGGCCCACCTATGGACATTGTGGGTGGCGATGCGCTTGCGCAGGGCCCGCATGCGAGCCCGGGCCTGTCCCGGCGGCATGCGCAGCGCCGTGTCCAGTGCCTCGGCCATGGCGCCGGTGTCGTAGGGATTCACGAGGATAGCCTCCCGCAGGTCCGCCGAAGCACCAGCGAACTCACTCAGGATCAGAATCCCTGAATCGTCGCCCCGGGTAGCGCAGAACTCCTTGGCCACGAGATTCATTCCGTCCCTGAGGGGCGTCACCAGCATCACATCCGCGGCTCTATAGAGGGCGACGAGTTCTTCGAAGGGGATGGCCCGGTGGAGGACATGGACCGGTACTCGGGAAGGGCTTCCGTACAGGCCATTGATCCGCCCCGTCACCTCATCCACCTGCTTACGGTACTGGGCGTAGGCTTCAACACGCTCCCGGGAGGGCACCGATACCTGGAGGAAAAGTATGCTGTCACGCATGTCGGGATGCAGTTCCATGTAGCGTTCCACCGCCAACAGGCGCTGTGGAATGCCCTTGGTGTAGTCGAGTCGGTCCACGCCGAGAATGAGGGTACGTCCCCCCAGATCCTGCCGAATCTCCTGGACCCTCGCCACGACCGATGGGGCGTCCGCCGTGCGGGCGAAAGCCTCGTTGTCGATGCCGATACCGTAATCTCCCAATGCGACGTGGTGACCGTCGTAATCAATGCCGTCCTCCCGCGTTTCGGCTCCGAGAATGCGGCGGGCGGAACTGGTGAAATGAGCCTGATAGCCCGGCGTATGGAAACCCACCAGGTCCGAGGCCAGGACACCTTGGAGCAGGAGTTCCCGCCAGGGAAGGATCCGGAACACTTCATAGGCCGGGAAGGGAATGTGCAGAAAGAATCCGATCCGCAGGTCAGGGCGAAGGTCCCTGAGGTATCTCGGGACCAGCATGAGCTGGTAATCGTGCACCCACACGCAGTCTCCCGGTTCGGCACACTCGGCTGCCGCCTGCGCGAACCGGTGGTTCACCGAGTCGTAGGCATCCCAGTCCTGGTCCGTGTCCAGGCGCACCTTGTCCAGGAGGTAGTGAAACAGGGGCCAGAGTACGCCGTTCGAGAAACCTTCGTAGTAGCGCTCCACTTCCTCGGTGGAAAGTTCAACGGGGATCACCCGCTGGGCCCGCAGTTCCTCGAGGATGGCGCATCGGCCTTCCGCATCCAGGATTCCCAGGTCGCCTGGCCAGCCGACCCATAGCGTCTCTCCCCGCGCGTGGGTGCCGGCCAGGGCTGTGGCGAGGCCGCCTGAGGAGGGTTTCAAGATCCCATTACCTCCGAGCGAAGCGACTGTCCAGGGAACCCGGTTTGAAACCAGCAGAAGTTTGGTCATGGCGTACCTCGGTTCGAGGTGGCGAGTGACCGAATGTAGGAGTTCGAAATGATCCTGCCAAGCCTAAACATCCGAGCGGAAAACTTTTGTTAGCCCGGATAGATATTTGGGTGGAACTCGATTAGGTAGAAGGGAGGAAGATGGGGATCCTACTGGGATTGAAGCCTCCGGGATGAGCCCTTCTCGCCTCACTCTGGAATCGATGAAGCATGAAACACTGGTTCTGGATGCGCCGCCGCGCTGGCCGTCCCACACCGCCAACGTGCTCCGGAGCTGCCCTTGACCGCGAACGCCCTTTCCACGAAACCGGAGCGTAACCCCGGCATCGATCTCCTCCGAGGCCTGTCGATCCTGCTTGTGGTGATCCACCACGTGGGACTGCGCATTCCCCTCAAGAGCGGCGTGTTGGCCACCTTCCTGCCCAGGTGGTTCCTGAATGCGCTGATCTACAACGGGTACGAGGCGGTGTTCGTCTTCTTCGTGATCTCGGGTTTCCTCATCACCACGAACACGCTGCAGCGCTGGGGCAGCCTGGCGGCCATCGACACGCGCAGCTTCTACGCGCGGCGCGCTGGCCGGATTCTCCCCACGCTGCTGCTGCTGATCGCCGTTCTCAGCCTGCTGCATCTGGCCGGAGCGAAGGACTACCTCATCAGCCACGCCAACCAGTCGCTTCCCCGCACCATCCTCTCGGCGCTCGGCCTGCACCTGAACTGGTACGAAGGGCAGACCGGCTGGCTGCCCGGCAACTGGGATGTGCTCTGGTCCCTTTCCATCGAGGAGGTCTTCTACCTGGCTTTCCCTCTCGTATGCCTTGGCCTGCGCCGCGATCGGGTGCTCGTGCCCGCGCTGGTGCTCCTCGCCTTGTCGCTGCCGGTCTCGCGTGCGGCGCTGAACGGCAATCCGATCTGGCAGGAGAAGGCCTACCTGCCTGGCATGGCCGCCATCGCTACGGGCGTGCTGGCGGCCTGGGCCGCCGCGCGCTACCCCCTGACCCAAGTGATGACCACGCGCCTGCTGGCAGCCCTGGGCAGCCTCGGGCTCGTGGCCGTGCTCTGCTTCGAAGGCGGTCTCTGGCGCATCCTAGGGAACGGAACCCTCCTCGTCCTGACCATCTCGACCGCCCTGCTGGTGGTAGCCTTCCATGCCCAGGCGACCCACCCGATGGCGCCCTCGTTTCGCGGCACCGGCTGGCTGCGCTCCTTCGGGCGGCTCAGCTATGAGATCTATCTCACCCACATGTTCGTCGTGTGGCCAGTGATCCATGCCTTCAAGGCGATGGGTGCGCGGCCCTGGTACGGCATTCTCTGGTACGTGCCCGTGGTGGCCCTGTCCTGGGTTTTGGGCTGGCTGGTGGCGCGCATGGTCTCCGGTCCTGCGGAGCGTTTCCTCCGGCAGCGCATGATGGCGGCCGCCAGCTGACGGTATTCATCGTTGATGGCGGGAGGACTCGAGTCTCGCCTGGCCGGGATGTGGAATTTCTCGACGCGGGATGCAGGCTGCCACAGGGAAGCGGTGGTTGAGGCTCGAATTTCCATACAAGAGACACTCATCCGCAGGCACGCATTCTGCGTAGCCCCCCCATCGCTCGTCCTTCCTCGAGCCCACCACTAGGAGCTGTCATGCCCCTCGCAAGACTGTTGTATCTGCTTCCCTTGGCCTTCTCCTGCGGCGCCCTCCTGGCCCAGGAAACGCCCAAAACCGGCGAGGAGAAGGCACAGTCAGCCACGACCGAGGCCCAGCCCGAAAAGGAATGGAGGTCCCGGCACTATCATCGGCACCACTCGGATTTCAGCGCCTCCGTGCAGGCGGATTATCCTTTGCGGGACCTCAAGGAGCAGCTGGACCGCCGCACCGGTTTCGGACTGGGCGTCCAGTGGACCCATGATCATGGCGACTGGAACGCCAGCCGGACACGCATGGAATGGAACACCTTCCCGGAAGGTGGGGCCGTGGGCCCGTTGGGGGTCAAGACCTATGCCAAGAACTATTCCATCAACTTCGACCATCTCTTCAAGCTGAACCAGGGCTCCCATCAAGCCTATGTGGTGGCGGGACTCGGGGCTATCCGGTGGCACCTGGAGCAGACAGCCGGGACGCTGCGCACCTCCGACTGGACCACGAAGCTGGGCGTGACGGCAGGCCTCGGCGTGCAGATCGCCCACAGGGTGAACCTCGAGGCTCGCTACGTGGCGAGCAGCGTGAGCAAGACCTTCGATGCCAATGTCATGCAGGTCAGCCTCGGCTGGCAGTTCTGATCTAGGCTGGGCCCGAGGACTGGTTTCGGGCAGCTCTGCCCTCCTTCCACTGGCTGTGGGAGGAGGGCTGGGCGCCTCATGCCGAGGCGGGTTCGATTTCCTCCAGGAGGAAGTAGGTCCGCATGCGTCCCTTGCCCTTGATCTCGATTTCGCCGCGGTCTTCCATGCGGAACAAGCCCCGCAGCTTCCGCGCGACGGCCTCGGTGACCTGGATTCGGCTGGGTTCGCCATGGGACTCCATGCGGCTCGCCGTGTTCACGGCGTCGCCCCAGAGGTCATAGATGAACTTCTTCTTGCCGATGACGCCCGCCACCACCGCACCGGTGTTGATGCCGATTCGAATGCTCAGGTTCTGATGACGGCTTTCATTGAACTCCGCGAGGACGCGGAGCATGCCGAGGGCCATTCTGGCCACGGCCTGGCAGTGGTTTTCGGATAATTCCGGCACCCCGCCGACGACCATGTAGCAGTCCCCGATGGTCTTGATCTTCTCCAGGCCATGCCGCTCCGACAGGGCATCGAATCTTGAGAAAATGTCGTTGAGGATGTTCACCAGGGCTTCCGCCTCGATGGTCTGGGAAAACCGGGTGAAGCCGACGATGTCCGCGAACAGGATGGTCGCCTCGGAGAACCGGTCCACGATGGTGGCCTCGTCGCCCTTGAGCCGGCCGGCGATGGCGGGGGGGAGGACGTTGAGCAGCAGCTGCTCGGATTTGTCCCGCTCCAGTTCGATGACCCGGTTGGCGGCTTCCAGGGCGAGGTTCTTCTCCCTTAAGAGGGCCTCGGAGCGCTGCTTCAGGCGGAACCGGCTGCCGATGGCGAGGGCCAGGAACGCGAGCAGCACCGAGATGGCGACCAGGGCATTGCGCAGGACCTTCTGCCGGTTGATCTGGAGAACCTGAATCTGCTTCTCCTGCTGGAGGAGCTTGATCTCCCGCTCCTTCCGCTCCGTCTCGAAGCGGGTCTGCATCTCGGCGATGGCCTGCTGGCTGTGGGCGCTGAGCACCTGGTCCTTGAGTTCGAAGTAGCGCTCGAGCTGCGCCATGGCCTCCTCGATCCGCCCCTTCATCCTGTAGGCAGTGGCGAGGTTCCGGCTGGCATTGGCTTCGGAGTCAATCACGCCCAGCCGATGGGCCTCTTCCTGGGCCGCAAGACTGAGCGGGATGGCTTCCTCCGCCCGGCTGGACCTCAGCATCGCGTCGCCAAGCAGAACCTTCGTCGAGACGGCAGCGGCGGCGTCTCCCGCCGCGAGGCGGAGCGACAGCGCTTCCTGGAGAACCGGGATGGCCCTGGCTGGATCGCCTTGTTCCAGATACACGCCGCCCAGGTTCTGCAGCACCGAGGAAAGGCCCACCGGATCATTCAGGTCAAGGAAGGACTGTCGCGCCTGTTCCAGGAACTTCAGGGCCTCGGGGTATCTCGTGCGCTTCATGGCCAGCGCACCCAGATTCAGCAGCGTGGTGCCCTCTCCCTGCTTGTTTCCGGTGGCTCGGTGGATCTTGAGGGAGCGATCCAGGTATTGCGAGGCCTGAGCATCCATGCCCTGTTTGGAAAGGACCTTGGCGACATTGTTATAGGCCATGGCCTGGTCTGCAGGAAGGCCGACCCGTTCAAAAGCCTCGGCGGCCTGAAGGTATTCCTTGAAGGCCTCCTCGAGGTGCCCCAGTTCGACATGGCAATTGGCCAGGTTGTTCGTGGCACTGGCCTGGCCCTTCGCGTCCCCCGCCTGGGTGGCCCATTGGATGGATTCCCTGAAGGCCTGGATGGCTTCGGGATAGCGGGACTGGGCGTAGGCGATGCTGCCCAGGCCGTCCTTGGCCACGGCCAGGATGGTCAGGTCCTTTCCTTTCAAGCCCAGGGTGTAGGCCCGTTCGAAATAGCCTGAGGCCTCCGGATACTGGGTCTGGGCACTGTGCAGATGCCCGAGATTGATGAGGGTCTGTCCCGCGCCCTGGTCGTTGCGGGCGGTCTCATGGGCCTGGAGGGCCTCCAGGAAATGGGCCTTGGCCTCCTCGTTCTTCCCCTGCAGGAACAGCCCCACCCCAAGCCGCTGGAGCGCGTTGCCAAGTCCTTTCGTATCGCGGATCCTCCTGGCCAGATCCCGGGCCTGGGAGGCATGGGCCATCGCCCGGGGAAGATCGCTCCGCATCTCCACTTTGGCGAGGGCCACCAGGGCCTCCACTTTCCCGGGCGAGTCGGCCAGGGCCTCCGCCTTGGATTGGAGTGCCGCTGCATCCGCTCCGGAGGGTTGGCCGGCCACGGGCGCGCAGATCAGGCAGGCAGGCAGGAGGATGGCTAACTCCAAAGGTTGGAGTCGGGCCATGACCGAGCGAACGAAACAGTTCATCTCTGGCCTTGAAGCGGAAGGGGAAACCACCCAACAGCAGAATTGTGGTGGCAGCGCCCGGTGTTTGGTCTGAACTGGCACCCCTGGAATACCCGCAACTGCTCTGGGATTCAAGCAGGCGATTCATGGATCCGGAATGAAGGGGCTGTTGCGGGCAGGAAAAGTGGCCCCAGCGGTGCGTCTTCCCCGGGGAGGCGCTATGATGGATTACCTGACCAACTCGGTCGGGATTGTGGGGCTGCCATGAAGGTGATCGTCGCCAAGACCGCTGGATTCTGCTGGGGCGTGAAGCGGGCCATGGACGCGGTGCTGGAAGCCTCGGTCCACAATGACGGCCGCACGGTGCAGACGCTGGGACCACTCATCCACAACCCCCAGGCGCTGGAGCTCATCGGCAGGCGGGGCGTGGCCGTGGCGGAGGCGCCGGACAAGGTGCAGAACGGCACGGTGGTGATCCGCGCCCACGGCATCCCCATCCAGGACCTGCGGGGCCTGAAGGAACGCCAGGCCAAGGGGGAGTTGAAGATCGTCAACGCCACCTGCCCGGAGGTGGCCAAGGTCCACAACAAGATCAAGAAATGGAGCCCCAAGGGCTATTTCACCGTGATCCTGGGCAGCCACGGTCATGCGGAAAGCGTGGCGCATCGCAGTTTCGCCGAGAGCGGTTCGGTCATCGTGTCGAACATGGCCGAGGCCGAGGCCCTCACTGACGACCAGCTGAAGAAGGTGCTGGTGGTGGCCCAGACCACCTTCACGGTGACGGACTATCACGCCATCACGGACTACATCCGGACTCGCGCGGGAGACGGGGTCTTCGAGAACACCATCTGCGAGGACACCTGGACTCGCCAGGACGAGGCACGGAAGCTGGCCCGCACCGTGGATGTGGTGATCGTGGTGGGCGGCAAGGCATCAAGCAACACCAAACACCTGGCCGAACTGGCGAAGCACTATGGCAAGCCGGTGCAATATGTCGAAACCGCCATTGATTTGGACCTCAAGGCCTTCACGGGGAAGGAGACGGTGGGTGTGCTGGCGGGCGCCTCCACCCCGACCTGGCTGGTGGATGAGGTGGTGGATGTGCTGGAGCAGCTGGGCGATGGACCCAGCCGCTGGCGCAACTTCCTGCAGGCGGCCTACGGGAGTTCCTCCCTGATGGCCGTAGGGGCGGGCCTCATGACCCTGGGCGTTCACAAATGGCTCCGGCTCCCCCTGGAGTGGCGGTATCCCGTCATCACCGCCACCTACGTGCTGGCCATGTATCTGTTCACGCCTTTTCTGGACCCACTCGGCCTGGGGACCAAAGGCCCCGCCCGGGCCCGGTTCCTCGAACGGAACCGCCGTGTCCTGCTGGCATCGGCCGTGATTGCCATGCTGGTCTCCCTGGGGCTGTCCGCGAGCATGGGAAGGAAAGTCCTCCTGGTGGTCCTGATCGCTTCCCTGGTGGGTGCCGCCTACAAGCGGCGCTTCCATCTGGGGAACGCGCTGTTCAGCCTGCGCAGCATCCCCGGATCCAAGGATGTGGTCGTATCCCTGGCCTTGGCGACGGTGGTGGTCATCACACCCGTCTGGCAGTCAGGGCGGGTCTGGGACCTGAGGACCTTCGCGGCCATCTTCCTGGTGGGGACGCTTGCTTTCGCCCGCACCGCGATCTATGAAATCCGCGACATGCAGAACGACCAGATCATGGGGAAGGAAACCCTCCCCATCCTGCTTGGGAAAAAAGCCACCAAGGCGGTGCTCGTCAGCCTGCTGGGCCTCCTCCTGGCGGGTACCCTCTGGCTGACCTTCAAGAGCCACCACCAGGGCCATCCCATGGCCGTCGCCATGGTGCTGGTGGCCTGCGCCGCCTATCCCTTGGTCTATCTCTGGCTCTTCCACGAGCGCTTCACGACCGGGCGGAACCGCTTTGAACTGAGCGTGGACCTGAGCTTCTACCTCGTGGGCTTGCTGGCGCTGGTCTGAGTGATTTTCGATTCTGCTAGCATGTCCCCACCTTTCAAGGAGAGCCCCATGCGCATGAAGTCTCTCGCCATCCTTTCGGCTACGGCCGTGCTCGGCGCCGCCCTCGGCTGGGCTGCCGCGGCCGCGAGCTACCAGAAGACCGGCATCGTGAAGGAAGTCTCCGCCGACAGCTTCACCCTGGACCTCGGCAAGGAGGAATGGCGCTTCTATACCGAGGGTGCCACCACCGGCAAGGATGCGCTCAAGGCCGGTGACAAGGTCACCGTCACCTACAAGCAGGTGGCGACCAAGATTGAGTCCAAGACTGCGGCGAAGGCCCCTGCGAAGAAGAAGTAGTTCACCAGGGGAGCTAGCCACCGAACGGGGCGCTATTGGCGCCCCGTTCTTTGGAATGTGGAATGATGACGGCATGCGTACCTGGGTCCTGATCACGGGATGTTCCACGGGCATCGGTCGTGCTCTGGTGCCCCTCTGCCGCGAGGCGGGCTGGGGGGTGGTGGCTACGGCGCGGCACCCGGAGGCGCTGGCGGATCTGCCCGCGGGGGAGGATCTGCGCATCCTGCCCTTGGATGTGACGGATGCTGCCAGCATCCAGGCGACGCGGGAGGCCTGCCTGGATCTGCACCTGAAGGCCTTGGTGAACAACGCCGGGTACGGGCAGGTGGGTCCCCTTGAACTCATCCGCTCCGAGGAATTCCGGGCGCAATTCGAAACCAACGTCATCGGGCTCCAGATGGTCACCAACGCCTTCCTGCCGCTGCTGCGGCGGGAACCTGGCGCGCGCATCCTCCAGGTGGCTTCCATGCTCGGTCGTCTTTCGATCCCCCTGGCGGGCCCCTACAACGCCTCCAAGCACGCGGTAGTGGCCTTGGCGGAGAGCCTGCGGCTGGAGGTGGGCCGCGAGGTCGCCGTGGTGCTCGTGGAGCCCGGCGCCATCCAGACCGCCTTCCGCGACACGCTCGCCCGAGCCTGGGGCGACCTGCCGCAGCGGGCTGTGGGAACCCCTTACGAAGCCGTCATCGCCCGCTACCTGGCCCGCAGGCAGGAACAGGCCGATCGCTTCGCCCTGGATGCGGAGAGTTGTGCACGGCGGATGCTCCATGCCCTGAACGCCAAGCACCCACCGCGACGCCTGACCATCGGCCGGGATGCCTTCTGGGTGGGCAAGCTGAAAGCGATCCTGCCCGCCCCCTGGTGGGAGGCGATCCTGCGGCGGGCCTACGGCCTGGGCTGACTACTTGTAGATGCCACATCCAATGACGATGCCATCCTCCGCGAGGCAGAAGGAGGTCTTGTCCTCCACCTTGCCCGTTGCCGGGTTGGCGACCTTCATGTCGGTCCAGCCGCCGTCCTTCTTCAGGCCGGTCTTGATGATCTCCTGGACGTTGTGGACGCCGTCCGGACCCTTCACGTCCCAGCGGTTGATGCCGAGCAGGTTGGCCCGGGCACCGTGGGCCAGGACCACGCCTTTCTGGTCGTAGACGAAAAGGTAGAGCGTGCCTCCGGGCTTCACATGAAAGCGGCCCGTGGCTTTCTGGACCTCTGCCAGGAAGGCCTCCTTCCCATTGGCCTTCATGAACGCGATCCCTTCTTTCACCATGGCCTGGGCCTTGGCCCGCTCAGCTGGCTGGGCGACCAGGGGAAGGGTCAGGATCAAAGCCAGCAGGGGAAACAGAGCCCGGCGCATAGAGCCTCCACGGAAGACAGAAGCCTACGCTCTCAGCAGGGAACTGGGAATCCGAAATGAATGGCCCCGTCAGCAGGGCGAAACTTCCTGCGCTGGTGCTGCCTAGTGGGAAAGCGCCACCACCCCCGGCAGTTCCAGGCCGCTGAGGTACTCCAGACTGGCGCCCCCGCCCGTGGAGACATGGGACATGCGCGGTCCCACCTCGGCCTTGTTCACGGCCGCCACGCTGTCGCCACCGCCCACCAGCACGAAGGCCCCTCGGTCAGCGGCCTCGGCCAGTTCATCGGCCATGCTGAGGGTTCCCGCGGCGAAGGAAGCCATCTCGAACACGCCCATGGGGCCGTTCCAGAGCAGGGTCTTGGCGGCGCGGATCTCGGCGGCGTAGGTGGCGACGGTCTCGGGTCCGATGTCCAGGGCCATCCGGTCCTCCGGGATGTTCTGGTCCAGCGTGATGGCGCAGTCGGCGTCCTCCTTGAACTCCGAGGCGACCACGTGGTCCAGGGGCAGCAGCAGGCGCGTTCCCTTGGCCTGGGCCTGCTTCACCAGTTCCAGGGCCATGTCCAGCTTGTCGGGCTCGCAGAGGCTCTTGCCGATGCCGAAGCCCTGGGCCTTGAGGAAGGTGTAGCTCATGGCACCGCCGATGAGGATGGCGTCAGCCTTGCCGAGGAAGTTCTGGATGAGCTCGATCTTGTCGCTCACCTTGGCGCCGCCGAAGATCACCACCAGGGGTTTCTCGGGGTGATCCGTGACCTTGCCGAGGGCCTTCAGCTCCTTCTCCATGAGGAAGCCCGCGGCGACGCGATCCTTGGGGAAATGCGAAACCATGCCGCTCACGGAGGCGTGGGCGCGATGGGCGGACCCGAAAGCGTCATTGACATAGGAATCAGCCAGCTTGGCCAGGCTGGTGGCGAAGTCCTCGTTGTTCTTGGTCTCGCCCTTCTCGAAGCGCAGGTTCTCCAGCAGCAGGATCTGGCCGGGCTTCAGGGCGGCCGCCTCGGCTTCCACGGCTGCGCCGTTCACATAGCTGGCCAAGCGGCAGTCGAAACCCTGCTCCCGCAGCCAGGCCGCCACCGGGGCGGCGCTGTAGGCGGCTTCGTAGCCCTTGCCCTCGGGCCGGCCGAGGTGCGAGGCCATGACCACCGAAGCCCCGCCGTCGAGCAGGCACTTCAGGGTGGGCAGGGTTTCGCGGATGCGGGTGGCATCCGTGATGCGGCCTTCCTTCAAGGGGACATTGAGGTCCGCCCGGAGGAAGACACGATGACCTTTGACATTGAGATCCCGCACCGACTGGAAGGCCATGGTCGCTCCTGGAAAAGATGACAGCCTCCTATTCTGCCGGAAGGGTGAAGCCCATGCCACGGCAAGGGGGCTTTCCTGGCCAAGAGCAGGTGTCCAATTCGGCAGGTTTTTTTTACCGTTCTGAAAGGGTCGGCCCTTCCGTGGCATTTCCTCGGTGCAAGCCACTCTGCGAGGTGCCTCATGACACGCCTGCTCTCAACCTTCCTCCTGGGTGCCGGATTGCTCGGCTCCTGCTCGACGGCCTGGATGGCCCAGGACCAGGCCAAACCTGGGCCTTTCAGCCGAACCTGGTCCGGTGATCCGGGCACTGCCCAGATCATCGACGCCTTCCGCAGGCAAGGCATCCGCATCAACCAAGCCGAAGCCCAGGGTGTTCGGGAGGACGTGCTCATCGCCCTTCGCGAAGTGAGAACCCACGGCCTCGGCAACAGCAAGGTGGACTTCGCCGCCGTGGAGATCGCCCACGACCTGAACCTGAATACGAGCCCTGGGTCCGGCACCGTGAGGAACGTGGTGGCGGCCCTGGGCACCCTGGCTGGCGGCGCCGGAGCCTGCTTCCCACACCCAAGACCGATTCCCGTTCCACCCCCAGTGCCATGGCAAACCTACTTCAACGACACGGTGGATCTTTGGAACCAGCCGGACTTCATGAACCTCATGGCCAACAACCGCTTCTTCCCGGTGAAGATCAGCTGGGAGGATATCGGCCGATCCGAAAACAGCGTGTGGGGTGACCGCATCAGCGATGTGGGCATCTGGGTGCGCCAGGAGGAGCATGACCCTGCCAGCGCCCGCCTGGCGCTCTCTGTGCGGCGCGACAGCAACTTCCGCGACAAGGTGCTCGTGGTGCCCGCCGAACGCATCAAGATCCATGTGAGGGAAGGGGGCCGCACCGTGGAGAAGTCGCTGCCCCAGCGACTGGGGGAACTGGGCCTGGCCTCCCGGAACCGGGACCGGAATGTGATCGTGTCCAACCAGTTCGCCATCGTGCCGGTACCCGCCGCCAACATGTCCGGGGCCTGGGGCGGGGGGACGGTGCCTCGAGCCGCGTTCACCTTCAGCATCTACCCGTACGGTTCCACGAACTTCGTCATCACGGACGTCATCGAGGGCAGCCACGAAGCCGTGGTGGGGCCTGGCACCCATCAGGAGCTCTTCGCCAACATCCACGGCCAGAAGGCGCCCTTCACCGCCAGCCGAGCCGCTGATCGGCCCGACCTGCTCCGCCTGGAACGGGAACTGAAGGCCAAGGGCATGGATGTGGATGTGCAGCGCTACTACCTCATCCAGGTGCCGCTCCGGCGGGATGCCCCGGGCATCCAGACCAGCGACATGGGAACGCCGCCCCTGGTAAGGGTCTGGAACGGGCCGGCCTACACCATGTATGAAGGGATGGCGGAAAGCGTCGCGGAAAGTGCTGCGCCCGCCCAAGCCCCGATGCCCAGTGCGGCGGCGGGCTCGGGGATGCAGGTGAAGCAGAAAGCGGAAACGAAGGACGCCAGCGCCAGGGCGGGCCTCGACCGGGTGGCCATCGGTCACGGAGAGGCCGAAGGACGCTACTTCACCGGCGCCGGTTACCGGGGCGCCCGGGCGGAGGAGCCCATCCGGGTGACGGTCGTGTACTTCGTCACGCCCGTGGGGAAGATCGGCCCCCGGGATATGGAAACCTTCACGCGGGCCTTTGCCCAGTGGGATTCCCAGGCCATCTGGGGTGGCAGCTTCGTGACCAAGGAGTGAGGTTCACCATGCGCGTTCGAAGATCCCGATCCACCTGGGACTGTCGTACCGGAACGCATCGCCACCGTAGGTTCCGAGCACGCGGCGGAGGCGGAGCCCGGCGCGGACGGCCATTTCCTGGAGCTCCGTGGGGTGGTAGATCCGCACGCTCTCCATCACTTCCCGGGTTTCTCCCGTGGCCAGTCGGGTGAGCGTCATCCGCTTCACCAGGCGTTCGCCTTCCACGACCCGGGTGCTCGCGACCCGCACGCCGGCCCGTTCCAGGGTGTCCTCGGCCACGAGGTTCTTGGCCACTTCCTCGCTGTTGAGGTAATCCATGAGCAGGACGCCGCTCAAGCGCAGAAGCTTGCCGAGACGGACCAGGAGGGCGCGGTTCTCCTGGTCGGAGAAGTAGCCGAAGGGCGTGAACCACATGCAGATGCCGGACAGGCTCCCCTCGCGAACCGGCAGGGACCGCATGTCCCCGCGCAGGAGCCAGGGCACCAGGGGGCCAGGGGCCATTTGGAGGAGGACCGACGAGAGGTCCAGGCCGAAGGCCATGGGATTGGCGCGGCGCAGCACTTCCAGATGGCGCCCGGCGCCGCAGCCGAGGTCGAGCACAGGGCCCTGGGTGAATTCGGGGATGACTCGGAGGGCACGGCTCACCGCTGTGCGCGCCTCTTCTGTATCCCGGTGGGCATACAGCAGCGCGTAGTCTTCGTCGAACCAATCCTCGAACCACTCGGCCAACGCATTGCCCCTGAAAGGCTCAGATTACCCGGATCATCCCGGGACGGCCCAGTGGCCTTTGCCGGGTAGAATGAGATTCGTAAAGGATGTCCCATGCAACGCCCCGAACGCCTCGAAGACCAAGTCCACTTTCTGCTTTCGACCCTCGTGCAGCGGGAGCTCCGGGACCCCGAACTGGGATTCGTCACCCTCACCGCCGTGCGCCTTTCCCCGGACCGGAGCGTGGCGCGGGTCTACTTCACGGTGCTGCCCGCGAATGGTGGCGACCAGGAGGCCCAGGATGGCTTCACCCGGAAGGCCCTGGGGCGCGCCGCCGGGTTCCTGCGGAGCCAGCTGGCCAGCCGCCTCAAGATGAAGCGGGTGCCCGAACTGCGGTTCTTCCCGGACGGCACGCTGGAAGATGGCAATCATCTGGAGACGCTGCTGTCGGAGATCGAGAAGGAGCGGGCTTCCCGCCCCCCGGAACCCGAACCGGATCCCGAAGCGAAATCTGAACCCGCGGAATCCTGAATGGTCGAATCCGGCATCCACCTCGTCCACAAGACCGTGGGCCAGAGCAGCTTTGATGTGATCCGCGGCTTCAAGCACCGGGCCTACGAAGCGGGGCAGAAGAAGCTGGCGCTGGGGCACGGCGGCACGCTGGACCCCTTTGCCGACGGCCTGCTTCTGGTGCTGGCGGGGCAGGCCACGCGACTCATGGAGTTGATGCATCCGCTCCCCAAAACCTATGTGGCCGAAGTGGCCTGGGGCGTGGAGATGGATACCTGTGATATGCACGGGAAACCGGTGTTCGAGGGTGATCCCTCCGGCTTGACCCCGCAGCTTCTGGAGGCCGCCCTTGGGCCGCTCCTGGGCTGGACGGAGCAGATCCCTCCTGCCACCAGCGCCAAGAAAATTGATGGCGAAGCGGCCTACAAGAAGGCCCACCGGGGCGAGGATGTGATCATGAAACCCTGCCGGGTCTTCCTGTTGTCGGCGCGCTGGCTCTCCCACGATCTGCCTCGGTGCAGCACGCTGGAAATCACCTGCCGGGGCGGGTATTACGTCCGCAGCCTGGCCCGGGATCTGGGGCGAACGCTGGGCTGCGGGGCCCACCTGAAGGCGCTCCATCGCACGGCCATCGGCCCCTGGTCCGATCCTGGGGAAGGACGGGAGCACCTCCTCACAGGTGCCGATCTGCTGCCCTGGTGCCCTTCGCGCCTGCTTTCCGCGGAAGAAGCCGAGCATTTGAGCCATGGCCGCGCCATTCCGATGGGCGAGTCCCTTCCGGCAACCTGGCTCATGCCCGAGGGGTTCCCTGATCCCGGGGCTCCCCTCCGGGCCATACACGAGGGGCGCCTCGTGGCCCTGCTCAAAACCACCGAGGATGGGCTTCGGACCTTCGCGAACCTGCGGGGCGGGCTTTAACCTCGACAGACACCCGGTTCTTTGGAGCAGGCTCGGTTTTTAACTTGATCCAAATTTTTCGGCTCATACGGATTTGATCCCCAGGTTGGCCTCAATTGCGATAGGTTCTCATCATCTTCACGAAGGAGACCCATCCCATGGTTGCTGACGCCGCCCTGCTGGCCGAGCTGCCCCTGTTCGCCAGCCTTGGGCCGGAGGAACTTGACTTGTTGGCCAAGGCCGTCGACGTGCTGGTCCTGCAGCCCGGCGAGTTCCTGTTCAAGGCGGGAGACCCTGGGGAAGCCCTCTACATCGTCAGTTCCGGGGAGATGGAGATCTCCGTGGTGGACCGGGCGGGGCAGAAGATCGTCCTCACGGGGCGGCACCGGGGCGAGGTCTTCGGCGAACTGGCCATGCTCGATGCAGGTCCCCGTTCGGCCACCGCCACCGCCCTCGTTCGCACGGAGCTGCTCGAATTGGATCGCTCCGATCTGCTGCTGCTGGTCACCCAGAAACCTGAAGCGGCGCTCCACCTGCTTGGGGCGATGGGGGCCATGACCCGCAAGGCGGATCTCCTGCTGCGCACCCGGGTGGCGCGCAATGTCCAGGACGAGATCGAGGATCAGCGTTCCTTCCTGGAAAAGCTGACGGACTGGATCGCCGATTTCTCCGGAAGCATGACCTTCCTCCTGCTCAACGCCGGCTGGTTCGCGCTCTGGATCTACCTCAACGTCAGCGGCAAGGCCTCCTTCGACCCGTATCCGTTCGGGTTCCTGACCATGGTCGTTTCCCTGGAGGCCATCATCCTGTCCATTCTCGTGCTTCTCGCCCAGAACCGGCAGGCGGCCAAGGATCACATCCGTGACGATGTCGAGTACGAGATCAACGTGAAGGCCGAATTGGAGATCGCCCACCTTCACGAGAAAGTGGAGGAGCTGTCGGAGCAGTTCCGCCAGCGCCTGGACCGGCTGGAGGCAGGCCTCAACCGAACCTAGTGGGCAAGCAGCTGGTCGAGGTAGTGGCCCAGCGCGTACGCCAGCCAGCGATGGTCCTCCAGGTCGCGGCTAAGGTAGCCCATGTGGCCGCCCGTGGCTTCCAGGTGCAAGTGCACATTCGGAGGAAGCGAGGCTTCCTTCAGATCCATGGCGGCCACAAAGGGATCGTCCTCGGCATGGAGGATGACCGTGGGCTTGGTGATGCGGTGGAGGTGGGGCGCCGCGCTGCAGCGGGCGTAGTAGTCGTCCCTGTCCCTGAACCCGCCCGCAGGCGCCGTATAGGCGCTGTCGAACTCGCGTAGCAGCATTCGTGGATGCACTTGATACTGGCCCATGGGGATGAGTCCGGCCCACTCCCGCTCTCGAACGCTCCGAACCACCTTGGAAACGAAATACCGATCGAAAGGGCGGTTGGCGACTCTGGAGATGAACTCGGAGCAGCGCCCCAGATTGACGGGAGGGTTCACGGCGATGGCCCCATCGGGCATGGGATGGGGGCCGTCGAAGCCACCTCCGAGGTTCAGCAGCAGGGCATTGCCGCTCAGGGAAAACCCGAGGGCGAGGATGCGGGCCCCGGCATGTCGCTGGCGCGCGGCCGCAATGACCGCGCCGATGTCTCCTGCCACGCCGCTGTGGTAGGTGTTCCTGGCGAGTCCGCGACCCCGGCCGCAGCCCCGGTGGTTCATGGTCCACACGGAGAGGCCCCGAGCCAACCCCAGGCGCACGGCGCGGCGCATGTAGGGCCGCTCATCATCTCCACCCAGACCGTGGAAGACGCAGAGCACCCCTTCCTTGCCACCCTGGAAACAGCGGCCAGCCAAGCGGTCGCCATCGGCGAGCAGAACCTCCACCGGCTCCCAGGGTTCCAGGAGCTGGGGTTCCGGCAGGTAGTTCGCGAGGATGGTCTGAAGGTAGCCACCCCTGGACCAGAACGGCGGATGGCAGGCCAGAGCAGGGCGCGAGAAGAGCATGGCCCAAGGATAGCGGGACTGGCGCGAGGACTGGCTGCTTCAGTCCTGGGTGGGCAGCTTCGCCGCCAACTCATCGATGACTTGCAGCATCTGCTGGCACTCCTCGCAGCTGGTGTGGGGCGTTCCGCAGGGGAAGCCGTCGCTCTGCATGCCGAGGCAGCGGGGCTGCTGGATGAAGCGGGCCAACTCGGAGAAAAGGCCCGTGACCTTGGCCCTGAGGGGGCTATCCGGGATCTCCCGGAGCGCCATGACGATCTTCCATTCCTCGTTGCTGAGGGTGGTCTGGATGGTGCTGTCCGTCATGGCGACCTCCGGAGTATCCGTTCTATCGATTTTCCACTGATTTGATGCCCCAGGCGAAAGCTTCTTCGTTCAGGGGGATCAGGGCGCACTTGTCCTTCAGGGCCACCCGGATGGCGGTGAGCAGGGTGTCCTTGGGGAAGATGCCCGTGGCGGCCTGGAGGGCGCCCAGGGCCACGATGTTCTTCACCACGGGCTTGCCGAGGTCCGTGGCGATGCTGGTGAAGGGCACGGGGAAGACCTTGATGCTGGGATCCAGCACCGGGGCTTCGGTCACCACGGAACTGTCGTAGATGACGAAGCCGCCCTTGCGCACCGTGGGGCCGAACTTGGTGAGGCTGGGCGCATTGAAGGCGATGAGGATCTGCGGGTCGTGGGAGCCCGGGTTCAGCACTTCCTCATCGGCCACATGGACATCGGCGTAGGAGGTACCACCCCGGCTTTCGGGGCCGTAGCTGGGAATGTGGGTGGCGTCGAAGCCTTCGCTGATGGCGGCCCGGGCGATGAGCATGGCCGCGGTCTGGGCGCCGTCGCCGCCGGAACCGGCGAGCTTCAACGAGATGTCGTTGGGCGCCAGATGGGTGGGGAAGCCCTTGCAGAAGCGGTCAGACTGCTCGGAGTTCGCGCCGGCGAGGCTGAGGAGCTTCTCGCCCTTGAAGCAGGGGGGATTGCGCTTGAACCAGGGCTCGACGGTGAGGTCCTTCTTCACGCCCAGGGGGAACACGGGTTCCATGCACTCCTTGACCCACTTGGAGGTGGCCTCGGGGTCCATCTTGAGGTGGGTGGGGCACTCGGCCAGCACCTCGATGAAGGAGTAGCCCTTGCCTTCCATCTGGAGCTTGATGCCCTTCTGGATGGCCTTCTTGGCCTTGATGCGCTGCTTGGCGTCGTAGAGGGCCACGCGCTCCACATACACGGGGCCGTCGAGGCTGGCGATGAGCTCGGCCATCTTCATGGGCTGGCCCATGTATTCGTTGCGGCCCGTGGGGCTCGTGGAGCTGTTCTGGCCCATCAGGGTGGTGGGGGCCATCTGGCCGCCGGTCATGCCGTAGATGGCGTTATTGATGAAGATGATGGTGATGGGCGCGCCCAGCTGGGCCGTGGCGATGGTTTCGGCCAGGCCGATGGAGGCCAGATCGCCGTCACCCTGGTAGCTGATGACGATGCTGTCGGGGTTGGCGAATTTGTGGCCCAGGGCCACCACGGGCGCGCGGCCATGGGCGGCCTGGGTGTTGCCCACATCGAAGTAGTAGTAGAGGAAGACGGAGCAGCCCACAGGGCTGACGGCCACCGTGCGGTCCTGGATGCCCAGTTCGTCGATGGCGTCGGCCAGGAATTTGTGGGCCAGCCCGTGGCCGCAGCCGGGGCAGTAGTGGGTGGAGTGGCCCTTCAGGCCTTCGCCGTGGGAGTGCCGCTCGAACTTGTCGTAGAAGACGCTGGACTTGCTCATACGGTCACCTCCTTCTGGCCCAGGACCCGGTCCATGATTTCGTTCTGCTGGGGCAGGATGCCGCCCATGCGGCGAACGGATTCGATCTCGGGGAACTTGTAGACACCGGCCTTGCTGAGGGCGAGGCGAACCTCGTCCTCCAGCTGGCCTGCGCTGGCTTCGACCACGATTAGGCGCGAGGCGTGCTTCATGGCGGTCTTCAGGCTTTCCACATCGAAGGGCCAGAGGGTGATGGGGCGGAACAGCCCCGCCTTGATGCCCTGGTCCCGAAGTTCCTGCACCGCGCCCTTGGCCGTGCGGGCCGGGGTGTTGCAGGCGATGATCACCACCTCGGCATCGTCGCAGAGGAAGGTTTCGGAGCGCACTTCCGCCTGCATGGCGGCGTATTTCTCATTCAGATGGACGTTGTGGGCTTCGAGGTCCACCTCGGTGAGGTAGATGGAGTTGATGAGGTTCCGGCGATGCATGGCGTCGCCGTAGACCGCCCACGCGGGAATGCCTGGCTTGATCATGGTCTCGGGCAGCTGCACCTTGCCGGTCATCTGGCCCAGATAACCATCGCCCAGGATGACCACGGGATTGCGGTATTTGAAGCTCAGCTCGAAGGCCAGCATGGTGAGGTCGAGCATTTCCTGGGGCGTGGAAGGCGCCAGGGTGATGGCCTGGGTATTGCCGTGGCCGAGGCCGTGGCAGGCCAGCTTGATGTCGGACTGCTCGGGGGCGATGTTGCCGAGGCCGGGGCCGCCGCGCATGACATCCACGAAGACGCCCGGCAACTCGGAGCCGATCATGTAGGACACGCCTTCGAGCATCAGGCTGAAGCCGGGCGAGGAGGTGAAGGTCATGGTGGGCAGGCCCGCGCCGGCGGTGCCGTACATCATGTTCACGGCGGCCACTTCGCTCACGGCCTGGATGAAGGTGCCATCGAGCTTGGGCAGGAACTTCGCCATGAGCTCGGCGCCCTCGGTGGAGGGGGTGATGGGGTAGCCATAGACGTGGCGGCAGCCGGCCAGAAGGGCTCCCAGGGCCGAGGCGTAGGTGCCCTTGATGACCAGGGGCTCCGTGCGGGGCAGGGTGATCACTTCGTTCGGGATGTCCACGGGGATGGGCGCGTCGCAGGGCTTCACGCCGAAGAGCTTGGCGGGATCCTCCAGCTCGAAATCCTGGATGACGCCTTCGTGGGCGGGCCGCAGGCCGTAGGGCTCGGGGCAGGCGTCCATGCAGAGGCCGCAGGCGTTGCAGTTGGTCAGGTCCAGCTCCACCGGAACCAGTCCCGTGGCGGGATTGATCATGTCGCTGAGGGTGATGCAGTCCTTGGCGCAGGCATCGAGACACCGGCCGCAGCCTTTGCAGTACTCAGGGAGGAGGAAGGGTTTGGGTCGTTCTTTGAGGGCCATGGGGCCTCCATGAAGGGACGGTCATCCGAACCTGCCTCAAAGTGTCGCCAACGTCCCGTGTGTCTGGGATCACAAGGGGGAGAGGACGCAGACCACCGCCGACCAATCCCTCGTGCCGCCAGCTTCCCTGACGCAGTCTGTGGCGCGGGTCCTGAAGCCGTGCGCGAGGAGCCTACCGATCGCCCCAGTGCAGCTTCTCCTGCAGCAGGGCGAAGAAGTCCAGGCCCGGCGTCTGCAACAGTGTGATGCGGGTGTCCGCCTGGTGGAAGCGAACCTGGTCGCCCGGCAGCACCCGGTAGCCGATCTGCCCATCCAGGGTGAGGTGGGCGTCTTCCGCATCCTCCAGGGTGATGGTGATGGGGGTGGAAGCGGGCACGACCGATGGGCGCAGGGTAAGGGTGTGGGGGCAGATGGGGGCGATGACCAGGGCCTCCAGGCTGGGATGGAGGATGGGACCACCCGCCGAGAGGGCATAGGCCGTGGAACCCGTGGGCGTGGCCACGATGATGCCGTCGGCCTTCATGGGCCCCGCGTCTTGATCGCCCACATGGAGGCGCATGTCCATGATGCGGGCCAGGGCGCCTTTGGCCAGCACGGCGTCATTCATCACCGCTTGCCTGGCCAGGGAGGTTCCCTGTCGCATCAGCTCCACGGCCAGCATGTGGCGCACGTCCTTCACCAGTCTGCCGGCCAGGAAGGCCTCGACCGCCTCCTGTGCGCCGGAAACCGGGTGGGCGGTGAGGAAGCCCAGAGAACCGAGATTGATGCCCAGGATGGGCGTACCCTGCTGCCCCACCCGGCGGGCCGCGTAGAGGAGGGTGCCATCGCCGCCCAGGACCAGGCAGAGGTCCGCAGGTGGCCCTTCGGAACCCAGATCCGGATCCACATCGAGATGAGCCCGCTCCAAGCCACCGGCCGCCCAGGCGGTTTCGATGCCCGGCTCGGCCATGATGCTCCACCCCTGGTCGAGGAACAGGGGAATGACCTGCCGGAGGGTGGAGGGCAGGTGCGGGGACTTGACCTTGGCCACGAGGATGAGTCGCTGAGACATGGGATCACTCTACCCAGTATCCTTATCCCATGGTTTCCAAGAAGGCCTCCTCCTCACCCGCCCGCCATTGGATGTGGCGCGTTCTCTGGTCCTGCCTGGCCCTGGGGGCCGCCGGAGGGATCACCCTGGCGGTGACCTGGTCCGTCATGTCCCGGGACGCGGACAGCTTCCTCACCCTGTTCGCCCTCCGGGTGCCGAAGACCATCACCAAGGTGCTGGACCAAAACGGCAATGTACTCGGTATCTTTGCGGAGGAACACCGGGTGGTGATCCCCTACGGTGACATCCCCAAGGCCTTCATCAACGCGCTGGTGGCCACGGAGGACACGGACTTCTGGAACCACGGCGGCGTCTCCGCCCGGGGCCTGGCCAGGTCCGGATGGAATTTCGTCACCAGCCTAGGACGGCGACGGGAAGGGGCCTCGACCCTCACCATGCAGCTGATCCGAACGGTGACGGCCAAGCGCCAGAAGCGCCTGGACCGCAAGCTCAAGGAGATCATCCTGGCCCGCAAGCTGGAGAAGGCCTACAGCAAGAAACAGATCATGGAGATGTACGCCAACGAGGTCTATTTCGGAGGCGGCCGTTACGGCATCGAGGCGGCGGCTGAGTTCTACTTCGGGAAAAGCGCGCCCCAACTGCTGGTGGAGGAATGCGCCGTGCTCGCGGGCCTCGTCCAGAATCCCAACTGGTACAACCCCTACAATCCGGATCCCAGGGCCCGGGCGGCGGCCAAGGCGCGGCGGAACCATGTCCTGATCCGCATGGTGAAGGAAGGCTTCCTCCAGCCCAGGGAGGCCGCACAGATCATCGAGAAACCCATCCGACTGGCCCGGGAGAACGCCCAGGAGGACTCGGTGGCCCCCTATGTGGTGGAGGAGGTCCGCAAGTACCTCTACGAGAAATACGGCCGGGAACAGACCCTCAATGGCGGCCTGGAGGTGACCACCACCGTGAACACCCTCTGGCAGGAAGCGGCCAATGACGCCGTCAGGGCCGGCGTCAAAGCCGTGGATCGCCGCCGCGGTTTCCGCAAGGATGCCGTCCAGTTCGTGAACGATCCAGAGACCACCCAGCTGGCAGGCTGGCGCCACTATTTCGAAGCGGGCGATTCCGTCCGCGGCGTCATCCTCGGCTGGAAGGGCGGCAAGGCCTCCGTACGCATCGGGAAGACCACCCTGGAAGTCCCCGAAACCGCCTTCAGTTGGGCCGGAGCAGGGGTGCAGAAGCTGCTGCCCCGGGGCGCAGCGCCGCTCTTCGCCATCAAGAGCGCGGTAGATGGCACCCCGAAAACCCTGGAATTGGACCAGGATCCTTCTGTGGAAGGGGCCTTGATGGCCGTGGATCCCCGCAGCGGGGAGATCCGGGCCATGGTGGGAGGATTCGACTTCAACCGCTCCAAGTTCAACCGGGCCACCCAGGCTCAGCGCCAGGTGGGTTCCACCATGAAGGCCTTCGTCTACGGTGCCGCCTTCACCTCCGGGATGACCCCCGCGACCATGGTCAATGATGTGCCCACCCGTTTCCTTGATTCGGTGGACTACCTGGCCGTCACCCACCCGGACGGGAGCACCGACTACAAGCCCCTGCGGTCGGGGGCGAAGCCCTACGAGCCCAAGAACTATGAGCGGGATTTCTGGGGGCCCATCCCCATCTGGGAGGCCCTGCGGGATTCCCGGAATGTGCCTGCCGTGCGCACGCTGGAGGCCACTGGCGTCATGAATGTCATCGATTACGCCAGGAAGTGCGGTCTCACCAGTTCGCTGCCGCCCTATCCGAGCATGGCGCTGGGATCAGCGGACCTCACCCTCAAGGAGATGGTCCGGGGCTATGCCACCATCGCCAATGGCGGTCTCCAGGCGCCGGTTCCCTTCCTGATCAAGAAGGTGGTGGATCGCACTGGCCGCGTTCTGGAAAGCCATGGTGGCGACGCCACGGAGCAGGTGCTGGATCCCCAGTCCACCTACCAGCTCATCCAGTGCCTCCAGGGGGTGGCCACCAGCGGCACCGGAGCCCGGGCCGGTGCTGAATTGCAGTGGCCCATAGCCGGAAAGACCGGCACGACGGACGAACACACGGACGGCTGGTTCATGGGCTTCTCAACCCGCATTGTTTGTGGCGTGTGGGTGGGGCTGGATGAGAAGAAAACCATTTTCCGGGGTGCCGATGGCGCCAAGGTGGCGCTCCCGATCTGGATCGACTTCATGCGGGTGGCGCTACCCACTACCGAACGGGAGGAATTCAAGGCACCGGAAGGAATGGAATGGGCTGACATTGATCGCTATACGGGCCTGCTGGCCACCTCCGCCACTACCGACAAGGTGCTTCATCTGGCCTTCAAGCCAGGGACCGTTCCGAAGTCGGGCAGCGACGCCGACACCATCAAGGCTGTGAGGGAAGCCCGGGACAAGGCTTCAAGTCAGCCTGCGGAAACCATCATCTGGGGGCGTCCGCAGCCGGTTGAGGAAGCCAAGCCCGTGGATCTTAATGCCAGCGATCCGAATGCCTAATCAGTGCGACGGAAGGTGCTTCTCGGTGGGCGTATCCTCCGGGAAGGTGTGATCGCTGAGCCAGTTGAATAGGAAGGATGAGCATTCCAGGGAGACGGTGTGGTCTCCGGCCACCGCTCGTTCCCGCAACTGGAGCAGCGCGGTCCTGAACTGTTCGTGGTCGGCCCGGCGGCTCTCCAGGTCTGGGCAGCCGATGTGACTCAGGTAGGATTCCTCGAAGTGGAAGTGGTCATTCATTTTCTGGAGCAGAAGGTCAAGTCTCTCCGCCAGAGGTTGTTCCACCAATCCGTTCCGCAGCTCCTTCTGGAAACCCAGGATGTCGGACCTGAGGTGATGGTGATGCTCATCGAGTTTCCTGCTTCCAGAGGATGTGGGGTTGCCGTGGTGCTCCTGAACGGGTGGCAGGGCCTGCGGCGCAGGTGGTCTCTGGGTGGCTGGCGATGCCCTCGGGTTCTTCTCCCGGAGGATGAAGCGCTTCCAGAAGGTGTCGAAATCGAGATACAGGATCCTGAAGTGCTTGTGCTTCCGACGGTCAAGACCAGGGGTGTTCATGCCATGGCCTCCTTTTCCCGTGGGCCACTGTTACAGCTCTGCACCAAACTCTGCCTGTGTTGATGGGGCCAGGTGGCTGAACTCTCATAGGGAACAGGCAGCACCCCATAACTATAGGCTCAGTGGATAGCCCCACCATCCGCCTGGTGACCCAAGTCCCCGCCGTGCCCTGAGACCCTGAAAGGCCTTGGAGTTGCCTGTGCTTCCGCGTGGTGCCCTGTCCATCCTTTGCGTTGCCTGCGGCATTCTGGCGGCCCAGGTGCCCGCACCAGCTCTCGAATTCGGCTTCCAGGAGCGGGTCCGGTCGGAATCCTGGGACAACCTTGCCGACCACCAGGATGCGGTGGCGGATGTCCGGACCCAGTACCGCTTCCGGACCAGGCTCTGGACTGTGGTGCCCCTGGGAAGCGATGTTTCCTTTTCCGCAGGGCTGGTGAACGAGAACCGGAAGCTGGCCCGCCCCGATCAGGCCGTCAACGGGCGGGAGGTCGCTTTCGAGACCTTCTACCTGGATTGGCGCCTGGGGAAAACCTGGTCCCTGCGGGCCGGGCGCCAGAACCTCATGCGGGGGGATGGCTTCGTGCTCTGGGACGGCAGTGCCCTGGACGGCAGCCGCTCGGCCTATGTGAACGCCTTGGACCTCGCCTGGACCCAAGGCGCTTTCTCATGCGAGTTCCTGGCCATCTCGAATCCCGCCAAGGACCGCTACCTCCCCCGGGTGAACGAAGCGGACAATCCCCGCCAACGGCAGATGCTGAACGAGCATGACGAAGCCGCTGTGGGGATCTACGGCACCTGGAAGCAGGAGGGGCGGAACCTCCAGGCCTACGGTTTCCACAAAACCGAGCGCCGGGATATCCGCGCCAGCACGGATCCCCTGTTCGTGCCGGACCGGCGGGTCGAGACCCTGGGGCTGCGCTGGGCCGAGACTCTGGGTCGAGGACTCACGGCTACCGGCGAGTTCGCGGTTCAGTCTGGACGTCAGGATGGCCCCCCTGGCACAGGAGAACCCTCTGCCGGAATCCGCGCCTGGGGCGGGCAGGGGAACCTCACGCAGTGTTTCGACCAACCCTTCCGACCCGAGGTGACCCTGGGCTGGGTGGGGCTTTCCGGAGACAACCCAGGCACGCCCCAGCGCGAGGCCTGGGACCCGCTCTTCAGCCGCTGGCCCAAGTGGAGCGAACTCTATATCTACAGCCAAGTTCCGGAGGCGGGGGTGGCCTCTTGGTCGAATCTCAATCTCTGGAGTGGCACAGTGCAGGCCCATCCCACGGAACATCTCGGCCTGCGGGGAACGATCATGTGGCTGCGGGCCTTCCACCCGGCCTCGGTGCCCGGGCCGGTCTTCGCACCGGGCTTGGACCGTGGCCGTCTGCTGGAGCTGAGGGCGGATTTCAAGCTTTCCGAGCAGTGGCAGGGGCATGTGCTCTACGAACGGCTCGATCCAGGTTCGTTCTACGCGGGGCACGATGCCGGGCGGTTCTTCCGGGTGGAGGCGATCTACACCTTCCTGAAGCGTCACTGAACCAACCGCTTTGTCCATCCCGAAGGAAACGCGGCCCGGAAGGGCCGCGTTTCCTTCGGGAGGCTGGAGGCTACTTCTTCTTCCAGGGCCGCGCGGGGCCGGTATCCGCAGCCTTCTTGGGAGCAGGCTTCTTCCAGGCCCCCGTGGTGGTCTCGGCGGGGCGTTCCTCCCAGGTTTTGCGGGGGGGACGAGCCGGAGCGTTGGCGGCGGGCTTCGCGAAGGGCCTCGGCTTGTCGTCGAAGTCTCGGCGGGGCTTGAAGCTACCATCGGGGCGGGTCTTGGAGAAGGCTTCCGGGCGAGGCGACTCGCTCCGGCTGGCGGCGCGCTCGGCGTAGGAACGCTGAGGACGGGGGCCGCCCTCCTTCCGTTCGCGAGGGGAATCGAAGCGGGGCTTGGCTTTCCGCTCTGCTTCCACGGGCAGTTCGAAACCGGAAGCCAGATCGCGCTGCACCAGGCCCAGAAGACCGGCCACCACGCGGGTGGGATCGGCATCCATGAGCATCTTGGTGGCCTGGTTCAGGAGGGCGGGGCTGATGTTGGTGCTGATGCGCTCCACCAGCCGATTGCTCTGGGTCTCGCGGATTTCGGCAGGGGTGGGCACGGAGCGCCATTCCAGCTTGAGTCCGCCGCGGCGGCCCCAGGCTAGCAAAATCCGGCTTTCCTTCCAGCCCACAAGGGCCAGGCTGGTGCCCTTGGCGCCGGCGCGACCCGTGCGGCCGCTGCGGTGGATGTAGTTCTCCATCTGCGTGGGAATGCCCACATGAACGACCAGGGGCAGGCCCGTGATGTCGAGGCCACGCGCGGCAACGTCCGTGGCCACCAGGTAGCGCAGTTTGCCTTCCTTGAACTGGCTGAGGATGCGGGTGCGGGTGGCCTGGGCCAGGTCGCCGTGGAGGAAGGCGGCCTGGAGGCCGGACACGGTGAGCTCCTCGGCAACTTCCTCGGTCTGGGCCTTGGTCTTGGTGAAGATGAGGGCCGAGGTGGGATCGTCCAGGAGGAGCAGATTCACCAAGGCGCGCACCTGCTGGTGATCCGGCACGATCACAGGGGTGTGGGCGATGTCGGCGTGCACGGCGGTCTCGCCGGCTTCGGCCAGCTGGACCCGGACGGGATCATTGAGGAAGCGACCGGCGAGCCGTGCGATGGGCGCGGGCAGGGTGGCCGAGAAGAGGAAAGTCTGGGGGCCCTTGGGCACCTTGGAGAGGATCTTCTCCACGTCCTCCAGGAAGCCCATGTTGAGCATCTCGTCGCACTCGTCGAGGACGATCATGGTGACCTTCGAAAGGTCGAGGGTGCCGCGATCCAGGTGATCCATGACGCGGCCCGGAGTGCCCACCACGACGGGCGAGCCCATCTGCAGCGACCGCATCTGGGGAGGATAGGCGACACCGCCCACCAGGGAGGCGATGGGCAGCTTGGGCACGAGGCTGTGCAGTTCCGCGCCCACCTGCTGGGCCAGCTCCCGGGTGGGGGCCAGGATCAGGGCCTGGGGATGGCGAGCATCCGTGAGCCGTTGCAGCAGCGGAAGGCCGAAGGCCAGGGTCTTGCCCGAGCCCGTGCGGCTCTGCACCAGCAGGTCACGCCCTTCGAGCCCCGGTTTGAGGGTGGCTGCCTGAACGGGCATGGGGGTCTCGAAGCCACGCTGGGCCAAAGCTGCCAACAGCGCTTCGCTGCAGCCGAGGGCTGCAAAGGTCATCTCACTCACGTTGTCTCTCCCGGGGCTATCCCGCATGAGAGTTGGCGAACAGCGCCAGCCGGGAGCGGCCCAAACAGCTAGCATCTCACGAAAGCCCTTGTATTCACAGAAGAAATCCCGGATCGGGCATACTGATTCATGGCCCTCCCCGACGATCGAATCCTCACCGTTCCCCTCGGTTCCGATGCCTCCCTGCGGCGCCGCTACATGCTGCTGGACGAGGACCTCCCGGCCAACGTCCGCTTCGGCCTGATCCTGGAAGTGCTCGACAAGCTGGCCGAGGAGTGCGCCCTCGATTTCGTGCGCTGCACGCACCCCCAGGCGCGCGTGGTGACGGCGGCCATCGACAACATCTACGTGCGCACGGCCGCCGATGTGAACCGGGATCTCGTCTTCCGCGCCCGCATCAATTTCGTGGGCCGGACCAGCCTGGAGGTGGGCATCCGGGTGGAACACGCGGTCGGGCCGGGCGATCTGCCTCCGGCGCACATCGCCTCCTGCTATTTCACGATGGTGGCGCGCAGCACGGCAGGACCCGGCGCCGAGAGCGTCGTGCTGCCTTCCTTCGAACCGTCGGATGCGCTGTCCATAAGACGCTGGGAACGGGCCCTCGCCCGGCGCGAGGGGTACCGCCAGCAGCTGCACCAGGCCCAGGAACCCCCCAGCCGGGAAGAATATGGCCTCCTGCTCGCGCTGCATGCGGCCCAGGATCAGCCTGGGTTTTCCGGTCTGCTGGCGGCCAATTGCGTCACCAGCAGCTGGGAACGCACCTATCCCGAACACGAGAATGTGCCCAGCAAGATCTTCGGGGGACACCTGATCCGCAGGGCCTACGAGCAGTCCGCCATCTGCGCGGAGCAGGTGGCGCCCCATCGACCGGTGATCGTGGCCGTGAACCGCATCAACTTCGTCCAGCCCGTGCGCATGGGCGACAAGCTGCAGTTCCTGAGCCGGGCGGTCTATGCGGGCCGCACCAGCGTCTGCGTGGAGACGGATATCATCCGGGTGAGCCGGGATCGGACCCAGACCAACCTCTCCAACAGCTGCATCTTCACCTTCACGAACGTGGATGATGAGCTGCGCCCGCAGCCCGTGCCCACCATCCACCCCACGACCTATGCCGAAGATGCCCGGTATCTGGCCGCCTATCGCCGCCATGCGGCAAGGGTGGCGTGGAAGGCTGGAGGGAAGCGGTAAGATTTCGGGATGCCTACCCTTTTGATCATCCGCCATGGACTCGCCGAGGACTTCCGGCCGGGACTGCAGGACTCGGACCGCGCACTCACGGACGACGGCTGGACCAAAACGCGGGCCGCCATGAAGGGGCTGGTACGCCTGGGCTTCCAGCCCACCAGGGGGTTCCACAGCCCCTACCGGCGCGCCGCGGAGACCATGACCTGCCTGCAGGAGGCGGCCGGGGGATTCCCCATGGAAACGAGTCTGGGGCTGCTGCCCAATGCACGCCCAGCCCAGACGGATCTGTGGTTGCGCGGTCTCATGACCGAGGCGCGGCCCATGGATCAGATCGCCGTCATCAGCCATCAGCCTCTGGTCAGTGAGTTGGTGTTCCATCTCACTGGCCGGATGGTCGAGATGAAGAAGGCCAGCTGCGCGATCCTCCGCTGGGAAGCGGGCGCCTGGCGGTTCGAGCGGCTCTTCGCGCCTGCGGAACTGCGGGAAGGTGCATGAGGTCCCTCCCAACGTTCGTGACGCTGCCCTCCGGCGTGAAGCTGCACTACCGCGTCCAGGGGAACCCCAGGGGACCTTGGCTGGTGCTGCTGAACGGCTTGCTGTCGGATACCACCATGTGGGCCGGGGTGCTGCCGGGATTGGCCGACCATTTCCGCATCCTGACCTTCGACAGCCGGGGGCAGGGTCGATCTGACGCGCCATTGGAAGGGCCCTACACCACGGCCACGTTAGCTGCGGACGCCTGGGGCCTGTTCGTCGCATTGGGCATCGAGCGACCCTGGCTGCTTGGGCTTTCCAACGGCAGCTCCATGAGTCTGGAACTGCTGTGCCGGCACCCTGACGCCTTCGCGGGGGCCGTGCTCACCAGTTCCACGCCCCAGGTGGATTTCGCCATGGCCCTCAAGGTCGAGCACTGGGCCCATTGCCTGGAGGTGGGTGGGCCCGTGATGCAATTCGACGCGGTGGCTCCTTTCTTGTGGGGTGATGCCTTCCTCCAGGCGAGGCATGGCGTCCTGCGGGCGTATCACCAGGTGGTGACAGGTGGCGCGGACCGCCCCAAGCATGGGAACTTGCATCAGATCCGGGGTGTCCTGGGTTGGGACATCCGGGATCGGCTCAAGAACATCTCCGCGCCGGTGCTGCTGCTTTGTGGCGCCGAAGACCTGCTGACGCCGCCCTGGAAGTGTCTGGCAGTGGCCCAGGGCATTGCCCACAGCCGATTCGAGGTCGTGCCGGGCATCGGTCATGCCTACCCGGTGGAGGACCCCAAGCGCTTCGTGGCGCGGGTCCGCCAGTTCATCGGAGAGCCTGCGTTTGGCCAGGAAGGGAAAATGGCCTAATATGGTCCATTCCCCGAGCCACTCCTGACTCATCCTGTCCCAAGGTGACCCATGGCCACCCCTTCTCAGCTTCCGATCGCCCTGAGTTTGCAAGAACTCAAGGAACTTTCCATCGGCAAACTCGCCGAGCTCGCAAAGGGGCTCCAGATCGAGAATCCCCTTGCGATGCGGAAGCAGGAACTGGTGTTCCGGGTCTTGCAGGCGCAGGCTGAACGGGAAGGCCAGTATTTCGCGGAAGGGGTTCTGGAAGTGCTCCCGGAGGGGTTTGGGTTCCTCCGCAGCCCCGATCAGAACTACCTCGCCGGGCCCGAGGATATCTACATATCCCCCAGCCAGATCCGCAAGTTCAACCTGCGTACCGGGGACACCCTGTCCGGCATGATCCGCCCTCCCAAGGAAGGCGAGAAATTCTTTGCCATGATGCGCGTGGACGCGGTGAATTTCGATCCCCCGGCCATGGCCAAGGAACGAGCCCACTTCGACGATCTGGTGCCCCTCTACCCCAAGCACCACCTCCGCATGGAGCGGGATGCCCAGGAGATCAGCACCCGCGTCATGGATCTGATGACGCCGCTGGGCAAGGGACAGCGCGCCCTCATCGTGGCGCCGCCGCGCACGGGCAAGACCGTGCTGCTGCAAAACATCGCCAACTCCATCACCGCCAATCATCCAGAGGTCTTCCTCATCGTGCTGCTCATCGACGAGCGGCCCGAGGAAGTCACCGACATGGAGCGCAGCGTCAAGGGTGAGGTGGTGTCCAGCACCTTCGACGAGCCCGCCACGCGCCACGTCCAGGTGGCCGAGATGGTCATCGAGAAGGCCAAGCGGCTGGTGGAACACAAGAAGGACGTGGTGATCCTTCTGGATTCCATCACGCGCCTGGGCCGCGCCTACAACACCGTGGTGCCGCCCAGCGGCAAGGTGCTGTCCGGCGGCGTGGACAGCAACGCCCTCCAGCGGCCCAAGCGCTTCTTCGGCGCGGCCCGCAACATCGAGGCGGGTGGCAGCCTCACCATCATCGCCACCGCCCTCATCGAGACCGGCAGCCGCATGGACGACGTGATCTTCGAGGAATTCAAGGGCACGGGCAACAGCGAGATCGTGCTGGATCGCAAGCTCAGCGACAAGCGCATCTTCCCCTCCATGGACATCCAGAAGTCCGGCACCCGCAAGGAAGACCTGCTCATCGACGCCGCCAAACTGGCCAAGATCTGGGTCCTCCGCAAGATCCTCAGCGCCAGCGGTCCCAGCGAAAGCATGGAACTGCTCGTGGACCGCCTAGGCAAGACCAAGACCAACGACGAGTTCCTCGCGAACCTGCAGGAACCGCCCCCGAGGCGTTAGCCGAGCCGAGCCCCGTTTGACGCTGCAAAGGCAGCGTCAAACGGGAGCGAGGATGGGGCGGTTATCAGGCGTGGGTGGGTCGAGCGGCTGAACGCGGGCGCTTGTGCTACCCGAGCGGCAATCCACCCCGGCAGCGCTTAGTGTCCTTCCTGGGAGATTGAGCTGATGACCCCTTTGTGGCGTATGATGCTGGTCGGCGGCTTTCCGGCGCTTCCAGCAAGGAGCCCGTACCCATGAACGAGATCAAAGAACACTGGGATCAGATCCACCTCACGAAGGGAGACGAGGTGAGCTGGTATCAGCCCGTCTTCACCCAATCCATGAAGATGATCCGCGACTGTGACCTGCTTCCGGGTTCATCCGTCCTGGATGTGGGATCCGGCGCCTCGCATCTGGTCGATGAACTGCTGGCGGCGAATTATGAGCCGACCCTGTTGGACATTTCGGACGTGGCCCTGGCGAAGGTCAAGCACCACCTGGGTGACCGCGCCTGGAAAGTCGAATTCATCCGGGGTGACGTCAAAGAGGTCTGGCTGCCTCCGGCTGCTTTTGACCTCTGGCATGACCGGGCGGTCTTCCATTTCCTCACGACGGCCCCGGAGCGCGAGGCCTATGTTAAAGCCCTGCGCCGGGCCTTGAAGCCCGGTGGTTTCCTGGTGATAGCCGCGTTCGCGCTGGACGGTCCGGAGACCTGCAGCGACCTTCCGGTGTGCCGCTACGATGTCAATGGATTCGTGACGCAGCTGGGACCAGATTTTGAACCGCTGCAGGCTGAACGCGAGATCCACCGCACGCCTTCTGGAACCACCCAGGCGTTCCAGTACGCGCGGTTCCAATACAACCCTTGACCGGAAATTTGGCCTGAGGCCAAAGGCAAGGCAAAGGCTAGACTGGAAGGTCGCAAGCGAGCCACTCCTTGACTTTTCCCCACGACCCACTCCAGATCCGCAATGTCCAGGTGCCCAATGGCCTGGTGATGGCTCCATTGCACGAAATCACGGACCGGGGGCCCCGCTCCGCGAGCGCAGGGCCAAGGGCCCAAGCGAGTGGGAGGACGCCCCGGTGGGGCGTCCGATCGCGGGCTGCCAGGAGGCTGGTGTGATCTCGGGCGAATTCCCCCACAGCTCATTCCGGATCGGGCCAGTGCAGGTGCCAAATCGACTGGTGATGGCACCGCTTCACGAGATCACGGACCAGCCCTTCCGGAAATTCATCCGCGAAATCGGTGGGGTAGGCCTGGTGGTTTCGGAGATGATCAGCAGCGAGGCGCTGATCCGGAACGCGCGGAAGGCCGAGAAGATGATGGCCGCCACCGGGGAGCATCCGCTGTCCATGCAGATCTCCGGCGGGCGCCCCGAAGCGCTGGCGGAGGGGGCGGTGCTCTGCGAATCAGCGGGGGCGGACGCGGTGGATCTGAACATGGGTTGCCCGGCCAGCAACGTCACCAAGGGCGGGGCAGGATCGGCGCTGCTCCGGGACATCCGTCTGGCGGAGCGCTGCGTCACCGCCATGGTGAAGGCCGTGAAGGTGCCGGTCACGGTGAAGATGCGAGCGGGGTGGGATGCGTCGCAGAAGGATCGCGGGGAGTTCCTGGATTTCCTGCGCATGTTCGAAGATGCAGGCGTGCAGGCCCTGGCCATCCATCCGCGCACCCGTGCCCAGCAGTATGAAGGGAACGCCGACTGGAGCATCATCGCCCGCGCCGTGGAGGCGGGAACGTCCTATCCCATCATCGGCAACGGCGACGTGAACGCCCGCGAGGACGCCTTCCGCATGGTGGCGGAGACCGGTTGCGCCGCAGTGATGATTGGTCGGGGCGCCCTCTACAACCCCTTCATCTTCCAGCAGATCCTGGATCCCGAATACGTCGTGACGACGGAAATGCGGATCGACGCCACCCTGCGGCTCTTCCAGATCCTGCTGGACCTGCTGGAGCCCCGCGAGGCCCTGCACAAGATCAAGAAGATCGGGGCCTGGTTCACCAAGGGCGTGCCCGGGGGCCATGGCTTCCGCCAGAACCTCCACGCCGCCAGCGATCCCCAGGCCCTCATGGCCGCCATTGATGCCCTGAGGCATTCAGTCGCCTAGGCCCTCTGAGGTTAGACCTCCAGGTAGGTATGTTTCTGCCGCTGCTCCGTAAGCAGGGCGCGGAGAGCCTCGGCGGCATCGCCCTTGGCGGAGGCCTTCCTCTTCGTGACGGGGCCCTGGATGAGCACGTCCGGGTCGAAGTGGACGCTTCTCAGCATGTGATCCACGGTATCGCCCTGGACGATGTGCTGGACCTTGAAGGTGTCATCCTCGTGGACCACGATGTGCGCCTCGTTGGGAGCGCCGAAGAGGTTGTGCCGCATGCCCAGGATGTCCTGGTAGGCGCCGGTGAGGAAGAAGGCCACATAGTAGGACTCGCTGCCCCGCGGCTCGTGGAGGGGTATCTCGTCCCGCACATCCTTCAGGTCGATGAATTTTTCCATCTTGCCGTCGCTGTCGCAGGTGATGTCGCACAGCGTGGCCGATAGCGCCGGTTTCTCCTTTAGGCGGTGGATGGGCATCACCGGGAAGAGCTGTTCGATGGCCCAGTGGTCGGGCATGGACTGGAAGATGCTGAAGTTGGCGATGAGCTTGTCGGCCAGGCTGCGGTTGAGATCCTGGAATTCCTCAGGCACGTATTTCAGGCTCTTGCTGTTGAGGATGCGCGAGAGCTTGCGGCAGACCTCCCAGAACAGGATTTCGCCCTTGCTGCGGTCCTCAAGGCCCAGGTAGCCCAGGTTGAAGAGCGTGAGCATTTCATCTTTCTGGGTGATGGCGTCGTGATACATCTCGGCGAAGTTCTTGATGGAGATGTTGTCGCGCGTGTAGGCCAGTTCCTTGAGGATCTGGGGTTCCTGGCCCGTGAGTTCCACGGTGTACTTGGTGTGGGTGGTGTCGATGAGGCCAATGATGTCCACCACCACCACCTCGTGATAGGCCACGATGGCCCGGCCCGATTCGCTGAGGAGATCGGGCATGGGCACCTGCTCCTGGGTGCAGATGTCCTTGGTGGTGTAGACGACATCCGCCGCGTACTCGGAGATGGTGTAGTTCATGGAACTGCTGAAGGTGGTCTTGCTGCCGTCGTAGTCCACGCCGAGGCCGCCGCCCACGTTGAGATAGCGGATGGGCACGCCCATCTTGCGGAGCTTGGCATAGAGGCGCGTAGCCTCCTTCATGGCCGACTTGACCTTGCGGATGTCGGTGATCTGGCTGCCGATGTGGAAATGCAGTTCGATGATGCTATCCAGCAGATCCCGTTTCTCGAGGATCTCCAGGGCTTCCAGGATCTCGCGGGTGGTAAGGCCGAACTTGGCGTGGTCCCCGGCGCTGTTCTCCCACTTGCCGCTGCCGCTGGCGTTGAGCTTGGCGCGCAGGCCGATGAGGGGCTCCACCTTCAGTTCCTTGGCCACCTTGAGGATCATGGGCAGCTCGGTCATCTTCTCGACGGTGATGACAACCTTGCGGCCGGATTTGCGGGCCAGCAGGGCCATGCGGATGAAGGTCTCATCCTTGTAGCCGTTGCAGAGCACCAGGGCCTCGGGGTGCAGATCCTGGCTGAGGGCGATGATCAATTCGGGTTTCGAGCCGGCTTCCAGCCCGTAGTGGTACTTGTTTCCGGCCCGGACGACCTCTTCGACGACTTCCTTCATCTGGTTGGTCTTGACCGGGAAGACGCCCTGGTAGCCGCCTTCGTAGCCGAACTCGAGGATGGAGCGGCGGAAGGCTTCGTTCACTTCCACCACGCGATGATTGAGCATCTGGGGGAACCGCAGGTGCAGCGGCGTGCGGAGCCCCTTTTTCTTGAGGTGCTGGACAATCTCGTAGAGGTCGCAGCTCAGGGCTTCATCCTGGGTCGGCGTGACTTCAAGGTGCCCCTTGGAGTTGATGCCGAAGTAGCCGTTTCCCCACTCCTTCACGCCGTACAAGGTCGCGGCGTCCTGGACAGTCCAGTGCTTCATGGGCATCCGAGGTGCCTCCTCAAAAGTGGGGCGGCCACCTTCGGCCGGAAGCTTGTTTATAGGAAAAAAAGCCCAGGAGCGCCAATGAAAAATTACGGTGAAAGGATTCTGGCCAAGGTCGCCCGCCAGTGGCGATCCCTGATACGGCGCAGGCCAGTGCCTTTGGCGTGTTTTCGCCACTGGGCCGCCCCCCGGGGCAGAGCCTCGGCCGCCAAGGTGTGGAGGGGGCTGGGGCCACCCCAGAGGGCGGGATCCCCCCAGAGGGGTGCCCGATTCCAGGGGCAGACCTCCTGGCAGGCATCGCAGCCGGCGGCCCAGCGGGTGTCGCGGAGCGCCCGGGCCACAACGGGAGGGGGCTCGATCTCGGTTTCAACGGTATAGGTGGTGAGGCACTTGGCGGGGTCCAGACGGAACGGCTCGAGGGCACCCGAGGGGCAGGCGTCCAGGCAGGCCCGGCAGGTGCCGCACTGGTGGCCCTGGAAGGGGTCGTCCTGGGGCAGGTCCACGGAAAGCAGGAGCACCCCCAGGAAGCCCCAGGAACCGTCCTTCCCCGCAATCAGGAGCGTGTGCCTGCCCTGCCAGCCCAGGCCCGCCCGGGCGGCCAACTGGCGCTCCAGGATCGGGGCCGTATCCACGCACACGCGCCCTGTCAGGCCCGGCCAGCGCGACTGCGCCGCTTCCAGAAGCTGAGCCAACCGCGGCTTCAGAATGGCGTGGTAATCCGGACCCCAGAGGTAGCGGCTCAGCTTCAGGCTCCCCGGGGTCGCGCCCGGCACGGCCTCGGGCCGGGCATAGGGGAAGAAGCCCACGAGGGCTGTGCGGGCCCCCGGGAAGAGGGTCCGGGGATCCAGGAGCCTGGTGAGCTCCAGGTAGGGCAGAAGGGCCCCGCGTTCCTCGGCAAACCAAGCCTCCAGGTGATTCCGCTCCGCCTCGAAGGGGTGACAGGCGGCGAATCCCACCCGGGCGAAACCCTTGCCCTGGGCCTCATTTTGAAGCCAGGCCTTGAATGCCAGTGGATTCGGGTGTTCAACTGGCACCAGAAGGTTCCTCCCATGGATATCCTCACCCTCGAGCTGCTCGATGTCACGGTCTTCCAGGCCCTCCTGGAATTGAGAGACATGCTGGCCCAGCATCCGGGCGAACCCCTGCGGGTCCGGGGCGAGGACGAGACCCTCTGCCTCAATGTGGCGGCCTACCTGGAGAAGCAGGGCAGGCCGGCTCGTCAGGTCCGGCAGGGGACTCATTGGGAACTGCAGGTGCCCTCCATGCCGCGATCCGCGGCGGCACCCCTGGCGGCCTCCGCTCCGGCGAAGCTCCCGGTGGTTCTGCTCCGCTCGGCCTTCGCCCCGGGGGACCGCGCGCTGGGTCGGCGCCTGCTCCTGGAGACCCTGGGCCATCTGGCCGAGGGCACGCCCTGGCTCTGCCTGGCGCACCAGGCGGTGGAACTGTTGGAGGATCCCATGGCCCAGGAGGTTCTGCAGACCCTCCGGTCCCGGGGCATTCCCGTGCGCTTCTCCCGGACCAGCCTCGCCCACTCCGGGCTGGAGGCGGGGGCCTCGGAAACGATGGGCGATGACGTCTGGCAGAAGCTCCTGGCCCAGGGAGCGGTGCTGGTGCTGTGAATGGCGGTAGGCTGGAAGCGGAGCTTTAGCCTCATCCGATGAACGTACCCAACCTTCTCTCCCTCGCTCGCATCATCATGGTGCCCATCCTCGTGGTGGTGCTCATGACCCGGGTGACCAATCATGAGGTCATCGGCGTGGTGGTGTTCTGGATCGCCTCCATCACGGATGCCCTCGACGGGTACCTGGCCCGCCGGTGGAAACAGGTCACGACCCTGGGGAAGCTCCTGGATCCGCTCGCGGACAAGCTGCTCGTCTCGGGAGCGCTGATCTCCCTGGTGGAATTGAACCTCGCCCCCGCCTGGATCACCTTCATCATCCTGGCGCGGGAATTTGCGGTGACGGGCCTGCGGGGCATCGCCAGCGAGGAAGGGCTGACCATCCCTGCAGGCACCATCGGCAAGTGGAAAATGGGCTTCCAGGTGGCCGCCATCTCGTGCCTCATCCTCGGCCCGCGCCTGGACTACTGGCTCTTCGAGTGGACCCACAAGGACATCTTCCATTTCTTCATTCAGCTCAATCATCCCTACAGCTTCTTCTGGGGCATGGGGGTCCTCCTGCTGTGGGTGGCCGTCTTCCTGGCCATCTGGAGCGCGATCTCCTACTTCCATGGCTTCTGGAAAGTGGTCGGGGTGCGCATCATGAACGGCACCAGCCACCTCACCGGACCCGAGGACAAGGAAAAATGATGACGAACTCTCCGCTCGTGGGCTTTTCCCCGGCATCCCCTGCGGGGCTGCGCGGGACACCCGGAAACCCTTGGCCCATGCACCGCCCGGGAGGGCATCGATGATCAGGAAGTATCTCCTCGCGGGTCTCTTCACCCTGCTCCCCATGGTGGTGACGCTCTGGATTCTTCAAGGCATCTTCAACGCCCTGGTGGGGATCTTCCGTGGCCCTCTGACTTGGCTGGCTCACGCGATCCAGGTGCCGGATCCCCCCACCTGGGCACTGGCGCTCTTCTCCGCGGCGGCCACCCTGCTGCTGCTGGTGATGGTCGGGTTCCTCATGGGCAATTTCCTGGGCCGCCAGCTGCTGGATTGGCTGGATGACCTGATGATGCATGTGCCCGTGGTCAAGAGCATCTATGGTGCGACCCGCCAGCTCATGGGGGCCATCCAGTCCGGCCAGGAAGGCAGCTTCAGCGAAGTGGTCCTCGTGGAATGGCCCCAGCCAGGCTCCTTCACGCTCGGCTTCGTGGCCAACCGGGACTGCTCCTGGGCCATGGCCGGCGGCCAAGCGATGATCGCGGTCTATGTGCCCACCTCGCCCAACCCCACTTCCGGCTATGTGGTGATGGTGGAAGCGGCAAAGGTGAGGAAGGTGGACCTGACGCCCAATCAGGCGCTCACCTGGGCGATCAGCGGCGGCGTGGTCGTGCCGGTCCGGACCGGCTCGGGAATCCTGAGAATGCCAGAACAGCTATGAGCAGCCTCCAAGGCAAGCGGATCCTCGTGAGCGGTGCCGGAAGCGGCATCGGTCGAGCGGCGGCCCGGATGTTCAACGATCGCGGGGCGGACCTGATTCTCCTCGGCAGACACCTGGAGACCCTTCGGGACACGCTGCCCGATGCCGTCTTCGCGGTGCTGGATCACGCAGATGATGCTGCCGTGGCGGACTTCGCCGCCCATTGTCCGAACCTGGATGGCATGTTCCTGGGGGCAGGGCAGCTGGCCATTGGTTCAGTGGAAGGCTCCAGCGTCGGGACTTTCGACGCCATGATGGCCGCCAATCTCCGGGGCCCCTGGCTCCTGGCCCACCACCTCGGCCCGAAGCTGAACGGGGGAGCCAGCGTGGTCATGGTCGGCTCCAACATCGGCCTCCGGGCCATCCCGGACAGCGCCGCCTACAGCGTGGCGAAGGCGGGCGTTCACATGCTGGTCAAGGTGCTGGCCCAGGAGTGGGCGCCTCGCAAGATCCGCTGCAATGCCATCGCGCCAGGCCCCATCCACACGGCCATGGTGGACGCGCGAATCGAACAAAGCGGGAGCCCCGAAGCGGACCTGGCGCGGCTTTCCGGCGTGAATCCGCTTCATCGTCTGGGGCAACCCGAGGAAGTGGCCGCACTCGCCGCCCACCTGCTCAGCGATGAGAGCGCCTGGACGACCGGCACGGTGATCGCGCTGGACGGTGGGGCGGACGCGGTCTACTAGGGCCTGCTGACGCGGACGACTGAGCGCAGAGGCTGCTTCCAGCCTCTGCGCAGAAGGCTCATCCAAACCAGGCTTAACGTGTCCTGATCAACTCGTGGTGACCTGGATGTCCACCGGATTCTTGAAGGTGTCGTACAGGGGGGATGATTTCAGAACCTGGGCATGCAGTTCCTTGATCTGCTCTGGCGTCCCGTCGCACTTGAGGTTGACCTTCACGCGGATCTGGGAGAGCCCGGGGCGGATCTTCTCGTCCAGCTGCATGAAACCCCGCAGGTCCGTGTCGGTTTCGAGATCGAAGCTCAGGCTGGTGATGTCGATGCCCATGGCGGCGGCTGTGTAGGCATAGGTGACGCTCAGGCATGAACTTAGCGAATGCAGCGCGGCTTCCCCGGCGTTGGGCGCGAGGTCGGTGCCCAGCAGGGCGGCGGGTTCGTCCCCTTCCATGAACAGGGGATTGGCGCGTTTGTGTTCCATGCAGGCGCCGTAGAGGGAGTCGAAGGTGCTGTGGGAGTGGGCGCGATTCACCCATTTGGATCTCGAACGGAACCGGAATTTGGCCATGGCCGGGTTCGCTTTCACGCGTTCGACGAGGGCATTGAGCTCCTCGACATTCACGCCGTTGCGTAGGGTCGCGGTGTTGCCCATGAATCCTCCTATGGGAAACGGGGCTTCCGAGCGCGCGGCAACCGGCCGGCTGCCGTGGGGGAAGCGCTGGGATGGCATCCACAGGAATCCCTGACGATCAGTTGCAGGGTACCGGGATGAAGGACCTCAACATGGGGCATTTTGAGTTTGATTCAAGATCGCAAAATTCGAACCAACCTCCGGCTTATTCCACGAAATCGAGGTCCCGCCCATGGGTATCCTCGAGGCCGGAAAGGCTGATGGCCGCGATGCCGTAGCAGACAATGCCCACGATCCAGGCGGCGGCCAGCATGCCCACATGGCCCTTGAGGGCCACGAAACTGGTGGTGATGAGCACGACGGAGCCCCGGACGAAATTGGGGGCGGTGGTGGCCACCGTGGCGCGGAGGTTGGTGCCGAACTGCTCGGCCGCCATGGTGACGAAGACGGCCCAGTAGCCCGTGGCCAGGCCGAGATACGCGGAAAGGACATAGAGACCCACGGGGGTGAAGCCACGGCCCAGGAGGAAGACCATCACGCCCAGGAAGGCCGCGCCGATGAAGATGCCCACCACGCGCGTGCGGGTGCCCCAGGCCTGGCTCAGGAAGCCCGAGAAGAGGCTGCCGGCGGTGATGCCGCAGTACATGCAGGCCACCGCCACCGCTGGATCCACTTTCCCCTTCACGCCCAGCAGGGGGCCGAACTGGTCGGAAAGATTCACCAGGATGCCCACCGTGAACCAGGTGGGCAGCCCGATGAGAATGCAGCGGGCGTACCTGCTGAAGCGCTCCCGGGACGTGAAGAGGCTGAAGAAGTCACCCCGGCTGATGGTGCTGGTTTCGGCCTGCTTGAACATGAGGCTCTCCCGGATGCCCACCCGAAGGAACAGGAGCAGGATCCCCAGGCCGCCGCCCACCAGATAGGCGTGCTGCCAGGACAGGTGGCGCCCCACCAGGACGGCCACGACTGTGCCGAAGACGCCCACGCCCGCAACCAGGGCCGTGCCATAACCTCGCAATTCCTTGGGCAGGACTTCCGCGACGAGGGTGACGGCGGCGCCCAGTTCCCCCGCCAGGCCGAACCCGGCGATGAAGCGCCACAGCGCGTAGGCCTCGATGGAGGTGACATAGGCATTGGCGAGGTTGGCCACGGAGTAGAGGGCGATGCTGCCGAACAGGGTGGACAGGCGTCCCTTGCGATCCCCGAGAATGCCCCAGAAGATCCCTCCCAGCAGCATGCCGATCATCTGGGCGTTCAGGAGCAGCGCGTAGGGTCCGATCTGCGCGGCGCCGATGGGGATCCCGAGGGAGGCGAGGCTCTGCTGGCGCAGGATGGGAAAGAGCAGCAGGTCGAACATGTCCACGAAGTAGCCGAGGGCGGCGACGAGGACCGTGAGGTTCAGGACGGATCGAAGGCGAGACTGGGTCATGGTGGTTCCATTGAAGCACAAGCCCCCGCACACTGAAATTGTCCGAGGTGCCCCTTCTCGCCTGCCTCGCGACAACCTTTCCGGATTCCCCGTTTCGAATCCCGATCAAGACAACTGCGCGGTCTGCTTCTGAGGTACCCATGTCGGTGGATGTCTGGCCTGCTCCTCCCGAAGGCCCCTGCGCGCTGCCCCTCTCCCTGGAAGTCGAGGTGGCGATCCTGGGCGCGGGCATCCACGGTGCCGCTTTGGCCCGGGAGCTCACGCTGCGGGGCGTATCCTGCGCCCTGGTGGACAAGGGCGAGATCGGCGGCGGCACCAGCCAGTGGTCCAGCCAGCTGCTCCACGGCGGCATCCGCTACATGCTCACCGGCGACATCCGCCAGATGCGCGAGGGGCTGGTCGAGCGCGCCACCTGGGCCCGCATCGCCCCCCACCGCTGCCGCTGGGAGGCCTTCTGGATGCCCCACCGATTCTGGGCCGAGGGAATCGCCCACCGCATCGGCATCGGTCTCTACGACCACTGGGGCGCGGAACGGCCCGGATGGCCCCCGGAACTGCACTTGGGGCGAGTGCCCCGGGGCACCTTCAAGGCGGATCAGCGCAGTCAGCAGGGGCCTTTCCGCGGGGCCACCGCCTACGCCGATCTGCTCACCTGGGATCGCAGCCTGACCAAGGATCTCGCCGCTTCCAGCGATGCCTTTGTTCTCGATCACCACGATCCAGAGGCCTTTTTTGATGCAGACGAAGAATTGCGAAGCCTGCGCCTCCGGGATCGGCGCGACGGGACCGTGCGCCAGCTCCGGGCACGCCGATGGGTGTTCGCCCTGGGCCCCTGGACCGATGGCGCCATGGCCCAATGGTTCGGCGAGTCGCGCAAGCGGCTGCGCCTCTCCTCGGGCATCCACCTCTGGTTCGATCCCGTGCCGGGTTGCGACCGTCCCTGGGCCATCCGGCGGCCCAAGGGGCGCATTCTCTTCGTCATCCCTAGGGACGGCATGCTGCAGGTGGGTACCACCGAGCGGGAAGTCTCCGAGGGCTGGGTGCCCATCGTGGAAGCCGAACGGGAGGAGTTGTTCAAGGGGCTGGAGACTCTGCTGCCGAGCATTCCCTGGCGCCGCCTCCCGGTGAAAAGCGAGGAACTGGGCGTCCGTCCCCTCGTTGCCTCCAGCGGAACCACCACCCACCTCAGCCGCGAAGCCGTCCTGGAGCGGCATCCGCGCTTCGCCAACCTGACCCTCGTCCTCGGCGGCAAACTCACCACCGCCCGCGCCCTCATGGATCACCTCGCCACGGACCTCACCAGCCAGGCCTGCCCCGCCTCCGCGACCGTGCCCCTGCGCGTTTGGGATGGACAACCCATCCCATTCCGGTAGAATCATTCATTCAGTGCGGTCCCGTAGCTCAGCTGGATAGAGCATCAGACTACGAATCTGAGGGTCGGGCGTTCGAATCGCTCCGGGACCACCAAAGAAAACAGCACTTAGGCTCATCTTCATCGATGAGCCTTTTTGTTGTTACCGCATCTTTACCACATCCCGCGGAAGCTGACCGGCCTCCTGCCCTTCATCCACCAAGCGGAATCTATCAACTCGAGCCGGTCACTTCATTTCTGATCTGGTTTCAAAACCTGATCGCCACGACTGTCATATCGTCAGCCCGGCCCGACTTTCCTGCCTCATCGAGGATCATGGCTGGAAACTCGGAGAAATGCATGGAAGAGGCTACCCCTCTTAGCCTTTCTAGCTTTGCTCGATTGAGTGGAGTCCATGCCCCATCCGACATTAGGAGAAGAATGTCTCCAGGTCTTATGCGCAGGTGGATTGGGAAGGGTTTTACTTCACCAGAGCCCAGGCGAAACTTGGCGGCGTCCTCGGTGAGTATTTGGATCTCGCCAGCACTCGGAAGGTAGTAGAGCCGGGAGTCGCCAGCGCAGGCGCCCACAACTCGATCAGGTAAAATGGCAACCGCCAGGAAGGTGCTTTGGGGACCACCGAGAAGAGCTGAATCTAATAAGTGAGTCCAGTTGTTCCAGGTCTGGAAAAATTGAAAATTACCAATCGATTCGTGAAGCACCAAACCTTCAAGAATTTTTAATGCGCGTTTCGCCACCTTTCCGGCGTTCCCTGACCCGTCGCAGAGTGCTGCATGAGGAACAGGTTTTTGGCCGATTAGAAAAGCATCCTCGTTTGAGGTTCCCCCGTCTTGCCGTCGCGAGTTCCCGTAGATTTCCATAAGGGGATCCTTGCATCGGAGAATCCTGGCTAGATCATTTTCATAAACCGGGAGCAATGATCCCACCGTCAATTGCGGGTTCTGAAGGCATTAGGGTTTCTAGAAGGACCTACCTAGGGGCGGCACACCTTGCAAGCGGTGTAGTTTCTTTCGGCATCGGATCGCTTAATGGGAATGCTGCTCTGACGGAGGTATTGGCAGCCTGCCTTATGGAATTTCTTTCCGGTACGGGTGATGTAAACGGTTTCGCTCTTAGTTTGGGCAACTCGAACGATCTCTCTTGCTTGGACAGGCGCAAACACTGGAAGTGCAAATAGGATTAAAGCAAAAACGGAGAAAAGCCTGGATCGCATGTTGGGCCTCTGATTGGTTGCAGCAAAAGCATGCGCCTGAATCTGGTTATCAAGGCCACGAATATGAGAATTTATTCGGACTATCACCCCCCCCCCAGGATGGGGTCCACGAAAGCAAGGCGGGGGTGTGATGCAGCAGGTGCCCCTCTGCACGGGGCGGGTTCCAATTCCGGTTTACGCGGGATGCCTGTTACCGCATATGGGCCTGTCACCTTATATATGTTGCAACTTGTATATCAATTCAAGGGTTTCAGGATAGCTGTCCCCTGTGGACTGAGCCAATGTAGGAACCAGGTGGCGGGGTGCACGAATCAAGGGTGGGGCGGGGGCGTTTGTTCAAATTCGAGTTGACGCCACGATCCCCCCGCCGATCACAGGTGCCGGATGGAGGGATGCACAAAGGCCCGGAGGTGAGCGGGGAAGAGCGTCACCCGCCCTGCGGCTAGGCTTGCCTCATGGTCTGCCCAGGCTCTGGCTTCAGCCTCCAGGTGTTCTATCAGTGAGGGGCGGTACTCGGCGATCAGTGCAAATAGATCAGGTGGGGGCTCGCATTGGTCCGTCGGAGGGGAAAGGTGAAGTCCCCCGGGCCGGAGGGTGAGGCGGAATCCGCGTTGGCCCAGCTCCGACAGAATGTCCCCCGGCGTCATAGATCCCATCCATCACCAGAGGCTTTCGGCCAGGAATCGGGCTCCGTGTCCGTCCGTTCTCCCCCTTCATTTCCCGCTACCTCGCGACTATCCAAGAATGGCGGGGTTCTTGAGGTTGCCCCTTGGTCGCGGTAGATCAGATCCGAGGCAACCTCGCTACTTGGGATCGGTTGCGGGTCGCGGGTGGTTGCACTGCCGAATTCTGAGGGGCTACCGGAAACCCCTCGCCATTGTTCACTGGTCGCGGGTTGCGGCGAATCCCCCCCTTCCTGTGAGGGATCCAAGTATCGCTCGAATACATCCCTGAATTGTTCCAGAGTGTAGCCCTTCAGGGTCCCGCCACCCAGTTTCAGGTCCCTGGGCTTGATGCCGTAGGGCTTCAGCAGCTTGGCTAGTTGAGCGGCGGTAATTGACTTGGCGTGGTCAAAGGTGAGCCAGGGCTTCAGGTCATCTGAAGCCAGTTCCTTCAAAAGATCCGAGGTTCCCAGCCTTCCCACATTCTTCCGCGTGAAAGCAGCCTGAATATCTGCCAGTAGCTGGGCAGCAATGGACATCGGTTCCTGTTCAACGCCAGCAAGTTTCAGCGCCGCTAGTCTGGCCTTCTTGGGCCAGCCCCCACCCACATGATCGGCGATTGCCAACAGGGGTTCCCAGTTGTCCTGGGCGCGGTCATTAAGTTCATTGGGTAATTGAGGGCGGGCCCGTTGAATGTCTGAACTAGCTGCCTCGGCAAAGGTCGCAAGCTGCGAAGCTAGGCGCTCAAACTGCGCCGGGTCTGCATGTCGGAGCCTTTGAACCTTCTCTGATTTCAGCTTGCGGCGCAGTTCCAGGATCACGGCACGGTCCATGAGCGTTCCCGGTAAGCGTCCAATCCCTGATAACGCTTTGGCCCCCCAGGTGCAAAATCGCTTGGGTTCGTGGTCATCTCCCACGGTTCGGATCACATAGGCGCTCTGCCGTGTGTGTCCGGAATTGATGACGCCCCGCAGTTCTTCGTTCTCCTTGAGGAAGGAATCGGCCTCATCAATCATTAGCGTGGGCCGGTGGGCCTCAATGACGCGGAACACCGCAGCGGGAGAAATGTTGGATGCGACCAGGGGCCGACAAGCGAGGCGGCCCAGCAAGTCGAGGAACTGTGTTTTCCCGCACCGCGGTTCGGGGGCGGTAATAACAGCCAAAGGCGCCACCTGGACCACTTCGATGAACCAGGTGAAGGCCGCCCAAAGGGTACCTGTAATGGCTACTTCCTCATCGCACACGATAAAGGTTTGAATCGTGGCCTGAATCTCATCCAGTAGATCAGCAGGGACAACGGTGCTTGGCCACAACTCAGTTTGAGGACAGAGAGCTGGCGTTCCACCGTTCTTCGCCTCCGGGGCTTGCCTAGATCGTTCCTTCTTCACTAGGTCATCGAGGACACCCGGGCGGCAAGATAGGCCCTTGGCCTCAGCATCTCGCACTTTCTCGTATTCCAAGGGGTGAAGGGCAGCCAGGCGTTTGATCGTTGCCTCGCTTTCGTTCCGCCCCAGTGGTTGTGCAAAGTTACTCAGATCAGTCATGCACCACCCCCGCAGCCCGCAGCACATCTACCAAGCCCAGGTGGGTATGGCAGGTGTGGGCACAGGACCAGGTGGGCCAGCGGCCCGGTTCGTGGATTACGACGCCCGAATCATCGTCCAGGGCGTGGGAGTGTTCATCGGGCCAGAGACAGTGGGTTCGCCACTTGCTCCCTCCTTTGTAGCCCCTTTCATGGCCCACCTTCACGCCAAGCGAGGCGATCAGTTTTGCAAGGTGTAGGGTTGTAAGGTCCACTCCAAGCGGCCCTGCCCAGGCGTACCCGCCGTGACGTCGGCGCTCTCGCTCCCGCTCGATATGGGGAAGGCGGGGCAACTCCGGAACGGCAATTGCGGGCAACTCATCCACCGGGATCCGCAAGGGCTTTCCTACAATTTCCTGGCGGGCAATGGCTTCAGCCCCCCCTGGATGGCCGGGCAGGAAGTACATCCGGGCCACATCCCGAAGGGCACCCATATCTAGGCCCCTGCGCGTGTCTAACAGGCCCAAGCAGGCCAGGGCGTACTCGGTGGCCTGTTCCCATAGGGCGGCAGGCACGGGGGCTTCCATGGGCACTACTGCGCGAAACTTCGGCCATCCATCCCGGTTGCTCCAGGTGGTCCATTGATAACCGGCGAAGCCCACATCCCAAAGGATCTCTGATACTTCTTCCAGGGTTACGGGCCTATCGATCATCACCTTTCTTGTTTTTGGGGTTCCGCTACGGTGGAATTCCCCCGGGATCACCTCATCCCTGCTGTTGTCATAGTCCAGCCCCAGCAGTTGCAAGGATCGAGCATCATCCTTACCCCGATGAAGGGGTTCAAAGGTTGCTGGCGCAATGGCAGGAAGCCCCTTCTTGGGATCGTCTCCCGTGGGGCGAGGCCGAGGGGTGTTCGTCATTTCGAGCATGCCTACCAGGCCTGGCCAGGTACCGGACCAGGGCTTGGGGTGTGCATCTTCGGCATTATTGAAGAAGGAACAGGCGAGGTTGATAGGGTGCCCCGCGACACCTTCCCGCGTAGTCATGGCCTCACCCCGCCTTCTTGGCGTCATGCTCAGAGGTTGAGACGACAGACCGGGCTTCAAGCCAGATATTCAACTCGGCAAGGGAATACCGGACACGATTCGAAATTTTGAAATACCGAGGTCCATTACCTCTGCATCTCCATTCCGCCAGCGTCCATTCGGAAAGGTCCAGGTAGGCCGCAGCAGCCTTGGGATCCAGCAGGGCGCGGCCTGCGGGTTGATTTTGTTGGTCGAGTTTGCTCATTTTCACCTCTGAATAGGCCGCGGGAGCTCCCCTTGGCAATTCTGAGGTTCGGGTTGTGTCGATGGCCTAAACAGTCCCCCTAGCCGGGCTTGGTTTGGGCCATCTTTCGAACGGCCTTCCGTCCCTTATCTGGCGAGGGTTTCGTGTCCTTTTTGCGCTCCATCCATTTTTTGCCCCGCGCGGCCTCCATGATCACCTGTGTCATCCGGAGTATTACCGCCTGGGTTCGGCAACCATGGTCCTCCGCAAAAGATCCACAATCTTTAGCCAATTGTTCTTCGGGTGAACCGTGAATGCGCGTGCCCAAGGTTTTCCCCCTACCGCCTTTCTTGGTCAACGCTTCTATTCGATCAGCCTTTGCCCGAGCTAGATCAGAAAGTGCTTTGAGGCGAGTTATCCAAGGTGCTTCAACTTGAGGCCCTAAAAATACCGATCCATGGCGATTACCCCAGGGGCGGGGATCGGGTAAGCCAGCAGGTTCCGCAGCGTCGAATAGATCCGGACGCAGGGTCTGACGACAAAGCACTTCTATAGCCCCTTGGCCTAGTGAAAGCATTGAACTTGCTAGTTCGTCGGATGCTGTTGCTAGCCTGCGGAGTTTCAATTTAGCCTGTTTTGCATTTTCAACACCCTCTGTTATCAATATTTGCCATTGATAATTTTCATAGTAAGTATTAAGTGCTTGCCAAACGCTCCCGCGATCCGTCTTTAGTTCAGGTGCCAAGGAGTCAGCAGCTTTACTGAAAGACTCAAAGACAGCAATTTCTTCAGAGGAATAGCCAGAATCTAATAATTCCTGGTCTTCCATTCCGCACTCCCACCAATGCTTGCCCGCAAAGAAGACGCGGCACCCCGGTGCGGGTTCCGAGATTCGGGCCGTCGCCCTAGCCGCGCCAATACCATTATAGGCAATTAAGTTTAAACGATAATATCCCCCGAACCAGGCCTCTTGGGCTAGTTTGATTCGGGGGACTATTGTTGATCTTGGCTAAGGTTAACGCCCTGTGGAATTAATGGATGACTATTTAACTGTTCGCCCTAGTCGCCCTTGGACATCTTGAACAATATCATTCAAAAGGCGATTGTCAAAACCACTGATATTGTTATAAATGGCTTCCGTCTTAATTCTAATTCGCTTGAATCCAGGTTCAAATTTCATCGTAGCCCGCACTCTGTAAGTATTAAATGTTGCATCCCCCTGGTTGAACCCATATCCGATTTTCCACCCAGTTCGGATATAGCCGGAAGTTTCATCAAGTGTCTCGATATCCAACTTGGTTGCGACGATATCAACCACAGTTTGCCATTTTTGTTTATCAGTCGATGTCTCATTGATTTCGATGATTTTCCACTGGCCAGAATCTCCGGCCACGAAGTATTCAGGTGCTCGCTTGCATCCTAGTGTGAATAGAAACAAGAGTGCAATAGAGAGCACTGGTAGGAAACCTTTTTTCATTTGTTTCTCCTTATATAGTTATGGAAAGCAATCAATATTGATTTTTGTTAATGGTGAAAAACCGCGTAAAACTGTCCATTAGTAGTGCTGGCAAGTATGACCAAAAAAGTATCTGCAAATTGGCTATTTCCAAAAGTATAAGCGAGTCCCGTGTATGATAGACCATTTATTGAAATTGACACCCTGAATCCATTATTATTTGGTGTAATCTGCGTGAATTGACCTCCGAATTGACTAGTAGGTGTTATATTTCCACTTGAATTAATATTGATAAGGATATACCCCGCAGATGTAACCGCATCAGCAATCCAAGTCCCCGCCAAATTATTGAGGCTTTTGGGGGATGAACTACTATTTAATGGTGCTATCGAATATAGTGTAAATTGTCCATTATCATTAAATGTATTATAGCTACCATTTAAATTGGCTTGGCCACCACTTGTGGCTGAACTGTTGATTTTGCCGTCACTAATTGTGATGGATTGTTGACTAGATGTTGTATATTCCAATGCACTTGAATTAAATGTATTATTTGTAATTTGCAAATTGGCACTAATTTGATAGCCACTGCGCAGCAATAACCGTGCTTCACCGGTGGGTAGGATGATTCCCTCAGTAATATCAACTGGTGCAAAAGATGTTGATATCATTGAACCTTGGAAAATCCCAGAGGGGTCGAGCGATACAGGAGTTGGGGGAGGATTTGACTTACTCCCACCGCCGCCACATCCGAAGGCCAGCGCCAGGGTAAGCAAGGAGCAACCTAGGTGCCACTGTTTCCATTGCATAGGTTTCTCCGAGTGTTTCAAAGATGGTCGACCTAGAACAGAGTGATGAGTGTCACATCTTATATCTTAATTTACCAAATCTTGGACTAGCCCAATACCCCATTCTCACTATCTAGTCCCATCCATCTACGTCTTTTTGCTGCAACTCTTCCGCGGATTGGGGAAGATGCGGGTTTATTAACCGATCATTGAGATGCCTTAGGAGTTAGGCTTATCCAGCATTAGGCTGACTCAGGCACCTCTACCCGCCCGCCTCTCCGCAGCTTTCACTTTTGCCGCTTTCGCTTCTTCGGCTTCCTTCGCCATATCCACCGATCCTTCCAGCAGGGCGGCCATTCGGGCACCGATCACTTCCACGGCGTCGCGCAATGGATCAAAGCCGAGGCGGGCATATCCCTGCGTGACCGTCCCGGCACTGTGACCCAGTAGGGCTCCAGTGAAGGCCTCTGGGTAGCCCAGGCGGGCACCCAGACTCGCGAAGGAACGCCGCAAATCGTGGATTGTCACATCGGAAACATCTACCCGGTCCTTCTTTGGCACCTTGGCCTTCTCCTGAAGGGTGTTCACTGCTTCTCTTACCCGTTCCCAGGGTGACTGAAGGTTTACCAGGGATTCAGCGATCACACCCCCCGGAATCACATAGGGATTGCCGAGTACCTTCGGCAAGTTTTCCAACAGTTCGCATGCGGGGGTGCATAGCGGTACGATTCGGGTGCCCGCCTTCTTTGAAGTCTTGTGATGCTCCAAACGGATCTGCCCAGCGTCAAGATCTACAGCGGTCCAGGGCAGAGCAGTAATCTCCCGAACCTTGTCACCAATGATTTCCGATTTCCTCATGCCCGTTAGTAAGGCCAATCGAATAGCCGCCAGAGCGTGAACATTTTCAGCAGGAAGGGCATTCTCGGGCCGTACTAGGTCTTCGGGTGTGGGTTCTAGGTGTCGAAGGGCTGTGCCTAGGGCTATTAATTCCCGATCTGACAAGTGTCGATCTTTCCTGATTTCAGGCGCCCGGGCTTGCCCCTTCGCCGGGTTTGCCCCGCTTGCGCAGTAACCCCACAGGGCGCCAAGGCTGAACATCTTGGATAGCGTGGCCCGGGTTCGGTTCGCCTCGATTCCCTTAGGCGTATCAAGGCGAATTTGAGAAAGCATGGCCGCTACATCGGACGGGTCAATGTCCTTCACCCGCTTGGACCCAAGGGCTGGAAGGATCCGCTTGGTAAGCAGGCGTTCATATTCTGCCCGGGTGCTGGGCTTCAGGGTGGGCAGGTGTTCCTTCCTGAATTGGTCCGCCAGATCCTTAACCGTCTTGGCTTGGCGTTCAGCCTTCCTCTTTGTCGCGGGATCGTTCCCTTCGCCGATGTCTCCTAACAGGGAGAGGGCTTTCCTTCTGGCAAGAGCCACTGTCATTTCTGGCCACCGGCCAATCGAGTGCGTCTTTTCGTGCCCATGCACTCTGAATCGCAGAACCCAGGACAGCACACCCGCGGGCGTCATCTGGATGTAAAGCCCACGAGTATGGGCATCCGGGATCCTATACACCTTTGCTGTCGGTTCCATCGCCTCGATGAAAGCCTTGTTGATTGTTCTGCCTCTTGATTCGCCCATGGCTAATCCTCGCCTGTGGTATGAGTGTAGTCCGTTACCACGCTATTACCACATACTAGGCACAAAATTAGCTAACCAACATCCAAGTAGATCCAAGTTAAAATGTGCCAAAGTGCTGTATTTACAATTAAAAAACAAAATTAGCCATGTCCGGCCCAAAACGGCCCAATGTTTCAAAAACAGACTACGAATCTGAGGGTCGGGCGTTCGAATCGCTCCGGGACCACCACTCAAAGCCCCTGTGAAATCAGGGGCTTTCTTGTGTCTAGGCTTCGGGGATGCGATGCGTTTCATTATCCTTCGTTGTCAGTAAGTGTTGATAATTTCTCCTGGTTTCAGAACTCTGGCGGGAAATTGGCGGGCTCACAGAATTACCAGATGTAGTCGTAGTCGGCTTCTCCTCTTGTGGGCCTATGAGGCATCGGCACTACAAGGGAGCTTTGAACCATCCTTAAGCCGGTGATTATCCTCATCTCACCGAGGTGCAAGTGACTAATCCAGTCTTCATCCAGAACTATCCATCTGAACAAATGATGGACGCGGAGCAACGCTCCTTCTACGCGAAGTTGAAATCGGGATTGAACAATGTGGAATGTATTGAAGTTGGAGAAAACATTTCGTATGTCTTTGTCTATCTGTACATGTTGCTTGATCGCTGGAAGCAGGATGAATTCGAAAAACTAAGTTATTTTATTTTATATATTTCGAAGAGTTACGGACAAAAAGTATTATCTCAGTATTGCCTGTATTGGGCCTATGACTGCCTGTTGGCCCAAAAGCGGTACGAAGAATATATAGAGAAAATCGAATCGAGGAAGCATTCGGAACCTCCACCCATGCTTCGAATCTACGGATGAATATTCACTGGAAGATAGGCGCCGAGTTAGGGAGCTCGCTGGAGGCATCAGAAGGTGCCCGTCAAACAGGACTGACAGTCTGGCAACCGAAATGGTCTGCTCGGAGGCTCCACGAAGGATCTCACCGTGTCCTTCGGAAGATCCCTTGCCGACGGGGCCTACCCCAGACCGATGAGATTGAAGGTCTGGCTTGCTCAAGAGCGGGGCGCACTGCTTCAATTTAGTAGCAATTTAGGGGCAAATCGCCGCTCATGCCCCAAAAACTGCAGTTCGGGTTCCGGACACCATCATTCAGGCTCCGTCCGGGATTCCTGCCGGGTGAGGCGGCATATTGATTGTGTCAGTCCAGAAGGATCTGACCTCAATAAGCAGCTAGAGGTTTCTCCGGCGATCATCGAACAAGGGAGTCCATCATGACCCGACTTGCCTACGCACTTCTCATGGTTGGATGTCTGGTTCAGGCCCAGGATCGGCCGACTCCCCCTTCTGGTCAGGCACGCCGCACCCCCCCGATCTTCACGGTCCTGGACGCCAATCAGGATGGCGTGATCGATGCGGATGAGATTGCGAAGGCTTCCGCGGCCCTGCGAAAACTGGACACGAATGGCGATGGAAGGCTGACTCCTGATGAATACCGGCCCAAGCGACCTGATGGCGCTGCCCCCAGGGGAGGCGGTCAGGTTCCCGAAGCCCGGCAGAATCGCCAGGGGGCCAAGGGTGGGTTGCCTCCTGCTGAAAACCGGGATGAGGGCCAATCCAGGCCAGTCCCTAGAGCAGATGGCGACATTCCCGAAGATCGGCCAGCGCCCATGGATCAGGGTCAGAAGCCCCCTCGCCCGAAGATCGACCTGGCGCTGGATCCGAACGGTGACGAGATCATCGATGCGGATGAGATCGCCCATGCGCCGGCGCTCCTCAGGAAGCTCGATACCAATGGAGACGGGAAGCTTTCCATGGACGAATGTTTCGGGAAGCCCGGTGGAAACCGACCTTTGAAGGGTGGTTCAAAATGACACGCCTCGGACCTTGGATTCTCATGTTGGCCACCTTCACGACAGAGAATGTCCTGCTGGCGCAGGAGCGCCCGGGACCGCCACGGCGGGGGGAACAGCCACCACCGCGCCCCCGGGAACATGGGAATCGCTATTCCATCGAACAGGCGACTTCCGATCGCGCGCAACTGCACACCATTGCCTTCGATAGCCTGGCATTCCTGACCGGGGACTTCGCCGGCGACACCTTCCTGCCGCCCGGGAAGGTCTCCGACTACTTCGGGTTCCAGTACATGCGGGACATCGATGCGAAGGAGGGTGGCCACAACACGTCGTTCCTGACCCGGATCGCCCACAACATGCTGGCCGTCCTGAACCAGGACCAAAAGGCCCAGCTTCTCGCCCTTGGCCAAGCCCAGGAACGGGATGTCCGCGCCTTCGCGGAACGGCGCCTCCCCCTGATCAAGGCATTCCGTCGGAATCTTGAAGGCGACATTCCGTCCGGATCCCGCGGACTGGACAAGCGGGCCGTGGTGAAGGCTTCTGCCGGTCTGTATGAATTGGACGGGCTCATCGCCTACCAGCGTGCGAAGGTCATGGCCGCCGTGCTCCGAAGCCTGGATGAGCGCCAGAAGGCGGCCCTGTCCCGGTTGAAGTTCGGGGATTCCAGGACCTGGCCCGACGTCGGTGAGCAACTGGACAAGCGCAGCATGTCCCACGACGTCAACGTGGCGGTCATGACCTACGCCAGCGAGATGTTCGCCTGGTATGCGGGTTCTCTGGAGGCGGACACCTACTTCTGCCCTGAACGCCACGGGATGTATTTCGGTGGCTTCGGCATGAAGACCGCCCCGGCCATGGGCAAGCAGGACTATTCCATCAGCACGACGCTGACGGGTGACAGCGGGGAAGGTTTCCTGTCGGTTCTGAATCCCACCCAGCAGCGACGCATCACGGATCTGGTGGATCTGCAGCGGCAGGACCTTGCGGAGATCGTCCAGGTCCGGAGGGCCATCGCGATGGAACTGCGGCGATTCCTGAACGGGGAAACCGCCGACAAGGCCAAGGTACTGTCCCTGTCCAAGCGCTATGGGGAACTGGACGGGGAGATGTCCTATCTCTACGCCACGGCATTCGCGGACGTGGGCAGGACCCTGACCCCCGGCCAGAAGGACCAGCTTGCCCGGATGCGCCACGACAACCCTTCAGATCCCAAGGGACCCTTCATCTATTCCTCCCCGGTCCGAATGCCGAAGATAGAGAATACGGACCCTCTGTTCGGGGTCGGCACGGGGGGACGTTCGTGACGGTTTGGCGCAGCCTGGGTGCTTCGGCGGCTCTCGTCGCCTTCATGAGGCTATGCGAAAAACCTTTGGCGGCCCAAGGTCGCAGACCCGCCCCGGCCATGGGACCCATGGCGAGCCAATCCCAGGTTCTGGGCCGACCTACCGACCGATCCGTGACCCTCAGCATCCTGTCGGCCGCCGCCGGGGAAGCCTTTGTGGAATGGAATCTGGCGCACGATACCAATCCGAAACGATCCGCGGTGGTATCGATGCTGCCTGGTCAGCCCCTTGAGATCGAGATGGATGGGCTGAAGCCTGATGCCCAATATCACTACCGGCTTTTCACAAAAGCCGCCGGTCAGCCGGCCTTCCAGCCGGGGGCCGAATGCGGCTTCCATACCCAGCGCGGGGCGGGCAGCACCTTCACCTTCGCGCTGCAGGGGGATTCGCATCCCGAACGTCAGGGGAAGATGTTCCACCCGGACCTCTATGTGCGAACGCTGGGTAATGTCGCGAAGGATCGGCCCGATTTCTACCTGCTGCTCGGGGATGACTTCAGCATCGAACGCCTGATCGAACGCCAGACGCTCAGCCGGGAATCCGTCGGGGAGGTGTATGCCTACCAGCGGGGCTTCCTGGGGCTGATCGGCAGCTCATCGCCCTTGTTCCTGGTCAACGGGAACCATGAACAGGCAGCAAGGTACCTGCTCGACGGCACCGACACCAACCCCGGTGTCCTCGCTGCGCAGGCCCGGAACCGATTCTATGCCCTGCCCACGCCGGGTCGCTTCTACACGGGGGATGAGGAAAAGGTCGAGCGCGTGGGATTCCTTCGGGACTACTACGCCTGGACCTGGGGCGACGCCCTTTTCGTGGTGATCGATCCCTACTGGCATTCCTCCGTGCCCGTCGACAACCGGGCGGGCGAGCGCGCCCATGGGGACGTGAGGCGGGGGGAAGGGGACAGCCCGAAGGATGGCCAGGGCGGCAAGGGCAAGCGGGATCTGTGGCAGATCACCCTTGGCGAGGCCCAGTATCGCTGGCTCACGCAGACCCTTACCACCAGCAAGGCCCGCTGGAAGTTCGTATTCGCCCACCATGTCAACGGGACGGGTCGCGGCGGCGTCGAGGAAAGCGATCTCTACGAATGGGGCGGGAAGGACAAGCGCGGTCGGGACCAGTTCCAGGAGAAGCGTCCCGGATGGCCCATGCCCATCCACACCCTGATGGTCAAGACCGGCGTCACGATCTTCTTCCAGGGCCATGACCACATCTACGCGCACCAGGAACGGGATGGCGTCATCTACCAGTCCACGCCCAATCCCGCCGATTCCACCTATCAGGCATTCAATCGGGAAGCCTACCGTTCCGGTGACGTCCTGCCGAACTCGGGTCACCTGCGGGTCACCGTGTCGCCGAAAGAGGTCCGGGTGGACTACATTCGTGCCTTCCTCCCCTCGGATGAGGGGGATGGAAGAACCAACGGCATGGTAGCCCATTCCTATTCGGTCAAGGGCAAGCCTGCCGAAGGCGGGCGCTGATGCCGGGCCTAGGCGTGGCTGCGAAGCGGTTCGCGTTGGCGGTGCTATTGACGGTTCCGCAGATCGCACAGGACCCACCCCGTGGGGATAGGCGGGAGGATCGGCGCCCCTCCCAACCGCCCGAAGCCTCGGTGTTCCTCACGGACATTCCGGAGCACCCGGGAAGCGTGGTGCTGGGTCGCCCCACGGCGACCTCGATCTCCGTCAGCCTGCTCGCCCATGTGAACACAGAGGCCATTCTGGTTTGGGGGACCGATCCGAACCGGCTTCCAACCGAAGGTCGGAGGATCAGCCTGCCCGCGGAGGAGCCAAAGGTCTCGGTGCTGGAGGGGCTGAAGCCCGACAATGCCTACGCCTATGCCGTGCTGGACGCCGCTACGAAACGGCGCCTGTTGCCTGCCGAACGAGTGGGCACCTTCCATACGGCCAGGGCCAGGGGAAAGTCCTTCACCTTCACCATCCAGGCCGATTCCCATCTGGACGGTTCCTGTTCGACGGAACTCTACCGCCGCATGCTCGCGAACGCAGTGGCCGATGGTCCCGACTTCCACATTGACCTGGGCGACACCTTCATGACGGAGAAGCACGCCTCGCGGGCATCGGCGGCGGGGCAGTACGCGTCCCAGCGGTACCACTTGGGCCTGGTCGCGCAGTTCGCGCCCCTGTTCATGGCGCTGGGCAATCACGACGGGGAGACGCTGGACCGCAACGGTCAAACACCTCCGGACGGTTTGGCCGCCTGGTCCCATCGGATGCGGACCCGCTACTTCATGAATCCGATCCCTGGCGGTTTCTACACCGGCAACACCGACCGCGACGCCCTGGGCACATGGCTGGAGGACTACTACGCCTGGGAGTGGGGCGACGCACTCTTCGTGGTGCTCGATCCGTACTGGACCTCGCTGCCCACCAAGGGTGGCCGGTCCCCCTGGAACATGACCCTCGGAAAGGCCCAATACGACTGGTTGGCCCGCACCCTGCGCGGGTCGAAGGCGACCTTCAAATTCGTCTTCATCCATCAGTTGACCGGAAGCTACCATCCAGCGGGCCGGGGCGGGGCGGAGGCTTCGGTTTTCCAGGAATGGGGCGGACGAGATCTGGACGGCACCGATGCCTTCATCATCCACCGGCCCGGATGGGAGATGCCCATCCACCCATTGCTGGTCCAGACTGGCGTGACGGCGGTGTTCCATGGCCACGATCACTTCTACGCCAAGCAGGAACGCGACGGCATCATCTACCAGCTTGTGCCGCAACCCGCCCACCGGAATGACCGTTCCCACCACGCTGACGAGTATGGCTACAAGGAAGGCCAATTCCTGCCGAGCTCAGGCCATCTGAGGGTCAAGGTGACGCCGCATGCGACCTCGGTGGAATATGTGAGGGCAGCTCTGCCCGAGCAGGAACGGCGGGGTGCGCCCAACGGTGCCATCAACGCCCCCTACACCCTTCTCCCGAGGAGGCATGCTTCCGGGTCCGGCCTGGCGCCAGCGGGAAGGCCGTAACTCGGGGTCGCGCGCGGGCAGAGGACAGTGGCGGACAGGACGACGCCGCGAGGCCCGAAACCCTGAGTGTCGTTGGACTCGCCTGGATGACCCGCCGCTCATCGCCGGAATCCTGCAGTTCATGTAGGGAATCCGATCACCCGGAACACCTGCTGGTCACCCGGATTCCGGCCCTCATATTGAATGATGTCGCACCTTGGGGTCTCCCCATTGGGCCAAATGCCGTCCAACGCGAACACCGGAATGATCTGGGGGTCGAACCCTTCCCGATTCCATGAATCCGAGAAGCCCGGCCACCTTCCGACATCCCGCCCTCATTGCCATTCACCCATCTGCCCAAAGGAGAAAGCATGCGAACGGGTCGTCTCATCCTGATGACGGGAGCCTTGCTGGGCATCCTCGCCGCGCTTGGCTGTGGGGGGAACTCCGCAGCCACTTCCACCGTCCAAACCCCCGCAGCCAAATTCACGCTGACTCCGACCACCCCCCTGACTGGCCAGATCGTAACCTTCACCGACGCATCCACCGGGAACCCGACTTCCTGGTCCTGGAACTTCGGCGATGGTTCCACCAGCACCTCCCAGAACCCGACCCACACCTTCATCTCCGCCGGCTCCTACTCGGTCAGTCTCCAGGCCACCAATGCGGGCGGGTCCAGCACCAGCAGCCAGACGGTGACCGTGAACGCCGCCACGAGTTTCACGCTGACCAGCAGCGTGGTGACCAACGGAGGTACGCTGCCCATCGACTACACCGCTGATGGCAGCGGGACTTCCCCGGACCTGTCCTGGCCTGGACCTCCCGCGGGAACCAAAAGCTACGCGCTTCTCATGAGCACGCTTCCGGGTGACGGCACGACTCTCTACAACTGGGTGCTCTACAACATTGCGCCCAACACCACGGGCCTGGCCAAGAACAGCAACGGCGGGGCCACCGCCGGGGCGAGCGGCCACACGCTCACGATGCCCGCCACCGGCTACGCGCCGCCGCAATCGGTGGGCCCCGGCACCAAGACCTACACCTTCACCATCTACGCACTGTCCGGGAATCCAACGCTGCCGTCCGACCCGACCCAGGTGACGGGTGCGGTCCTGGCACAGGCCATTTCGGGCCTAACCCTTGGATCGGCCAAGTTCGACGTCACCTACGCCCGCCAGGCTCCCGTGGCCGCCTTCACCGCGGCCACCAGCGGACTCACGACGACCTTCACCAACACTTCCGGGCTTAGCGCCACGGGGTGGTCCTGGGACTTCGGCGATGGCAGCACCAGCACGGACCAGAACCCCGTCCACACTTACAGCGCAGCCGGCACCTACACGGTCTCCCTGACCGCCACCAACGACTTCGGCAACTCGACACCCACCACCAAGGTCGTGACGCCCGAATCGTCAGCCACCCCCCTGGCCAGCTACTCCTATGTCTCCGCCTCGGGCAGCACCGCGCAGCTACGCAGTGGCCACGCCATCACCTTCACCGACACGAGCACTGGCGTTCCCACCTCCTGGTCCTGGGACTTCGGGGACGGCACCACCAGCACGGTCCAGAACCCCGTTCACATCTTCACGGTTCCCGCCATCAACGCGCCGGACAACACGATCGCCTTCAATGTCAAGCTGACGGCCACCAACGCCCTTGGGATGAGCACCAAGACCCAGAGCCTCGTGGTACACCAGCCGGAGTTCAACCTCTACCAGGGCATCTCCGACGAGGCCCAGGCCAAGACGGTCTCCTTCTCAGGCTTCGCCATGATGACGGGGAACCTGTATTCCCAGACATTCTTCCCTCCCGGCAAGGTGGCCGACTACACCGGCTTCCAGTACCTCAGGGACAACGATCCCAGCGGCATGGGCCACAACACCAGCTTCGTGACCCGCGTGGCCTGCAATGTCATCAAGATCCTGACCCCAGACCAGCTCAACCAGCTCGCGACCCTGGCCACCAGCCAGACGGACGCCTTCAAGCAGTATGGCTACAAGCGCTACACCCTCATGCAGGCCTTCCGGCGGCGGATGAGCGGCGACCTTCCCACTGGAACCACGGGCCTCAACCTCGACACCATCAAAACCTATTCCAACGCCCTCTATCAGATCGATGGCCAGATCAGCTATGACCGGGCCCTGCTCTACGCCACCATCATCCAGAGCATGAGCGCGGACCAGTTGGCATACCTGGACGCCATGAAGGGGAAGGGATGGGCCAACTGGCCGGATGTCACCATGGACATGGTCCGGGACAAGATGAGCGGTCTGCCCAAGGATGCCAATGTCCTGGTGATGACCTACGCGGGAGACATCTATAGCTGGTACGCAGGCTCGGTGGATGCGGATGTCTACTTCTGCCCTGAGCGGCACGGCACCTACTACGGCGGTTTCTACATGAAGGATGCTCCGGCCATCGGACACGAGGGCTACAGCATCAGCACCACCCTCACGGCAACCGCGGGCGCTGTGCTGCTTGGCCTGGATTCCTCCAACAAGAGCGCCATCGGCCAGGCTCCCTATTACATCACCCAGACCCAGGCGGACCAGATGGCCGGGCTGGCCACCACCCAGAAGAACAATCTCTACGCCGGCACCTCGAACATCGTCTCCATGCGCACCCAGATCGCCACGCTGCTGCGCACGCTCCTGGTGCCTGGGACGGATGCGGCCGCCGTAAAGACCCAGGTTCTGGCCCTTTCCGGCACCTACGGTGAGCTGGACGGGGAGAACAACACCAACTACGCCACCGTGTTCTCCAGCGTCTACGGATCCCTTTCGACCACCCAGAAGTCCGCCCTCCAGGATCTTCGGACTTCGATCATGAAGGGAACCTATTCCGATGGCACACCCTTCGACTTCACCAACTGTTCGACCTACTACCTCTACTCCGACATTGTCACCGCCACGGATGTCGGCAACTACATCAGCGCGGCAGCCACCGATTCCCTCTTCAAGTAGGATTCCCGACCACCTTGCATCCTGGACCAAGGGGTATCCCACAACTTGATTGCTCATTCCCCTGGCCATTCTTTCCGGTTCGCAGAAGGGTGCCACCCCACCCGTTCCATTTGGAGTCCCGATTCATTCGATCCTTGTGCGAAATGCCACCCGTACCTTTGTTGTTCGATTGATTCAACCAAGGAGGACCCATGAACAGGAACACCGCACTGCTACTGACCATCGCCCTGGCCAGCCCCGTTTTCGCCGCTGGCAACCACGGCGGGGGCAAAAAACCGGCCCGACAGGCTGCCCGATCCGCCATCGAGGCCGATAAGGCCAAGATCCAGGCGCTGAAGGCCAAAATGAAGACCGAGGACAAGGCCGCCAGGCAGGCTGACAAGGCGCAGATCCAGGCCCTCAAGGCTGACATCAATGCCAAGAAGACCGACGCAAAGGCCCAAAAGTAGGCTTCCGCTACCTCCCGAACGGACCGTCCGCCAGGTTCCTGCCCCGTAGACGCCATCCGCTGACATTCCCAAATCCCCGTGACCAGCTTCGCCACATGGCGCGGCTGGTCATCTGGCTTGATGTGGATCCCCCATGCGCCTGAAGCCCTTCGCCACCATCGTTCTCGCTGCTGCCATGGCCCTGCCACAGATCGACTGCGGTAGCGGCGGCGGTGGTTCCCCCTCAACAGGCGGGTCCACGACTCCGGCTCCAGCATCTGCCTTCACCTTCGCTCCAGGCACACCCACCACCGGCCAGACCGTGTCCTTCACGGACACTTCCACCGGCAGCCCCACGGCTTGGTCCTGGAGCTTCGGCGACGGATCGACCAGCACCCAGCAGAACCCCACCCACGCCTATTCGTCCGCCGGCACCTTCACCGTGGGCCTGACGGCCTCCAATGGGGGCGGTTCGAACACCGTGAGCCACACCATCACGGTGAAAACCTCAGCCAGTGTGCCCAGCGCGGCCTTTAGCTACAGCCCCACCGCACCCGTGATTGGGCAGACCGTCGCCTTCACGGATGTCTCCACCGGCAGTCCCACTGCCTGGTCCTGGAATTTCGGGGATGGCACCGCAACCAGTTCGATCCAAAACCCAACCCATTCCTTTGCCGCGGCCGGGGCATTCACAGTCACCCTGACGGCGACGAATGCTGCTGGCTCCAACGCGACGAGCCAGACTTGCACCGTAGTCACCGTTCCACCGCCCACTCAGGCATTTCAGGGAACCATCGTGCTGGGTGCGCCCACGGACACCTCGGTGAAGGCAAACGTCTTCAGCGCCAGCCAGAGCGGCAGCGTCGTCATCCAATACGGGACCTCTTCCGGAATCTACGACAAGCAGACCCCCGGGGCCTCCTTGGTGGCTGGAACACCCATGAGTCTTTCGGTGGATGGCCTCACCCCGAACACCCGCTACGTTTACCGCCTCAGCTTCACGGCCACCGATGGAAGCGGATCGGGCACCACGCCGGAATACGTGTTCCACACGGCCCGGCCTGCTGGTGCCACCTTCACCTTCAGCGTTCAGGCCGATTCCCACATGGACGAGAACTCCACGCTGGCCCAGTACCAGAGGACCCTGGGCAACGTGCTGACCGACTCACCGGATTTCCATGTGGATCTCGGTGATACGTTCATGTGCGAAAAGCATTCCGCGCCCCTGACCGCAGTGCTCCAGATGGCCCCGGACGCAGCCACTGTGAACGCCCGCTATGTCTATGAGCGCGGCAACTTCGGATTGACCACCCACTCCGTGCCCCTGTTCCTGTGCAATGGCAACCACGAGGGTGAGGCGGGCTGGCTCAACGACGGCACAGCGCAGAACATCGCCATCTGGACGACCCAGGCTCGGCAGAACTACTACGTGAATCCCCTTCCCAACAGCTTCTACAGTGGCGACACCGTGGACGAGCCTTTCGTGGGCAAGCGGGCCTCCTGGTATGCCTGGAACTGGGGTGACGCTCTGTTCATCGTTCTGGATCCGTTCTGGAACACCAAGGTCCAAGCCTCCAAGGATCCCTGGGGCATGACCCTGGGTGACCGGCAATACCAGTGGCTTCAGCAGACCTTGGCGGCCAGCACGGCCAAGTTCAAGTTCGTCTTCATCCACAACCTGGTCGGCGGACTGGATGGGCAGATGCGTGGCGGCATCGAGGCGGCACCCTTCTATGAATGGGGCGGACAGAACACAGATGGCAGCAGTGGCTTCAGCCAGCAGCGGCCGACCTACGGCCAGCCCATCCACGCCATGCTGGTGAAATACGGTGTCACGGCGGTCTTCCACGGCCATGACCACCTTTACGCCAAGCAGGTCCTGGACGGGATCATCTATCAGGAAGTCCCTCAGCCCAGCGCCACCAACAACACCAGCGGTCCGAGTCTGGCGACCACCTACCACTACAACTCCGGGACCATCCTCAGCAGCTCGGGTCACTTGCGGGTCACCGTGAGCCCCACATCCGTGACCTCGCAGTATGTCCGCTCCTGGCTTCCCGCCAGTGAGACCCCCACGCAGAAGAACGGCTCCGTGGATGACACCTGGACCGTCGGGCTTCCGGGTAGCCCCAACCCCGCCTTCAGCTTCAGCCCCACCTCGCCCCTGGTTGGGCAGGCCATCCAGTTCACAGACGCGTCTTCGGGTGCGCCCACATCCTGGTCCTGGGCCTTCGGTGATGGGGTCACCAGCACCGCGCAGAATCCCACTCACAGCTTCGCGGCCCCGGGATCCTACACGGTCACCCTCTCCGTCGCCAACAGCACGGGTTCCACCGCCACGACCCGCACGGTGACCGTGGCTTCGGCTGGAACAGCGCTTGGAACCGCCTTCAAATTCGCCCCCTCAGCTCCGGTGCAGGGTTCGGCAGTCACCTTCACGGACACTTCCACTGGAACACCCACTTCCTGGGCCTGGACCTTTGGGGATGGCGGCACGAGCGCCGCACAGAACCCGACTCACACCTACGCCACGGTGGGGACATTCACCGTGAGCCTCAGGGCCACCAACGCCTCCGGTTCCACCTCCAAGAGCCAATCCCTTACCGTGATCGCTTCGGGAGGTGGCACCACCTTCACCGGCAACATCGTGCTGGGCTCCCCGACCCCTTCCGCCATCAAGGCGAACATCTTCTCGCCGGATCAAGGAGGAACGGTATCCATCGCCTACGGTAAGGCTTCCGGAACCTACGATCAGCAGACCGCCGCTGCCACCCTGCAGCCCGCCACGCCTCTGGAACTGACCCTCGATGGCCTGTCCGCCGACACGCAGTACTTCTACCGCCTCACCTACCAGGGAAACCCTGGGACTGAAGCCAGTTTCCACACACCGCGCCCGGCGGGAAGCACCTTCACCTTCTGTCTGCAGGGAGATTCCCATCCCGAGCGTGTGAACACCCAGTTCAATGCCAGTCTCTACACGCGGACGCTGCAAACCGCCGCCGCGGACAAGCCCGATTTCTACCTCACCATCGGGGATGATTTCAGCGTCGACCAACTGGATCCCACCACGATCAACGCCGCCCTTGTGACCGAGCGCTACACCATCCAGCGACCCTACTTGGGTCTCATTGGCCGTTCCGCGCCGGTTTTTCTGGTAAACGGCAACCATGAGCAGGCAGCCCGATACCTTCTGGACGGGACCCCGAACAACGTCGCGGTGTGGGCTCAGAACGCCAGGAACGCCCATTATTCCCAGCCGGCCACCGACGGGTTCTACACCGGAAACACCGAGGTGGTGCCCTTCATTGGGCTGCTCCGAAACCATTACGCGTGGACCTGGGGCGATGCCCTGTTCGTCACCATCGACCCCTACTGGAGTTCTTCCATCTGCGTGGATGACCCCTTCTACGGTGGCCCGAAGCGCAGCAATCTATGGGATATCACCCATGGGGACGAGCAGTATCAATGGCTCAAGGCGACCCTGGAACAGAGCACGGCCAAATACAAGTTCGTCTTCGCCCACCATGTAATGGGAACTGGACGGGGCGGCACCGAGTTGGCGGGGCTGTACGAGTGGGGTGGAAACAATGGCAACGGCACCTGGGGCTTCACCGCCAATCGCCCGGCCTGGGCTTCGCCGCTCCATCAGTTGATGGTGGCCAATAAGGTGACCATCTTCTTCCAGGGGCACGACCACATTTGGGTCCACCAGCAGTTGGACGGCGTCACCTACCAGACGCTGTCAGAACCGGCTGACCCGAACTATTCGCTCTTCAATGCGGACGCCTTCCTGTCCGGTGACAAGTTCCCCAACACCGGCTACACGCGGGTCACGGTGAGCCCCACCGGGGTCAAGGTGGACTATGTCCTCACCTACCTTCCTGCGGATGAGGGGCCAGGGAAGACGAATGGGTCAGTCGCCTTCAGCTACACCATCCCCTCGCCATGATGGATCCGACGCATCAATGCCCTTGTTCCAAGGAGAAACACTGATGCCAGCCGCCATTGCCGTTAGCCTTCTTCAAGCCCCACCCATGCACCCATGGACCCACCATGAAGACAGTTGAGATCGTTCAAGGCATCGTTCATCGCTTTCGCCGACCCCTCGCCTGGGGCATCATCCTCGGTTTCGGACTCCTATGGGTGCCGGCGAGGTTGGTCGCTGGTGTGTCCTTTCATCGCATGGGCGCATGGGAATTCTTTCTTCCGGCCTTGATCCTGGCCTTGCACCTGGCCCTTTCGCCCATCCCCTGGCAGTGGACCGGGGACACGCAACCCAAAGCTGTCGTATGGCGTGGGTTCCTCCAGGCGGTCCCATGGAACGCCGCGTGGGTCCTGCTGTTGCTTTGGGGGGTCAGTGACTTCGTGCAGCCCGCCAAGCCCCTGCCAAAGGCGCTGGCCACGGATGCTCGTCCACCCCGGCAGGACAATCCCCCCCCCCGGGAGGATCGTCCTGATCGCCGTCCACCTGAGGGACGCCCGCCGGATGACCCGCAGGTCCATGCGGATGAACGGCCACCGCGTGATCAGCGGCCAGCGGACGATCGGCCAGCCCAGCCCCCACCCGGTCCCCGACCGGAATGGGTGATGCTGTTCCTCAATCTACCCTTCGCCCTGGTGCTTGGGCTCTTCCTGTCCGAGAAGGAACGGGTCGAACGGGCGGAAGGCGACCTGGTGGATCGGGAACGGCAGGCCAGGGCCAGCGCGCTTCAATCCCAGATGCACCCCCACGTGCTGTTCAACGTGCTGAGTGGCCTCACCGAGCTGGTCCATGAGGATCCGGATGCTGCCGAAGAAGCCCTGCTCGGGCTGACGGAACTCATGCGGATGCTGATGAAGCACGGTTCGGCCTTGAGCCTTCCCTTGGGTGAGGAACGGGCGCTGCTGGAGCGCTACCTGGACATCGAATCCATCCGGCTAGGCGCGCGGCTTGAACTGCAAGGCACCTGGGAAGCGGGGCTGGACCAGATCCCCGTCCCGCCCCTGTTGTTTCAACCGCTTGTGGAGAACGCCGTCAAGCATGGGATCTCCCCAAGCCCAAAGGGCGGCATCGTGAAGGTGGATGCGATCCGGACGGAGACCGGCCTGCTGCTTCGGGTGGCGAACACCGGCATGCCTTTGGACAAGAACGCAAAGACGGGCACGGGCCTCGGGCACCTTCGGGAGCGGTTGGCGCTGTTGCCTGAACCCAGGCCCACCCTCGATCTCCGTCAGGAGGGGGAGTGGACCGTGGCGGAACTTCGCATAGAAGCCCACCATTAGGGCATGAGTCAGCCCCTGCGGATTGCCTTGGCCGATGACGAGCCCTTGAACCTCAAGCGGCTTTCGCGGCTATTGGAAGATTGCGGCTGTTTCGTGGTGGCCACCTTCGGCAATGGACTTGAGGTCGAGGAATGGATGGCCACCGGTCCGGAAGTGGACGCGCTGTTTCTCGACATTCGGATGCCGGGGCTGGACGGGCTGAATCTGCGGGCTTCCCTGAACCCGAAGCTGCCCGTCGTCTTCGTGACGGCCCACCCGGAGCATGCGGTGGACGCGTTCAACCTGGATGCTGTGGACTACCTGCTGAAGCCCGTGACCACGGAAAGGCTTGTGAAGTCCTTGGCCAAGGTCCGGCGCACCCTTGGTGCCGAGGAAGCACCAACGGAAGGGAAGAAAGGCAAGGAAGATCGCTATCCGGTCCAGGTGGACGGCGGGCTGCTGTTCCTTCCGCTTGCGAAGACCACGCACTTCATGGCGGAGGATCAGGCCGTTTGGGCCTTCGCCGGCGAACGATTCCGGACCAAATGGCGGAGTCTTGGGGAAGTCGAGGCGTTCTTCCCGGATTCCGGCCTCCTCCGCATCCATCGACACCTGCTGATCCGACCCCAGGCCGTACTGGGGATCCGGTCCACGGGCGGGGGTGCCCGGGTCATGGTTCGCATGAATGGCGGTATCGAACTGGAAGCAAGCCGCGGGGCCACGCCGTCCCTCAAGAGGCGACTGGGCTTGGTTGTCGAAAAGGACTGAGGTCCTTCCCACTTCTGACCTGCTACCCAGAATTTCCAGACTGCATTTGGGAGGGGATGCCAGGAGCATTCTTGGCTCTCCATCGCCCACAATAAAATATTAATTTCCCGATCGGGAAATAACCGTATAGAACAGATTGGATTTTAAATAATTATCCCGATCGGGAAAATATTTATAGACACGCCCCCTGAATGGGGGATACTTACCCGTACGGGAAAAACTGTGAACCGACCACCCCTCACACCCTCTGACCTCGGCGCCCTCATCCGGGGAGTCCGCAAGGCCCAGGGGCTGCGCCAAGATGAACTGGCCGGTGTCGCTGCTGTGGGGCTCCGGTTCATCGTGGACCTGGAGGCAGGGAAGCCGACGATCCAGATCGGGAAGGCTCTCAAGGTCCTGGAGGCCCTGGGCTGCTCCCTCACCATCACGCCGCCACAGGGGCTTGATTCCGGGAGTGAGCCATGAGGCGCCTGGTCGTGTGGTGGGATGACCGGCCTGTGGGCGAACTGACCCAGGATGATGGGGGAGACCTGGGATTCGCTTACGGGGTTGAGTGGCTCGGTGATGAGCGAACCCCAGCGGTGTCGGCCTCGCTCCCCAAGCGGTCTGAACCCTTCTCGCGGCGGGAATGCCGACCGTTCTTCGGTGGACTTCTTCCGGAGGAGACGCAGCGACGAGCGGCGGCTCAGGCCCTGGGAATCTCGGCAGCCAACGATTTCGCCATGCTGGACCGGCTGGGTGGGGAAGTCGCCGGGGCCCTGCAGCTCCTGCCACCCGGGGAGCGGCCTGTGGCCGCTGCCGGACCGTGGGAGCCGACGCCACTGGATGAGGGTGCCCTGCTGCGGATGCTGGATGCCCTACCTGCCCGCCCCCTCCTTGCGGGTGAAGGCGGTCTGCGCCTCTCTCTGGCCGGTGCGCAGGCCAAGGTGCCCGTGGTTCTGGTGGAGGGTGCAGTGGCGCTTCCGCTTCCCGGCCAGCCCACCACCCACATCCTGAAGCCTGCCATCCCGCGTTTCGAGGCCACCACGGAGAACGAGGCCTTCGCCATGAGGCTGGCTGCTGCGGTTGGCTTGAATGTGGCTGCGGTGGATCCCCGCGTCGTCCGGACAGCGAATGGAGAGACCAGAACCTTCCTCCTGGTGGCTCGCTACGACCGGATCGAAACCGCAGGGCAGGGAACACGGCGCCTCCACCAGGAGGACGTCTGCCAGGCGCTGGGCATCCCTGTGGAGCGGAAATATCAGAGCGAGGGCGGGCCTTCGCTGGAGCAGTGTTTTGCGGTCCTGCGGCGCGTGTCGGCCCGCCCGGCTGCGGATGTGCTGAGGCTGCTGGATGCGGTGATCTTCAACGCGGTGATCGGAAACGCGGACGCGCATGGGAAGAACTTCTCCATCCTCTACGGTGAGGCTGGCCCGGCCCTGGCGCCGCTCTACGACCTGCTCTCCACCGTGGTTTACCCGGAACTCTCGCCGAAGTTCGCCATGAAGATCGGGGGCCAGGCGCGCCTGGAGGATTTGGATGCCCAGGCCTGGTCGGACTTCGCGAAGAAGGCGGAACTGGGCTTTCCGCTGGTGCGTCGCAGGGTAGGGGAGTTGGCCTCGGCCCTCACGGGCGCCGCCGACGCTGCCCGTGAGGGTCTTTCAGGCATCGGGCTGGAGGATCGTGCGCTGGAGCGATTCTCGGCACTGGTCTGCACGCGGGCTGAAATCTGCACGGCAGGCCTTGATCGGCGCTGAAGGAAGAGGGCTCCTGCGGAGCATGCGGATCTGCTACCGGACGTATCCTCGGGCGGTGAGCAGAGGAAAAAACTCAATGCGCGGTTCCAGTTCCGAGTAGCCTGAGGGCGACCGGAAAACGGGAGCGCGGAGATGCCTCCCGAAAAAGCCCACCAGAGGATCCTGGAGAGGCCTTAAATGTGTGATTTACCCTAGCCTACGAATCTGAGGGTCGGGCGTTCGAATCGCTCCGGGACCACCAAAGAAAACAACCATTACGGGCCATCCATCGGGTGGTCTGTTTTGTTGTTGCAGGATATTCAGAGGTTCCGCAACCAGAACACAGGGGCCGTCCTCGATGTGGCGGCCATACTGGTCACGGAGAGTCTGCATGCCAAGCGTACGAGTCGCCTATGTGGACACCGAAACCACGGGTCTTTCCTCCAACCTGGACCGGATCATCGAGATCGCCATCGTGCTTGCTGAAGTGGAATGGGAGACGGGCCGGATCACCCAGAAGCTTGAGGAGTACCAGGGGCTGCAGGATCCTGGACGGCGGATCCCCGCTGCCGCCATGGCCGTTCACGGGATCAGCGATACGATGGTGCGGGGGCATCGCATTGATGCTCGTGCCTGCACCCGCCTCCTTGCCGCAGCCGACCTCTGTCTTGCCCACAACAGTGGCTTCGACAAGGGTTTCGTGGCCCAGATCGTCCCGGAGGCTCAAACCTACTCCTGGGGTTGCACCTGTCGCGGCATTCCCTGGAAGAAGCTCTACCCCTCCGTCTCTTCCACGGCCTTGCAAAATCTAAGCAGGTTCTTCGGTTCCGGAAAGGGGATCGCCCACCGGGCCCTGGGTGATGTGGAAACCACGATGAACCTGGTCTCCCTCCCCGGGATCCTTGGGGCTCGAACCTTCCAACACTACGTATTGCACAAGAAGGTCCGGCGGGAAGATCTGAAACCGGATGTCGTCCAAGGGCCCGATCCGGCTTTCATGGAATGGCTGATTCGATAGCCGGGCGCATCAACGGGATGGCAGTCGCCGGATCGCGAGGATCCGGACAGGCGGTGTGAGTGCCTGATTCTTGGCTGGCGCGGTCTGGATCCTGCGCACGATCTCCATGCCTTTCACAACGCGGCCGAATGCCGCGAAGCCTTGGCCATCGGGGTTGCGCCTGCCTCCGAAATCCAGTTCAGGCTGGTCGCCGAGGCAGATGAAAAAATCGGTCGTGGCGCTGTCCGGCGTATCCCGGGCCATGGAGATGGTCCCATCCAGGTGGCGCAGACCCGTGTCACGGGTGCGTTCCAGTGGAATGGACGGCGCGTCCATCTGCTCCTGCCGGGCGCCGCCCTGGATGACCTCGATCTTCACCTGGTTCTGCGGCTGATTGCCCAGGGTCACGGTGCGGTGGAACCGCCCTCCCGTGTAGGCGCCGGATTCGATATGGCGCAGGAAGTTGGCGGTCGTCAGCGGGGCCTTGGCGGCTTCCAGGGAGACTTCGATGGTGCCCAGATCGGTCTCGATAGCCACCCTGGGGGACTGGGCCATCAATGGAAGGGCCATGGCAAAGAGAACCCTGACAATGCGGTGGATCATGGGCGTGCCTCGGACGATGATTGTTCCGTGATCAGGTTCTCATGGGCTGGGCCTCGGCTCTTCCCCTTTGGCCTACTATTGAAATGGGGCCCCGTGCGCTTGCAAGCCCCCCTGGAGGAGGACTTAAATGCCGAACATCGCATCTATCCTGAAGGATGAGATCGTCCGACTGGCGCGTAAGGAAATCCGGAGCGAGCTTGAGGCGCTCAGGAAGGCTTCCACCCAGTATCGGTCCGATATCGCAGGGTTGAAGCGGCGCGTGGCTGTGGTTGAGAAACAACTGGGCCATCACGAGAAAAAAAGCTCGAAAAGCGTGACACCGGTTGAAGAAGGCGAAGGAACCACCCGTTTCCGGTTCAGTGCGAAAAGGTTTGCCGCGCATCGGCAGAAGCTTGGCTTATCTGCCGGGGAGATGGGAGTTCTGGTCGGGGTTTCCGCCCAGACCATCTATCACTGGGAGGCTGGAAAGTCTCGGCCCCGGCAGCAGCAGTTGGCGGTCATCGCGGCCATCCGGAAGCTGGGAAAGCGGCAAATCAAGGCTCAACTGGCTGCCACGGGGAAGTAATCAGGCCGAGATCAGGGAGCAATCGAGGCAGACTTGGATCTGAAGCCAGCAGATGGCCCGCCTAATGCGAGCGGAGAGAGCCAATAACCTATTCAGCCACCTGGCCTTGGGGACGTAGCATGATCACCCCGAGGGGTGGCAGGGTGAGCTCCAGGGACCAGGGTCTGTTCATCCAGGGCCGTTGTTCTGAACCCAGCGGCTGTCCGCCATTGCCCACGTTGCTGCCGCCGTAGTAGGCCGAGTCGGAGTTGAAAATCTCCTCATAAGTGGTGTTGCGGGGCACGCCGATCCGGTAGCCGTGTCGGGGCACGGGCGTGAAATTGGCGATGACGATCAGGCATTCGCCTTCGGCCCAGCGCAGGAAGCACAACACCGATTGCAGGGTGTCGTGGCAGTCCAGCCACTCGAAACCCTGCCAGTCGAATTCGCGACGATGTAGAGCTGAATTGCTCCGGTACAGCTTGTTCAGATCCCGCACCATCCGCTGCAGTCCCTGGTGGAGAGGATAGTCGAGCACATACCAATCGAGAGCCACGTCGCTGTTCCATTCCACGCCCTGGCCGAACTCCGAGCCCATGAACAGCAGCTTCTTCCCCGGATGGGTGTACAGATAGGCGTAGAGGGCGCGCAGGTTGGCGAAGCGCTGCCACTCGTCCCCGGGCATCTTGTTGAGCATGGAGCCCTTGCCGTGGACGACCTCGTCATGGGAATAGGGCAGGACGAAGTTCTCTGTAAAGGCGTAGAGCATGCTGAAGGTGAGCTGCCCCTGGTGGTAGGAGCGATGGATCGGGTCGTGGCTCATGTAGCTCAGCGTGTCGTTCATCCAGCCCATGTTCCACTTCAGGTCGAAGCCGAGGCCACCCAGGTACGTGGGGCGGCTCACCATGGGCCAGGAGGTGGATTCCTCGGCGATCATGAGCACGCCGGGACAGCGATCGTGGACCAGGACATTCAGGTCGCGGAGGAACTCGATGGCTTCAAGGTTCTCCCGCCCGCCATTCCGGTTGGGCAGCCACTCTCCAGCCTTCCGCGAGTAGTCCAGATAGAGCATGGAAGCCACCGCGTCCACGCGAAGGCCGTCCACATGGAAGTCCTCCAGCCAGCACAGGGCGCTGGAGAGGAGGAAATTCCGCACTTCGTGACGGCCGAAATTGAAGATCAGGGTGGACCAGTCCTGGTGTTCGCCCAGCCTGGGGTCCTCGTGCTCGTACAGGGCGGTGCCGTCGAACCGGGCCAGGGCATGAGCATCCTTGGGGAAATGAGCCGGGACCCAATCCAGGAAAACGCCTAGGCCGCGGCGGTGGCAGTGATCCACGAAGTACCGGAAATCATCGGGTTCGCCGTGGCGGCTCGTGGGGGCGTAGTAGCCTGTGGTTTGGTAACCCCAGGAGCGGTCGAACGGGTATTCCGTGATGGGGAGCAGTTCCAGATGCGTGAAGCCCATGTCCAGGGCGTAGTCCGCCAGGCGATGGGCCAACTCTCGATAGTTCAGGAAACCGCCCCGGACACTGGGCTGCCAGGAAGGCAGGTGAACTTCGTAGATGGACATGGGGGCATGTTGCCAATCCTGGCGCGAGCGGGCCTCCATCCAGGCTGCGTCACCCCAGGGGAAAGCCGGTTCCCCGGTTACGATGGCGGCGGTGCTGGGACGTAATTCGAAGGATCGGCCATAGGGATCGGCCTTGAGCTGGACATGACCGGTCAGGCGGTTCCGGATCTCGTACTTGTAGAGAGTTCCTGGCTTCAGGTCGGGGATGAAGATCTCCCACACACCTGCCCCGGGGTGCACGCGCATGGCATGGCTGCGTCCGTCCCAGTGGTTGAAATCACCGACGACGCTCACCCGTTCGGCATTGGGGGCCCACACGGCAAACCGGACTCCGGCCACCTGATCCACTTCATGGACGTGGGCGCCCAGGAACTGATGGGCGTGCCAGTGCCTGCCCTCCCCGAACAGGTGCAGGTCGAAGGGACGGAGCTGCGGGGCATAGGAGTAGGGATCCGGGGCGACATGCAGGCGGTGCTCCAGGTCCCGGCGCAGGATCCGATAGTGACTGGGGAGGCAGGTGCCATCGCCACGCCACTCGAAGAGATCGCTCTGCTCGATCCGGATGAGCTGGAGGTTCCCTTCGAGGATGAAGGCCTCAAGGGTGTGGGGCAGGTAGGCCCGAACCACGGTCTCCTTGCCGAGTTCGTGGCGGCCGAGGACCGAGAAGGGATCGTGGTGACGGGTTTCAAGCAGGCGGTGGTAGTCCTCTTCCAAGGCGAAGGGGCTGGTCATCGCAGGTAAGTTCCGGTGGATTTCCCAAGGTGGGAGTTTCCTTCGATATGCCGGTTGGCGCTGAATCCGCACAGTTCCATCTCCGCCTGCTCCCAATCCTCCAGGTCATGACCGTGGATGCTGCCCCTTTCCAGGAAGATCTCGTAGGCCCGTGCGGCTATGTGCTGGTGGTCGATGGGATGGACGATCGCGCGGCCCCCCTTTGCCGGGCGTGCCTTCGGCGCAGCCTTGGGAGCCATCAGGGGCATTTCGGAGGTGGGGTCCTTGGCCCGGGAACTCATTCGACGCGGTTTCTTCGTAATGGGCGGCGGTTCCAGCACGGCACTCGAGGAACGGGGGGACGGCTTTTTGGTGGGTGTCATGGATACTCCACGGTTGGTTCTTGCCAGCCGTTCCAGGCTGACCAGATGGATCGACGAGTTCTCAGATGAAGACCGAGGCATGGCTCGGGGGCTCCGCCGCTTCCGCGGGGGCGGGGTCCTCCCCCAGGTAGCTGGGCCACCACATGGCCGCTGCCACGGCGGCCGAAATGCTTTCATCATCCAGGTACCGCCCGGCCACGCCGGCATTCCTGGCTTCCTTCACCACGGCTTCCGCAATGGAGGCTGTGACCTCACGGATGCGGGTGGCGGGCGGGAAGAGGCTCCCGACCTCAAGCTCCCCATCATGCACGCACTCGGCGAGGCGCTGGGCGGCCGCGGCGAACATGCCATCGGTGACTTCCGTGGCCTGAGAGACGAGCGTTCCGAGGCCCATGCCCGGGAAGATGTAGACATTGTTGCTTTGGCCGATGACATGCACACGACCACCGTAGTGCACTGGGGCGAAGGGACTTCCGGTGGCGACCAGGGCCCGGCCATCGCTCCAGCGGATGACATCCTCGGGTTTCGCCTCGCACTTGCTCGTGGGGTTGGACATGGGGAAGATCAGCGGACGTTCCACATGCTTGGCCATTTCCCGGATCACCTCTTCGGTGAAGGTGCCTGGGTCCCCGGAGGTGCCGATGAGCAGGGTGGGATGGAAGGCTCGGACCACCGCCAGCAGGTCGCGGGGTTGCCCCTGTTCCAGGCCGTACTTGGCTGCCAGCGCCGCAGGCCAGGCGAAGTCCTTGGCATGGGGTTCGAGGTTGGGATCGTCCTCCGTGAGAAGGCCATTGATGTCCAAGTTGGCTATGCCGCGGGTGAGGCCATCTCCCTCCAGCCCCGCCTGACGCATGGTTTCCCGGACCAGGCGCGCAATGCCGATGCCGGCGGCACCGGAACCAAAGAACACCACTCGCTGTTCACTGATGGGAATGCCTGTGATGCGGGTACCAGCGAACATGCCCGCCACGACGACCGCCGCGGTCCCCTGGATGTCGTCGTTGAAGCTGGTGATGAGGTGTCGGTACCGGTCCAGCAGCCGGAAGGCATTCAACTTCTTGAAGTCCTCCCATTGGAGCAGGGCCTTCGGGAAGCGCCGCTTGACGGCCTGGACGAACTCGTCGACCAGGGAATCGTATTCCGGGCCGCGGAGGCGGGGAGCCCGCCAACCCAGGTAGAGTTCATCACCCAGAAGATCCTGGTTGTCGGTGCCCACATCGAGGCTGATGGGCAGGGTCTGCCACGGCGGAATGCCCGCAGCGGCGGTGTACAGCGCCAGCTTCCCGATGGGGATGCCCATGCCTCCCGCGCCCTGGTCGCCCAGGCCCAGGATCCGCTCGTTGTCCGTCACCACGATGAGGCGAACGTCATCGAAGGGCGCATTGCCGAGCACTTCAAAGATCCGCCCGCGGTGCTCCGGGGTGATCCAGATGCCCCGGGCCCGGCGGAAGATGTGGCTGAATTCCTGGCAAGCCTGTCCCACCGTGGGTGTGTAGACGATAGGTAGGAATTCCTGGATGTGATCCAGGATCACCCGGTAGAAGAGCCGCTCGTTGCGGTCCTGGAGGGCAGCCAGGCCGATGTATTTCTCCAAGGCATCCTGCTTGCGGCTGATGTTGGCATAGGCCCGCTCGGCCTGCTGATCCTGGCTGCTCACCGTGTGGGGGAGAAGCCCCTCGAGGCCGAAGGCCACGCGCTCCTCCAGGGTGAACGCTGTTCCCTTCGTGTACATCGGATGGCGCAACAGGCGCGTTCCCCGGTAGGGAACCGCCAACCGTGGCTTTCCGTGGCCGTCCTGCTTGAGTCCGTAGCGTTCCATGTGAGTGTCCTCCTGCATGGGGGTGGAAGCCCCGAATGAATGCGGGCCCGGTCAGAGCAGCTTTCTCCGGCGGGCGGCGAGCTTGAGTTCCTCCCTGAAATCGGGATGGGCGATGGCGATCAAGGCCTCGGCGCGTTCCCGGAGGCTTTTCCCGTAGAGATGGGCCACCCCGTATTCCGTGACCACATACCTGACATCCGCGCGGGTGGTGACCACGCCCGCCCCTTCGGCGAGCGTATCGACAATGCGCGACACGGTTCCGTTCCTGGCGGTGGAGGGCAGGGCGATGATCGGCTTGCCGCCTTTGGCCCGGGAGGCCCCGCGAATGAAATCAACCTGTCCGCCGAAGCCCGAGTAGATCCGTTTGCCGATGGAATCGGCGCAGATTTGCCCGGTGATGTCCACGGCAATGGCCGAGTTGATGGCGATCATGTTATCGTTCTGGGCGATGATGAACGGGTCGTTCACATAATCCGAGGGATGAAATTCCACGAACGGGTTGTTGTGGAGGAAGTTGAAGGTCTTCCGGGTGCCCAGGACGAAGGACGAGATGATCTTGCCGCGGTGCAGGGTCTTGGCTTCCCCGGTGATCACGCCGCTCTCGAACAGATCGACCAGGCCGTCGGAAAACATTTCGGTATGGATGCCGAGGTGGCGTTTCTGGTTGAGGTAGATGAGCACGGCGTCGGGGATCTCGCCGATCCCCATCTGCAGCGTCGAGCCGTCCTCGATGAGCTCGGCCACATGGGCGCCGATCAGCTTCGAGATCTCGCTCACCGCCTCCGGCACGGGCAATTCCACAGGCAGGCGGTCGATCTCGACCACGTGGGAGAGCTTGGAGGTGTGGATGAAGGAGTCCCCGAGAGAGCGCGGCATCTGGCGGTTCACCAGCGCGATGACCGTCTTCGCGCGCTCCGCGGCGGCCTTGGTGCACTCGACGCCGACGCCATAGGAGCAGAAGCCGTGCTCGTCGGGCAGGGATACATGGATCAGGGCCACATCCACCTTCTGGATGCCGGAATAGATGAGCTTCGGAATCTCGGAGAGGAAGACGGGCACGTAATCGGCGCGGCCGTCATTGACGGCCTCGCGCACATTGCCGCCGGTGAAGAGGGCGCGGTGGCGGAACGATTTGGCGAATCTGGGATCGGCATAGTCGGCAGAGCCGAAAGTGAGCAGGTGCGCCACTTCCACGCCCTCCAGCTCGTCGGCCCGGGCGGTCATGGCCCGGATCAACTCCTCCGGATTGTTGCAGCCGGCGTGGACCCACAGGTGATCTCCGGAGCGGATGGCCTTGACCGCTTCCTCGGCGGTGGTCACCTTGCGGCGGAAGGCCTCGCTCCAGTCCATGTCAGCCCCCCGGGACAGGTTTGGGTGGCCAGGGATCGAGGGGGAGGCCCAGGACTTCGGCCAGGGTGTCCCGGACGCAGTGCCCCTTGTGGAGATACACGCCTCGTTTGAGTTCGGGCAGCCCTTCGACGGCGTTCTCGAGGCCCTCCTGCGCCACCTGGACCAGGTAGGGCAGTTGGGCGTTGGTCAACGCGAGGGTCGCCGAGCGCGCCGCCACCGACGGCAGGTTGGGAACGCAGAAGTGCAGAATTCCTTCCGACAGGTAGGTGGGATCGGGGAAGTAGGTCGGACGGGACGTCTCGAAACACCCGCCCATGTCGATGGACAGGTCCATGACCACGCTCCGCGGCTTCATGCCCGCCATCTTTTCGCGCCGGACCAGGAGGGGGGCCCGCTCACCGCGCATGGCCACGGCCCCCACCACGATGTCGGCGAAGGAGAGGGCCTTCTCGATATTGGGCTGGGTGCAGAGCATGGTGGTGGAACCCGGACCCAGCTCCCGGATGGCCTGGCGGAGGTGATCCACCGAGCGGTCCAGGAGGGTGACCTGGGCCCCCATGCCTTTGGCCGCCTGGGCGGAGGCTCGGCCCAGCACACCAGCGCCGAGCACCACGAAGTTGGCTGGGGGCACTCCGGGCGCGCCGCCCATCAGGATGCCGTTGCCGCCGAATTCCGAGAGCAGAAGGCCGGCGCCGATAATCGCGGTGAGGCCGCCGGCGATTTCCGACATGCTGGTGAGGACGGGGGCCTCACCATTGTCGAGCTCGATGGCCTCAAGGCCCACTGCGGTGATGCCGCGTTCCAGGAGGACCTTGGCATCCACCGGCCGCGCCGCAGGCAGGGACCAGAAGGCGAAGACGGTCTGGCCGGGCTGGAAAAGGTTGAACTCCTTAGGATCCGGCGCGAAGACGCAGGCCACCAGGTCGGCTCGCAAAAAGGGTTCCAGGCGATCGAAGGCGACCGTGGCGCCGGCGGACTGGTAGTCCGAATCGGGAAAACCAGCGGCCGATCCGGCGCCGGTCTCAAGCCAGACCCGGTGCCCGTATTGAACAAGGGTGCGCACCCCGGATGGCGTCAGGGCGACCCTGTGTTCGCGGGCTCGGGACTCCTTGGGAACGCCAATCTGCACGGAGAACCCTCCTCCAAAAAACAGGACCCGCCGGTCGGGTGATTCGAGCAGCAGATCAGGGCATGGTCAGTTCGAACAGATCACCAGCCCGGGCAGCGAGGTTCTCCATCAGATCGATGATCTCCCCCTGGAGCCTTCCTGGTCGGCGGTCATTGCACTGGAGCAAGCCGCACGGCTGCTGGTGCATCCGGATGGGGAAGATGCCGATGGTGGCGTAGCCTGCCACGTGGTGGGGATTGAGGGTGTGCCCAAGCAACTGGGTTTCAAGGTGGGAGAGGTGCAGCTCGCGGTTCGGCGAAATGATGAAGCTGCCCCGTTCCGTGAACTGAGGCTGGGCAAGGTCCACCTGGCCACGGAGGAGACGGCCGCAGAGGCAGGCGGGGATGGGCTCGTGCCGGTGGTCCCGCATCAGGTGGCCATCCGCGTCCCTGACGCAGAGGTCGTCCTCGGGATCCAGGAACGCTTCCGGAAATCCCAGACTGTCGGCAAAGGGGTAACCCGGCCCTGTTTTCAGCCGGATGGCCACGGCTTCGCAGCCGGAGAAATGGCGGGCGAGGATCAGGATGTTCCGGGTGATTTTCGCGGGGTCGATAAGCCGGTTGGCTGCCTGCAGGAGCTCGAGAAAAGCCAATCGCTCGGAAGCCAGTGGCTTGACCTCCGAAGGAGTCGATAGGACATGGTCCATGACAGGCACCCCAGGTGACCAATGTCGGTCTTTTTCTGTACTGGGGAAGGTCTTTTCCACGCTTGAGGTCGTTTTTGTAAGAGGTGCAGAACCGCGGAATGGAGCCATTCCTGAGAAGGCCTGATGCCAGCCAAAATGGATTTCCCGGTGGATTGAAGATCCGCGCTAGAGCCTTGAGTGGCTCCGGGAAGCGAAGGTCTGGATGGGCCCCAGGTTCGCCTGTCCGGCCATGCGATGGCGGGCCTTTACCTGGCTGACGAAGGCCTCGAGGACCATGCGCCTGGAGGGATCATCACCACCGGCATAGACTGCGGTGATGATCGGAATTTCGTTGTAGTCCTTCCGGACCCGCTCGATCACCGCCGTCGAGGCATTGCCCACCATGCAGCCGAAGCAGATGGCGTTGATGATGCCATCCGCTCCGCCTTCGGCGAATTCCACGATCTTGGCGATGTTGAGGATGAGCAGCTCATGGGCCTCATTGGGCATGTAGGGAGCGGCCAGCCGTTTGACCTCCTCGTAATCCGGTTCCACGGAACGGGCCACCTGGGAGCCCACCACGGTTCTCACCCGCCACTGGTGCATGGCGCGCCGGAGGGCTACGGGCCCATGCAGGATGATGCCGGGCAGATCCAGGGAGGCCAGGCTGCGATGGAGCCGCCGGGAGATGCCGAAATCCAGGAGGTCGATCTGGAAAGGAGAGGGCCACACCTCCAGTCCCCGGTCCTCCAGCCAGTGGGCCAGGTCCTGGTTGGCGGAAGGGTTCACCCGGGTATAGATATCCCCGGCGATGCCTACGAGGGGGCGGCCCTGTCCAGCGGTCCTGGGGATGAGGGCCAGCAGTTCCAGGGACTTTTTCAGCGCTTCGAGGATATCCCCCCCGGCGATGGCGGCCTCGATGCGCTCCAGGTTCTGCTGGTGGAGCCCATCGGTACTGCCCTTCCATTTTTCGTAGGGGCGGACTTGGCAGACGGCCTTCACCAGGATCTCGATGGCAAGCAATCCCACATAGAACCGTTCGATGGCCCGGAAGCCGAAGGCCGAGAGCAACTGCTCCCCATTGGGAGAACAGACCTGGATGCCTTGGATGCCCAGTTCCTCCAGCATCGCCTGCATGGCGACGCCATACTCGTGGAGCAGGCAGGGCAGGGCCGTGCCGGGGAAGTAGAAGACGGTTTCCTTTCGGGGTTCCGCGGCGGCCATGCGGAGTAGATCCCCGGCGATCATGGTGTAGGCATGGCATTCCTTCCCGAGCGCATGCTTCTCGCCCAGGGCCCGGCTGGCCTCATCAGGAAGCGGCAGGAGGCTGGTTTCATGGCCCGCCGACTTGAACAGACCGCTGAAGGCGTAGGCGCCATCCGCGAAGTAGGGTATGACCACCCGGGAAGGTTGGGTTGGTATGGGGATGGTTGCGGGGAGGGGCTCCTGGCGCTGGTAGGAGGAGTGGGCAGGGGTTCCCTCGAGCTGGTCGATGAAGGCTTCCAGGCGGGTGATCAACCCCGCTTCTCCGCGGTGCTCGTCAAATTCCAGAATCAGGTGGGGGCGGTCCCGAAGCACCGTTCCGATCTGGCCCAGGGCGAAGGCGTCGGGGCCGCAGCCGAAACTGGAGAGGATCACCGGATGGATGGCCGGCTGTTCCGCGAGTGCCATTGCGGCGCGGAGCATGTCACCCGGGTAGCGCCATGGCAGGTCGGTGGCTGGCGCTCTCTCCTCGAGCGGAAGGAACGGCAGGGGAATCGCGAGTACGCCCATGTGGCGGAGCCGTTCGAAGAGACGGAGATTCACGAACGTATCGAAGAGGCCGTAGGGCCTGCCGAGAATGCCGAAGACATGGCGGACGGTCCCCTCCTCGATGAGGGATCGAGCCCGCCGCTGGAAGATCCGCTCCAGTTCCCCATGCCCCCAGATGGCGGCCCGGTAGGCCAGGGCGACCTGCTCCTTCGAGATGTTCAGCCGCTCCAGGTAGGGCTCGAAGCCCTCGGCAAACGCCTCCTCGTCCGCGAACCGGAGGACCGGCGTCAGGCTCATGGCCTCGCCCTGCAGGCCCACCATGTAGGGCGCGGCCATGGCATAGGGGCAGGCGTAGGCGCGGGCGGGATCCTTTCCGGGGAACTGGACCAGGGAAGGCAGGAAGACGGATTCGACCCCGGCGGCGATGAGTGCATGAACGTGACCCGCCGCGAGCTTGATGGGCAGGCAGACGCCCACCGAAAGGTGGCTGAGGCCCTGGGAGAGGGTCTCCTGGGAAGATGCCTCCGAAAGCACCGGACTGAACCCCAGCTCTTTCCAGAAGATCGCCCAGAAGGGAAGGGCCCCGATGAGGCTGGACGCCCTGGGGATGCCGATCTGGGGGCCGGGCTGGGCACGGGTTTCGAACAGCGCTTCGCACTCGGCAATATAGTCCCCGCTCAGATTCGGGATCTTGCAGGTCTTCTCCATATGGCCACTGGTGAAGCGTTCACAGGTGTCGCCGAAATAGGCGCGATCGCCCCCGGTTTCGATGACATTGACATCGCAGCGGTTCGAACACCGGTGACAGGTGAAGGAACGAAAGGTGGGAATCTGGCTTTGGCGGAAGCCCTTGAACCGGGAGGGACGACCCGCCTGTTTCATGGCATGCCTGGCCGCCAGGGCGGCTCCGATGGCCCCTGAGATGCGATTGAAGGGATGCACCCGGATGGGCCGCTGCAGGACCTCCTCGAAGGCTGCCACCACCGCCGCGTTGGAGGCCACGCCCCCCTGGAAGACCACCTGCTGGCCGATGGGGCGGGTTCCCACTACCTTGTCGAGGTAGTTCCGGGCGATGGCGTAGGAGAGTCCCGCGCAGATCTCCTCCACAGGCCTTCCGCTGCCCCGGGCTCCCACGACTTCCGTTTCCATGAACACCGTGCACTGGGAGCCCAGATCCGGCGGCGACCCGGCCTTCAGGGCCAGATCGGCGAAGTCATCCTTCACCGCCACCCCCAGGGCGAAGGCTTGCTCCTCCAGGAAGGATCCCGTTCCGGCGGCGCAGACCTTGTTCATGGCGAAATCCGCGATGGCGCCGTTCCGAACCCGGATGAATTTCGAATCCTGCCCCCCGATTTCCAGGATGGTGTCCACCTCCGGAACATAGTGCTGGGCCCCCAGCAACTGGCAGGTGATCTCGTTCTTCACCACATCGGCTCCGGCGAGCTTCGCGGCCAGATGCCGCCCGCTTCCGGTGGAGCCGCAACCCAGAACCTTGAGGTTGCCACGGAATCGAGTGTCCAGTGTGGTCAGCCCTTCCTGCAGCGCTTCCGCTGGCCGTCCACGGGTGGGGAGATAAACGGAAGCCAACAGCTCTCCTTCAGCATCCAGCACCACGAGGTCGGTGCTCACCGAGCCCACATCCAGGCCCAGGTAACCTTCCGTTGCCTGTTCACAGCTTCCCTGGGGCTCTTCCTGGGGCTTGCCGTTGGTCGGTCGTGGCAGAACCGGAAGGGCGCCTCGAAATTGGCGGGAGCCCACCCGCAGCTCTGGCAGCAGGGTCCGAAACCGGTCCAGGGAGAGGGGCGGTGCCTCCCCGGCTTGCGCCAATCTGGCGGCCCCGATGGCACCCTCCAGGCCAGGCCGAGAGACAGATTCCAAGTACGGTGCCACTTCAAGTCCCATGACTTCCTGGAAGGCTCGGACCATCCCGGCATTCCGCGCGCAGCCACCGGCAATGCACGCCGGGGAATCCACGCTTCGGCCCTTCAGCAGGGTGGTCATGAAATTCCGCGCGATAGCCACACAGAGTCCATAGGCGATCTCCGCCAAGGGCGTGCCCTTCTGCTGCAGGTGGATCATGTCCGAATTGGCAAACACCGAACAGCGCCCTGCGATTGGTGCGGCACGGTGGGCATCGGTTGCGAGCTGGGACAGTTCCTGGATCGACAGTCCCAGGCGCCGGGCCTGCTGTTCGAGGAAGGAGCCCGTCCCTGCCGCGCAGGCCTCGTTGGTGGCGAAATTCCGCAGATTGCCGCTCGCATCCAGCACCAGGAACTTGGCGGTCTGGCCACCGACTTCGATGATGCTGCGCACATTGGGATGCAGGGTCCTGACGCCTTCGACTGTCGCCAGGAGGCTGTTGGTCCACAGGATCGGCTTCTTGGCCGCGCCGCCCTCCAGGACGCCAGTGATGCCCAAGGACAGCCGGGCTTGTGGGCTGGATACGGCGATCTGGTCCAGGAAAGTCAGGAGAGCTGATGCATCCTCCTGATCGCGCCGCCTGTAGAGGGTGGATTTCACCTCGCCGTCGTCGCCCAGGCACACGGCTTTGGTATAGACCGAACCAAGATCGAGCCCGATGGAAAACATGCCGCGGCCCCGCAATTCCAAACCCCACCCCAGTCATCCAGAGGGATTACAGGGATTTTTTCCATTCAGGAACCAAGGTGGGCCCTTTTTTGGGGACTGCAAGGTGGGCTTGTAATCCCGTGAAGGCTCCCCGTTTTTACGGATTGTTCCAAGGTCGGCCCGGACCGATCTTTTCTAGGCCTTGTTACAGAAAGGAGACCCCATGCTCGCGCCTCGACTGAAGGAATTCCTGGATTCAAATGGAGTGAAGTACATTTCCATTCCACATCGTCCGGCTTACACCGCCATGGAGATTGCGGACTCGGCCCATGTCCGCGGCCAGGAGATGGCCAAGACCGTCATCGTGGACCTGGACGGGCGCCTCGCCATGGCCGTACTCCCGGCGACAAAGCACGTGAGCCTGGAGCGCCTGGGGAGGTCCGTCGGCGTCAGGCATGTGGGCATCGCCAAGGAAGGGGAGTTCCGGTTCGATTTCCCGGAGTGCGAAGTGGGTGCCATGCCTCCCTTCGGCAACCTCTTCAACATGGAAGTGCTGGTGGATCCCCGTCTGGCGGAGGACGACGAAATCGCCTTCAACGCGGGCAACCACCAGGAACTCGTGCGCATGGCCTACAAGGACTTCGAGCGCCTGGTGCATCCCAGGACCGCGACGATGTGATGGATCCTACAACCCTGGCGAGGACGGGGCGGTGAAGTCCTCCCCGGGGTTGATGAACTGGTCCTGTTCGATCCCGTGCTGGCGGTCGTGGAGCTGCCGGTAGCGGCCGCCCTGGGCGAGCAGCGTCTCGTGGGTGCCCCGCTCCACAATCTCGCCGTGCTCCACGACGAGAATTTGATCGGCGCTTTCGATGGTGCTGAGACGGTGGGCGATGACGAAGGTGGTGCGGCCCGCCCGCAGTTTGCGCAGACCATCGCGGATGAGGGCTTCGCTTTCGCTGTCGAGGCTCGAGGTGGCCTCGTCCAGCAGGAGGATGCGGGGATCGGCGAGGATGGCCCTGGCAATGGCGACCCGCTGGCGCTGTCCCCCGGAGAGCTTCACGCCCCGTTCGCCCACGATGGTGTCGTAGCCCAGTTCGAAGCGGTCGACGAATTCATGCACATGGGCGATGCGACCCACGGCCTCCACTTCCGCCCGGGTGGCTTCGGGGCGGGCGAAGCCGATGTTGTCGGCGACGGTGCCATCGAACAGGAAATTGTCCTGCATGACCACGCCCAGCTTGGCGCGGTACTCACGCAATTTCAGCGTATGCACATCCTTGCCGTCCACCAACACCTGGCCTTGCTGGGGATGGTTGAAGGCCATGAGGAGCGAAAGGATGGTGCTCTTGCCTGACCCGCTGGAACCCACCAGGGCGACAGTACTTCCGGCGGGGGCATCGAAGGTGATGCCTTTCAGCACGGGCGCGCCCTCCACGTAGCTGAAGTGGACATCCCGGAACGCCATGGCGCCCTCGACCGTGGGGAGCGGAGCCCGGCTGGCGTCCTCCTGATCCTCGGTGGGCATGTCGAGGATCTCCCGGATCCGGTCCAACCCGGCGAAGGCCTCGCTGACCTGGGTTCCGATATTGGCGATCTGCACCACGGGGGCGGCCATCAGACCCACGAAGAAGGTGTACATGATGAGGTCCCCGAGGCTCATGGACCCGCTGAGGATGGCCCGGCCCCCGATGATCATGATCAACACGCCGAGGGCGCCCACGATGGCCGTCCCGAAAGCCGTGATGGCGCTGGTGCCGGTGAGGGTTCCGGCGATGTTGGCGAAAAGGCGTTCCGTGCCTTCCGCGAAAAGGCGGCGCTCCCGATCCTCGGCTACATAGATTTTAAGGATGCGCACGCCCCCCACGGATTCCGCGAGGCGACCCGTGATGTCGGCCGTGATCTCGTTCCGCTGGCGGAAGAGGGGACGGAGCTTCCGGAACGCCAACGCCATGGCCCCGCCGAAGGCGGATAGGAAGAGGACGGTGGCCAGGGTGAGCTTCCAGTTGAGCCAGAAGAGCACCGCGAGCGAGATGCTTGCCGTGAGGACGCCGCCCACCAGTTGGATGAGCCCGGTTCCCACCAGGTTCCTGATGCCTTCGGCGTCGTTCATCACTCGCGAGATCACCACGCCGCTTTTGGTGTCGTCGAAATAGCGGGTAGGGAGGCGAAGGATGTGATCCTGGACTCGCTGCCGCATGCTCATGATGGCCCGCTGCGCGGCCACGCTCACGACCTGGGAGTTGGCGTAGCTCGTGATTGCCTGCACCAGGGTGGCAGCTCCAGCTCCCAGGGCCAGTGGCAGAAGCAGGCGCCCATTGTGATGGCCGATGACTTCGTCGATGAGGTACTTGGTGCTGGCGGGCAGGACAAGGCCCGCCAGACGGCTGATGAGCATGAGGGCCAGGCCCAGGGTGAGCGAGCCCCGGTGCTGGTGGAGGAGTGCCCGGGCCTCCCGCCATGCCCGGGCGGTGTTCACTTTCGGTTTCGTGCTGGGTGGAGGCATGGGGTCGCCTAAAGAGGGCGGGCGGCACCGTAACTTTTGTGTACCAGGGGCGTTCGAGATGAAAGCGCTCAGGCCGGCTGCCCACGGTATCCATAAACCACGCCACTTGATGTTTGTCCACGGCTCAGGGGAAAGGTCCACCGGGTGCTGGCCTGGATAACCTGAAATGTTTCCAGGAATTCACAGCGCAGGCATTTCTGGATCCAAAATAGGCAATTATTTCGGGAACCTTTTTCTTTTTTCTGTAGACGAAGGGATCTGGGGCCATTAGCTTGAGTTCGTCAGATCATCCCACTTGCCTGTCCATCAAGCTCCAATCCACCGGTGGGCCCACCCGGGTTCATTTTTCTCACTCTCCCTTTACTAGGAGTACAACAAATGAAGATCTCCCGCATTGCCGGCATCGCTGCGCTGCTTGCCGCTGGGGCCCTCCAGGCTCAGAGTTTCAAGTTCGATGGTGCCCTCGTCGAGCTTTGGTACACCCAGATGATGGACAAGAATCTGCGCAACAATACGGATTCGACCTACAGCTACGGCTACCTGGCCTCCCAGTTCAAGGAGAATTCCTTCAACGTGAAGCGTGCGGAGCTCTACTTCTCCGGCAACATCTCCGACACGTTGAGCTGGAACATCATGTTCAATCCGGACAACCCCAGCACTGCCACCGCTCCGAACAATGTGCTGCATGACGTGATTGCCACCTGGAATCCCGGCAACGGCTTCGTGCTGAAGGCCGGCCAGTTCAAGATGCCGACCACCTACGAGGCCACCATCGTTGCCGCGAAGGACATCCTTTTCTACGACCGCAACCAGCTGAACCGCGTCATCGGGGACAAGCGCGACCGTGGCATCTGGGCCAGCTACCAGTACGGCGATGCCAAGGGCTTCACCGGCAAGGTGAACGTGGCGATTTCCAACGGTTCCACGGACGACGGCAGCGGTGGCAAGACGGCTGTGGATGCCAATGCCCAGAAGGACTGGACCTTCCGTTTCGACGGAACCTACTCCAAGGAGCACAAGTTCGGGTTCTACTACCGCGAGGGCGTGGACGCGGTGAAGGATGCCGGCTCCAAGGCCTGGGATTTCGGTGGCGCTGTCAGCACCACTGCGGTGATCGACAACAAGGACAAGACGACCCTGCAGGGCGTCTACTACGCCTTCAGCAATGCCTCCTGGTATGCCGATTTCGAGTACGGCACGGGCCTTCTTGGCCGGCGTTTCCCCACTATTTTCGATTCCGCCGCGACCCCTTCCGCCAAGCGGCAGCACCTGGATCAGAAGTTCACGGGCATGGCGGCAACCGGCGTCTACAAGATGGGCCAGCACTGGTTCCTGGCCCGCTATGACGTGATGAACTACAACTCAGGGGATGACTGGTACACGACCTACAACCCGTACACGGACAGTGCAACTGGCAGCCTCAACGCGGACTACAGCCCCAAGTTCACCGAAGTGATCCTGGGCTATAACTATGTCTTCAATCCCTCCAAGACCAGCTTCGGGAAGCTGAAGTTCGACTACATCATGCGCAGCAAGAACTTCAAGCAGCCCCTCGCCCCGCAGACCGGCGAACAGGGTGGTGACAGCCTCCTGGTTTCGCTGCAGCTGGGTTTCTAGGCTCCGCCCTTTTCACCTGAATTTCAGGACATTACCCAGACACGGAATCCCCGGGATACCTCCCGCGGATTCCGTGTTTTTTTCTGGAAACGGGTGTAGGATTCCCCCACATTCCACCCTCAATCTCATTCGACTGGAGTTGCCATGCGAACTCATCTCCTGGCCCTAGGCGCAGCCCTCGCGCTCTCTCCCTGCCTCCTCGCGCAGAAGATCGGAGTCATCAACACCATGAGCGGCCCGGAAGCGCCCATCGGAGAGAACATCACCAACGGCATCAAGCTCGCTGAGCAGGATCTCCGGGCCAAGGGTATCAATGTGCAGCTCGTCTGGGAGGACGACACGGGCAAGCCGCAGATTTCCATGAGCGCCATGGAAAAATTGGCTACCCGGGAGAATGTGGTCGGCGTGGTGGGCCCCTACACATCAGCCTGCTCCAATGCAGTGGCCAGGCTTGCCGAAAAATACCGGGTGCCCCTGCTGATCCCCGCGGCGGCCAAGGAGGAGATCACCCGCCAGGGGCTCAATCACGTATTCCGCATGAACGCGCCGGCGGACAAATACGCCTCGAGCCTCATCGATGCGGCCCTGTCCCTGGGCAAACCCAGGACCATCGCCTTCGTCTATGAGAATACGGATTTCGGGACATCGACCTCCAAGACGGCCAGGGCCTATGTGGAATCGAAGGGAATCCAGGTGGTGGGCGACGTGGCCTACCCCAAGGGTGCGGCCGATTACCGTTCCTCCCTGGCCCAGATCAAGTCGAAGAACCCGGATCTCGTCTTCATGGTTTCTTATGTGGCGGATGCCATCCTGCTCATGCGCCAGTCCCGGGAGGTTGGGCTGCAACCCCAGGCCTTCCTCGGTGCTGGCGCCGGTTTCACGACCGTTGAATTCGCCAAGGAGCGTGCCATCTCGGAGAACGTCATCTCCTGCACCCAGTGGACGGAGGATGTGAACTGGCCGGGCGCCAAGGACTTCAGCAAGCGCTATCAGGCGAAGTTCGGCAAGGAACCCACCTATCACGCCGCCTGTGCCTATGCCTCCATGATGATCATGGGCGAGACGGCCAGGAACGCGGGCGGGGATCGTGCCAAGACCCGCGATGGCCTGAAGAACGGCAAATGGAATGGCGTCATGGGCGAGGTGAAGTTCGCGGACTATGACGGCTTCACCAACCAGAACAACCATCCGATGCTGGTCCAGCAGATCCAGAAGGGGAATTACGAGACGGTGCTGCCTGCCCAGTTCGCCACCAAGAAACCGGTGTATCCCTTCCCCAAATGGAAGTGATCCCATCCTGCATTGGGGCGCCTTCGGGCGCCCCGTTTTGAACCACTGGAGCTCCCCCGCGCATGGCCGTTTTCTTGCAATCCCTCATCAGCGGCATCCTGATCGGCGGGGTGTACGCGCTCATCGGCATCGGTCTCACGCTCATCTTCGGCGTGATGCGGGTCATCAACTTCGGCCACGGGGACATCCTGATGGTCGGGATGTACCTGACCTACATGGCCTTCTCCTGGTTCGGCATCGACCCCTTCGTCTCGGTGCTGATCACCTTCCCGTTGATGTTCATCTTCGGCGGTGTCCTCCAGAAGGTGTTCATCAACCGGGTGCTCAATGCGGTGGCCCAGAACCAGATCCTCCTCACCATCGGCCTGGGCCTGATCATGAGCAACACGATGATGCTGATCTTCACCTCGGACTACAAGATTCTCAGCACTTCCTACTCTTCATCCACGATCCCGGTGGGTGGTGGCGTTTCGGTATCCTGGCCCCTGCTGGTGTCCTTCCTCATCACGGCCGTCATCACGGTCTTGCTTTACTGGTTCCTCCTGAAAACGGATACGGGCCAGGCCATCCGGGCGACGGCCCAGGATCGCGAAGCGGCGCAGCTGATGGGCATCAACGTGAAGCGCATGTCCATCATCGCCTTTGGCTTGGGGTCCGCCCTCGCAGGCACTGCCGGCGCGCTGATCTCCCCGACCTACTACATCTTTCCGCAGGTGGGGAGCGTCTTCACCTTGAAGGCCTTCGTCATCACGGTACTGGGGGGCATGGGCAGCGTGGTGGGAGCCACCCTGGGTGGAATCCTCATCGGCATTACCGAATCCATGAGCGCGGTCTATATTTCCTCGGGCTGGAAGGACGTGGTGGTCTTCTCGCTCTTCCTGCTGGTGCTTCTCTTCAAGCCCGCGGGCTTGATGGGCAAGTCGCGGACCTGAGGGGACCCCATGGCGAAGATCCTTCTCAAATGCTTCCTGGGTGCCCTGGTCCTGACGTGGCTGTTGGTTCTCCCCCGGTTCGTAGGCAACCCTTATGCCCTCCACATGATGATCCTGCTCTTCCTGAGCGTGTCCCAGGGGCAGAGCTGGAACATCCTCGGCGGCTACGCAGGCCAGCATTCCGTGGGCCATGCCGCCTATTTCGGCGTGGGCGCGTACGCCACGATGGTGCTCATGTCGACCCGGCATATCGCCCCCTGGGTGGGGGTGTGGGCGGGGGTGGCCATGGTGGTCGTGGTAGCCCTGGTGATCGGGAGCATCTGTTTCCGATTGCGGGGCCCCTACTTCGTGCTGGCTTCCATCGCCGTGGCCGAAATCATGCGGCTTTCGGCCATCAACCTCACCGGCATCACCAACGGGGCCGAAGGCATCCTGGTGACGGAAATCCCGGCCTTCAAGATTGGCGAACGGGTGATCACCGACTTCCTGACCAAGGTGCCCTTCTACTACATCGGCCTCTTCCTGGCCCTGCTCACCATCGCAGTCACATTCTGGATCCAGCACTCCAAGCTCGGCTACTACTTCCAGGCCATCCGGGAGGATCAGGACGCCGCCCATTCCCTGGGCATCCACATCACCCTCTACAAGAACATTGGGCTGGTGATCTCGGCGGTGCTGACCTCCCTGGCTGGGGCCTTCTATGGCATTTATGTGGGTTTCGTGGACCCGCCCACGGTGCTGGGGCTGGATCTCTCCGTCCAGATCATGCTCATCTGCATCATCGGCGGCATGGGAACCCTGTGGGGTCCGGTGCTGGGCTCCCTGGTGCTGGTGCCCCTGTCCGAGGCGCTCCGAAGCAACATGGTCACCGACCTGCTGGTGAAGGTGGGGCTGGTCAGCGCGGACTCCAGGGTCGGGCTGTTCCTCAAGGAGAACCTTTCCCATGCCCATGTGCTCATCTACGGCATCCTCGTGGTGCTGGTGATCCTGTTCATGCCGGATGGGATCATGGGCTTCGTGAAAAAGCTGGCCCTGGGCCGGAAACAGGAGGCGGTCTGATGGCCATCCTGGAAATCAGGAACGTGAGCAAATTTTTCGGGGGCCTGGCGGCCAATTCCGACGTGTCCTTCTCCGTGGAAGCGGGCACCATCATGGGCCTCATCGGCCCCAACGGGGCGGGGAAGACCACGCTGTTCAACTGCATCACGGGCTACTACCCCCCTTCCAGGGGCGAGATCCATTTCGATGGCCGGCGCATGAACGGCCTCCAGCCTGACAAGGTCTGCATGCTGGGCATGGTCCGCACCTGGCAGAAGGTGCGGCCGCTCGGGAAGCTCTCGGTGGTTGACAACGTGATGGTGGGGGCACTGGCGCGCACTTCCTCCCTGAAGCTGGCCCGGGACATCGCCATGGAGCAGCTCGCCGTGGTTCGCATGGCCCATCGGGCCGCGTTCCTGGCGGGGGGGCTTCCCATCGGCGAGCGCAAGAAGCTGGAAGTGGCCCGGGCCCTCGCCACCCAGCCGAAGCTGCTGCTGCTGGACGAGGTCATGGGCGGCCTCAATCCCGCCGAAAGCGAGGAGATCATCCAGCTCATTCTCGACATCAAGGGGCATGGCCTGACCCAGATGGTCATTGAACACGACATGAAGGCAATCATGCGGATCTCCGACCGCATCGTGGTCCTCAATTCCGGTGAGAAGCTGTTGGAGGGCACGCCCCAGGAAGTCGTCACCAACCCCGACGTGATCAGCGCCTACCTGGGTGAGAGCCATGCTTAAGATCGAGCAGCTGAACTTCGCCTATGGCGATCTGAAGGTTCTCTGGGACATCGACCTGGAAGTGCACGAGGGCGAAATCGTCACCGTGGTGGGGGCCAACGGGGCAGGGAAATCCACGACTCTCAAGAATATCTCCCGTCTCGTCAAACCCGACTCGGGATCGATCTCCTTCATGGGAAAGGATCTCGTCCGGATGCAGTCCCATGAAGTCGTGGAGCAGGGGCTGATCCAGGTGCCGGAAGGACGGCACATCTTCCCGGAAATGACAGTCCTGGAAAATCTCCGCATGGGTTCCTACGTGAAGGCAACCCGGGGCGACCGGCCGAAGAACATCGAATGGGTCTTCGAACTGTTCCCACGGCTGAAGGAAAGGGAGAAGCAACTGGGAGGGACCATGTCCGGCGGCGAGCAGCAGATGCTGGCCATCGCGCGGGGCCTCATGGCCAATCCCAAGCTGATGCTGCTGGACGAGCCGTCCCTGGGACTATCCCCACTGCTGGTGAAGAACATCTTCGACATCATCACCGGCATCAACCAGCAGGGCGTGACCATTCTCCTGGTGGAGCAGAACGTCTACCAGTCCCTGCGGATCGCCGACCGGGCCTACGTCATGGAGACGGGTCGTGTCGTGCTGACGGGGAAGGGTCCGGAACTCCTGGACAACGAGCATGTGAAGAAGGCATTTCTGGGCATGTGAGGAGAACACCATGAACACCGTCGCGACCTGGATGACCAAGAACCCGGTGACCATCGAGCAGGAAGCCTCCATCATCGAGGCCATCCATCTCATGAAGGAGAAGGGCATCCGCCGCCTTCCGGTGATGCACGAGGGACGGTTCATCGGCCTCATCACCGAGCGGATGATCAAGGACTACACGCCCGGCAAGGCCACCTCCCTGGATACCTGGGAAGTGCACTACCTGCTTTCCAAGACAGCGGTGAAGGATGTGATGAATCCCAAACCCATCACCGTCACGCCGGACACGGATCTGGCCACGGCGGCCCAGTCGATCCTGGACCACAAGCTCTACGGCCTTTGCGTGGTGGATGCCAGAGGCGACCTGGTGGGGATCATGTCCGTGGGGGACATGCTCCGGGCTGTGGTGGAATTCTCAAAAACGGCGAAGTAGCGCCCACCTGGTGGAATGGGTTGACCCTGCCTCCGGTTCCCCGGGAAGATCGAAGGGCAATCCCCTTTCCCAGGAGGCCCCTTGAGCATCGCTCAACGCTTGCAGGACATTCGCAAAGGCTTTGAGCGCCCCTTCTGGGTCGCCAACATCAGCGAGCTGTTCGAGCGGCTCTCCTACTACGCCGCCTTCGCCTCTCTGGCGCGCTATCTGAACGAGTCGCTGGGCTTCCCCACGCAGGATGCCAGCAGTCTCGCCGGTCTGTTCGGCGGCCTGGTGTGGTTCCTGGCGGCCTTCGGAGGAGCCATCGCGGACCGCCTCGGCTTCCGCCGCGCGCTTTCCCTGGCCTACCTGATTCTCAGCTGTTCCTATTTCCTGCTCGGCTCGCTGGGGTCCCCCTGGATGATTCCGATCCGCGGCATGGTGCCCCTTGGGGCGCTTGTGGCGCTGCTGCTGATGCTGCCGGCCCTGGGAATCGCGCTGGTGAAGCCGGCCGTGGTCGGCACCACCGCCAGGGCCTCGAAGGAAAACGTCCGCTCCATCGGTTATTCGATCTACTACACGCTGGTGAACATCGGTGGCGCCGCGGGACCCTTCGTCGCCTCGTACGTGCACCGGCACATGAGTGTCGAGAACGTGTTCCGGGTGGCGGCCGTGAGCGTTTTCCTGATGTTTTTCGCCGTGCTGCTGATGTTCAAGGAGCCACGCAAGGAGGGCGATGTGCCTCCTCCCTCCTTGGCGGAAACGGGGAAGAACTTCATCACCGTGCTCTCGAACCCTAAGTTCATGCTGTTCCTGGTGATCTTCACCGGCTACTGGGTGGTGTACTGGCAGGAATTCATTACGCTGCCCCTCTATGTCGCGAAGTACATCGACCCGAAGGCCGATACGGAAATGCTGCTGATGACGGGCCCCCTGGTGGTGATCTCCCTGACAGTGCTGATCAATCTGGCCACCCAGAAGATCGCCTCGGTGAAGGCGGTCACCATCGGAACCTTGATGTCCTCCCTGGCCTGGATCGTGCTGATCTTCCGGCCCACGGTGACGGGCGTGATCATCACCCTGGTCTGCGTCGCGCTCGGCGAGATCGTCCAGTCACCGCGGTACTACGAGTACATTTCGCGCCTGGCCCCCCCGGGCCAGCAGGGTACCTACATGGGTTTCGCGTTCCTTCCCATCGGCCTGGGCTCCCTCATCGGCGGCTGGTTCGGCGGGAAACTCATGCATCACTTTGGCGAAGTGAAACACTGGCCCGCCGGCATGCTCTGGACGATCACCGGGGTGGGCGTGCTCACGGCAGCGTTGCTGTGGGTGTACGACCGCATGCTGCCCGCGAAGCGGGAGGATGCGGCTAAGGCCTGATGGATTCGGGTCCTCAGAGGTTCTTCGAGATGAACTCCCAGCGGGCCCGGATGATGTCCCAGTTCTGCCAGGGTTTGCCAAAGGCGCTGACATGGTCGGAGCCGGGGTAGATGCGCAGCTCGAAGTCCTTCTCCGCCTTCTGGAGGGCGTCGATGAACTGCACCGTGTTCTGGGGATGCACATTGTCATCGAGCAGCCCATGCATGATGAGCGCCTTGCCTGAGAAGTTCTTGGCGGCGGCCGCGAGATTGGTGCCTTCGTAGCCGGCCTTGTTGTCGGCGAGCAGGCCCATGTACCGCTCGGTGTAGATGCTGTCATACAGGGCGAAATTGGTGACGGGTGCGCCGATGATGCCGAGCTTGTAGGCGGTGCTGTGGGTCATGGAATAGGCGCTCATGAAGCCCCCGTAGCTCCAGCCCTCGATGCAGACGCGGCTGAGGTCGGCGAAGCCCTGTTCACCGAGCCACTTCAGGCCGTCCAGCTGATCCTCCAGTTCCTGGGCGCCCAGGCGCTTGTAGATGCCCTTGACGCTCGCCTGGCCTTTGTTCGAGGCGCTGCGGTTGTCGCAGATCCAGACGATGATGCCGTTCTGGGCGAGGAAGTGGTACCACATCAATCCGCGGTTGTACATGTCCATGACCTGGGGCGTTTCCGGGCCGCCGTAGATGTGCTGGAAGACTGGATATTTCTTCCTGGGATCGAAATCAGGCGGCAGGACGAGCATGGTCTCCATGCGGAAGCCATCCCGGGTCTTCACCTGCTGGAGCTTGATGGTGCCCAGCTTCAGCTCCTTCAGCCTGGGGTTGGCATTGTCGTCGATCATGCGCAGCTGTTTGCCGGAACCATCGAAGAGGGCCTGCTTGGCGGGCTGGTCCAGGTTGCTCCAGGTATCCAGGAAGGCGCTGTAGGCCTTGTTCCATCGCACGGCATGGGTGCCGCGGCCTTCGGTGACCCGCGTGAGTCCGCTGCCGTCGAGGGCGGCGCGGTAGCTTTGGGTGGCGATGGGACTGTCCTTGGTCCCGTCGAAATAGACCAGACCCGTGGCCTCATTGACGCCGTGGAGACGGCGCACATCCCATTCGCCGAAGGTGACGGGGTTCTCCATGGCCCCCTCGGCGTCGAACCGGTAGATGTGGCGGCGGCCCGTGCGGGTGGATTCCCAGAGGAACCCTCCGTCCTTGAGGAAGACCGGCGGATCCTGGCGATGGGGATCCTGCCAGGGGCGGCCCTGTTCCTTGATGAGTTCCCGGGAACCGTCGCCTTCGAAACGGCGCAATTCCAGCCAGGTCTGGGCCCGGTCCGTGATGATGGCCAGCAGGCGTCCCCGGGTGTCCCAGGTGACCCGGGTGATGAGAATTTCCTGGTTGGGGTGGGCCTCCTGGGTCCAGGTCGTGCGCCCGGCAAGATCCACGATGCCCAGGCGGGCGATGGGGTTGGGGTCCCCCACCTTGGGGTAGCGCGCCCGGTGCAGCTGCTGGGGCTGCGTGCGGTCATCCACCAGGGTGAAGACCGGCACCTTCGACTCATCCAGGCTGAGGTAGGCGATGCGCTTGGAGTCCGGGGCCCACCAGAACGCCCGGAAGTCGTCCCGGCCATAGACCTCCTCCTGGTAGACCCAATCCAGGCGGCCATTGAAGACCGTTTCGCTCCCGCCAACGGTGAGGCGAGCCTCCAGGCCCGAGGCGAGGTCCACGCGATAGAGGTCATTTCCGCGCAGGTAGGCCACCTGGGTGCCATCGGGGCTGAAGGCAGGCTCGTCGAGCTTTCCGGCGGGAAGCCGCTTGGCCGTGGAACCCTGCACCTCCATCAGGAAGAGATCCTCGCCGACCGTCACCAGGAAAGCGCTATGGGCGTCATTCCATATGAGCCTACCCCGGTCCATGGCGGCCTTCGCGGCGCCCTCGGTAGCCCCGGCGGCGACCAGGGCCTTCTCGGCCTGGCTCGAATCCAGCAGCGGTTTCTGCTCCCAGGTCTGGGGATCGACCCTCACCAGGCTGGCCCGGGTCCCTTCGCGTTTCGTCTGCAGCAAGGCCCCGTCCGGCAACCATTCCAGGCGCGTGGAGGGCATGCCCACATAGGCGATGCGCTTGGTGGGGTGGGCGAGGCCTTCGAGGGTGATCCTGTCTGATCCCAGGGCCGACAGGGATGCCAGAAGCAGCAGGCTTGCCGGAAGGGCACGGATGAGCATGGAGACTCCAAGGAATCCTATATGTATATCGTAAAACGAGGCTAAATTTGGATCCCAGCCTCTTCCAGGGGAACTTCCAGCCAGGCCACCGTGCCGATGGGCTGGGGGGAGAGCCCCAGCTTCCCGCCCATCTGCTCCACGAGGCCCTTGGCCAAGGGCAGGCCGATGCCAAGGCCTTCCGGAATCCGATGGGGACGGCCGGTTTCCTGTTCGAAGGGCTGCAGGAACCTGGGCCAGTCCGCAGGGAGGCCGAGGCCGGTGTCCGCCACCTCGAACCGCAGGACGCAACAATCTCCTGTGTGATTCACCTTCGCAGTGACGGTGATGGAGCCCATATCTGTGAATCGGAGGGCATTGTCCAGGAGGGCCGTCAGGCAGCGACGGAGGCGGGGCCAATCGCAATTGACGAGGGCGGAAATCGTCCCCGCTTCCATCCGGAAAGCCAGTCCCTTGGCCCGGGCGGGGGCTTCGTATTCCGACTCCAAGGCCCGGAGGTGGGGGCCGAGGTTCACTGCTTCCGGGTGCAGGGTGATGTTCCTCTGCTGAAGAGCCGTAAAATCAAGCAGATCCAGAACCAGACTGTGCAGGCGTTGAGTGGCCGCTTCGGCCCTGGCCAGGACCTTCTCCTGGGCATCGTCGAGGCCCTGGGTTCTCAACAGGTACAGATTTCCGGAAATGATCTGCAGAGGGGTCTTCAGTTCGTGGTGCGCATTGTCCATAAAGACCTGCTGCGCGCGCCGGAGGGCCTGCTCGACCTCGAGGGCCTTGCGCTGCTCGCGGATGATGCGGTTCTTGGCGTTCGCGAGACCGTAGAGGGCCAATCCACCTACGGCAGCCATGAAGACGCTCGCCAGGACGAAGCTCAGGATGAGTGGGATTTCCTGCACAGGAAGGTTCTCGCGAGGGCAAGGTTGAAGAACATGCCGAGGATGAATTTCATCAAGAATGGCACCAACACGAGGGGGCGGGACAACCTTGCCAGGAAATAGTCGAAGAGGGGCCAGAAAGCGAGATCGACCCCATTCATGAGCATCCATGAGCCCAATAGCCAGAAGGCCGGTTGCCAGGTATCAGGATCCTCCACGATCAGGGGGATGATCCGCGCGAGCCTCCAGATGCAGAGCGCGAATAGGACCGTGATCGAGTAAAGGATGACCATGGGCCACATTTCCCAGGGCCCCATTTTCAGCCATTGCAGGATGGCGATGCCGAGGATCCCCACCGGGGCAGGCCCGAGGACGAAGGTGGGAATCGGCCTGGGCCCGATTCCGGAGAGCGTCCAGAGGGAGAGGGCGAATTCTGGAATCACGGAGGCGTTGTACATCCAATTGTTCTGGATGTGGTTCATGGCTGTCGCGAGAAGAAGCCAATTCACCAGCAGGATGTAGAGCAACGTGATGCTGAGCCGGTTCATCCAAGGCCGACGAATATACAGCGTGGAACGATAGCCCACGCCTGCGGCCACCACAGGAATCAAAGGGGAGATCAGCTGGACCGCCCACCCGATTCGCAGGATCACTCGGGATCCATCCATACCGGAGTGCCGTCTACACCCAAGGCTGCAAGCAGCAGAAGGGAGGGCAGTTGGTCCCATTCTGGGCGAATACGGCATCCACCCCGGGAAGGTCCTCACCGGTGGCATCGACCGCGACCATGACCATGGTGGGCGAGCCATCCGGATGCTGGGCGTGGTAGATGCGTATGCCCGCGGCATCGGGCTGCCCGAGGAGTTGGTCGAAGGCGCTGCGATTGAAGGCCGTGGCGAGCAGGGAACCCGCAGAGGCCTGGACCTGGAAAGCCTGGATCAGGTTGGCGGCCTCGTCCCGAGAGACGCGGTGATCTCGATTTGGATCGAAGGGAAAATCGGCCATGGAAATGCCTCAGGCATGAGTGTGGCTAGATGAAATGGAAATTAATGGAGAGACCCTCCCTATCAGAGCTGAAGGTCGGGTATTCCGCAAGGCAGGAATGATAAGAAGGTTAGCTGGGCAGGTGCGGCCGGGTGAGGTTCCGGTGGCCGTCGGCGGTCACCAGCAGGTTGTCTTCGATCCTAATGCCACCACAGGGGGTGAGTTCATCAATGAGTGACCAGTTGAACAGGGCTTTGTGTTCGTTCGTCCTGAACGGGCGCAGCAGCATGGGAATGAAGTAGAGGCCGGGTTCCACGGTGAACACCTGGCCGGCGTCGATGGTGCGGGTGGTGCGGAGGGTGGGGTGCTGGGGCGGGGGTGGGGCGAGCGTGCCATCGGGGGCACCCTGCTTGCCCGCCACATCGTGCACCTGGATGCCGAGGTGGTGGCCCAGTCCGTGCGGGAAGAAGGCCCGGCTGAGTCCCTTCTCGACGGATTCCTCCGGGGTGGCCTTCAGAATGCCCTGGTCCTTCAGCAGGGAGGCGATGCGCAGGTGTCCCTGGTGATGGAGGTCGCCATAGGGCAGGCCCGGCTTCACCAGATCGCAGAGCTCCAGCTGCAGCTTCTCCATGCCCGCGATCAGGGCCTGGAACCGGCTGTCGCAGTGGGGAGCGGCCACGGTGCGGGTGATGTCGGAAGCGTAGCCGCGCACCTGGGCGCCGGCATCGATGAGGAGCACGGCCCCATTCTTCACATCGGGCCGCTTACCCTCGTAGTGAAGCGTGGCGCCCTTCTCGTTGAGGGCGACGATGCTGCCGTAGGGCATTTCATGGTCCACAAGGCCCGCGGCCTGGATGTAAGCGTAATGGATCTCGCGTTCGCTGCCGCCGGCCAGGAAAGCGGCGCGGGCAGCCAGGTGGCCCTTGGCCGCAGGGACCGTGGCCTCCTCGATGCACTGCACTTCGTAGGCGGATTTGTTGGTGCGATGCCAATCCAGGCGCGCGGTGAGTTCCGCTGGATTCACCTCGAGACCGGCACTGACGGCCCGTTCGGTCTCGTTGCCGATGTAAGCCGCGTGGCGCAAGGTGCCTACATGCTTCCACACCTCCTCCACCGTGCCGACCTCCTCGATCTCAAAAGCGGAGGCCCAGAAGGGGTGCCCGAGAGGGGACTGCTCGTACCAGAAATCCTCGGGGGCGTAGCGGATCAGGCGGGGCCGATAGCCGTGGCGGAGGATCAGCACGTGGTGGGGCCCTGCCATGGGGCACCAGTGGGCGAAGTGCGGCGTCGGGCGAAAAGGGGCGTCCTGGTCGTCGGCGAAATGGGTGTAGGCCTGGCCGCTGGAGATCACCAACGCGCCGAATTTCGTCTGGGCGAGGGCCTCGTCCGTGGTGCGCTGACGCTCGGCGATATGGGCGTGAAAAAGGGTGGTGAGCTTGGTCACAGCGGAATCCTTGGCAGAGTGTTTCAAGGGAACGGGCGTCCTGATGATCAGATGACCCGAGGCTCAGAGGAATTTCAATGGTTTCTCTTCCGGCGCGAAACCCAGGCGCACCGCCTTCTCGAAGAAGAGGGCCAGGCTGCTGCGCTCAGCCTCACCCAAGGTGTAGCTGATGTTCTCGGTGAGGTACTCGTGCAGTTCGATCTTGGTCCAGCCAATGGTGCGGCGGGCCTCCTCGACGATGGCCGGGAGCTGGGAGAGCCCGATCTCCAGGCTCTTGTGGAAGAAGGGGGCCACGCCGCCGGGCACTGGCAGTTCCGGGGCTTCCTGGCGCACGAGCCAGAGGGCGAAGACGAAGGGCAGGCCGGTCCAGGCATGCCACTCCTCCGCGAGGTCGAGCACGAAGAGGCCCTGGCGCGGGGCCCGCATGGCCGCATCGCCGATCATCAAGGCGGCGTCATGCTCCGCCAGCATGCTGATCAGTTCGGGGCCCATGTCGTCGACGGTGGGGTTCACCCCGTACCGCTCCCGCAACAGGATCTGGGCCAGCACCACGCTGGTGCGGCTGGAGGTATCCAGGGCCAGGCTGGTGATCTGTTCGGGGGGAACCTTGGAAAGGATGACCACGCTGCGGACCCGCTTGGGGGAGGCGATGCAGAGACCAGGCACGATGCGGAGCCCGGGGATGCGCAGGTACTCGATGGAGCTCACGATGCCCGCATCCACCTCGCCGCGGCGCAGCCGGTCGGAGCTGGCCGAGGGCGTGTGGAATTTCAGGTGGAAGTGCTCCCATCCCAGCCCGTGTTTGAACCCGTGATTGAGGGGCGCGGCATTGAGGTAGTCAATGATGGAGAGGCGAAAGGGATGATCGGCCATGGAAAGAGTCTAGCCTTCCTGCAATGATTGCCGCATGAACCTATGGCATTACGAGCTGAGCAGTCCCCTTGGCCCCATGCGGGCAGCCTTCGATGGTCAGGGTCGGCTCCATGAATTGGCCCTGGAGGGACTTGATCCCCGCAAGACCAGCCCTCTGCCGCCGAAGGAGCAGCGGATCGCCAAGCGTTTTCTCGATCGCCAGCTGGAGGCCTATCTGGCCGGAACGCTGCGCACCTTCACGGTGCCCGTGGATCCCCGTGGCAATTATCAACAGCTCAAGATCTGGGATGCCGTCATGGCCATTCCCTACGGCGAAACACGGACTTCCTCTGAACTGGCGGCGAAGCTGGGTCTGGAAGAGGATGTCATCGTCATGGGTTGCGCCACGAATCCCATCGCCCTGCTCATTCCCACCCACCGAGTGCGGCTCCCAGGGGATGGCCCCCTGGCCCAGGCCCTGCGGGAACTGGAATCGGGCCATGGTTGGCGGAAGCCCTAAAATTCTAAGGAACCCCTAATAAAACATCAGGAATCCAAGGGTTTTATTAGGCGCTCTAAACCCTGATTCTGGCATGCTTGGCACATGGCAGGTCCTTTCCATCCGATTACAACGCCCCTGGGAAACCTAGGGGCGGAATTCGATGCGGTCGGACGCCTCACGCGCCTGGTCCGGCTCCATGGGCCCCTCGGCCCGGCTCCGGAGGGACCCGAACCCAGAAGCCTCCCCTTCCTCAAGCGGCAAATGGAGGCCTACCTCGCAGGGAATCTGCGCGATTTCAACATTCCCATGGTGGCCGAAGGCACGGAATTCCAGCGCCGGGTCTGGAAGGAACTCCAGAAGATCCCCTATGG
>DATEZS010000074.1:0-27815 GCA_035255365.1 Geothrix sp.
GGCAACCTGTACACGGCCTACTCCGTGGCGGCCATCGCCATCGTCTTCTTTGGCGGCATGCTCTACGACAAGCTGGGGCCCCGCAAGGCCAGCCTCCTGTTCAGCAGCCTGGTGTTCCTCGGTGCCGTCATGGTCGCCCTGGCCAAGAGCAAGTGGATGCTGTTCGGAGGCCGCCTCATCTTCGGCGCGGGATCTGAGTCGCTGATCGTGGTGCAGAGCGCCATCATCAGCCGCTGGTTCAAGGGCAAGGAAATGGCCATGGCCTTCGGTATCGCCCTCACCATCAGCCGCGTTGGCACCCTTTTCAGCTTCAACACCGAAGAGCTCATCGCCAGCTACTCCGGAAACTTCAGGGTGGCGCTCTGGGCTGCGGCGCTGTTCTGCCTCTTCTCGGTGGCCTGCAACCTGATCTTCAACCTCATGGACCGCCACGGCGAGAAGACCTTGGCCCTTCCCAAGCCAGATGCCGGAGACAAGATCGTCTTCTCGGATATCAAGAAATTCACCTCCTCCTATTGGCTGGTGGTGCTGCTTTGCGTGACCTTCTACAGCGCCATCTTCCCCTTCACGGCCCTGGCCACGGACATGTTCCACGACAAGTGGGCGCTGCCCCTGGTGAGCGCCAGCAACGGCAGCTTCCTGTCCCAGGTGTTCTTCAACTTCACCCACATGTTCACCACGGCACCGGGCGTCACCAGCATCGTGATCGCCGCGTCGATGATCTTCGCCCCCTTCGCCGGGGATCTGGTGGATCGCATCGGCAAGCGCGCTTCGCTCATGGTGCTGGGTTCCCTCATCCTGATTCCCGCCCATCTCCTCATGGGCGTCACCCACTGGAACCCCATTCCCATGATGATCCTGCTTGGCGCGGCTTTCGTGCTGGTGCCCGCCGCCATGTGGCCTTCCGTGCCCCTGGTGGTGGAGGAGAAGCGCGTGGGTACGGCCTTCGGTCTGATGACGGCCATCCAGAACCTCGGCCTCGGGCTGTTCCCGTTCCTGAACGGCTGGCTGAGGGACAAGACGGGAACCTACACCTCCACCCAGATCATGTTCGCGGGCCTCGGCGTCGCGGGGCTCATCTTCGCCTTCCTGCTTCTGCGCTCGGATCGGCGGCTGGGTGGCGTGCTTCAGGCGGGTCGCGCACCCAAGGCATGAAGGCTGGATGGCTTGATGCAGAAATCCTCGCGGTGCCCGCGGGATGAGGAAAGGTCCCACACGGACCCGCTTCAACCTTTCCGGAAAGACTGGGATCAATGGCGTTGAGCCGTTGGCACGAAGCCTGATTCATCGCCCTCGTGGCCACCACAGGCCCCATCCGAGGAGCACACCCATGAAGCGCACCACTCTCCTTTTCGCCGCACTCACGCTGATCGGTTCGGGCCTCATGGCCCAGACGCCCGCACCCGGCACCCAGACCACCACCCCCAAGCGCGAAGCCCGCGCCGAGCACCGCGCGAACCGCCAGCAGAAGCGCATCGCCCAGGGCGTGGCCAGCGGTCAGCTCACCCCCAAGGAAACGGCCCGCCTGGAGCGCCAGGAAGGCAAGGTGGATCGCGATATCTCCAAGGCCGAGGCCGACGGCAAGATCACCAAGAAGGAAGCGGCCAAGATCCAGCACGAGCAGAACCGCGAAAGCCGTCGGATCAAGCGCGAGAAGCACGACGCCCAGACGCGGAAATAGCCGTTTATCTGCACTGGGGCGCCGATTCGGCGGGGCCCCAGTGCACAGGTGTCCCAACCGGGACTACACTTCTCCTGCCTGACCTGGAGGAGGCGTGACGCGTTGGAAGGAGTTCCGGATGCTGCTGGCCACGATCCTGGCCGGCCTCGTCATGCTTGCGCTGGCCTGTGGGCCGGGTTCGCCGCCGCCTCCCCCCGCCCCCCAGGCGCAGGTGCAGGCCCAGCCGGATGCCACCGTGCCGGCCTATGTGCAGGAGACCCTCGCCTACATCCGTACGCATGGAGATGCGCCCGCGGGTTTCGTCGGTGGCAGGGTCTTCGGCAACTACGAGGGTGCCCTTCCTCGTTTTGATACACGCCGCAAGCGGATCGCCTATCGCGAATGGGATGTCCATCCGCGCGCCCAGGGGCGCAACCGGGGCGTGGAGCGGCTCATCACGGGAAGCGATGGCCGCGCCTGGTACACGGCGGACCACTACAAGACCTTCGTGGAAGTGAAGTGACGGTGCCGGCCTTTCTTTCGGGGGGCCCGGGCTCGGCTCTGGTCTGCCCCTGGGTGGGATCCCCGGGAGATCTGGTGGATGCCGTCTCGGGGCGCCCCGACGCCTGGTGGTTGCGCGGATCCCGCATGCGGACAAAGCCGGCCTTGATGGATGAATGGGCGGCTGCCGCCCAGTTCCCTCCCCATTTCGGAGCAACCTGGGACGCCTTGCGGGACGTCTTGGCGGACCTGCCTGAGGGGGGCATGTTCCTGATTCTGGAGGCGGAGCAGTTGCTGCAGGAGGCGCCTCCCGCCGAACTGGGAACCCTGTTCGCGGTCCTGCGGGAGGTGCGCGAAGACCTGGCTCCCAAGCCCTTCCGGGTGGTCCTCCAGGTGGAGCCGGAGCACCAGGAACCACTCATCCAGGGGCTCAAGGCTCTGGGAGTCCTCTAGGTTCGCTTGGCCTGGAAATGGGCCAGGAGCCGCTGGGCGTCGCGCTGCACCGTGGATTGGAACCAGGGCGTCCAGCCCACCAGTAGTCCCAGGGGGCCGAAGGCCTGGCGGGCCCAGGCCCAGAAGCTGAACCGGTCCCGGTGGGTGCGGATGAGGCCATCTTCCAGGGTGAAGGTGGCCGTGATGCGGTTGTGTACGGGCCGGCCGGTCCGGGAGAAGCTGTAGCGCGCTTCCCAATGAGCGATGACCAGGGGCCCATTGTCCGTGAGGATCTGATGCGTGACGGCCAGGTCGGCGGAGCGGCTCAGGAGCATGGCCCACATGGCGCAAACGGCTTCCCGGTCCAGGGGCCCGAACACCGGATCCTCGAAGAGGGCCTCGGGGTGGTAGCAGAGGGCCATGGCCGCGGCGTCGCGCCGGGCAAAGGCTTCGTAGAACCGATCGATGATATGGGGCGCGGCCATCAGAATTGTCCCCTGAAGGTCTCGAAGGCCTGTCGGAGCTCGGTCAACTCGGTCCGGAGGGCGGCCACCTCGGTTTCAAGCTGTTCCAGGCGGCCGGATTTCGGTACGCCGTGGGCCGCCGGGCCCGGGTGGGCTTGGTCGATCTCAACTGGGCCGGCGAGCAGGTGGGCTACCCGGGCTTCCCGCGCTCCGGGTGCCCGGGGGAGGCGGAGGACCAGCGGCGGCTCGGCGTCCATCAGCACGCCCAGGCAGGCCTCCACCTCCCCGAGATCCGGAAAGGCATACATGCGGCGGGCGTTGGTGCGCAGTTCCCCGGGAGTCTGGGGGCCCCTCAGCAGCAGCTCGGCCAGAATGGCGGCCTCCTGGACGGAGGTGTTCCAGGTGGGTTTGGCGGTGTGGGCGATCTTCAGCACCCGGCCCGGCCAGTGTTCCGCGAGACCGCGGGCGATGAGCGCATCCACGGCCTCCTGGACCTCCGGTTCAGATACCGAAACCACCGGGTCCCGGTTGCTGGACTGGTTGCAGGCATTCACCAGGCTGTTCAGGGACAGGGGGTAGACGTCCGGCGTGCTGAGCTGCTTTTCCAGCAGGCAGCCGAGGATGCGGCATTCCAGGGGAGCGAGGTCGAGTTCGAGCATGGGGCATTATCAGCCAAGATCCTCGGGAGGCCGAAATCATCTATGGCCTAAACCTGGCCGGGTGCCCTAGCGTTAGCCATAGCTTCAAGCCATGAATTCAGATGCAGCAATCCAGGAGGCCTCATGCCCCGTTGGTATTCCGTATTGTCCAGCTCCGTGTTGGCCCTGGCGCCCCTGGTGGCAGGCAACCAGCCCCTCTCCGACCGCGTGGTGGCCTACCGCATCGACGGGAAATACGATCCCAAGGCCCATGTGCTCACGGCCACGGAGACCCTTACCTACGTGAACCACACGGGCCAGGCCTTGGACCGCTTCCCCTTCCACCTCTATCTCAACGGCTTCCAGCCCAAGGCCACCTGGATCACCGAGGCGCACCGGGATGGCCAGCGGGATTTCGGCGGCGACACCGGCTGGGATGCGAAGAAGACCGGCGCCAACGACATCCAATCATTTGCCGTGGATGGCATGGGCGATCTCAAGAGCCAGATCCGCTTCATCGCGCCCGATGACGGGAATCCCGACGACCGCACCGTGTTCGAGGTCCAGCTGCCCAAGCCCGTGTTGCCCGGGGCTTCGGTCACCTTCCGGATCGGCTTCAAGGCCACCTTTCCCGAGGTGGTCGCCCGCACCGGCTACAAGCGGGACTTCCTCCTGGCGGGCCAGTGGTTCCCCAAGGTTGGCGTGTGGTGGAAGGGGCAGTGGAACTGCCACCAGTTCCACGCCGCCACGGAATTCTTCGCGGACTACGGCACCTATGACGTGAACCTTACTCTCCCGAAAGCCTTCCATTTCGGCGCCACGGGCGTGGTCACCGGCGAGAAGGAGAATCCCGACGGCACCAAGACCGTGAGCGTTCATGCGGAGGATGTCCATGACTTCGCCTGGACCGCCGATCCGCGCTACGTGGTCACCGAGGATGACGTGCAGCTGCCTTCGGGGAAGAAGCACATCCGCGTGCTCATGCAGCCGGGCCGGGCGGATTCCCTCCGGCGCTACCTCCACGCCCTCAAGGGCACCATGAAGAAATTCGAGGAATGGTACGGCCCCTATCCCTATCCGCAGATCACGGTCGTGGATCCTCCCCACGGCGCCATGCCGGCCGGAGGCATGGAATATCCGATGTTCTTCACCGCAGGCACCACCTGGTTCATGCCCAAGGGCGTCCTCATGCCGGAAATGGTGACCGAGCACGAGTATGGCCACGAGTACTGGTACGGCATGGTGGGCAGCAACGAATTCGAGGATGCCTGGCTGGACGAGGGCCTCAACAGCTACAGCGAGGTGAAGGCCCTCGATGCCCTCTACGGGAAGGACACGAGCCTGCTGCATACCCCCTTCGCCACCATGGGGGACCGGCAATCCCAGCGCCTTTCCTACCTGAGCGTTGGGGAATACGATCCCCTGGTTCGCAAGGGCTGGCAGTTCGCCAGCGGGAACGCCTACGGGGGAATCACCTACGGCAAGACGGCCTCGGTCCTCCTGACGCTGGAGCAATTCATCGGCGAAGCCAAGGTGCAGGAGGCTCTGCGGGTCTACTTCATGCGTTTCCGCTTCAAGCACCCGACGGCGGAAGACTTCATGGCCACGGTCAACGAGGTGGCTGGGCAGAACCTGGACTGGTTCTGGAACCAGGCTGTGAAGGGCACCGCACGGTTCGATTACCGGGTGCGGAAAACCAGTACCGAGCGGCTCGACTGGTACGCCAAGCCCTCTCCGAAGGAGGACAAGAAGGACGTGTCCTACCTGAACCGGGTTCTGGTGCATCGCAAAGGCGACTTCATCTACCCCGTGACGCTGGTGGCCACCTTCGACAACGGCGAAGTGGTCCGGGAAGCCTGGGATGGCCAGGACCGCTGGCACCGGTGGGAATGGACCCGCAAGGCCAAGCTGGTGTCCGCCGAGATCAACGTCGGGCAGGCCCTCCTGTTGGATGCCAACCGCTTCAACGACAGCTATGTGGTCAAGGCCGACACCAAGGCCACCCGCAAGCTCGGCACCTACTGGATGGTGATCACCCAGTGGGCCTCCCACCTTCTCACCTGGCTGGTCTAGGAGATCTTCGATGACACCTGCTCCCGCCTCTGCCACAGCCCTCTCCCGCGTCCTCCGCCACCACCGGATCATCTGGTGGGTGCTGGGCGTCTCCTTGTTCCTGGCCTGGATGGGCAGCCTGCCCGCCCGCTCCGCATTCAGCGGGATCCTCGATCACAGCCTCGCCGCCGGGCGGCTCGTCCACGGCTTCGACCTCAGCGCCTTCGCCGAGCTGACCGGTTCCGGCGATATCCCCATGGGGGCGCTGGTGGCTGCCTCCACAGCGCAGTTCTTCGTGTTCCTGGTGTACCTGCTCTTCCTGGCGGGCGGCATCAACCAGGCCTACCTGTCGGAACGGCCCCTGGCCACCGGAGTGTTCTTCCAGGCTTGCGGCACCTACTTCTGGCGCATGGTGCGGCTGACCCTCACCTCCATGATCCCCTTCGGTCTCCTGGGCGGCGCCCTAGCCCTGCTCATGAAGATGGTGGACCGCTGGGCCGAGCTGCCCAGCGAGCGCGCCGGTGACTACGGCCTCCTGGTTGGCCTCGCCGTGCTCGGCCTGCTCCTGCTCTGGGTGCGGGCCTGGTTCGACCTGGCCCAGGCCCGCACCGTGGCCCGGGAAGAGCGGGGCATGTTCAAGACGGCCCTGCGGACCTTCCGCTGGGTTTCCTTCCGGCTATATGCGACCTATGTGGGCATCGCCCTGGTCCGCCTGGCCCTGGTGGCCGGGGGCGTCTGGCTGTGGATGCGCCTGGCCCCGGAAGCGACCCTGAAGAGCTTCCTGGTGCTGGAAATCCTGGTCTTCGTCCAGATCGTGACGCGCCTCTGGCAGCGGGCTGCCAGCGTGAGGGCCTGCCAGGCGATGGCGCTTCCCGAGGCCCTACCGGCCGACGACGCCCGCCAGGGGACTGCTGGCGCTGGCATAGAGCCGCTTGACCATACGACCGCTTTCGAAGGCTAGGCGGCCAGCGATCACGGCGTGATCCATGGCCTGGGCCATCTTGGTGGGTTCGCCGGCCTCGGCCACGGCGGTGTTCAGCAGCACGCCGTCGGCACCCAGCTCCATGGCCAGGGCCGCGTCCGAGGCCGTGCCCACGCCGGCATCCACGATCATGGGCAGGTTGTAAGCCTCCAGGACCTCCCGGATGAGCAGGAGGGTCATGGGATTCTGCACGCCCAGGCCCGAGCCGATGGCGCTGCCCAGGGGCATGACGGCGGCGCAGCCCACATCGCAGAGCTTCTTGGCGAGGATGGGGTCCGCGTTCACGTAGGGCAGGACGATGAAGCCCTCCTTCACGAGGATTCTGGCGGCTTCCAGGGTCTCCTCGTTGTCGGGATAGAGGCTCTTCTGATCGCCGATGACCTCCAGCTTCACCCAGTTGGTCTCCAGGGCCTCCCGGGCCAGGCGTGCCACCCGCAGGGCCTCCTCGCGGGTGTAGCAGCCGGCGGTATTGGGCAGCAGGGTGATGTCCTTGGGGATCCAGTTCAGGATGTTGTCCTCGCCGGTGGCCGCCAGATCGAAGCGCCGCACCGCCAGGGTGACCATCTCCACCCGCGCGGCCCGGTAGCAGGCCTGCATGGTGGCGAAGTCCTTGTACTTGCCCGTGCCAAGGACGAGGCGGTTATGGAAGGTCTTGCCGGCGATGACGAGGGACATGGGGCGCTCCGAACCTCCAGTGTACCCCTTTGGCGCGCTGCAAAGGTTCCGTGGAGGCTGGACCGGGTGCCTGATGGATCAAGTGGAACCCCGCGAGGAGCCCAAGGGCCGCTCCCCATAAGTGGGCTTCCGGCATGGGTTGCCAACCTACCGCTGGACGCAGGAATGAGGTGCCGAAAGCCGATTCAAGCACGAGCTTGAGGCCGAGCCCCGCGAGCAACAGCCTTCCGGTCCAAGCGGATTCGGCTCTTGCCGAGAGGCTCAGTCCGATCATGGCCCAGAGCGCGCAGGCCAGGCCGGATGCGCCCCGATAGCTCTGTTCACGAAGCGCGGGTAGCAGCAGGAGGCTGAGAACGGGCGCTAGCAAGAGCAGCATTGCGGGAACCCGTCGGCGAGCACCGGGCGAGGCGGCCATCCAGGGCACCAGGAGGGCCAAGGCATTGGCAAGAAAATGGGGCCAGCCGTAGTGCGCTAGATGACCCGTCCACAACCGCCAGGGCTCCTGCAGCGCCGCCGGGGTCAGCTCAAAGGGCTCCATCAGGTTTGCCGGAGGCGCAGGATGGCTCCCAGGATCGCAAGCGCGCCCAAGGCCTCCCACCAGGAAACGCTGCCGCCGAAGTTCCGGCCGCCGCTTTCCCGCAGGGAAACGCCCTGGCGGTCCACCACGTCCACGTCCTTGCGCTCGCCTTTCTGGACCTCGGCCTTGAAGTTGGCCACTTCCGCATCCAGGTTCTTGGCGAGGTCCGCCATCGCCAGCGCCAGGCTCTTCTGGGAGTGCTCGCGCAGCTGCCGCTCGCGGTAGGCCCAGGTCGAACTGCCCTTGATCTGGTTCTGGCCCGGGGCTCGCATGAGGAAGGTGTGGCTTGCCACATCGAAGACCGCGGCATCGATCAGCGTGTTCGTGTCGTTGGCATCCCCCGGCAAGACGTAGGCACCGACGATTGAGAGATAGGTGAAGCTGTACCACCTGGGGTCCGTGTTCTGGATCTGGTCGACGCTGACCAGCGCCATCACATCCACGCCGTACATCCGGGCCACCTGGTCCATGTTCTCGAAGCCTCCACCGGCCCGGAGATAGGAACGCGGGATCAGCTTGATCTCAGCGACCCAGGGCTTGTCCTTGAAACTCTGCTTCACCACATCCAGGAGCGGCTTCTCTTCTCCAGCTGTCAGAAGCCCCTGGGTCCGCCAGGAACTCCTGTCGCCGGGGACGAAGGCCACACCCAGGCGCAGGGGCAGCTTCAGGCGCGCGCCGGCGGGGTTTGGCTGGGGGGCCTGCTTGTCCTTGGGATACAGGTAGTCCATCAGGCTGCTGCGGCGAACGTGAGTCTCTGGCAGGTTGCAACCGATGACGGCCACCAGCGCCAGCACTGAGGAGAAGAAGATCAGAACCTTGGCTCTCATGGGGCCTCCCATCTTGATCCGGCTAGGCAGGGTGAGCCATACGGAAGATACGGTCGGCTCATTGAGCTGGCTGTCAAGAACCCCGGAGGGCTGCCAAGCCGTGGTGGTGGGCCTGGGAGAAGGCCATCCACCGGGACCCATGTCAATGGTCATCTGCATCGCTTGAGCACTGACCAGGTCGCAGGGAAGGCAGGGGCCTTAGAAAGGTGGTGCTTCGGGGCCGCTCAATTCCAACCTCTGTTCGCCCGCGGCGTTGCGGTAGACGACCTGAAGGGTGAGCGGCGCACGCCGATCCGTGCATCTCAGGAAAATCAGCCCTCGTTGCCCCTGGCCCGGTCCCAGAGGGCGGGGCGACCAGGCTTGGTTGTTAAAGAAGGCGCCCAGTCTGGTGTTGCTCCTGGCGGCGACCATGGCATTGGGAATGCCGATGGCGAGGCCGACGACAGCGAGGGCGGAAAACATGGCCTGGTCGGAGGGGCCGATGGAACCCTTGTTGTTGGCTCCCGGGATCAGCAGTCCCGGCAGCAGAGGGTAGAAGAGGTACAGCAGAGGTTGTTGCTTCACCAGCTTCAGGGCCGCCGCCGGCGTAAGGGCCGAGGTGCCTTCGGGCAGTTCCAGTCGAAGGATTTCGATCTGGGCGTCAGAGTCGTTCTCCAGCGCCAGGACCAGCACCCGGAGATGGGACCTGAGCGCCTTCTCCTCGTAACGGGAGTTGTCACCCCAGGGTTGGTGGACAATCTGTCCGGTAAGTTCACCGCGATGCATCGAGGTGGGTGCCGCGACAAGCTCGACCGGGCGGTAGATGCGGGCACAACCGGTGGCCAGGAGGACCAGTGACGCCATCAGGACAAGCATCCGTGACTTCACGGCATCCCCCGACAATGCATACAGATGTAGGGAGCAGCTTAGAGATGAATGGCTATCCGTCAAGAAAACAGTCATTTAGTGGTTGGCTGATTTGCAAAAAAAGCCTCCCAATGGCTTGCGTGGGCCACCCAACAGGCGTTTCATGGTTTAGCCAGATCTGTGGGAGGTCCCATGACCCCGATCCTGATCATCCCCGGGCACTTCCCATCCGGTGAGGGACACTGGCAGAACCTCTGGGAGGAAGCCCTGCCGGAGGGTCGGCGCGTATTCATGCCGAACCGGCAGCGCCCCGTGCTGGCGGATTGGATCTGGACCCTGGAGGATGCCATCGCTGACTGCGAGGCGCCGCCCATCCTGGTGGCCCACTCCCTGGGTTGCATCGCCGTGGCCCACTGGGCGGTGGACCACGCGAAGCCGGTACGTGGCGCCCTGTTGGTCGCGCCCCTCGATGTGGAGCAGCCGGAGAGCCTCGCGGCGGTGCGCCCCTTCAGCCCCATTCCCCGGTTCACGCTGCCCTTCCCGACCATCGTGGCGGCCTCCAGCAACGATCCCTACATGGCGCTGGATCGCGCCCGGGAATTGGCCACCGATTGGGGAGCCCGCTTCGTGGACCTGGGGCCCCGCGGCCACATGAACGCCGCGTCGGGGCATGGCCCCTGGATCCGGGGGGAGGCCCTGCTCGCGGAGTTGCGCTAGGGACCCGGGCCGTGAGATGGTGATCGTTCCGATGGAGGAGCGGTTCCCATCAGTAGCGGCGGCGAGGGCGATGAACCCCCTGACCCGGCGCGAAAGGGGCGGATCGCCGAAGGGCTCGCGTTCATCACCGCGCTCCCTGGACGACGAGGCGAAAGCCCGTCGGCTGTCGTGCCGGTCACCCGGCGCGGAGGGCCTGAGGCGCTGCGGCGGGAATCCTCCCACCGCGTTCCAGAGGGCACCGTCGGCACGCCGAGGGCTTCATGAACGCTTCCGCTGCTCCCCCAAGTGACTGGATGATCCGCCAGCTGCTGAATCTGTGCGCCTCGGACACCACCTCCGGCCGCGAGGATGCCGGATTGGAAGACCTTCGCGCGCTGTTGCTGGACCTAGGGGCCACCTTGGTGGAACAGCCGGTGGCTCCGGGGCGCACCAATGTCCTGGCCCTGTGGGGAAATCCGCAGGTGCTCTTTTCCACCCACTTGGACACGGTGCCGCCCTACTTCCCGCCGAGGCTGAGCGCAGCGGCCATCCATGGCCGGGGCGCTTGCGATGCCAAGGGACAGATCGCGGCGCAGCTGGCGGCCATCCGGAGGCTCCTGGACGAAGGCCGGGAAGGACTGGCCTGGCTGGGCGTGGTGGGCGAGGAGACCGACAGCGCCGGGGCGGCCGCGGCCCTGTCTCTGAAGGCCCACCTGCCTGCGTTGCGCGGGCTCATCAACGGCGAACCCACGGGCCTGAAACTCGGCACGGGACAGCGGGGCGTGCAGCACCTCCGGCTCCGGTGCGAAGGTCGCGCTGCGCACAGCGGCAGCCCAGAGCTGGGCCATTCCGCCGCCTGGCCCCTGCTGGACTGGCTCCAGCGGCTCCGGGAGCTGCCCCGTCCCACGGACGGGGAGCTGGGGCCCGAGGTCTGGAACCTGGGCCTGCTCCAGGCGGGCGAGGCCCTGAACACCATTCCGGCCCACGCGGAGGCGAATCTGCTGGCGCGGGTCCTCCCCGGGAGCGACCTCCTGGAGAAGGTGCGCCGCCTGGCGCCCTCCGAAGGGCAGGTGGAGCTGTGCCTGGATGAGCCGCCGGATCGCTACCCGATCCTTCCCGGGTTCGAGTCAGCGCCCCTTCCTTTCGGCTCGGACGCCCCCGCACTGCGGAACCTGGTGCCGGATCGCACCGTGGTGCTGGCGGGGCCCGGGAGCATCGCCGTGGCGCACACCCTGGATGAAAACATCACCCTGGCGGACCTGGCTTCCGGGGCTACCCTCAACCACCGACTGGCAATGCATTTCCTTGGAGGCGTCCCATGACCGCCAAAATCCCCGTCACCGTCCTGGGTGCGACCGGCGTCGTCGGCCAGCGTTTCGTGCGCCGGTTGGCGCAGCATCCGCTCTTCTCCATCGAGCATCTGGTGGCCAGCGAACGCAGCACTGGCAAGCGCTACCGGGACGCCTGCGCCTGGCGGCTGGACGGGGAGCCCTACGGCGGCCTGGGCGACCAGGTGATGTCCGAAGGCACGACGGAATACGCCCTCTCCCCCGTCGTCTTCAGCGCCCTGGACACCATGCCCGCGGCCGAGCTGGAGCCCGCCTTCGCCCACGCCGGGGCCCTCGTGTTCTCCAACGCCTCCGCCTTCCGCATGGCCGCGGAGGTTCCGCTGCTCATCCCCGAGGTGAACCCCGAGCACCTGGCCCTGCTCAAGACCCAACGCCGTCATCACGGCTGGAAGGGCGGCATCATCACCAATCCCAACTGCACCACCACGGTGCTCGTCATGGCGCTGGCGCCGCTGCACGCGGCCTTCGGCGTGGAGGCGGTGCTGATGACCTCCATGCAGGCCATCAGCGGCGCGGGCTACCCTGGCGTGCCCAGCCTCGACATCCTGGGCAATGTGGTGCCCTTCATCCGGGGCGAGGAATCCAAGGTGGAAGAGGAGACGCCCAAGCTGCTGGGCCGTTTCAGCGGCTCGGCCATCGAACCGGCGGCCCTGGCGGTGAGCGCCATGTGCCACCGGGTGCCCGTGCTGGAAGGCCATACGGAAGCCGTGAGCGTGCGCTTGAAGGGCAATCCCAGCCTGGAGACGGTGTTGGAAGCCTGGCGAGACTGGAATCCCGAACCCCAGCAGCTGAACCTCTTTTCCGCTCCCGCGATGCCGATCCATATCCACACTCTGGAGGACCGTCCCCAGGTGCGCCGGGACGTGGAGCAGGACCAGGGCATGAGCATCCACGTGGGCCGCCTCCGGACCTGCCCGATCCTGGGACTGAAGTTCTCGCTGCTGGGCCACAACACTGAGCGAGGGGCGGCTGGTGGCAGCATCCTCAACGCCGAGCTGGCGCACGCCAAGGGGTACGTCCGATGACCGGCTCTTCGGTAGGCCGCCCCTCGCACGTGTTGTCTGGCAGCCCTCGATCGGACATGCCATCTAGGCATGTCCTCCTGCTCCCCGCTACGCGGGATCGCAGAGCGGGGCCCCCCCGAGCGGGGGCAGCCGGTGGCAGCATCCTCAACGCCGAGTTGGCGCACGCCAAGGGGTACATCCGATGATCGTCATGAAGTTCGGTGGTAGCAGCGTGGCGGATGCGGACTGCCTTCGCCAGGTGGCGGAGCGGGTCCAGCATGCGGCGTCGGCTTCGCCGCTGGTGGTGCTTTCGGCCATGGGCAAGACCACCAACGCCCTCTTCGAGACCGCCCGCATCGCCGAAGGGGGTGATCTGGCCGGAGCGATGGAAGGCCAGCGTCGCATCATGGCGGCCCACCGCCTCGTCGCCGAGGACCTCTTCCAGGGGGCCGTGCCCGAACAGCTCGACGAGGCGCTCACGGACCTGTTCGGAGAACTGGAACTGCTGCTGCGTGGCGTGGCCTTGCTGCGGGAGTTGAGCCCGCGCAGCATGGATGCCATCGCGTCCATCGGTGAGCGGTTGTCAACCAGGATCTACGCCGCCTTCGCCGGGGCCACCTGGGTGGATGCGAGAACCGTCCTTCGCACCGATGGCCTGTTCGGGGAGGCCACGCCGCTTCCCAAGGCCATCCAGTCCCTGGCCCGAGGCCAGCTCATTCCCCTGCTCGGAGCTGGGCGCATCGTCGTCACCCAGGGCTATATCGGCGCCACGGAGGAAGGCCTCACCACCACCCTGGGCCGCGGCGGCAGCGATTATTCCGCCGCCCTGTTCGGGGCCGCCCTGGGCGCCTCCGAAGTGCAGATCTGGACCGATGTGGAGGGGGTTCTCACCTGCGATCCACGCATCGTGCCCGAGGCCCTGCCCATCCCGGAGCTCAGCTTCGCCGAGGCCGCGGAGCTGGCCGCCTTCGGCGCCAAGGTCCTGCACCCGGCCACCATCCAGCCCGCAGTGGAAGCCGGCATTCCCGTCACCGTGCGCCACACCTGGCGGCCGGAAGGACGCTTCACCACCATCTCGGCGGAGGTCCGCTCGGGCCGGCCCATCACGGCCCTGGCCAGCCGGGGCCCGGTGACGGTGCTCACCGTGAGCAGCTCCCGGATGCTGGCCCAGAGCGGCTTCCTGGCGCGGCTCTTCGAGGTGTTCGGCCGCCGTGGCGTCAGCGTGGATCTGGTGGCCACCGCGGAGGTGAGCGTGTCCCTCACCGTGGATGCGGATGTGGAACTGGCCATGCTCATCCAGGAGCTGGAAGCCTTCGCCAGGGTGGATGTCCACGAAGGCCGCACCATCATCGCCGCCGTGGGCGAGCGCCTGAAATCCACGCCCGGGCTCGGGGCCAAGCTCCTCATCCAGCTGGGCGACATCAATGTGGAGATGATCAGCATGGGCGCCAACGAGATCAACTTGAGCCTGGTGGTGCGCCGGGAGGAAGCGGACGAGGCCTTGCGGCGCCTGCACTGCGTGCTGGTGGGAGGCGAAGCGTGAACGGTCTTCGCATCGGATTGTTCGGGCGGGGCCGCCTGGGGTCGGCCATCGCCCAGGAGGCCCAGGGGGCACTCCAGTGGCAGATCGGGCGGGAGGCCATCCCGGCGGTGCCCGTGGATGTGGCCATCGATGCCAGTGTGGCCGAGGCTGTGGCGACCCATCTGGCCTGGGCCCTGGAGACCCGCACCGATCTGGTGATCGGCGCCACGGGCTGGGCGCTGCCGGAGCTGGAAGCGCGGGTGGCCGGGCGCATCGGCGTGCTGGTGGCCTCCAACTTCTCCCTGACCGTGGCGCTCATGGGGCGCCTGGCCCTGGTGCTGGGCCGCTTCGCCGTCCTGGATGCCGACCGCGATCCGTACCTATTGGAGCATCACCATCGCCTGAAAGCCGATGCGCCTTCGGGAACGGCCAAGACGCTGGCCGCGGCCCTGATGGCGGGTTGCCCCCGCAAGACGGAATGGACCCTGGGCTCCGCGGCGCCCCATCAGCTCAGCCTCGGCGTGGTGCGCGCCGGGGCGGAATTCGGCACCCACACCATCGGCCTCGACGCGCCATCCGAGGTCCTGGAGCTCACGCACCGGGCGAGATCCCGGGCTCCCTTCGCCCAGGGCGCCCTGGAAGCGGCCCGTTGGCTCCATGGCCGGAAGGGCGTCTTCACCATGGAACACCTCGCCCAGGACAAGCTTGAACCGCTGTTTCATTTTGGAGAACGGCCATGACCCTCGAACTTTCCGGACTTGCCGTAGCCTTGGCCACGCCCTTCACCGCCACGGGAGAAGTGGACCTCCCCGCCTTCCGGAAGCTCGTGCGCCATGTGGTGGCCGGCGGCGTGGACACGCTGGTGCCCCTGGGCTCCACCGGGGAAGCCGCCACCATCCTGGATTCCGAGCGGGACGCCATCATTTCCGCCTGCCTGGAGGAAAGCTCCGGGCGGCCCGTGGTGGTGGGCACGGGCCACAACGCCACCCGGCAGGCGGCGGCCCTCACCAAGCGGGCCCAGGACCTGGGCGCGGCGGGAGCCCTGGTGGTGACGCCCTACTACAACAAGCCCACGCCCGACGGGTTGGTGGCCCATTACGCGGCCGTGGCCGAGGCGGCGCCCGGGTTGCCCCTCGTGGTCTACAACGTGCCGGGGCGCACGGGCCTGAACCTCGCCCCCTCCACCCTCCTGCGCCTCTGGAAGAATCCCCAGGTGGTGGCGGTGAAGGAAAGCAGCGGGAACCTGGCCCAGATCGCGGAGATCTGCCGCACCCTGCCCGTGGGCAAGGCGCTGCTCTCCGGCGACGACAATCTGGCGGTGGCCTCCATGGCCGTGGGAGCCGCGGGCCTCGTCTCGGTGCTGGGCAACGTGCTGCCGCGGGAGACCAGTGCCATGGTCGCCGCGGCGCGGCGCGGCAACAGCCAGGAGGCCCTGCATCTGCACCAGCAGTTGCTGCCCCTCATGGATGCCCTCTTCCTGGAGAGCAACCCCATTCCCTTGAAGACCGCCCTCCACCTGCTGGGTCTCTGTGGCGAGACGCTGCGCCTGCCCCTGGTCACCGCCTGTGCCGCCACCCGCACCCGCGTGGCCGAGGCCCTCTGCCTGTCTACCGAAGGCACCCTTCCCGGAGTGTTGTGATGGTCGTTGATCTGGATTCCATGCGCCGCTTTTTCAGCCGCCCGCCAGAAGAGCTGGCCGTCGATCCCGAGGCCCCGGCCATGCATCAGGTGCTGCTGGTGGCCCTGGAGACCGGTACTGTCCGGGCCGCGGAGCGCCTGGAAGATGGCACCTGGCAGACCCACGCCTGGGTGAAGCACGCCATCCTCTGCGGCTTCCGCCGCACCAGCCTGGTGGAGATGGCGGGTCCCGGCTATCCGATGTTCGACAAGACCGCCTATCCGCCACGCCACTTCGGCCTGGAGGACGCGGTGCGTCTGGTGCCCGGCGGCACCGCTGTGCGGCGGGGCGCCCATGTGGCCCGCAGCGTGGTGCTCATGCCGCCCGCCTATGTGAACGTGGGTGCCTTCGTGGATGAAGGCACCATGGTGGACAGCCACGCCCTGGTTGGCAGCTGCGCCCAGATCGGCAAGCGCGTGCACCTGTCCGCCGCAGCCCAGATCGGCGGCGTGCTGGAGCCCGCGGGGGCCCGACCCGTCATCGTGGAGGATGACGCCTTCGTGGGGGGCCTGGTGGGCCTCTTCGAGGGCATTCTCGTGCGGCGCCGGGCCGTGTTGGCCTCCGGCGTGGTCATCACCGGCAGCACCGTCCTCTACGACCTGGTGAACGGGCGGGAGCTGCGCCAGGAGGTGCCGGAAGGTGCCGTGGTGGTGCCCGGCAGCCGGCCCGCCTCGGGGGATTATGCCAAGGCTCACGGACTCCAGGTGTCGGCCCCTTGTATCGTGAAGTACCGCGACGAAAGGACCGACGCGGCCACCGCCCTGGAGCAGGCGCTGCGGTAGGGCGACGAAATGCAAACCAACAAGGCACGAAGACACCAGGAAGGGGAAAATGCTTTTTCAGTTCTTGGTGTCTTCGCGTCTTGGTGGTGAGCTTTAGTTTTTGAGGTTTCGATGCATCCGGCCACCCGCCTTTCTCTCTTGAAGCCTTCTCCCATCCGCTCGATCACGGACGGCACTCCCCCGGGAGCCATCCCCCTGGGCCTCGGCGAGCCCACCTGGGACCTGCCCGAAGTGGCCCGCAAGGCCCTCCTGCGCGAGCCCGGCCCCTGCGCCTATGTGCCCCACGTGGGCCTGCTCGAGTTGCGGAAGGCCGTGGCTTCGTTCCATGGCGCCGCGGTGGACGAAGTGCTCATCACCACGGGTTCCCAGGGGGCGCTTTTCTCGCTCTTCCAAGCCTGGGTGAACCCCGGCACCAAGGTGCTCATGCCCGATCCGGGCTTCGTGGCCTACCCGGCCCTGGCCCACATGGCCGGTGCCGAGCCCGTGACCTATCCGCTGTCCAAGGACCGCTTCCGCCTGGATGCAGAGGCGCTGATCAAAGTGCTGGACGCCACGCCGGACGTGTCGGCGGTGATCCTCAACCTGCCCTCGAACCCCACGGGCGGCGGGGGCAGCCTGGAGGCCCTCCGGCGGGTGGCGGAGGCCTGCACGGCCCGGGGCGTGCTGCTGATTTCCGACGAGGTGTACCGCGATCTGCACTTCGGGACCCGGTGCCCCAGCCTGCGGGATGTCACGGATCGCGGCGTGGTGACCAGTTCCGTGAGCAAGGGCTGGGGCGCGCCGGGCCTGCGGGTGGGCTGGGCCGTGGGCGACCCAGCCTGGCTGACACCGGCCCGGGTGGTGCATGGCTACGCCGTCACCGGCACCGCTACCCCGGCGCAATGGGCAGCCCTCGCGCTCATCGAGAACTCCCAGGCGATCCTCGCCGAAGCCCGCGCCGCCGTGCAGCTGCGCTGGGAGGCCCTGGCCTCGGCCCTTCGCGAGGAATTCGGCCAGATGGTCGAGCCCCCCGACGGCACCTTCTACCACTTCATGGCCCTGCCCGCTTCGGCCCACGCCGATCCTCTGGCCTTCGCCCTCAGGCTGCGCGACGAGGCCAAGGTGGTCATCATCCCCGGCCTTGCCTTTGGCGAGGGCGGACGAGGCCATGCCCGGCTCAGCTTCGCGGCCACGCCGGAACAGCTGCGGGAGGGCGTGCGGAGGATGGCGCCCTACTGGAAGGATACTGAAATCTGCTAGATATCAATGGCTAGCACCCCATTGCCGGTTAAGGAGCTCCTGTGAAATATACCTACACCTTGGTACTGGCTCTTTTCCTGACAGTGGCGGCCCATGCTCAATCCATGCATGGAAACCAACAATGTATTGCATTGGTCCAAGAAGGCATCAACTTAATAAGACTGAATAAATTCAATGAAGCTCTCGCCAAATTCCAGGAAGCAGAAAAAGCAGATCCGATTGCTTCGTCTCCACAATCTGGCCGGGCACTCGCGTTCTATTCGGCATCGTTCGTGACTGCCGATGAAAATGTCCAGCAGTATCGGAAGAACGCGGAAGAATTGGCCAAGGCTGCGCTAGATCGCAATCCATCAGATGTTGTTGGTCAAGAGGTACTTAGACTCCTCGTGAACGGGCCGGACAAGGAACGTCATGTCCCCACTAGGGAAGCCCGTGCAGCATTGGAGGCGGGCGAGGATCTGTATCAGAAGAACCAATACGAGGATGCGTTAAACCAGTACAGCAAAGCCTTCCAACTTGACCCTGCCTATTCGGAACCTCTCGTCTATGCTGGCGACTGCAGATTCGCCCAAGGGAAATTTGCGGAGGCCGAGACCTATTTTCGAAAAGCGATTGTGGTTGATTCATTGAATGAGAGGGCTTGGCGCTTTTTAGCAGATGCCCTCCTAAAGCAGGGGAAGACTCAACAATTTCGAGATGCGTTGATCGGTGCTATTTCTGCGCGTCCAAGCTACAAAGCCGCTTGGGACAATCTGGCCGATTGGGGCAAATCTACTGGGAATCCATTTAAAGTCTTCCATGTAAAGCCGATGTCCAAGGGCGCTCTCGACAGCAAGACAAAACAGGCAAATGTGGTCATCGATCAAGGATTCCTGGCTGGGGAGGACAAAAACGCTCCCAGCCCGGAATTCGGCATCTGGGCGACATATGGACTCGCTCAAGTTAGTAGGGACCTTCCCCAACAAGCTGGAGAGAAGAAGAAATCTATTTTTGAAGCAGAGCTAGACGTTTGGGACAAGGCACTGAAGGTGGGGCGGGAGTTAGAGATCAACACGAAGCGGAAAATCAAGAATCCGGGTTTAATTCAAATGGAAACCTTCGCTACCTCCGGTGATTTGAAAGCAGCCATTTTCCTCCTGATGTATCGGGAAGATTTTCGGCCTGATTTTGAGGATTGGAAACGAGCCAATTCTGGGGCCATCAGTGCCTTCATTGAGAAATACTCTCTTCGGCCATGAATAGCCTCTTCGCCTTCAACGACGCCACCTGCCGCCAACTGGCGGAGGTCCATGGCACGCCTTGCTTCGCCTATTCCAGGGCCGTGGCGGAAGGGCAGCTCCGCGCCCTGCACGCGGCCCTGCCTGCGCGGGTGCGGGTAGCCTATGCCGTGAAGGCCAATGCCCACCAAGACCTGCTGGCGCGGTTTGCAGCCCTGGGAGCGAGTTTCGATTGCGCTTCCATCGGCGAGCTGGACAAGGTGGAGGCCTTGCGATTGCCCCCCGGGCGTATCTTCTTCGCGGGACCCGGCAAACGTGAACCTGAGCTGCGGAAGGCCCTGGCTCTTGGTGCGCGGGTGCAGGCGGAAGGCTGGGAGGACCTGGCCCGGATCGATGAGCTGGCAGATGGGGAAGTGGCCGTGAACCTGCGGGTGCATCCGGCCTTCGATATCGAAGAAGGCAGCCGCATCATCGGCGGCAGCGGACCTTCGGCCTTCGGCGTGGATGAGGAGGATGTGCCCGGGCTGCTGCAGCGGGCGGCCAACCTGCGCCATGTGCGCATCCGGGGCCTGCACGTGTTCGCGGCCAGCAACCAGCGGGAGGCCTCCAAGCTGCTGGCCATCCACGGCGCGGTGCTCAGCCTGGGGAAGCGTCTGCACCGCGACTTCGGGCTCTCCTTCGAGCAGATCGACCTGGGGGGGGGCCTGGGCGTGCCTTACGCGCCGGAGGAGACGGCCCTGGATCTGGCAGTGCTTGGACAGGGGCTGTCGAAGTTGCTGACCAGGCATTCCTGGTTCACGGGCGAGCTGATCCTGGAACCTGGTCGTTTCCTGGCGGCACCCTGCGGGGTCTATCTGGCCCGGGTGGTGCGGATCAAGGAGAGTCGGGGCCAACGCTTCACCATTTTGGAGGGGGGGATCAATCACCTGCTCCGCCCCCTGCTCACGGGCCAGGCTTTTCCCGTGAAGGCCGTGGGGCAGGGTGAAGGCGGGCTTCTCACCACCCTGGCCGGGCCGCTCTGCACCAGCCTCGATCGCCTGGGCGAGGTGCACCTCCCGGAGCTGCTGGCCGGGGATCTGGTCGCCTTCGGCATGACGGGCGCCTACGGGTTCAGCGAGGGCATGACCCATTTCCTGAGCCATCCCGTGCCCCCAGAGATCTGGGTGGAATGACCCCCCGGGCGAGCTGTGGACGGCTAACCCAGCAGGGAAATCCACCCTGCCTGCTGCTCCTTGGGCATGGTCTTCACGCGGTCCAGCAAGTGCAAGCGCGCTTGCCAGGTCTTGTCGTCGGGGTTGAGGGCGCGGCCCCGCTGTAGGTCGTCGGCGGCCTCACTCCACTTGCCCTGGCCCACGTGGGCGGTGCACAGCAGCAGCTGCAGCCTGGCGGCTCGGGCCCGGAGATCCTCGTCGCCGGGAGCGGCCCGGAGGAGGGCATCCATGACCTTGGCGGCCGCTTCCAGGTCCCCGTTCTGGAGGTGCCGCTGGTACTCCGGCAGGCTGGCGCCCGCGACTCCGCCCGGCAGGCCCGCCCGGGCCTTTTCAAGCAGCTGGGCGGCGGCGGCATCCTCGGGGGCCCGGGCCGCCAGGGTCGTGGCGCGGAGGTAGGCGCGGAGCGGATCGGTCCCCAGGGCGGATTCCGCCTCTTCCCGGATGGCCTTCGGCGTTTCGGACAGGTCCTGAACCTGGGTCTGCTTGGCCAGGGGGGCGAGGGCCGAGGCCCGGGCAGCGACGACGGCCCGCTGGAGTTCCTGATCCCTGAGATACCCACGCAGGAGGAAAAGCACCGTTCCAAGCACCAGCACGCTGCCACCGATGGCCCCCATGACCTTGGGATTTTTCAACCAGGGCATGCGCTCCAGGACCTCGTCGAAGCCGCTCGGCAGGGCCAGGCCCCGACGCGGAGCTGATCTGGTTTGGGTGAGGGAGGCCGGGGGTGCCACTGCCCCGGGCTCCAGGACGCCCAGGGTGCCCTCACTCACGATGGCCATGGCGATGCGCCCCTGGGGGTCCAGTTCGAGAGCCGAAGCGGCGGCTTTCACCGGGGCGGGCTGGGGGGATCGGGCGCTGGAGGCTTGGGCGGGCTTGCGGCAGCGCTCCAGCCCGGCCAGGGCCGCGGGGTGGCCGGGGGCAAGGCTCAGGGCCTGCTGGAAGGTGAAGGCCGCCTCCTCATGGCGCTGCAGGGCCAGCAGGTGCTCGGCCTGCCGCAGCTTCAGGTCCAGGGGCTCATTGGTCCCGGCGGGTCCCGGAGGGGCGGGGCTGGGCGCCGGGGGCCTCTCGGCGAGCTCCTTGCGGGCATCCCGGAGATAGCCCTCCACCTCGTGCCGCTGGGGATCGATGACCAGCACGCGTTCCCATTTGGAAATGGCCTCTTCGGTGAGTCCCATGTCAAAGAGCTGCACGGCCTCCCGCAGGAGTTTGTTCAGATCGTCATCGGCTCCGAACGGAACCGCCTCCACCGGAGCACTGGCCCTGGATTCTTCCAAAGGGGGAAGTCCCTGCTCCCGCCGGACGCCATTGGCGTAGCTGCGGGCCAGGGCATGGTGGGGATCCAGGGCGAGCACCTGCTCCCACTTCTGCAGGGCATCCGACAACTGGCCCATGTCGTAGAGGGTGCAACCTTCCCGGAGGAGCCGGTCCGGGTCGAGCTCTTCGCCTGCCTTGGAAGGGGCAGGTTCCCCTGAATCCGATGGGACGGAAATGGGAGCGGGGCTTTCGGGTTGGGGTGAGGTCGATCGTGCTTCAACCGGAGCCGGGGAGGGCACGACATCCTCCTTGGCCAGGGCGGGTGGCGCAGGAGGGGGAGGTTCCGGGCTGGGTTCAGGTTCCGGGGCGGCCTGGGCTGCCGGGTTGACGAGTTCTTGTTCGCGCTGCGCCAGCAACTGCTGTTTCAGCTGCAGGAGACGTTCCCGCGCTTCCGAGTGCGAGGGCTGCTGCTTGAGGATCGCCTGCCAGATCTGGCCAGCCTTGACGACTTGGCCCTGGGCAAAGAGTTCATCCGCCTGGCGGAGATAAGGCGCGTAGGGATCTGGCGTCATGGGCTCGCTCAATTGGGGGAAAACTCATCCATGTTGCGCACCAACAGCATGAACGTGCTGTTTCCGCAGGTGAATTCCTGATGACTGGTGAGATGAACGGGCTCGGTGATGCGCTCGCCATTCACCAGGGTTCCGTTGGTGGATTGCTGGTCGCTGAGCCAGGCCGTGCCATCCCGGTGAATTTCGATGACGGCATGCTGCCGGGAGGTTTCGGGGTCCATGGTGATCACGTCCCCTTCCTCCCGGCCGATGACGATCTTGGGCTTTTCAAGCACCTGCACGGTGGAGGCGTGGGGGCCGGTGAGGAAGGCCAGACTGTACCTGAGCCCCGGGGGCATGCCCGGGACGTGCAGCCCGGCGGCCTCCAGCATGGCCTCGCGGTCCCGCCGCGCCGTCGTCCGGGCATGCACCATGGGAGCGGGCGGAGTCGGCTCATTCTCGGGGACCGCCGTGGCCATGGGCCGGGGAAGGGTCGGCTCTTCGGGGACGAACGGCATCGGCGGCGCCAGCAGGCTGGGATTGACGACTTCGAACACGTGGGCGCATTTCGGACACTTGAACCGCTTGGTCCGGGCTTCCCCGAACCGGTTCTCGTCGTATTGAAAGCGGGCCTGGCAGGCCGGGCAAACCACAATCATCGGGTCCTCGAGGTAGCCCTGTGAGTGTACTCCTACTTTTTCCGGGTGGCGAAGAAGCTGAATTCGCTGCGGGTGGGAATTCCCTCCGGCAGCTTGAAGCCCGTGACGGAAGGGGGAAGGGTCTGGTTGGTGCGCAGGGGACCCAGTTCCAGGAACCAGGAGTCCCCGCTGCGCTCGACCCACTGGATCTGCCGGGGCAGCCAGGAGTCCCGGTCGACCCAGAGTTCCACGGTCTGGAGGCGCTTCCGGAGACCGAGGGTGCGGGGCGTGAGGGTCAGCAGCAGGGTGTTGGGGGCGTCCTTGGCTTCCCCCAGGACGATCTGGAAATAGTCGGACAGGTAGCTGAGCTTCTGTCCCAGTCCCAGGAACTTCCGGTTCGCATTCTTGATGATGCCGATCTTGAGCAGTTCGGCTTCCTGGGCTTCCCGGCTGTAGGAAATCAGGGTCTTGGGGGTGAGATGCAGGATCAGGTCCTCGGGGGCCTGGAAGGCGAAGTGGGCGAAATCGGAGCCCTGGAGGTAGAGGGTGCCCTTGGCCACGGAGGGCGTCCGGAGCAGAGCCCGGCGGATGGTGAGGGTGAATGGGCATTGGAGGGTCTGGATCTGGGCCTGGGCCGCGTCGAACCGCTCCACCACCTCCTTCAGGGGCGGCAGGGCCGGCTGCCCGGCCAGGGGCAGGAGGAGAAGGAAGGACAACAGGGCGCGTCTCATGGGGGGCCTCATTCCGCGTTCCCGACCAGGGCGAGGGGATCGCGCTGGTGGGCAAGATGGAGAGCGATGCCGGATCCGCGGAGCACTTCCTCGGCGGCGAAACGCGCCAGATCCGGATGGTTGTTGGATTCGCTCAGGTGCGCGAGGACCAGCTGCTTCAAGCGCGGCGAGGCGACCTTCGCGAGCAGCTCGGCCATGGAGGCGTTGCTCAGGTGGCCCACGCGGCTGAGGATGCGCGCCTTGAGCTGGGGGGGGTATTCCCCTTCCCGCAGCATGTCCACGTCATGGTTGGCTTCCAGCACGAGCAGGTCCAGGTCCTGGGTGTGGTCGGCCACCAGGGCGGTGGGATGGCCCAGGTCGGTGACGATGGCGGTCTGGAAACCCCGGACCTCCACCCGATAGGCCACGGGATCCGCCGCGTCATGGGGCAGGGCGAAGGGCAGCACACGCCAGCCATCCCAGGGGAGGGACTGCCCCGCCTGCAGTTCAATCCACCGGCTGCGGGGCACCTCGATGCCCTGGGCCTGTTCCGCGGCCCGGAGGGTGTCGGCGGTGGCGAGGATCTGCCAACGGGTGTTGCGGATGATGACGCCCAGGGCGGCGATGTGATCCGAATGCTCGTGGGTCAGGGCCAGGGCGCATACGGCGTTGGCATCCCAGCCCAGCCGCTCGAGGCGCGCCCGGATCTGCCGCAGCGAGATCCCCGCATCGATGAGGAGCGTCCGCTCGCCATCGGACAGGGCATGGCAGTTCCCTTTGGAACCGGAGGCGAGCGCTGCGTAGTGCATATTCCAGGATACTGCCTACACTGTCCGCATGAACCTGACCTTGCGGCCCTCCACACTCGCGGACCTTGAGACCCATGTGGCTCATCGCATCGCCATGTTCCGGGACATGGAGATGGGAACCGAAGATGGCTTGAAACGCATGGCGGAGGCCTTCCGGCCCCAGCTCCGCAACTGGCTCGTGACGGGGCAGTGCCGGGGCCTGGTGCTCGAGTCCCAGGGGCGGGTCGTGGCCGGGGGTTTGCTGCTGCTGAAGGAATCCTTGCCCACGCCGGTGACGCCGCTTTCGGTGCGGGGCTATCTGTTCAATCTCTACACGGAGCCCACCCACCGGCGCCGGGGACTCGCTTCGCGGCTCACCCAGGCCGCCCTGGATCTGGCCCGGGAACTGGGCATCGAGATCATGGAGCTGCATGCCAGCCTGGAGGCGGAACCCATGTATCAGCGGATGGGGTTCGTGCCCACCAGCGAGATGCGGCTGGTGATGGCTGCGGGCATCAAGACGCCGAAGCAGTGGAAGCATCGGCGCTGACGACCGATCCCTTCCACCGCCAGAGCAGGAAGATCAACCCGAGGCAGACCAGGGTGCAGGGCAGGCTCGCTTCCAAGCCGAAGGCACCGCCGGTGAGCCACTCCGGCTTTCCGTGGAAGACGGGCGTCCAGAGCCCCTTCGTGTCCGTGGTGCCGCTGACGCCGAAGCCGAGCAGGCTCCCCTGGGCCCAGTTCCAGCCCAGATGCACGCCGATGGGAAGGGCGAGGCTCCGGGTGCGGAGGTAGCAGAAGCCCAGCAGGATGGCCGCGAGCCCGATGTTCAGGGTGGCCCAGACCTTGGTGGCGCCGTGCATGCCCGGGTTGCCCCAGTGTCCCAGGGCGAAGATGCCCGCGAAGACCAGCTGGCCGACCCAGGGTCCCGCACCTTCCACGAGCCGCTGGAAGGGATAGCCCCGGGAGACGATCTCCTCGTTGAAGGCCACGGCCAGGAACAGCCACGCTGCAAGGAGGAGCTGCCGGCTCCCGACACCAGCGGTGCGCTCCCAGTGGAACCCGCCGGCCCCCTTGACCACCAACGCGGTGAGAAGGATCAGGAGGATGCCGCCCAGGGTGCCCAGCATCCATTCAAGGAGCCAGCGCCTGCCCCACCGGAACCCGAGGCTGCTGAAACTCCGGCCTTCCCAGCGCACCAGCAGCCAGCTGGCCAGGGCGCCGATGCCCGCGGTCATCCACAAGCCCCAGGATTCAACGACATGCCGGTGCGTCAGCTTCAAGCCGAGACCCAGCAGGGTCGCCAGTACCGAGAAGAGAACGAAGAACCCGAACACCTTCCAGCCGCTACGAACGATTCCCTGCTGGTTGACCAACCACTTCGGCATCAATGCTCCTGGAAACCAAGGCTACGGGCGGACCAGGGTCCTGGTTGAGGGGACTACATGACGCTTTCAGTATCCGCGACGGCCCTGGCGATCTCCAGGAAGAGCTTCTCCTCATTGGGTTTGATGGCCGCGGCCCGGGCGTACCACACGGCGGCCTTCTTGGGCTGGCCCGCCACCAGCAGCGCCCGCCCGAAGGCGAGGAAGCGTTCCCAGGCATCCGATTCGAGGTGCTCGACCACGGCCATGAAGCGCTCGGCTTCGTTGACCAACCCCACTCCGGCGAGGTCCACGGCGGCTTCGGTCATGGCGTCCTTGTTTTTGGGATCCCGCTTCACGATCTTCTCGTAGTTCTCCAGTGCCTCGGTCTTGTACCCGTGCTTCAGCCAGGCCTGGGCGATGAGCCGCAGGACCTCGCCATCCTTGAATTCGCGCTCCTCCGCCTGGCGGAAGGCGGCTTCGGCCTTGGGCCGGTCCAGGGCTGCCAGATAGGCCCGGCCGCACTCGGCGAGGTACTTGGCGTCCTTGGGCTTCAGGGACAGGGCCTTGTCCGCGCAGCCTTGGAGGAGGGCCCGCCGATTCCCGGCGAAGAAGGCTTCATCGAAAGCGGGCACCGGACCCTTGGCGGGAATGACCTGGGCGGCGAGGGAGAAGGCGACGAGGGCCAAAAGGAGGGTGCGCATGGGGGCTCCTAGTTGATCTCAGCACCGTGGTCGGCGTAGGCGAGGGCGATGGCATTCCACATGTGTTCTTCCTGCGGCTTGGCGACGCTGGCCCGGGCGAACCACTTGGCGGCGGCTTCCCGACGCGCTTTCCGCAGGCAGCTGCGGCCGAAGGCCACGCAGTTCTGCCAGTCGGATGGGTCGAGAATCCAGGCCCGCTCCATGAGGCCATCCGCATCCTTGGCGAGGCCGAAATCCTGAAGGTTCACGGCGGCCCGGGTGAAGGCATTCCTGTCCTTGGGGTCGGCCATCTGCATGTCCGCGATGGCCTTCAGGGCCTCCTTCTGAACGCCGCCACGGAGCCAGGCGAGGGCGATGAGGCGGTGGACCTCGGCATCCCCGGCCTTGTCGATGCGGGCGAGCTGGAAGCATTCCTCGGCCTTGGCGCGTTCCCCGGCGGTGAGGAAGGCCCGGCCGTACTCCGCCAGCATCTTCGCGTCCTTGGGACGCAGCAGGCGCGCCCGATCGGCGCAGGTGCCGGCCAGCTTCCTGGGATCTCCCCGGAAAGCGGCTTCGTCCAGGGCCTGGGACCAGAGGGGAAGGGCAAGCAGGCAGCACAACAGGCGGCGCATGGGGGTCTCCCGGGGGGATCCCGCATCCTACCGCCGCTGGCTGGCAGCCTAGAGAGGAATATTGCCGTGCTTTTTGGGCGGGGTGCTGTCGCGCTTGGTATCGAGCAGGGCCAGGGTCTTGATGAGCTTTTTCCGGGTATCCCGGGGCAGGATGACCTCGTCGATGAAGCCATGCTCAGCGGCGATGTAGGGGTTGGCGAACTTCTCGTTGTAGTCGGCCACAAGCTCCGCCTTCTTGGCCACGGGATCGGCGGCGCTGGCGATGGCCCTGCCGTGCAGCACATTCATGGCGCCCTCCGCGCCCATGACGGCGATCTCGGCGGTGGGGTAGGCGAAGTTGAAGTCCGTGCGGATGTGCTTGCTGGCCATCACGCAGTAGGCGCCGCCGTAGGCCTTGCGGGTGATGACGGTGATCTTGGGCACCGTGGCCTCGCAGAAGGCGAAGAGCAGCTTGGCGCCGTGGCGGATGATGCCGCCGTGCTCCTGGGTGACGCCCGGCAGGAAGCCCGGCACATCCTCGAAGGTGATGAGCGGGATGTTGAAGGCGTCGCAGAAGCGCACGAAGCGCGCACCTTTCTCGCTGGAGGCGATGTCGAGCACGCCGGCGTAGAAGGCCGGCTGGTTCGCCACAATGCCCACGCTGCGGCCCTCGATGCGGGCGAAACCCACCACGATATTCGGCGCGAAGGCTTCGTGTACCTCCAGGAAATGCGCATCGTCCACCACGCCGCGGATGATGTCGCGGATGTCGTAGGGCTTGCTGGGATCATCCGGCACCACCTTGTCGAGATCCGGGTTCTCCAGCGGCATCTGGGCCTTCGGGGCGCGGCGGGGGGCCTCCCC
>DATEZS010000075.1:0-18883 GCA_035255365.1 Geothrix sp.
TTCCACGCGGACTTCAACGGCCTCAAGGCCGCCGAGGCCATCAGCCGCGCCGCCAAGGCGGAGCTCATCGAGGCCAACCTCCGCCTCGTGGTGTCCATCGCCAAGCGCTACACGAACCGCGGCCTGCAGTTCCTTGACCTCATCCAGGAAGGCAACATCGGCCTCATGAAGGCCGTGGACAAGTTCGAGTACAGCCGCGGCTTCAAGTTCTCCACCTACGCCACGTGGTGGATCCGGCAGGCGATCACCCGGGCGATCGCGGACCAGGCGCGGACCATCCGCATCCCCGTGCACATGATCGAGACCATCAACAAGCTCATCCGCACCCAGCGCGAGCTGGTGCAGAAGCTGGGCCGGGAGCCCTCCAGCGAGGAGATCGCCCACGCCATGGACATGCCCGTGTCCAAGGTCCGCAAGGTGATGAAGATCGCCCAGGAGCCCATCAGCCTCGAGACCCCCATCGGCGAGGAGGAGGATTCCCACCTCGGCGACTTCATCGAGGACAAGACCGTCGTCTCCCCCGTGGAGCAGGTGGTCCAGGCCCGCCTCAAGGAGACCGTCAACTCCGTGCTCAAGACCCTCACCGAGCGCGAGGAGAAGGTCCTGCGCATGCGCTTCGGCGTGGGCGAAGAGACCACCGAGCACACGCTGGAAGAGGTCGGCTCGGAGTTCGCGGTCACCCGCGAGCGCATCCGGCAGATCGAGTCCAAGGCGCTTAGGAAAATTCGCCACCCACGTTACTCGAAAACCCTCAAGGCCTTCCTCGGCTGAACTCGGGAAGCCAATTTTAGTGGTTCGGCGAATTTGTGAGCCGAGGCCCGGGAGGGCTGAGGGCACATCCCGAAGGGATGCGAACAGGATTCGCCACCCACGCTATTCCAAGACCCTCAAGGCATTCCTGGGCTGAGATAGCCGTTTCCACATGAAAAAGCCCCGCCTTCGCGGGGCTTTTTCGGTCATCCTGAACCTATCTAGCGGAGCCACTGACCGTGCTTTCCAAGGACCAGACCCTGGGCAAATACCAGATCCTGGACCGCCTCGGTTCGGGCGGGTTCGGGGCGGTGTACCTGGCCATGGACACCTGGGTCAATCGCAAGGTGGCCCTGAAAGTGCCACATCAACAGCAGGACGAGATCGTGGACCTGCTCAAGGAACCACGCATCATGGCGGGGCTCAAGCATCCCAACATCGTCGAGCTGATCACCGTGGAGCGGAAGAACGGCATCTTTTTCATGGTGCTGGAATATGTGGAAGGCGAAAGCCTGGATCGCTTCATCCGCCGCGACCGCTCCCTGCCCCCTCAGCGGACGTTGGAGATCGCCCTGGATGTCTGCGGGGCCATCGCCTTCGCCCACGGCCACCAAATCCTGCACCGGGATTTGCGTCCCGCCAACATCCTGGTGAACAAGGACGGCCTCGCCAAGGTGACGGACTTTGGCACCTCCCGGGTTCTGGAGCTCCAGCATGTGCCCTACGCCCCCACCCGGATCGGATCGCCACCCTACATGGCTCCCGAGCATTTCCGAGGCCGGGCCGTCTTCCAGTCCGACCTCTGGTCCCTGGGCATCACGATCTACGAAATGCTCACCGGCACGGTGCCTTTCTATGACGCCGATCCCCTCAAGATCGCCCAGGCCTTCACCAGCCAGCAGATCATGGCGCCCCACCTGCGCAATCCAGCGGTACCCAAGGCCTTCTCGGAAGTGGTCATGAAAGCCCTGGCCGTGAACCTCGGCGAGCGTTTCCTCAGCGCCCAGGCCCTGCTGGAGGCTCTCCGCCAGCTGAAGGATTCCGTCGCGCGCGAGTCCCGGCCCATGGGCACCGCAGTCCTCGCGACCAACGCCTCGGGTCCCCACCCGACCCTCCGGGCCGCCACCCAGTCCCGCCTCTGCAAGTATTGCTATCGCCAGCTTCCGCGCATGGCCCTGGTCTGCCCGAACTGCGGCGAAAAGAACTGATGACTCGCCTGCCGGGCATGGACTCAGTGACACGCCTCTGGGGTCGCCGCTGGGTGCGCCGCATCACCTACGCGGTCGTGGCCGGGGCGACCGCCATGACCGTGGGTCCCTGGATCCTCTCCCGCCCCGCTGTCATGCAGTGGGGCGTTCGGAAATTGGACGCCTTGGTTCAGGAAGAAACCGGTCTGAGCCTTCAAATCGGGAAAGTCGAACTGCACCCCTTCTTGGGATCGTTCTCCCTCGATGGCGTCCGGCTCGGGGATGACCTTCTCACCATCCAGCGCATTGATGTGCTGGGCGACCCCTGGTCCCTCTTCTCCCCGACCCGCCATATCCTGTCCATTCACGTGGTTCGTCCTCGACTGCATCTCACTGAGGCGAGCCTGGCCTCGCTGCGGCTGAAGCCTCATCCGCCCCGCCAAGGCCCCCTTCCCAAGTTCCGCCTGGACCGCCTGAGTCTGGTGGATGGGGAAGTGGACATCCCCACCGCCTTCCGGGGCATCCCTGCCCTGCAGTTTCAGTTCGATCTGAAGGGGACGGGGCTTGGGCCCAATGACCTCCGCCTGTCCCTTCCCGGGGGCCATCTCTCCATCCAGGGACCGGGAGGCAGGCAGAAGGGCCGCTTCGACCTGAATGCCGAGCTTTCGGAAACCATGCTGCGCGTCCACGAGGCCTATCTTCGCCTCGGCGAAAATCAGGTCCGAGTCCGGGGAGGGTTCACCCCGCCGGGTCCCAACCGCGAAGATCGCCTGGAGGCGGAATTCACGGGCGCTCTTGACCTGACGGAATTGGCCCCCTGGGGCGGCTTCACGCATGCTCCCGTCGCAGGGAATCTGGAGTTCCGGGGAAACCTGAAAGGCTCCACACGCCACCCAGTCTGGACCTTCGCCGCCGACGGCCAGGACCTGAGGCCAGCCAGGGCCGAGTTCCACCCCGGAGACCTGAACCTCAACCTCCAAGGCACGGGAACCTCCCTCCGCCTCCAGGAACTCAAGTGGGTTTCACCCCAAGGCCTGATCTCGGTGCAAGGCAAGGCCTCCACTAAGGAAGCCACGCAGGCTGACATCTCCGCAGAGCGTCTCGATCTGGGGGTCCTGGGAAACATCCTCCGGGTTCAGGAATTGCAGGGAGTCCAGGCCCGCCTCCAGGGCCAGATCAAGGGCCCTTCCCTGACCCAGGCGCTGAACCGGCTGGATTCCTGGACCGGCACAGTCGCGGTTGCCCTCGAGCAACAGGGCAAGCAGGCTGGGGGCTTCCAGGCTTCCCTTGCCGAGAATCGGCTCGACCTCACGGACCTCCAACTGGCCCTCAGCCAACTGCAGGCAGAGGGTTCCGGCTGGGCGAGTTTCGGAACGCGGGGCCTCCTGCAGGCCGGTGGGGAGGGCAGGACGACGCTCGATGCCGGCCAGGTGGCCAAGGCCCTCAAGGCCTGGAAGATCGTGGACCTGGACATGGCGGGACCCACCAGAGGCGAAGCCCGCTTCCAGTGGGACCCCCGCCAGGGCATCGCGCTGGACGGCACCCTGGCTGTCACGCAACCACGCTGGCATGGCGCCCAGGCCGATAGCCTCACAGGCAAAGTCGACATCCGCCATTCGGGACTCAGGGTCACTGACATCCAGGTCGCCAAGGCCCAAGGCCAGGCCAGTGGCGAGCTGTGGCTCACCTGGGCACCCACGGCACCTGGCCAGTCCCAGATGGACATGTGCTACACGGCCTTCCGCCTGCCCGTCCAGGAAGGCCTCAAGGCCGCGGACCTGGGTGACCTTCCCATCTCCGGCCAAGCCAGCGGCTGGGCCCGCCTGTACGGCCCCTTCGACCACATGGTCATCGAGGGCGCCACCCAGGTCGAGGATGGCCTTGTCTATGGTTTGAAGCTTCCCGCGGCCGCCTCGGATTTCCGCCTGGACTTGAGCGACTTGCGCCTGAGGCTGGACGATGTCCGCCTGGCCGAAGAAACCCGCTTCCTGGGCCACGGGGAGGACCCTCCTGAAGGCGCCCTGTCCCTGCATGGCAGGGCCGACCTGGACCTCAATCGCTGGACCTGGTTCGTGGATTTGAACGGGCATGTTGATTCCCAGGCCCTCGCGCTGCCCGGCCCCCGGATCCAGGCGCGCATGGAGGCGCACCTGCTGGGGCCCATCACCTCGCCCTTCGGCGCCATGGACCTGCCGGAAGGCCGCCTCGGCCTCGACCAGGGGCGGATCTTCTTCGGCGAACATGCCGTGGATGGCCTCAAGGTTTCCCTTCAGCGCGAGGGGGGCCAGGTCCAGGGCCGGGTGTCGATGGATGGCCATGACCGGCCCATCCTGGATCTGCGGGTCCAACAGAAGGGCCTTGCGCTTCTGGGGGACCTGACCGGAAACCTCTCCCCGGAAACCGCCAAGACCTCCGATCTGGCGCGAAGTCTCACGAACGATCTCCTGCAGGACCTGAATCTCAAGGTCACGGCCAGTGGCAAATGGGACCATCAGGCCCTCAGCTGGGAAGGCACCCTGGAGCAATTGGCTGCCCGGTTCCAGGCCTTCGAACTGCACCAGGCCGCCCCGGCCGCCCTCAAGGGAAACGCGCTGGGGGCCCACCTGGACCTGACCCTGGCGGGCAGCGGTTTGAGTGCGCCAGGTGCTGTGGCTCCCGAAACCGCGCGGGTCAGGCTCTCGGGCACCGTCCCGCTCCTGCCGGCAACCCCCATGGCCATCCGGGCCCAGGGGAGCATCAGCCTGCCCCATCTCAAGACGATCCTGGATCGCGTCATGGAAGTGGATGATTACAGCGTCCTCTCCGAACTGAGCATCCAGGGCGAAAGCCAGCTCGACATCCAGGCTCATGGAACGTATACCGAACCTCTGCTGGACGGCACCCTGTCCCTCGCCAATGGCCGGATCAACCTGCGGGGTTATCAAGGTGCGGAAGACCTCAGCGCCACGATCATCCTGAAGGATCGAACCCTCTCGATTCCGGCGGATCGGCCCCTTCGAGGCACTCTGGCCCACGGCGAACTGCTGGTCACCGGCCTCGTGTCCTGGAAACCCGGGGGCCTGGATACCTACGACCTCAAGGCCGACCTGCGCAACTTCCAGCTCAGGGATGTGCCTGTGGGGCTGGATCTCCAGGGCACCATGCACGCCACCCTCACGGGAGAGGAAAGCGGCGGCCTCCTCAAGGGAACGCTCCAGGCGGACCACCTCAACTACCAGTCCGAGGTCAAGCTGGCGGACCTGATCCTGCGCAGCGCCCTCAGCGACAGCGGGGGTCTGGCCGGCCTGGAACTCGACGATCCCCTGGATGCCATCCAGCTGGACCTGGACCTGAATCTTCAGGAGCCGTGGCACTTTGATACCAACCTGCTGAAGCTGGCAGGCCGGACGGAAGGTCCCTTCCAGGTGGTGGGAACCCTGGCCCACCCGGTCCCGAAGGGCACCATGCTGTTCCAGGCCGGCGGCCGGCTCACGAACATTTTCCCCGCGGGCGACATGGTAGTGGACCGGGGCTCCCTGGTGTTCTCCGAATCCCGCCCGCTGGATCCCCTCATCTCCATCCAGGGCACCGTCTCCTCCATTCCCGGCTATACCGTGAACCTGGATATCCACGGCACCCTGAGCAACCTGTCCATCATCCCCACCTCCACGCCCAGCCTGCGCCAGGACGAGATCGTGGCCATCCTGATCAACCCCAGCAACGTGTCCAATGTGGGCTCGGCGGGCACGTCCTCCGCCACCCAGGGCGCCCTCACCTCCGGGCTGGCCAGCGCCAGTTCAGGCATCCTCACCACCCTGGCCTTCACGCCCTTCCAGGAGCAATTGCGGCGCGCCCTGGGGCTTGATCGCGTCAATGTGGCCGTGCGCACCACCAGTCTGGGCACCACGGAAACTGAGTTCACCGTCGGGAAGAGCATCGATCTTTTCGGCCAGCGCAGCGCCCTGGTCATCTCCCACAAGAAGAGCGGCGAGTTGAGCATCACCTCCGGGCAGATCGAGTGGCGGTTCGGGAACCTGATCCTTCAACTCGGCGGCAGCAAAGGCGGGAGCGAAGGCTTCAATCCCTCCGGCGAGATCCGCCACACCTGGAGCCCGAAGTAGGTGTCGGCTCCGGTCGCCAGGTCCTAAACTGGTCCCTGGGAGACGCGCATGATCACCGTGAAATGTTTCGCCAGGTACCGGGCCCTGCTGGGTTTCACGGAAATGGATGTGCCCGCGGCCCCGACCATGGGCGAGCTCCTGGCTGCCCCCGCCTTCGCAAGCCTGCCCAAGGACGCCCTGCTGGCCGTGAACCAGGCTTTCGCAGACCGGACCACCCCGCTCGTGGATGGTGATGAAGTGGCCCTCATGCCGCCCGTCTCCGGCGGCTGATCACCCTTCGCGCCGGATCTCCAGCACTTCGCCGCCGCTGATCCTCAGCAGTTCCTGGAAAGCGGGTTCCTGCCGCAGGCGGTCTTCGGGACGCTCCGCCTCGGGGGCAGCCGCGCCTTCCTCGAACCTGATGTCCAGCGCCTTCAGGCCTGGCAGGACCTTCGCCAGGGCGGCGAGCAGGTGGGGGTTGTTCTTCTCCTGCTCGAGGTCCTGGAGGGTTTGCCGCACATTGCCCGGCAGCAGGAACCGGAGCACCGGAGGTTCCCAGCACAGGGAGGTCGCCATCTGGGGGGCGCTGCTCAAGGCCCGGAAACCGGGCAGCAGGCGGAGCACCTCACCGCACTGGGACCGCAGATGGGTGTCCCCGTCGAGCGGCGTTGCTGGCGCGGGGGCGGCCGGTGGGAGCCTCTTTGGCCCCTCAGGCGCCGGCGCGGCCTGGGGGGCCCGGGGAGGGACCGGTGGCGGCGCGGCCGCAGGCAGAGGCGGACGGGACGCGGCCGGAACGGCGCTGCCCGAGACCAGGGCGTCCAGGGGTGCGAGATGCGGGAGCTGGGCGGCCGTGAGGAGGGCCAGCTCCACCACCACCCGCGGCAGGCTGGTGTCGCGGAGGTCGCGCTCGCGGCTCAGCAGCAGGTTCAGCATCCGGGCCCAGCGCAGCAGTTCATGGGGCCCCTTGGAACCCCGGGCCTCCTGTTCCAGCCGGTCCCGGAAAGCCAGCACCAGCTCCCTCCAGAAGGTGGCCCAGTCGGCCCCCTGCTCGTTCAATTCCTTGCAGGCCTCCACCAGGGCGGCCGTATCGCCGATGGCCAAGGCCGACATGACGCCTTGCACCAGGTGGGCGCTGACGATGCCCAGCTGTTCGCGAACGGATTCCTCCAGGACCTTCCCGTCCCCGGCGGATATGACGCGGTCCAGGATGGTGAGCGCATCGCGCATGGAGCCCTGACCGGCCTCGGCCACGAGCCGCAGGCTGCCGCCCTCGGCCTCCACGCCCTCCTGCTCGCAAACATGCTTCAGGCGGCCTTCGATGAGGCCCACGGGAATCAGGCGGAAGGGGAAGATCTGGACGCGGCTCTTGATGGTGTCCGGCACATCCTGGAGCTCGGTGGTCGCCAGCACGAAGATGGCGTGGGGCGGCGGCTCCTCGATGACCTTCAGCAGCGCATTGAAGGCCTCGGTGCTGAGCATGTGCACTTCGTCGATGATGTAGATGCGGTAGCGGCAAAAGGCGGGCCGGGTCTGAACCTGCTCCCGCAGGGCCCGCGCATCGGCCACGGAAGCCCGGCTGGCGGCGTCGATCTCGACGATGTCCAGGCTGCTGTCCGGCTGCTCGGCGGCCCGGCAGGGATCGCACACGCCACAGGGCGTGGCCGTGGGACCTTGCGCGCAGTTCAGGGCCCGGGCGAGGATGCGGGCAGTGCTGGTCTTGCCCGTGCCGCGAACGCCCGCGAACAGGTAGGCCTGATGGATGCGCCCGCCGTTCTCCTTGGCCCGCCTCAAGGCGTTGGCCAGGGCCTTGACGCTGCCTTCCTGCCCCACGAGATCCGAGAGCAGCTGAGGGCGGTATTTGAGGGCGAGGGTCGTCATGGGAGTTCCAGTCTCCCACAAGGCGGGAGAACTCGTCATGGCTCAACTCAGAGGCTCCGGTGGCGGGCCATTTGAGGTAACCTCCTCGTCATCCCGAAGGGCAGCCGATGCATGGGGCATCCTGGAATGAGCACGACGCGTGCGGGGTCGGCTTTATCGCCAGCCGCCAGGGCGAGGCTTGCCACCAGATCCTCCTGGACGCCCTCCACGCGCTGGAATGCATGGAGCACCGGGGCGGCTGCGCCGCGGACCAGATCTCCAGCGACGGGGCCGGGGTCATGACCGACATCCCCTTCCAGTTGCTGGGCTACGAGCCCGGCGAGATCGCGGTCGCCAACCTGCTCGGCCCGGCGGATCCCGAGCGCTTCCAGGCCGCCTACCGGATCTTCGAGGCCACCTTCGGCTTCTTCGACCTGATGGTTCTGGCCCTGCGCGAGGTGCCCCACGATCCCTCGGTCCTCGGTCCCGAGGCGCGGCGCACCCTGCCCTGCCTGCGCCAGGTCATCCTCCGGCGTCCGGCCCACTGCCGCACGGACGCCGCCTTCGACAAGCTGCTCTACAACGCCAAGCAGGTGCTCCGGACCAAGCACTGGGAAGCGGGCATGGTGGGCGAGTTCTTCTTCGCCTCGCTCTCGCCCCGCACCATCGTCTACAAGGCCTTGACCCGGGCCGCGGACCTGGACCGGTTTTACCTGGACCTGCGGAACCCCCGCTACGCCACGCGCTTCGCCCTGATCCACCGCCGCTTCAGCACCAACACCCGCACCAGCTGGGACAAGGCCCAGCCCTTTCGGCTCATCGCCCACAACGGCGAGATCAACACCATTGCAGGCAACCGCTCCCGGGCCCTGTCGCGCGAGATGTCCATCGGCCTCAAGGCAGGGCAGCTGGTCACGCCCTCCGGCATCAGCGATTCCGGCAGCCTCAACGAGATCGCCGAAGCCCTGCTCTACCGCAGCAGCATCCCCCACATGGAGGACATCCTGGCCATCATGATGCCCCCCGCCGAGGGCCAGACGGACTTCTACACCTTCTGGAGCCGGGCCATGGAGCCCTGGGACGGTCCCGCCATCGTGATGTTCTCCGATGGCAACACCGTGGGGGCGCGCCTCGACCGGAACGGCTTCCGGCCCGCCCGCTGGACCCTCACCGAGGACCGCTTCATCCTGGCTTCCGAGGCCGGAGCCTTCCCCGTGGACGAGGCGACCGTGCGCCGCAAGGGCATCGTGTACGCGGGCACCGGTGTGAAGGTGGACCTGCCCACGGGGCGGGTCCACTTCCGGGATGCCAGCCTCTCGAGGGAAAACCGCGGCGCGGCCTTCGACGCCCGCACCCTGCCCATCGAAAGCCTCCCCGAAACGCACCCTCCGGAGGGCCCGGTCAGCGCCTTCCGCAAGACCCTCTTCACCTGCTCCCGGGAGGAACTGGAGAAGGAGCTCTACCCCATGATCGCCACAGGGAAGGAGGCCATCGGCTCCATGGGCGACACGGCCCGGCCCAACGCCTTCTCATCACAGCCCCGCCCCTTCTTCGACTATTTCTACCAGCACTTCGCCCAGGTCACGAACCCGCCCCTGGACTACATCCGCGAGGGCAACATCACCGACCTGCGCGTGTTCCTGGGCCGGGCTCCGAACATCTTCTTCCCCAAGGACCTGGTGCCGCTCAACGAGGCCCTGGAACTGCCACGGCCCATCCTCGACCTGGGGCAGATGCGCTTCCTCCAGCGGATGCAGACCCTGCGACCCTCCGAATCCCACATCATCCCCCGCACCTTCCCGATCCTCTTCCACCGCGAAGACGGTGTCACCGGATTCCACAAGGCCGTGGACCAGCTGGCCGCCGAGGTGCGGGAGGCCGTGGAAACGGGCACCAGCGTCATCATCCTGAGCGATCTGGACGCCACCGTGGAGCGACCGCCCATCCCCGGCCTTATCGCGCTCCGGGCCGTGGTGCATACCCTCAACGAATCCGGGCTGAGGCTGAATGCGTCCATCGTCATGCACACCGCCGAGGCGCGAACCTCGCACCATCTCGCGGCCCTCATCGGCTTCGGCGCCTCGGCCGTCTGCCCGGCCCTGGCCCTGGAAATCGCCCGGCGGGACGAGCATCCCTCCTTCGACCAGCTCACACCGGATGAGCGCGAGCAGAACCTCATCAAGGCCCTGGAATCCGGCCTGCTGAAGATCATGGCCAAGTGCGGCATTTCCGTGGTGCAGAGCTACATGAGCGCCAAGCTCTTCACCGCCGTGGGCCTGGGCCCCGAGCTCATGGAGAGCTTCTTCCCGGGCCACGCCAGCCCCATCGGCGGCATCGGCTACGAGGAACTGGCGGGGGACGTGCTCCTGAAGACCGGCCTCGCGGCCCAGTCAGGTTTCCATGACCGGCTGCTGCATACCCACCAGTACCGGGAAGCCGGAAAGCCGGAGGAAGGCGAGCGCCATGGCATGACCTCAGCCCGGGCGCGCCTGGTCCACCGCCTCGTGGCCCTGGACCCGGAGACGCCGGAAGCGGCCGGGCTTTACGCCGACTATCTCGCCTCCCTGAAGGTGGACGAGCCCATCAATCCCAGGCACCTGCTGGCCTTCCGGGAAGCCGCCACGCCCCTGCCGCTGCAGGAGGTCGAACCCCGGGCCGAGGTCCTGGCCCGCTTCGGCGCGGGCGCCATGTCCTTCGGGGCCGTGAGCGCGGAAAGCCAACGCGACCTCATCCTGGCCATGGAAGCCATGGGCGGGCGCAGCAACAGCGGTGAAGGCGGCGAGAACCCCTACTACTGGACCGACGGCCTCACGGCCAGCACCAAGCAGGTGGCTTCGGCCCGCTTCGGCGTCACCGCCGAGTACCTGATCTCCGGCCAGGAGATCCAGATCAAGGTGGCCCAGGGCGCCAAGCCCGGCGAGGGCGGCCAACTCATGAAGGTGAAGGTGGACACCGCCATCGCCCGGGCCCGTTTCTCCCTGCCTGGCGTGGACCTCATCTCCCCGCCCCCGCTCCACGACATCTACAGCATCGAGGACCTGAAGGAGCTCATCTACGAACTGAAACAGGTGCACCCCGCCGCGCGGATCAGCGTGAAGCTCGTCTCGGGCACGGGCATCGGCACCATCGCCATGGGGGTCGCCAAGGCTGGCGCGGAGATCATCTACATCGCGGGCGGCGACGGAGGCACCGGCGCCGCCACCCTGGGCTCCATGAAGCATGCGGGACTGCCCTGGGAATTCGGGCTCCTGGAAGCCCATCGCGCCCTCCGGGAGAACCGCCTGCGCGACCAGGTGGAGCTCCGCGTGGACGGCGGCCTGCTCACAGGCAAGGACATCGTCACCGCCGCCATCCTCGGCGCCGAAGGCTTCGAGTTCGGCAAGCTGCTCCTGGTCGCCGAAGGCTGCATCATGGCCCGCATCTGCGAGAAGAACACCTGTCCCGCCGGCATCGCCACGCACGATCCCAAGTTCAAGGCCCGCTACCAGGGCAGCCCCGAGGCCGTCGCGCGCATGCTGACCCACCTCGCCGAGGATGTGCGCCGCCACTTGGCCGCCCTGGGTCTCGCCAGCCTTGCGGACCTGCAGGACCGCACCGACCTCCTTGCCATCGCTCCCGCCCACGCAGCCTTCGTCCGGGACCGGAAGCTGGACCTCTCTGCCTTCCTGGAAGCGCCCCCGCTCCTGGAGGCTGGCGATGCGGCCGTCTTTGTCCCCGAAGGCATCGGCTTGCTGAACCAGCAATTGATCGAGGCTGCCCGCCCCTTCCTCGAATTTGGCGGTGAGCACCAGCTGACCTTCACCATCAGCACCGAGGACCGGGGCGTGCTCGCCACCCTGGCCGGAGAGATCGCCATGGGCATCCGCGAGCGGCGGCGGACCGGGGGCGATCCTGCCGTGCCGGGCCTGCTGCGAATCACCTTCGCGGGCAGCGCTGGCCAAGGCTTCGGCGCCTTCCTCACCGAGGGCCTGCACGTGACGCTGCTGGGGGAAGCCAACGACTCCGTGGGCAAGTCCATGTCCGGCGGCACCCTGGTCCTGCGGCCCGGTCCTGACGCCACCTACACCCCGGAAGAGAATGCCATCCTCGGAAACGGCGCCTTGTACGGCGCCACTGCGGGACGGTTCCTCGCGCGGGGCCTGGCCGGGGACCGCTTCGCGGTGCGCAACAGCGGTGCTTCGGCGGTCGTGGAGGGAGCCGGTCATCATGCCTGCGAGTACATGACCCGCGGCGCCGTGGCGATCCTAGGCCCGGTGCTGGCCAACGCCGGAGCCGGCATGACCGGCGGCTGCCTGTTTCTGAGGCGGGAGCACGAGACTCGAATCAACAGTGACTACCTGACCCCCATCGCCTGGCGGCCGCAGGAGGAAATGCAGTTCCGCGGTCTGCTTGAGGTTCATGCGGCTGAAACCGGCAGCGCCACAGCCTCGGCCCTGCTGGCCAACTGGACTGACACTTTGGAAAGCTTCAGCCCCTTCGTGCCGGTGGCCGTGGCCTCGGCGTTGTTCAACTAGCCAACGCGATCAAAGAGCCCGGGCTGCCTGACCATGACCGGCGCAGAGGGGAGTGCCGGTTTCGCCCGGACTTCGCGAATCCGCCTGGCCGGCGGGAAGGTCGCCTGGAAGGCGGCCCGTATTTCCTCCTTGTACTCTGGATTCAGCACGTTCAGCCAGCCGTGGTCCGCCAGAACTTTGTAGAAGGGATCCTGCTTGAGCAGGCGCAGGCCGCCGACCCAGGCGTTCGTTGCACCGCTGGCCTTGGCGCGGCGGGCGAAGGCCTGGGCATCGTGGACGGCGAGCAGGGGCGCCACGCCCACTGTCACGGCGATTCCCGCACCCGCCAACCGCTCGATGGCGGCCCAGCGGCTGGGGATGGCAGGCGCATGGGGCTCCACGACCTGCCGCACCGTGTCGTCATCGGTGGGGATGGAGAAGCCCACGGACAGGCGATCCCCGAAGGTCCGCAACAAATCCAGATCCTGGAGCACGAGGGGCGAACGGGTATGCACGATGATTTCCGTGGTGGGGCAAAGCAGGAGCACCTCGAGGCAGCGGCGGCTCAGGCGGTATTGCCGTTCCAGCGGCTGGTACGGATCCGTGGCCGAGGCCATGAAGACCCGCGCGTTGTGCAGCTTGTGCCGCTGGGACCACAGCAATTCCGGCGCGTTGAGCTTGGGCGCCACCCAGCCGCCCCATTCCCCGGGGCTGTGCAAGGTATTGGGGTACTCGCGCACATAGCAATACCGGCAGCCATGGGCACAACCCCGGTAGGGGCTCAGGGCGAAGCCAAATCCATAGCGGTCATCCTTCTGGGGCCGCAGGATGGACCGGGCCTCTTCAGGCTCCACGAGCAACCCCTTGAGGAGAAGCGGCGGATCCTGGGGCATGGGCAAGCGCGTCATGCCTTCATGATTCGCTTTTTATTCGCCAAGTCAAGGGGCGCTGACACCCTTGGCAATCACGTTGATCCGGCCGTTGGTCTCAAGGATCGCCACATGCACATCCTTCAGGTCCACGATGCCCGCCTGCCGCACGGCGGCCATCAGCTCATGCCGCGTGATCCGCTCTGAGGCGAGCACGCCCTCATCCAGCACCCCATGGTGCACCAGGATCTGGGGCCGCCCTTCCACCAGCAGTTCGGCCTTCTTGCTCCGCCAGGTGAGCCACGACATGAGGCCGTTCACCGCCAACAGGGTGCCGACCAAAACGAAGCCCGCGGTCACGGTGTTGTCCCCCGCGTTCATGCTGTTCTGAAGGGCGTTGCTCAGTACCAGGAGCAGCACCAGATCGAAAGGCGCCAACTGGCCCACCTGCCGCTTGCCGGTGAGGCGCAGCGTGATCAGCAGGAATCCGTACACCAGGAGCCCACGTAGCACGAACTCCCACCAGGGCTGGGCAAGCTTCCACATGGAGGCCCCCACCGGCAGGGCACCCTCGATCATTGCCACCATGAACATGCATGCTCCAAATGAACCAAGGCGGCCCCAAGGCGGACGCCGCCCTGCCTGCACTCTCAATTGTGTCGAATGTTCAATCGCTCAGGATCGCCCTATTCCATTTCAACGGTGAAGGAAGCCGTTCCCAGTTCAGCGCCATCGGCGGACAGCACCTTCACGGTCCAGGAGCCTTCATCGCCCTTGCGGAAGGTGCGATAGGCGTTGGTGCGATAGGGGGAGCGCGGAACCTTCAGTTCCTGCTTCGAGGTGCGATCCCCTTTGCTGAAGACCACGGAAATGGAGCTGTCGGCAGCGCCGGTGACCTTCGTCCAGGCGTAGATCTTCGTGCCGGGAGCCACCTTGAAGGAAGCGGCTTCACCCTGCAGTTCCATCTTCTCGACGCCGGTACCGATCTTCACCTCGGCGGCGGCTTTCGCCTCGGCCTTGGTTTCCGCCTTCGGAGCCGGAGCCTGGGCGATGAGCGCAATGGAAGCAAAGAGGGGAAGGAAAAGGCTGGGGCGCATGAGGATCTCCTCGAAAAGGTGGCCCCATTTTGCCCCTGATTCCCCAGCCTGTCACCGGAACTTAACAAGCACCGATCAGGCCACCCATGCTTCAAGGCCTTCGAGAATGTCACGCACCCCCGGGCCGAAGCGGGCATTGCTCAGCCAGTCGAGGCCCTTCGGCAACCCCGTGAGAGCGGCCTGGACCCGGGCGCGATGGCCCAGCTCCGGTCGCGGGATGGCTTGCTCGGCCCGTTCGTGGCGCATGGCGACGGCATCTCCCAGGGTGGGAATCCAGGACTTGAGGCGGGCGAAGACGCCTTCCCAGGTTTCGAGATCCTCAGGCTTGCCGAAGGCGCCGCCGATGAAGCTGCGCAGCTGCATGAGCCCTTCCGGGGCGCTCTCGGGATCCATCCAGGAAGGGACTAGCGAACCGAGATAGCCATGGCCTTCTGGCGGGTGGATCAGGAACCCGAAGCTGTCCTTCAGGGCGGGCAGCGGCGCATGGCGGCTGTGCCAGAGGTCCACGGAAGTGTAGGGAATGGCGGCCAAGGCATCCGCGGTCTGCGGCGCCACGGACCCCAGCAGGGCTGCCGCTTCGAAGGCGGGCAGAGCCAGGACCACGCGATCGCATTCCCGGACTTCGCTGCCGCTCGTCACCCGCCATCTGCCATCGGGCAGCGCTTCGATGCGCTCCGCCCGCAGTCCCACGCGGACCGAGGCCAGCTTGGAGGCAAGCCGGATCGGCAGCTGCCCCATGCCACCCGTGGGCACCACCATGTGGCTGACGCCGCTCTTGCGGATGCCGTTCACGAGGCTGCCGGTGGCTTCCCACTGACGCAGTTTCGGAATGGCATCCACGGACAGCACTTCAGCCGGAGCCGCCAGCACGCCCGCCACCATGGCTGGCAGCAGTTCCGTGGCGACGCCCTTGCCCAGGCGGCGGGCGATGAATTCGGACAGCCCCTCTTCCGGTTCCGCGCCTCGCACGGAGATGAACGGTTCCAGCATCATCCGCAATTTGGCCGACAGGGACATGAGCGGAGAGAACATGAGGGACGGCGGCGAGGCGGGCACGGGGATGAGCGTTCCGCCCTTCCCCACCCAGCGGGCGCCGACGCCGGGAGATTTGAAAGGCAAGTCTATGGCGCTGAAGAGGCGATCCACAGCGGTGCCCTTCGACCAGAGCACGCCCTGAGGTCCCTGCTCGAAGTGACCGCCTTCCCAGGGCAGGGTCTTCATCCAGCCGCCCACAGTCTCGCGGCCTTCCCACACTTCCACGGCCTCCCCGCGCTTCTCCAGGTGCCAGGCCGCAGCCAGGCCTGTGACGCCGCCACCAAGGATCAAAGTGCTCATGGAAGAACCTCCAGGACGAGACGGGTCAGGCAGCGGATATAGGCAGGATGGGTACCAGGAGCCGCGATGCGCCGATAGGTGCGGATGCCAGCCCGGTCCGCCACATGGCGGTATTCGATGTCGAGTTCGTGCAGCGTCTCGATGTGCTCGGTGACGAAGCTCATGGGCACGACAATCACATCCTTGCCACCCATGGACTCCAGCACCGATTGCAGGGGCGGCTCCAGCCACCGGATGGGGCCCGTGCGGCTCTGGTAGGCCTGGATATAGCCGCCGGGAATGGGACCGAGCCTGGCGATAAGTGCTTCCCTGGTGGCGGTGATCTCCCGTTCGTACGGATCCCCGGCCTCGATCTGCCGCATGGGAAGGCTGTGGGCGCTGAAAATCACCGTGGCCCCGGGAAGTTCCTGCAGCGCGGCGCGAAGCGGTGCCTCCAGCGCATCCAGGTAGTCCTGATCCGTCGCGTAGGCATTCACGCCGGGAAGCAGCTCCATGCCCGCCTTGGCGGCTTCCACCGCCAGCTCGCGCAGGCTGGAACCCGTGGTGGCGAGGCAGCTGTGGGGATAGAGGGAGACCGGCACCAGTTTCTTGATGCCCTGCTTCTTCAGGGCTTTCAGCAAGCCAGCCGCCCTGGGCGAGGCGCAGCGGAAGCAAAGCTTGACGGCCTCTTCCCGCCCCGCGGCCCGCAAGGATTCCCGCAGGCGCGTGGCCTGGTAGGCGCTTTCCCGCAGCAGCGGCGACCCGCCCCCGATCTGGGCATAGCGACCCTTGGCGCTGGGCGCCCGAAGTCGCGCGATGAGCCGTGCGAAGGGGGGCTGCAGCCAGGCCGGTACCGGCAGGCGGATCAGGTCGCGATCGCCGAACAGCGCCGCAAGGAATGGCTCGACCTGGTCCAGGTTCACCGGGCCGCCAAGGTTCAGGAGGAGGATCGCTGTATCTCGCATCACCCTCCACCTTACGCGAGGCTTGATGGGATTTCTGTCACGGAACCATGATCCAATCCGGGATGAATCCGAGCCGGGGTGCATCTCATGAACTGGAATCCGGGAGATCCTGATGAACCTGACCGCTTTTGCCGCCCTGCCCGATGACGCCCGACTGTGGCTGATCGCCTACACCAGCCCCGTGACCGTGGAACAGCTCGCACCGGAAGTGGAGGCCCTGCTCGGCCATTGGCGGCACAAGGGCGTCCAGTACACCGCCGCCTGGACGCTGCTGGAGGATCGCATCCTGGCCATCGCGGAACCCACCCTCGCAGCCGCGCCATCCGGTTGCGCCATCGACGGCATGCTGCGGGGCGTAAGGCAAAGCGCCCAGCGGCTTGGCCTTGAGCTCCTCGACCCCCAGGCCGTCCTCGCCCGGAGCCAGGGAGGACTGCACATCTTTGACCGGAGCGAATTGGCCGCCCGGCTGGAGGAGGGTGCCCTCGGAGCCGCCACGCCCGTATTGGATCTGGCGCTCCTGACCTTGGGTGATCTGCGCGCGGGCCGCCTCGAACGACCCCTGGCCGAGACCTGGATCGGCCGGAAGTACCTCGGCAAGTCTGCCGTGGGTAGCAACTTATAAAGGCGCAGGACCCTGGTGCCTCGCAAATCAAAAGAGGCGGCTCCCAGGAGCCGCCTCTTTTGTTCAACCAGCAAGAATCTAGAAGATCGATTCGCCGGGCTTGCGGCGCCAGGACTCGGATCGCTTGGGGGAATCCGTCTTGGGCTTGGCTTCCTTGGCGGCGGAAAGGGTCTTCAACAGGGACCCGCCCAGCTGGGAGGCCACGGACTTGGCCAGGGCCGGAGCCGCAGGAACAACAGGGGCGTTCGCAGGGGCGGAGACAGCAGGCTCCATCGTCGTGGTCTTGGCGGCCACTTCCCGCAGGCGCTTCTCGTACCAGAGCTTGCGCTTGGGATCACTGATGCGCGTTTTTCCGCTCAGTTCCCCTTTCTTGAGGGCCTTTGGCTTGGGTTTCTCACGATCTTCCCGCAACACGGAATCGGGTTTCGCTGCTTCTTCGAGGATCTTCGCCAGGTTGCCAAGGCCACGCAGATTCATCATGTGCGGTTATTGCTCCTATGAGGGGCCAACGGGCCACCAAGGACAAGAGTAACGGTTTTCCCTTCATTTACATAGTGATTTTAGGCACGAGGGTTCCCTTTTCTGCGGAACGCCCTCCGCCCTGAGACACTAAGCGGCATGAGGAACCGCACCCCACTGCTCAAGGCCAAGCTGAACGCCCTCTGCGACCGCTATGACACGTCTCTCGGGTTGGCCCTGGATCCCCTGACCATCCCCCTCACTTATACCGAGCCCCTGGATCGCGAACTGGTGGCCTTCGTGGCCGCCCATCTCGCCTATGGCCGGGTGGAGCCCATGCTTCGGGCCATCCAGGGCGTCCTCAAGCCCATGGGCCCCGAGCCGGTCGCCTGGATTCGCCAACACACTGCGCCCGAGCTTCGCCGCATCCTGGAGCAAAGCCTCTCGGCCTGGTCATGGCGCTTCCACACCGGCTCCGACATGGCGGCCTGGATCCTGGCCTGGAAGCGCCTGGACCTGGAAAGCGGCACCGGCCTGGAACCGCACCTCCTGCCTACGCCCGGGCGGAATGCCGACCAGGCCCTCTCAGCGCTGGTGCAACGGCTCCGGCGCGAATGCCTTCCCCTTTCCTATGGCCTGCGGTTTTCGCTCCCTGACCCTCTGGAAGGGGCCGCCTGCAAGCGTTGGCGCATGTTCCTGCGGTGGATGGTCAGGGAGAGCTGGCCCGACCTCGGCCTCTGGAAACACTACCCCTCCGACCAGCTCGTCATCCCTCTGGATACCCATGTGGCGCGGGTTTCCAGGTTCATCGGCCTCAGTGATCGCGCCACGCCTGACGGCAAGATGGCCCTGGAAATCACCGAGTCCTTGCGCCAGCTGGACCCCCACGATCCGCTCCGCTACGACTTCGCCCTCAGCCACCTCGGCATCCTCGGCGACTGTCCCGGCGTGCGCCATCGCAGCACCTGTGCCGCTTGCCCCCTGTTCACCGTGTGCCACGCAGGCGCGAAATCAGCTGTGCGGATTCGTCATTAAAAGACCCATCGACGAAACAGATCGAACAACCACCCCGATGTTCCTTCAGCTTTCGCACGCTGGAACCGAGGGCCGGGCTTGCCATGTGTGCGACCCACTCGGAGCACATGCCAGTGCCGACTCGCAAGACCAAGCCGCAGGCGCAGGTCGAGCGAT
>DATEZS010000076.1:0-20460 GCA_035255365.1 Geothrix sp.
GACCCCAACCGAGGCGCAGCTCCCCCTGGTGGGCGCGCTCTTTGAGATAGGCCTGGAGATCCTGGCTCATGGGGTTTCTTGGGAGGCCGGCGGAACCATCGGCGCGGCCGCAGTGATGAAGCCCACCTGAGTGAAGCCGGCTTCCCGGATGGCATCCACCACCTGGATGACCCGACCATAGGGCACATTGTGGTCGGCCCGAACCAGTACCGGGCGCTTGCCGCCGCTTACGGCCTTGGCCTTGAGCTGATTGGCCAGCACGGGCAGGGGCATGAAGGCCTGCTCGAATTGGAGCCGGCCATCGAAGGTCACGGACACCGTCAGGGCCTCGCTTTCAAGGTTCCGACCCGTGCGGCTCTCCGGCAGTTTCACGTCCACGCCGGTGGTCATCATGGGCGCGGCGATCATGAAGATGATCAACAGCACCAGCATCACATCGATCAGCGGTGTCATGTTGATGTCGGCCATGGCACCGCGCTTGCTTCCTGGGGTGAATGACAAGGGCACCTCGTTGCTGAGGGCTCCATTCTAGCGCGGAGCCCCTGCCGGCAGGAGATCCGTGGGGAAGGCACGATGTCCTTGGATCAATCCAGGCGACATGAAATAGGGCCCCGAATGGGGCCCTATTCACGGAAAGCTTGGGCCTAGAAGCGGAAGGTCACGCCAAGGTTGATGGCATCGTTCTTGAACTTATCGGTACCGCCGAAATCGGGATGAGTGGTGGTGTAGCGCAGGTCGGCACCGACCATGGGCGTGAACTGGAAGCCAGCGCCAAGGGCGATGGCGAGGGCGTTCTTGCTGTCGCTGGCGCTGCCGAAACCGGGGACGGAGGCTTCCACCTTGGTCTTGGCGAAGCCGAGGCCCGCGATCAGGTAGAAACCCTCGGTGGCCTTGCCGGACACGAAGTAATTGTAGTCCATGCCGAGGGTGGTGGTGGTGACCGTGTTGTCGAAGCTCACACCGAGCTCATTGAGCGTGCCCTTGGTGCGGGTGAAATCGAGGCGGGGACGAAGGACATGGCCGCCAGTGAATTCGATGCCGACATTGAGGCCGAGACCGAGGCCCATCTTGCTGTCGACGAAATCCTTGGCATCGCTCTGGGGCATGCTGATGCCGGCCTGGAGGCCGAAGTGGGCATCCTGGGCGAAGGCGGGGGCGGCCGTCAGGGCCAGGATGGGAAGCAGGTTGCGCAGGCGCATGAAGCGTCTCCAAAAAAGGGTGGGGGGAAATCCTCGAACCGATGCGGGTCGAGGGAAAACAGATGACCAAAAGGTGCCTATTGCAATGTGAATTATATCGATGGTTGCCAGGTTGGGAACGTCTTTTTCCGTCAGAGGGCAAGAATCGGAATTCCCACCGGGGCTAAGTTCTGGTTTGAACGGATCTCCGGAAATATTGCATGGTTCGGACGAGGGCGAAGCCTCCTGCCCGCCGGCTAAGGCCGGAGAGGTTCTCCTTCGACGAGAGGGAAGCCATTCTCCCGGTGGGGCCTGGTCGGCGCAGGTCGCCGTCAGCGCCTTTGACCGGGATCGGACGAGACTCATTCCTTTAAAACTTGATCATCGACCGCAGAGAGGGCGGAAAGCATCTGCGCACGGTTTGCCACCCCCAATTCCTAAGCTGTATGATCAAACCACACTCAGTTATGGGAGCCCTATGCGTTTTGTCTACCAAGAGGTGATTACCCTCACACTCGGCTTGGCCGGGCTGGTCACTTTGGTCGGATGTGCCGGAAACAGCGCGGGGTATACCCAGTCCGGCGAAGAATTGACGCCGCAGATTACCCTCATCGAGGGCGATCACCAGACCACCGCCATCAATACCCCCTTTGCCACGCCCTTGAAGATCCGCTTTAACAAGAACGGCATGGCCTTGCCAGGACACGTCATCAATTTCTACGCACCGGAGACTGGTCCCAGCGGGACTTTCAAGGATTGGACCAATACCGTTTCGGTGGAAACGGATGCCAGCGGATATGCCACGGCGCCAATCTTCACGGCCAATGGGAATGCCGGTAGCGTCATTGTTCGTGCCTGGAATGGTCCCTACAGCTCCGAGTTCCACCTGACGATCCAATAGACCGCCTGAAAGGATCATCAGCTTCGAGGGCGTGAGTCGGATTCATCCGACTGCCAGGCGGCATTGGGCAGCGCCATGCCCCTGGCGAGTCGCTTGGTGCCCCGCAGGTCAGACCGCTGGTCGAAGGCCGGCAGGGAACTGCACGCAATTCCAGGGAATCCTGGTTTCTGCCGATGGATGGGAGACCCTGTTTCCCTCTCCGGCCTGTTCATGACGTTGAACCTTCAGCGCCCGATCGCCTGCCTCCTTATCTGGGGTTGCAGCTGGCTGGGCGGCTGGGCTGGCACCTCCGCACCGGGACCCCTGTCCCCTGGAATCGGGTTTCCTTTCGTGCGCAATTATTCCCCGCGGGATTATGGTGCGGAATCCCAGAACTGGGCCGTGCTCCAGGATCCGAGGGGCATCGTGCACGTGGGGAACAACCGTGGCGTGCTGGCCTATGACGGCGTGCGCTGGCGGCTGATGCCCACCCCGAAGCGAACGGTGGTCCGTTCCCTGGGCCTGGACAGCACGGGCAGGGTCTACGTCGGCGCGGTGGGGGAGATCGGCTACCTCGCGCCGGATCTCCAGGGGCTGGATGCCTTCGTCTCCCTCACAGAGAAGCTCCCGGAGGAAGTCCGCGCTTTCGGGGATGTCTGGGCCACCTGCGCCATCCCGGACGGCATGCTCTTCCAGACGCGAAAATACCTCTTCCTGCTGCGGGGAGGGCAAATCCAGGTTGTGAAGGCTTCCACCACCTTCCATGTGGCCTTCGTGGTGGGGAACCGCATATTCGTCCGCCAGCGGGAGGTGGGGCTGGAGGAATGGAAGGATGGCCGCCTGTCCCTGGTGCCCGGGGGTGAGCGCTTTGCGGGCGAAAGCGTCTTCGCCATGCTGCCGCTTGGAACGAGCCCGGGGAAGGAACCGGGCACGATCCTGGTGGGCACCCGGGGCGGAGGCCTCTGGCGGCTCGGCGCGGAAGGCCTGAGCCGGTTCCAGACACCCGTCGAGACCTATCTCAAGGCCCAGGCCCTCTACAGCGGCGCGCGGCTGGCGGATGGAACCCTGGCCCTGGCCACCATCAAGGGGGGCGTGGTTCTCCTTGATGCCGAAGGCCGGGTGCGGGGCCTCCTGGACCGCCGCACGGGGCTGCAAAGCGACAATGTGAAGGCCCTCTGTCCGGACCGGGATTCAGCCATCTGGCTGGCCCTGGACAACGGCATCGCCCGGGTGGAGTGGCCCTCGCCCTTGTCCTCCCTTGACGAGCGCAGCGGGCTGAAAGGCACCGTCTGGGCCATCCAGCCTTCCCAGGGCCGCCTCTACGTGGCGACGGGGCAGGGCACGTTCGTCCTGGGGTCGGGGGGCCTGGCATCTGATCCCCGTCCCATGTTCAAGCCCCTGGCAGGCATCAGCACCCAGAGCCTCGCTTTCCTCCCCCTGGAAGACCGCCTATTGCTTGGCAGTGCCCAGGGCGTCTTCGAAATCCGGGGTGAACGGACCCGCCTGATCCGTCCCTCGAGCAACGTGGCGATTTCCCTCCTCCGGTCCCGGGAGAGCCCCTCCAGGATATTCGTCGGCATGCAGGGCGGGCTGGCGCTCCTGGAACATCCGGGTGATTCGGACCGCTGGCGCGATGGCGGGCGGGTTCCCGGCGTCGAGGACGACATCTATTCCATGACCGAGGATGGTCAGGGGCGGCTCTGGCTGGGGACCGGCTCTGAGGGCATCCTCCGGATCACCTTCCCGAAAGGTTGGCGGGCTGGGGCCCCGGCGCCGCAGGTGGATCGCTTCAGCACGGACAAGGGCCTGGCCAGTGCCATGCAGCCCCTGGTGTTCTCCTGGAAGGAGGACCTCCTCGCGGCCACCCAGACCGGGGTCCTGAAGTTCAACGAAACGGCGGAACGCTTCGAGATGGATCCCCGCTTTTCCGGCCTCTTCCCCGAAGGGCCCCGGTCGGTCAAGGCGATCCGGGTGGATGATTCCAACCGCATCTGGATGGACACGCTTGATGCCATCCGCGGAATCCACGAAACCGGGGTCGTGATCCCGGGGGAGGATGGCGCCTGGCGCTGGGAAGCTGCGGCCTTCCGGCGCTTTTCGGAGTCCTCCATCGAAGCCATCCAGGTGGATCCCGCAGGTACGGTCTGGTTCGGCGGGCCGACGGGGGTGCTGCGTTACGATCCCGTAGATTCCCGCAGCGCAGAACGCACCTTCGCGGTCCTGATCCGCCGGGTTTCCGTCGGGGAGGACCTGATCTTCGGGGGGGATGGACCCCTGCCGGTCGCACCTGGCGCAGGCCCGAGCCTTCCCTACAGACGGCGGGCGCTGCGGTTCGAGTTCGCCCTGCCCCGCTTCGATGTGGAATCCGCCAGCCAGTACCAAGTCTGGCTGGAAGGCTATGACCGCACCTGGTCGCCCTGGGCATCCGAACCCCAGAAGGAATTTACGAACCTTTCGGAAGGAACCTACTGCTTCAAGGTGCGGGCCCGGGACATCTACGGGTTGGTGAGCCAGGAACAGGCCTTTCCCTTCCGGATCCTGCCGCCCTGGTACCGCACGGGCTGGGCCCTCCTGCTTTTCCTGGGGCTGTTCGCCCTGCTGGTGATGACCGGCGTGCAGGCCTGGACCCGGTATCTCCTGAGGCGCAACGAGGCCCTCCAGCGGAAGATCGACCTGGCTACGGAAGACCTCCGGGACAGGGAGCGCCTGCTGGCTTCCCAGGCCGGGGCCCTCGAACAGATGAATGCCCAGCTCCTGGACCTCAATGAGCAGAAGAACAAGTTCCTCGCCATCGTGGCCCACGATCTGCGGAATCCCCTGACCAGCATCCTGCTGTCCTCCCAGCTCATCGAGGAGGAGGATGATCTCCAGGAAATCCACCGGCGGGCCGGCCTCATCGCCCGGGAAGGCGCGGACATGGAGTCCCTCATCGGGACCTTCCTGGACCTCTCCGTGCTCCAGTCCGGCGATTTCCAGGCGGCCCCCGGCAAGGTCTCCGTGCCAGAGCTGCTGGAGCGGATTCTCCAGCGGCACAGGCCGAAGGCCGAGGCCAAGGGCATCGGAATCGAGGCAGAACTGCCAGGGGAGGAGGTCCTGGTCCTGGCGGATGAGAAATTCATTTCGGCGGTGCTGGACAATCTGGTTTCCAACGCCATCAAATTCTCGCCTGCGGGAACGGTCGTGACCATCCAGGTGGCGGTGGCCGCCGAGCGGATCCGGATTGCGGTGCAGGACCAGGGACCGGGTCTCACGGAGGCTGACCAGAAGCGTGTCTTCGGCCGGTTCTCGCGGCTCAGCGCCCAGCCCACCGGGGGCGAGAAATCCGTGGGCCTGGGCCTTTCCATCGCCAAGCAGATGGTGGAGGCCTGCGGGGGGCGGATCTGGGTGGAGAGCGAGGCCGGGAAAGGGGCGCGGTTCGTGGTGGAATTCCCCCGCCTGGAGGACTGATACGGATTCGCGTTCTAGAGGGAAAAGATCACCACCAAGACTCGAAGACACCAAGAATACCGAATAGAAATCAAAGATAGAGATTCACCACGGAGGCACGGAGCCCGCAGAGGAATCACCGAGGCCTCCGTATTCCCTCCGCGATGGGCAGGCCTCAGGGCTTCCCGGGCCGCAGGTTCCTGGTCACGAACTCCGCTGGGATCTCGTGTCTGGATCGCGCGGTGAGCGTTGTCCGGTTCTGGCTGCCCAGATAATAGGGGGTCTGACCAGGCGTCAGCCGGGCTTCGGTCAGCGCCCGGTCCAGGTTGGTGATGCGAAGGGAGGGCCTGGGGTGCGAGGAGAACAGATCCTCCAGGGCGTCCGAGAGGGAATGCGCAGCTTCTCCCGGGAGCGTCCGGGGGGGCGCGTCCCCGCCCCACTGGGCGAGCAGGCGGGCAAACAGGCACTGGCCCGCCTGGGGGTGATAGCCGGCCCGGGCGGCCATCTGCATGCCCCAGCGATCGGCTTCCGCTTCCTGTTCGTCCTGGTAGCCCTGCAGCATCAGCCGCGTACCAAGGGAGGCCATGTCCGCCAGGGGCGCGCCGCCCACCTTCCTCGCCTTGAGTTCGTACTGGTAGCGTTCGATGCAATGGCGAAGGTCCACATGGGCCATTTCGTGGGCGAGCACCGACGCCAACTCCGCCTCGTTCTCCGCGAAGGCAAGCATGGCCGTGGTCACGAAGATCGAGCCCCCAGGCAGGGCGAAGGCGTTGATGGCGGGGTGCTCGATGAGCTGCACGCGGAAGGGGATGTCGGGCCGCCGGGGGCCGCCGCCGGCTACCAGGCTCGCGAGGATATCCTCCAGGTAGGCCTGTTCCCTGGCGTGGGCGGGGCCCACCCCTTCGGGCAGGCCCTGCTCGCGGGCGGCTTCGATGAGGCTGCGGCCCAGGGCGATTTCATCCGCGGTGGAGACCTTGGCCAATTCCTGGCCCAGGTGGTCCACGGCGGCCTTGGTCTCGGTGGCCCGGTCCAGGATGGGCCGCAGGGAGGGGCTCTGCTGCTCGGATGGCTGGCGTCCGACGAACCAGAGCATGGCTGCCGCCACGGCGCAAACGAGGCCCAGGAACGCGAATCGGACGCCAGGCTTCACAGCAGCTGCTCCATCCGGTCCTTGAACCGGGTGTAGGTGTAGGACACGGCGATGAGGACCAGGCCGAGCACGATGAACGACAGGACCCTGGGGAGCCCGGTGAGCCCGCGGAGATCGTAGAAGAAGAGTTTCAGGATGCAGGCGCTCAGCATGCCGAGGCCGGTCAGGCGGGCCACGCGCTCCTGGAGCAGGAAGCCGAGCACCACCATGCCGAGGCCGTAGGCGCTGAGCCAGACCGTGAGCGCGGTGCCGGAGACTTCCACCCAGATGAATCCGAACAGCAGGATGGCCTGGGCCGCGAACCAGGGCAGGCGGTTGTAGCCGGCGCCCAGCCCCTCCGCGCCTTGAGCTTCGCTCGTTTCCCGGTGGCGGTTGAGGACGATGTAGCCCGCCAGCAGCAGGGCGACCGCCAGGGGAACTGTGATCCAGTTGAGCCTGAAATCCAGCTGCGTATCCCGGAAGACGAGGTTGGTTCCCACGCCCCGGACCAGGGTGGCCACGGCCAGCATCATGGCGGCCCGGAGCCAGTTGGAACTTGCTCGGCGCAGCCCCCAGGCCAGGGAAAGGAGCCCCTGGAGCGCCCAGGCAGGGAGCACCCAGGCCCGATGCAGTTCATAGAGCACAAGCAGCGCCACGGCCAATTGGATCGCGTAGAAATAGCCGCCCTTGAGGCTCGCGGGCTCCGCGGTAGCGTCCTCCCAGGTCAGGTAGGTGTAGAGGTAGAGGCCCAGGAAGGGGATGCCCGTGGCCAGCCGGAGGCTCAGACCGCCAAGGTCGCCGGTTTGCAGCAGGTTCACGGCCAGGAAATGCATGAAGGCCACGGCCATCCAGAGGTGCCCCTGGAGGCGCCAGGCTTTGTTGCCAAGGGCCCTTCCCCGTTCCAGGTAGAGAACGCCAGCGAGGGCCCAAGCCGGTCCCACCAGGAGATTCTTGCCATGGGCGAGCGCCTCCATCTTCACCAGGAAGCCCAGCACGCCACTGCAGGCCAGCAGCGTACCTGTCGCCGCCAGGGGCAGGGTGTCCCGGGCGACGAGATCCACCAGCCGGTCGCGGGTTGGGGAGGGGGCCTCCGTGGCAGCCCGGTGGTAGAGGTATTGAACGCCGTAGGCCAGCAGCAGGGGCATTCCCACGAAGACGAGGCGGGCGGGCACCGCGCCCAGGGAGCCGCCCACCCACCATGCGTGGGTGCCCATGGTGAGGAACCCCAGCGCCATGTATCCCACCGACAGGTAGCAGCGCAGGGCCGATGAGCTGGGGCGCGCCCAGAGCTGGTAGGTGCCGCCCAGCAGGACGAACAGCAAGGGCACGAACCGAGCCGGGGCATCGGCGTACACGAGCGCCACCAGGGCGGCGCTTGCCAGGACCAGCACCAGACGGCCGAAGCCATCGAGGTTCTCCTCCCCCATCCGATCCGCCAGACAGGTGCCCTCGGCACTGTATTCCCTGGACAGCACGCGCAATTGCCATTCCGCCAGGAAGGCGGGCAGCAGCGCGAGGGTAAACGCCACCACGCGCCAGGGGACTCCCCGGAGCGTCCCCGTCACGCCCCAGGCGTGGGAGGCCAGGGCCAGGAAGCCCAGACCCAGGAACGCGTAGGCGGTTCCGCACCGGAGGTTCGAGGGCTGCCAGCGGGACCAGAGCAGCCAGAGCAGCCCGAGGGCCATGAGGCTCGCCGCCACGTAAGCGGCAGGGACCTCAAGATAGACCAGGCCCGCCAGAAGCAGGGCCCCGGCCAGGCCAAAGGCGGCCATGACGGTTTGCTTCGCCGCTTCGGTCCAGGGCCAGGCGGTAGCCCAGGTCCGCAGCAGCAGTTCCTTGCCCAACGCCCCCGTAGCGAGGAGGCCCAGCATCCAGGCGCGCTTGGTGAAGTGGAGGGTCGCCCCGCCAGGCCTTTCCAGGTGAGGGAGCGCGGCGAGGAGGGCCACCGGGCCCAGAACGATGCCTTCCACGGTGAGCTCCGACCACTGCAGAAGGAGGCCGAGCGCCAGGACCAGAAGCCCACTGCCGACCAGGATGGGAGGTGGCCAGGGCGCGGGGACTTCTCCGAGGACCAGGAGGGCACCACAACCCAGTGCCAGGAGGCTGAACAACCCACGGAAGACGGTGGTTTCCTCCCGGCTCGTGCGAGGTTCCGGCCACAGGCGGCTGGCCAGGTAGGCGAGGACCAGGACGCCGCCGGTCAGTGCCCCGGTAAGAATTCGGATCCCCTGGGGTGGTGGCCCCACCTGGTTCAAGACCAACAGGGAGGTGCCCGCGGCCACGGCCAAGGCCGCGGCCTCCACCACCAGATCGCTCAGCCCTCGCGAAAGCGCCAGCAGGGTCCAGAGGAGCGCCAGGGCCGCGTAGGCGGGGGGAAGCCAGCGATGGGGCAGTTCGAAGCCAAGGAGGACCGCGAGGCACAGCGTACCCGCCAGGCTGAACCCCCAGGGGAGATGGGGCATTTCGTCCTCACAGGGCTCCTCCCACCAGGTTCTGGCCAGGAAGGCGTCCAGGAGGAAGACCAGCGCCGCGGCTCCGAGCAGCAGCGAGCGCCCGGGTCCGGGCATGCCAAGCCGCACCACGCCCAGTTCCAGGAGGGCGAACCCGAAGCCGAGGTAGGCCAGGAGGCGGAAGTAGCGTTCCCGCAGGAGCACCCCGGCGGCGAACAGCAGTTCCAGCCCGAGCAGGCGCATGATGGGCGTCAGGTCGTGCTGCATCCCCAGCCGCAAGGGAGTCACGAAGGCCAGGGCCGCCAGGGCCTCCGTGGCCGTGAAGAGGAACAGGCCGTGGCGTCGCTTGCGGCCCTGCGCGAAGGCAAAGCCGAGGAAGGCGAGGCCGAAGCCCAGCGCCCACATCCAGGCGCTGCCGCCCACCAAGGACTCGCGCAGGCAGAGCGCGAAGGGGGCCAGGAAATTCGCCGCCTGCGCCAGGCCAAGCCACTTGAGGCCCTCCTCCTCGACCTTCATGAGCAGAATGGCGGTCTGGAAAGCCAGGGCGACCAGCACCAGCACCGGAAGAGAAGAAAGATCGCCGGGCGCGCGGGGCAGCATCCACAGCGCCAGGCTGGCCCAGGTGGCGGGCACGCCCAGGCCGAGGAGCCGCACCCAGCCCATGCGCCAGACGAGCACGGCCATGGCCAGGGCCACGATGAGGGTGGCCAGCAGGTTCTGGGATGGAGCCAGATGGTAGGCCGCGACCCCCAGGCTCAGGTGAATGAGGAGGAAGGCGGACAGCGTCGTCCATTCGTGGCGGTAGCGCAGGCTGTAGGCCACGGCGGCGCTGCCGGCCACGAGCAGGGCCAGGATGGCCACGGGCTTGGTCTGGAACACCCTGGAGGCATCCACGAAGCCCGCCGCGAAGGTCACGAAGTAGAGGATGCCCCAGGAGCCGGCGATCAGCGCGCGTCCGAAGGTCCGGAAGGTCTCTTTCCGCTCGAAGGCCATGCCCGTTCCAAGGAGGCCCAGGCCGGTGCCGTAACCCATGAGCACTTTGCCCCAGGGTCCCACCATCTGGAACACAAGACCCATGGCGAAGACGACGCCGATGACCAGGATGGCCACGCCCACTTTCAGGAACAGCTGCTTGCCGAGAATATCTTCCAGGTTCCTCCGTGGTGCTTCCGGTGCAGGCCTGGGTGGGGGCGGCGGCGGTGCCACCATCCGGGGAGCGGGTTTCGGCGCAGGCGTGGGCGCGCAGGGCGCCTGCATGAGCGACGGCATGGTCTCGGGCAGGCTGGCCTGGGGCTCGGGCGCAGGTGCGGGGGCGATCGCCTGGGGGAGGATGTCCGGGGATTCGGTTGCCAAGGTCGAGGGTGTGGCTGCAGGCACCCGTGGAACGGGCGGCGGTGGAACCGGGAGGGCGGGAGCGGGCGCTTCCGGGGGCTGCGGGGGCAGGATGCGGATCGGCCCGGTGATCTTGGACGCGGCCGCCTGCTCCTCCTGGGCCAGGGGCGCGGGTTGCTCAACCGCTGCCATGGGTGCCGGGGTGGGTGGAACGGGAACCGGCGCCACCGCGACCGGTTGCGCCTGGGCGGCGGGGAGGGCGGCTTCAGCCTCGGTCCTGCGGCGCTCCCTTTCCAGCAAGGCAAGCCTGGTCCGGAGGTTGGCGAGGTCCGTGTTCAGGCCCTGGATATCCCGCTCCAGCCGATCCGTTTTCAAGGCTTTCACCAATGCCCAGATCGCGATGACCGGAGTGGCTACGCCCAGCAATCCAAAAAGGAAGACGAACAGTTCCACGAATCACCATGAGGAGAGTGGCTCCAGTCTGCATGAATTGCTCGCAGGTCGGGAGCCGGATATCTCCCAGGCGGTCTGTTCTGGGGCCTGGAGGGGCAGGTTGCCATGCCCACCGTAGGACATCTGTATCGAGGCCGCTCCTAATAGAAAGCTGGCCGCGCCGCGCATCAGTCGAGGAAACGCTTGTCCCAGCCCTGGTAGAGCGCGTAGGCGGCATCCCGCATCTGCGCTTCATTGTCGAAATCCTTCGGGTGAAGCGGCTCGAAGACATGGAACTGGACCTGCTTGTTGACGGCCCGGGCGAGTTCCACCAGCTTCTGCGGCAGGGTCTGCCCCGCCCATTCGAAGCTTTCCTGGGCCTCGTAGTACATGAACACGGGCAGGACCGGCACGCCGCTGGCCATGGAGGCCGCGAAGGCGCCGCGCTGGAAATGGGTGAAGAGCCTGCGGCCCTTGCATCCGCCTTCGGGGTAGATGGCGAGATTCCTGCCGCTGTCCAGGAAGGCGATCATGGACGACAGGGCCGCCTGCCGGGATTCCCGCTCTTCGCGTTTGACGTAGAGGGTTCCTGCCGCCTGACTGATGCGCCCCACGATCCACCAGTCCTTCACTTCCACCTTGGCCAGGGAAGTCACCGGAAAGATGGCGGGGATGCCGATGTCCTCGAAGGCGGAGGGGTGGTTGGCGATGAGGATGTACTGACTGGGCAGCTGGGCGGCGTAGTGTTGATGCACGCGGATGGTGATGCCCAGGGCCCGGCAGAAGCTCCGGCACCAGACCTGGAAAAGGGGATGATAGATCTTCCGGGTCAAAAAGGTGGGCAACCAGGCGGCGCTCCAGGTGATCAAAGTCAGGGCGATGAAATCGATCCACTTCAGCATGAACCAGCCGAATGCAAGCAGATAGCTCATGTTGGAACTCCGGGAAGCGTCCTTTGCAGTGTAGGACGAAAGAGGGTCCTGCTTCTGTCCGGGACCAATGCCAAGGGGCGAGCGCCCTTGGCGGGTCGCGAATCCGCCAGGCCGAAGCTACAGGCTGACCGGTGCGACGGCGTACCTGCCCTTGGCATCCCGGCTCACGGTGCCTGCGGGAATTTCGGGATCGTGTTCGAAGACGAGGATCGTTCCGGTGCCCGTGACTTCCTCCAGGACTTTCTGCCGCTCGTTGACGCAGGTGACCACGTCCAGGTCGTAACCCATGCACCAGGCGGGCTGGATATGGCGGGCGGTGGGAATGAGGTCGGCGAGGTAGACGAGCCGCTGACCGCCTCCTTCCACGACGACATTCTGCAGGCCCTCGATGTGGCCGGGGGCCAGTCGGACGGAGATGCCGGGGAGGATTTCAGCTGTGCCCTGGACGGTGTCCAGGAGGCCGAGCGCTTCAAGGGGCTCCCAGTTCTGGGGCAGGTAGCTGGCCTTCACGCGCAGGTGAGGATGCTTGGCGTCCGCAAGATCCTTGGCCTGCACCAGGTACCGGGCGTTGGGGAAGCTGGGCACGAGCTTGCCGTCGGCGTCAAAGCGGGTGCTGCCGCCAGCGTGGTCGAAGTGGAGGTGGGTGAGGATGCAGAGGGTGATGTCGGATGGCTTGACGCCATGCCTGGCAAGGCTGGCGTCCAGCACACCCCGGCCCTCGAACTTGAAGCGGGCCATGAAGTCGTCGGTTTCCTTGTCGCCGTTGCCGTTGTCCACGAGGATCACATGGCGCTTGCCATCCACCTCGCCACGGATCAGCAGACAGTTGGTGCCCATGAGGATCTGGTTGTCCTCGTCGGCGGGGTAGAGCTTGTTCCACACCACCTTCGGCACGGTGCCGAACATGGCGCCGCCATCCAGGCGGAACGATCCGCCGCTGACGATCTGGACATCCCAGGGACCGAATTGCATGGGGGCTCCTGTGTGGAGGCGAATCAGGAAAAGAAACCTACAAGCTTTAACCGCAGGTGTCGCAGATTGCGCAGATGAGAAGCCTGGAACCGTTATCTGCGGTCATCTGCGGCATCTGCGGTTGGAAAACAAAACCCTCAGAACGCCAGAACCTTGCGAGCCGCCACGAGCACCTTCTCGCTATTGGGAAGGGTGGCCCGTTCCAGGATCCGGTTGAAGCCCACGGGGGTGAACTCGGAGCCCACGCGGGCCACGGGGGCATCGAGCCACGGGAAGCACTCGGAGGCGGCGATGGCCGCCAGTTCGCCGCCGAAGCCGCCGAAGACCTTGTCCTCGTGGGCGATGAGCAGGCGGTGCGTCTTTTTGACGGACCGGATGATGGCGTCCGTATCCAGAGGGCTCAGGCTGCGGAGGTCGACCACCTCTGCGGACTTCCCTTCCTTCTCCAGCTTGGCGGCGGCTTCCAGGGCGAAATGCACGGGCGTGCCGTAGGCGAGGATGGTGAGGTCCGTGCCCTCGCGGCGAACCCGGGCTTTGCCGAAGGGCACGGCAAAGTCGGGCGGCACCACGGCATGGGCCATCTTCGCGTTGTAGAGGAATTTGGGCTCGAGGTACAGGGTCACGCCCCGGCTGCGCATGGCGGTGCGCAGCAGGCCCGCGGCATCGTCGGCGAAAGCGGGCACCACCACGCGGATGCCGGGCAGGGTGGTGAGCCAGCCTTCCACATTCTGCGAGTGGTAGAGGCCGCCGCCGATGTAGCCACCGGAGGCCAGGCGGATGGTGATGTTCGGGGAGAACTGGCCGTTGGTGCGCCAGTAGTCGTGGCTGCACTCCACGATCTGCTCGGCGGCGGGCCAGATGTAGTCGGCGAACTCGGCGCCTTCCACCACGACGCGGATCTTGTCGTCCAGGCGGCTGAAGCCGTTGGCGGTGCCGATGATGAAGTCCTCGGCGATGGGGGCGTTGAAGACGCGCTTCTCGCCGAATTCCGGCTGCAGCCCCTTCGACACGTTGAAGATGCCGCCCTTCTCCTTGTTGGCCATGTCCTGGCCCCAGATGAAGGTGTCCGGGTTGTGGCGGAACTCCTCCTTCAGGGTCTGGTTCAAGGCCCCGATGAGGCTGGTGGCCTCTCCGGAGGCCTGGTGGGTGCCGTCGGGGTACTGCTCGGACACCCAGCCTTCGGGAATGACGAAGTCGTAGATGCTGGCCGCATCGGGATTGGGCGCGGCCATGGCCTTGTCGTGGGCCGCCAGATAGCGGGCCTGGTTATCGGTCTCGATGGCCTTCAGTTCGTCTTCCGTCACGCCGCGGCTGAGGCAGAAGGCCCGGAACTTGGGCAGGGGATCCTTGGCCTTGGCTTCAGCGCGCTCCGCATCATCCCGGTAGAGCTCGTGCCGGTCCGAGTTGGAGTGGCTGCCGATGCGCACGCAGCTGGCATAGACCATGGCCGGGCCCTTGCCGGTGCGCACGTAGGCCAGGGCTTCCTCCATGGCGCGCATGGAATCGAGGAGGTCCAGCCCATCGCACTTGATGATCTTCAGATTGGGAAAACCGCTGAAGTTGTCGCAGATTTGCTCGTTGGCGCTCTGGTCCCGCTTCGGCACCGAGATGCCGTAGCCGTTGTCCTGAATGACGAACACCACCGGCAACTTTTCACGATCCGCCCCGTTGATGCTCTCGAAGCAGTAGCCCTCCGACAGAGACGACTCGCCCTGGCTGCTGAACACGATGCTGTCGCGGCCGTAGGTCTTGACGGCGCGTCCAAGTCCCACCGCATGCTGGGTGTGGTTGCCCGTGAGGCTGGACACGTTCTGGATGCCGATGGCGGGCTTCGCGAAGTGGTTGCTCATGTGGCGGCCACCGCTGGCGACATCCGTGGCCTTGGAGATGCCGTTGAGGATGATCTCCTCGGGGGTGATGCCGGCCGCGAGGCAGGTCATCATGTCGCGGTAGTAGGGGAACAGGTAATCGCGGCCGGCCCGGAAGGCCATGCCGAGGGCCAGCTGGATGCCGTCGTGCCCGGCGCAGGGCGCATGGTAGGACCAGCCGATGGCCTGCTTCAAATAATTGGGTGCCTTGTCATCGAGCAGGCGGCCCATGTGCATGAGCTCGTACCAGTGGCACAAGTCCTCGCGCCGAGGCTGGTCATGCTCGTCCAAGGCGCTCAGGGCCACTCTCACCAGGGTTGGTGTATCCAACATTCACCTCCAAGGAGCCGGGCTCTAAACCGGCCTTGCCAGAGTTCTTCATCTTCCCACGGACTGCGACGGGCGGCCAGAGACAGGCTCTGGCAGTGGGTCTAGCGCGGATTCCAAAGGAGAGCCGATCCTTCGCGAGTGGCGTCATTGAAGGCTTTGCTGGCGCGAGCCAAAGTTGATTTCAAGGTCATGTCATCGTTCTCCGTATGCCACACGGTCGCTCCGGTGGGGTGTCTTCCCAGGGTTTCGCGCAAGCGCTCAAGCAGGTGTTCCGCGCCTTCCCTATTTGTGTGCGGCATGAGCAGGAGGTAGCGATCGGCCGACAGCTCGACGAGCAGATCCTCGCCGCGCAGGTGGGTGCTGGTGGCCTCGAGCCGATCCTTGGTACCCAGCACCATCGGCTGGGACCAGAGCGCGATGGCCATGGGCTCCTTGCGGCGGCGGGCCAGGAAGAGAGCCGACCGAAGCCAGATTTCCAGGTAGTGCCGGTTCGGAAGGCCCGAGCGCGCGCTCTGCAGCGCGCTGTCCTCCACCACGGCGCTGCTCAGTTCCAGGGCATCCAGGGCGGCGTGAAGTTCCGACTTCAGGTTCTCGGTTTCCAGCAGGCGCTCGATGAGGTGGGCGAACACGCAGAGCAGGCCCACATCCTCCGGCCGGAACACATGGGGCTTGCTGTGCTGCACGCAGAGGGTCCCCAGGACGCCTTTCGCATCGCGCAGCACCACGCCCGCATAGGCCTGGATGCCCAGCTCCGTGCGTCCGGAGTGCTTGCGCCACCGCGTTTCGGTGGCGGCATTGCGGATGACCAAAGGGCGATCAGGATGCTCCATGACCCAGTTGGAGAACCCCTTTTCCGGGGCTTCGAACAGTCCTTCCATGGACGCGCCTTCTGCCAGGGCCCACCAGAACACTTCGTGGCCCAGACCTGAGACCCGGGTCAGCAGCGCCTGGTCCGCACCCAGGCGCTCCACCAGGAGGGAGAGCCCGAGTTCGAAGATCTTGGCGGGCTCATTGCGGTGCTTTCCCAGGAGGTCGGCCATGGCGGCGAGATGCTCTCCGGCTTTGGTCCGGTGCCTGGACAAGCTGGTCTGGCTCACGGCCACCACCTCCGCCTCGAAGCCTTCCAACAGAGTGCCGTTTTTTTCTCCGGGCGCAAGGTGTTACCAGCTCACCACACGGAGAGAGGGGCTGATTTCCTCCTGGAGGAGTCCCTCGATGTAGCGCAGGGTCCCGCTGGTGGAGGAGGGGCAGGAGCCGCAGGCCCCGTGATAGCTGATCTGCAGGGTCTGCCCGTCAAAGGAGATCACCTCCAGGCCGCCGCCATCACCCGCGAGGCCTGGGCGGATGCGGCTGTCCAGGAGCTGGTTGATGCGCTCCAGGGTGGCGTCCGCGTCCCCTTCGGGGAGCTGGGCGGGATTGCCGGTGTCGTTCTCGGGCAGTTTCAGTTCCTCGATGGCCTCGCAGATGGGATCGATGAGATCGCTCCACTCCGCGGAGGGCTCCTTGTTCACCGTGACGAACCGATCCATGTAGAAGACGGACGTGATCTTCCCGATGCCGAAGAGGCAGGAACCCAGGGGATCGCCCACGGCCGCCCCGAAATCCTTGAAGGAACGGGAACCGGCCTTGAGTAGGGCCGGATGCACCAGGAACTTTAGGGCATCGGGATTGGGGGTGGGTTCGATGTTGATGACCTTGGGCATGGCGGGCTCCCGTTATAGTTTACCAAATTCGTCAGGATTTTCGAGATTACTTCAGAACTGGAACGGAACCCGCCTCGCCATTCTGGTGAATGGCCACGATGATCCCGTTCCAGCCCCATACTGTCCGCGGAGCTCCCATGACACGACCCCGGGCACTGCTGAGTTGGTCCAGCGGCAAGGATGCAGCGTGGGCATTGCATGTACTGCGGGAGCTGGGGGAGGTGGAAGTGGTGGGCCTGCTCACCACCACCAATGAAGCCTTCGAACGGGTGGCCATGCATGGGGTCCGGGAGGAGCTGCTGGAAGCCCAGGCCGAGGCGGCGGGGCTGCCGCTCTGGAAGGTGCCCTTGCCCTGGCCCTGCTCGAACGAGGTCTATGAAGCCCGCATGGCGGAAGCCTGCGCCCAGGCCGTCCGGGAAGGCATCCAGTTCATGGCTTTCGGGGACCTGTTTCTGGAGGATGTGCGGGACTACCGCATCCAGAAACTGCAGGGAACCGGCCTGCAGCCTTTGTTTCCCCTCTGGAACCTGGATACCGCCGTGCTCGCCCAGGCCATGGTCGAGGCTGGGCTGAAGGCCACCCTGGCCTGCGTGGATCCCCGGGTTCTGCAGGCCAGCTTCGCGGGCCGGGACTTCGATGCGACCCTTCTGGCGGAGCTTCCCCCTTCGGTGGACGCCTGTGGCGAACACGGCGAGTTCCATACCTTTGTCTGGGATGGGCCGATGTTCAGCGCACCCGTGGCCATCCAGCGGGGCGAGGTGGTGGAACGGGACGGCTTCGTGTTCGCGGATCTGGTGAAGGCATGACCCAATCGGATGAAGCCGGCGCCACCCGCATGGACCCTGGAAGACCCCTCATCCTGGTGACGGGGGCCACGGGCTACATCGGCGGCCGGCTGGTGCCGAGATTGCTGGCCGCCGGGCACCGGGTGCGATGCCTCGCGCGGCATCCGGAGCGCCTCGCGGGCCGCCATTGGCCCGGGGTCGAGGTGGTGCGGGGCGATGTCTCCGATCCCGAATCCCTGCGCTCCGCCCTCCATGGCGTGAACCAGGCGTACTACCTCGTGCACGCCATGGGCGAATCCAGGGCGGACTTCCGCAGCCAGGACCAGGCGCAGGCCCGGATTTTCGCCCGGGCCTGCCGGGAAGCCGAGGTGCGCCGCATCATCTTCCTGGGGGCCCTGGGTGATCCCAAAGGGCCCCGTAGCCGTCACCTGGCCAGCCGCCAGGAAGTGGGTGGCGACCTGGCCTCCGAGGGCGTGCCGGTGCTGGAGTTCCGGGCCGCCGTCATCGTGGGCAGCGGCAGCGCCAGTTTCGAGATGATCCGTCACCTCACGGAACGCCTGCCGGTCATGATCACGCCGAAATGGCTGAACACCCGCTGCCAGCCCCTGGGCATCCGCGATGTCCTCGCCTACCTGACGGAGGCCCTCGAACATCCCGACATCGAGGGCATCGTGGAGATCGGCGGGCGGGACGTGCTGGATTACCGCCACATGATGCTGGGCTATGCGAAGGCCACCGGGCTGCGCCGGATCATCCTTCCCATGCGTGTGCCGCTGCCCCGGCTCTCGGTGTTCTGGGTGGATCTCGTGACGCCCATTCCCCGGTCCCTGGCGGCTCCCCTGGTGGAAAGCCTCGCCACCGAGGTCATCGTGAAGGACCTGAGGGCGCTGACTCTCTTCAAGGTGCGGCCCATGGGCTACCAGGAAGCGCTGCAGCTGGCGCTCCAGCGCCTGGACGAGGACATGGTGGAGACCACCTGGGCCTCCAGCCTGGCGAGCCTGCCGCCGGGTGTCTCCGAAGGGCGGGCCCTGGGTGCTCACGAAGGCCTGCTGCTGGATCGCCATGAGCGGCATGTGAAGGCGCCGCCCGAGGCTGTGTTCCAGGCGTTCTGCGCCCTGGGCGGCGAGTCGGGATGGCCTGCCGGGAACTGGCTCTGGCAGCTGCGGGGCCTCCTGGACCGGTCCCTGGGCGGCGTGGGCATGCGGCGGGGGCGCCGGCATCCCCGGGAACTGCGGGTGGGCGATCCGGTGGATTTCTGGCGGGTGGAGGCCCTGGAACCGAACAGCCTGCTCCGGCTCCGGGCCGAAATGAAACTCCCCGGCCACGCATGGCTCCAGTTCACGGTCCATCCCGAAGGCCCGGGCTCGCGCATCACGCAGACCGCCTTCTTCGAGCCGCGGGGACTGCCCGGCCTGGCCTACTGGTACACGGCGCTACCCCTCCACTGGTTCCTGTTCCCGGGGCTCGTACGCAGCATCAAGCAGCGGGCCGAGTCGGGCATGTGACAATCCCCCTGGGGCGGTGACCATGTACGAGACGCAACGGGATGCCTGTGTGGCGGCGGCGGAAATTGGGGGCAAGGTGCTCCTCGGCTACTTCCGGAAACTCGATCCCGCGACCATCAACGAGAAGACGAAGAACGATTTCGTGAGCGATGCCGACCGCGCCGCCGAAGCCGCCATCCGCGCCGAGCTGGACTTCCGCTTCCCCCAGTACGGTTTCGTGGGCGAGGAGGGCGGGGCCTCGGGAGATGCCGAGCGGCGCTGGATCGTGGATCCCCTGGACGGCACCCTGAACTTCGTCCAGGGTTTCCCCCACTGGTGCGTGTCCGTGGCCCTCTGGGATGCCGACGGCCCCGTGGTGGGCTGCGTGCTGGATCCCCTGCGCCAGGATTGTTTCCTCGCGGTGCGGGATGAGGGCGCGTCCTGGAACGGCAAGCCCATGCAAGTCTCGCGGCAGGCTGGGCTGGATGGCGCTTTCCTCGCCACGGGCTTCGCCTTCCAACTGGGCGACCGCTGGCCCGCTTTCAACGCCGCGCTCAACCGCGTGTTCCCCCGTGCCAAGGGCATCCGCCGCGCGGGTAGCGCCGCCCTGGATCTGGCCCATGTGGCCTGCGGCATCTACGACGGCTATTTCGAGCACGGGCTCAAGCCCTGGGATATCGCCGCCGGCGCGCTGCTGGTGCAGGAGGCGGGCGGGGTCATCACCGACTGGGACGGTGAGCAGAGTTGGTTCGCCAGCGGCAGCCTGGTGGCCGGGACCACCGGCGTGGCGCGGGATCTGCTGGGCGCCTTGAAGGCCTGAACGGGCCTGTTTCACGCGAAAGTAGCCAATAGCGAAGAAGCGCGGGACAGGATGGCGACACCTCCTGTCCCGCTCGTTCGCAGACTCGTTAATTCACCCGCTTGGCCGTGAGCACCACGATCAGGCCATGGTCCTTGACCACCGAGGTGCCGACCACCACGTGCTCGCCCTCCTTCAGGCTCACGCCCGTCTCGATCTTGGCCAGGGTCTCCGAGCCCCTGCTGCTCCGCTCCGTGACATAGAACTGGAACTTCCTGATGAGGATCGAAGGCGAAGCACCCTGCCGCTGCTCCAGTTCGAGTCCATTGGCGGCTTCCCATTCGAGGCTCAGCTGGGAAGGGCTCTTGGCGGTCCCGAAGCCCGTGTCGGCACCCTCGAGCACCCCTCGGCCTTGGATGGTGTGGCCCTTGGTGTCGCACCGCTGGACGAAGCTGGTGGCAAGGGTATAGCTGCGGTAGGCCAAGGCGCTTTTCAGGGACTTGATGACCTCCCGGAGTTCCTCTGGAACGCTGCTTTCAGGAGCCGCTTGCTTCGAGGCGAACAGCACCTGGACATGCAGTTCCACATCGGGCGTCTGCTGGGAATTGGTCGGAACATCCAGGCGCTTGATGGCCTCCTCGACGGCGGCAATATTCTCGGGGAAATCCCGCACGGTGATGGTGTTCAGCCCTTCCTGCTTGGCCCAGTCCATCCTCGCGCCTCTGGTGCCACTGGCCAGGGCTGCCAGGCTCAGCTGTAA
>DATEZS010000077.1:0-43357 GCA_035255365.1 Geothrix sp.
TCAATCCTTCTACCCCTTCGTCGTGGCTTTTCCCCAAGGGTCACACCCGTTCCCATCCCGAACACGGCAGTTAAGACTTGGAGGGCCGATGATACTGCGCCGGACAGGCGTGGAAAAGTAGGTCGCTGCGACGTTAATATCCCTTCCGGGCCATCCAAAGATGGCCCGGAATTGTTTTTACTGTTAAAATATCGTCTCTATTCTGAGGGAACCATGGCTGTTGCGGTCCGTTTGCCTGACGACTCTCTGAGGCAGTTGCCTGAGGGCGCTACCGGTGTGGATCTGGCGGCGGGCATCGGTCCGAGGCTGCTCGAGGCCGCCCTGGCCATCCGCCTGGACGGAAAACTGGTCGATCTGAAGACCCCTCTTTCTGATGGATCGCGGGTTGAAATCGTCACGAGCAAAGCTCCCGACAGCCTGGAATTGATCCGGCATTCGACGGCGCATCTGCTCGCCCATGCGGTCAAGCGCCTCTACCCCACGGCAAAAGTGGGCATCGGCCCCGTCATCGAAGATGGGTTCTACTACGATTTCTGGGTGGAGAAGCCCTTCACCCCGGAAGACCTGGTCGTCATCGAAGCCGAGATGCGGAAGATCGTATCGGAGGGCGTGGAAGTGGACCGCCAGGACCTGGAACGGGACGCGGCGATCGCCCGCTTCCAGGAGATGGGGGAACCCCTCAAGGTGGAGCTGGTATCCGGCATTCCGGCTGGGGATATCATCAGCGGGTACCGCCAAGGTGACTTTTATGACCTTTGCCGTGGCCCCCATGTGCCAAACACGTCCAAGCTGAAGGCCTTCAAACTCCAGAGCATCGCGGGGGCCTACTGGCGGGGGGACGAGCACAACCAGATGCTCAGCCGCATCTACGGGACGGCTTTCCACACACAGAAAGAGCTGGACGAGCATCTGGCCAGACTGGAAGAAGCCAAGGCCCGCGATCACAGGAAATTGGGCAAGGAATTGGGACTTTATTCCTTCCATCCCGAAGCTCCGGCCTCGCCGTTTTTCCATCCCAAAGGCACCGTCGTCTACAACGAACTGGTGACCTACATTCGCGAATTGTATTTCAAATACGATTACAGCGAGGTCATCACCCCGCAGATCCTGGATGTGGCGCTCTGGAAGACCAGCGGCCACTACGAAAATTATGCGGAAAACATGTATTTCACCACCGCCGAGGAACGCGAATACGCGGTGAAGCCCATGAATTGCCCCGGCCACTGCCTCATGTTCGGCAGCCAGAAGCACAGCTACCGGGACCTCCCGATCCGCTACGCGGATTTCGGCCGTCTCCACCGCTTCGAGCGGAGCGGCGTGACCCATGGCCTGACCCGGGTCCGGACCTTCTGCCAGGATGACGCCCACCTCTTCTGCGAGCCCGAGAAGATCAAGGGGGAGATGGCCTCCTTCCTGGCCCTGCTGAAGGAGGTCTATGACACCTTCGGCTTCGAGGGTATGCGCGTCGCCCTCAGCACCCGGCCCGACAAGCGCCTGGGCTCTGATGAAATCTGGGATGCCGCCGAAGGGGCCCTGGCCGAGGCCCTCGACGAGGCCGGCATGCCCTACACGCTGAATCCCGGAGAGGGTGCCTTCTATGGTCCGAAGATCGAGTTCCAGATCCTGGATGCCCTGAAGCGCCCCTGGCAGCTGGGCACCCTGCAGGTGGACTACATGCTGCCCGAGCGCTTCAACCTGGTCTTCACCCGACCGGATGGGACCGAAGGCCGGCCGGTCATGCTGCATCGGGCCATCCTCGGCAGCCTGGAACGCTTCATGGGCATTCTGGTCGAGCACACCGCCGGGGCGTTCCCTGCCTGGCTCGCCCCGGTCCAGGTGGCGGTGCTCCCCATCACGGATCGCGTGCATCCCTTTGCCGAAGCGGTGCTCGCCCAGGTGAAGGCCCTCGGCCTGCGGGGGGAAGTGGACCTGCGCAACGAGAAGGTCAATGCCAAGATCCGGGATGCCCAGCTGGCCAAGGTGCCCTACATGCTGGTCATCGGTGACCGCGAGGCGGAGGCCGGCAGTGTTTCCGTGCGCCACCGTCACCGGGGTGATCTGGGGGCCCAGACCCTGGACTCCTTCCTTCAGCAATTGGTCGCAGAGGTTAAGGGCAGGAATCGCTGATTTCGCATTCCATGCTTGGCTAGTTCCGCTTCAAGTGATAGACTTCTTGTCCTTGTGTGATTAGGGGAGGAACCATTCGTCCGAACGAGACTCGCATTAACGACGGCATCCGGGCCACTGAGGTCCGCGTCATCTCTGAAGATGGCGAGCAACTTGGCCTGATGTCACCCCAGCAGGCCATCCGCATTGCCGAAGAACGCGGCCTCGACCTGGTGGAAGTCGCCGGGAACGCCAAACCGCCCGTGTGTCGGATCATGGACTACGGCAAGTACAAGTTCATGGAAGCCAAGCGGGATCACGCAGCTCGCGCCAAGCAGAAGAACATCGTCCTCAAGGAAGTGAAGTTCCGGCCCAAGACGGATGATCATGATTTCGATTTCAAGCTCAAGCACATCCTGCGATTCCTGGAAGATGAAGACAAAGTCAAAGTAGTGGTCATGTTCCGCGGACGTGAAGTGGTTCACCGTGACATCGGCTACCGGATCATTGAAGAAGTCATTCAGAAAGTCGGCGACCGGGCGATCGTGGAAAAAGCCGCCGGAATCGATGGCCGCGACATGCACGCGATCCTCGCTCCCAGGCTCAACGAAGCCGCCAAGCAACCCAAGAAGCCCAAAACAGCAAAACCTGCAGCCGCACCCGTCGCAGTAGCAGCACCAACAACGGCAACAGCTGCAGCAACGCCCGCCACCGAAGCCCAGACCCAGTGAGGAGACCATGAGCTACAAGATCAAGACCCACAAGGGCGCCCAGAAGCGCTTCAAGAAGACAGCCGGCGGCAAGTTCAAGCGCGGCTGCTCCCACCAGCGCCACATCCTCACCAAGAAGACCGCCAAGCGGAAGCGTCAGCTCGATATGGGCGGCATGGTGGCCAAGGCCGATACCAAGGCCGTCGCGATGATGTTGCCCTACGCCTGATGTCGATTCTGTCAGGGGGTTTCGCGCTGCGCGCACACCCCCTGGCCCCCGCGCTTCGCGCAGGCAAAGCCTGCACGAAGCTTGTTCTCCAAGGCCCGAGGTCTTAAGATCAAGGGTTCAACCCGGTGGCTGAGGCCACCCCCGATGAGGCCTTCAAAGTCCGTTCATCTTCGAACGAGCTGCCTCGAGGAAAGGATTCAACATGACACGCGTAAAACGTGGTTTTAAGCGGGCCCAGCGTCGCAAGCGCATGCTGAAGTTCGCCAAGGGCTTCTACGGCGCCAAGTCCCGCCTGTACCGCTCCGCCAAGGAAGCCGTCGAAAAGGCCCTGGGCTACGGCTACCGCGACCGCAAGGTCAAGAAGCGCGACTTCCGCCGGCTGTGGGTGGTCCGCATCAGCGCCGCCTGCACCCAGAACGGCACCAGCTACTCCAAGTTCATGGGCGGTCTGAAGAAGGCCTCCGTGGACCTGGATCGTAAGATCCTCGCGGATCTGGCCGTTCGCAATCCGGAAGCGTTTACCAAGCTCGTGGCCGTGGCCAAGGGCTGATCGCGAACGCAAGCCATCGCAGACACCCGAAAGGCCGCGTGAGCGGCCTTTCTCTGTATCAAGACATCCGTACGAGGGAGTCATGGAACACCTTCTGCCGCCCGACATCATCGAGGCCCACGAAGCCTTTCCCAAGGCCCTGGAAGCGTGCGCCGACCTGGATGCTCTGCTGCGCCTGAAAGGCGTCTTCGTGGGCCGGGAGGGCAGCCACGCTGCGCGCATGATGGTGCTCCTGAAGGAAGCTCCCAAGGAACAGAAACGGGAGCTTGGCGCCGCCATCAATGCGCTGAAGCAGAGCTGGGAAGAGGGCTTGAAGGCCCGCCAGGGCGAGCTCGAGTCCTCGCGTAAAGCCCGGAATGCTATTACCTGGGACCCTTCCCTGCCGCCGCCCCTGCCGCCTCGGGGCGCGCTGCATCCGCTGAATCGCCTCATGGACCGCCTGGTGGAGGTCTTCCGGCCGCTGGGATTCCACGTGGAGGAGGGCCCGGAAGTCGAAACGGAGGCCCACAATTTCGATGGCCTCAACATCCCGGAAGACCACCCGGCCAAGGCCGCCTCGGACACCTTCTACCTGGCCGCCCATCCGCAGCTGCTGCTGCGCACGCACACCAGCCCCGTGCAGGTGCGAACCCTCCTGCGGGTGGCGCCTGACCTCGCGAAGCACGGCGGGATCCGGTTCCTGGCGCCGGGCCGGGTGTATCGGAAGGACGAGATCGATCCCACGCACAGCCCCATGTTCCATCAGGTCGAGGGCATGCTCGTGGGTCGCGGCATCGGCATGCAGCACCTCAAGGGCACGCTGGAATTCGCCCTGCGGGCGCTGTTCGGCCCCGCCACGGAGATCCGCCTGCGCCCATCGTATTTCCCGTTCGTGGAGCCCGGTTGCGAAGTGGACGTGAGCTGTCCGCTCTGCGGCGCGCAGGGTTGCCGCGTGTGCAAGGGTTCCGGCTGGGTCGAGATACTCGGTGCGGGCCTCATCCATCCGGAGGTGCTCCGGTACGCAGGCATCGACCCTTCGGTGTGGTCGGGCTGGGCATTCGGCATGGGCGTCGAGCGCATGGCCATGATGCTGAGCCAGACACCGGATCTGCGCCTGTTCTTCGAGAACGATCAGCGCTTCCTCAAGGCCATGGGAGGGCTTGACTGATGCTCATCGAACGGAAAGCGCTCGCCGCAGAAATCCCCGCGGTTGCCGACCTGGGCACGCGGCCCCTTTGTGAGCTGCTCGCATCCCTGGGTTTCCCCGTGGATGGCGTTGCTTCGCGGGATGGTATGGAAATCCTGGATGTGGACATCACCGCGAATCGCGGCGACGCCATGTCGCACCGGGGCCTAGCCCGGGAGATCGCCGCCAAGCTCGCGGCGCCGCTCGCCTTCGTGGCGCCCACGCCCGTGCAGGAAGGCGCTCCCGCCCTCGCCATTCGTCTCGAGAGCCAAGCCTGCCCGATCTATGCCACGGCCCTCCTGAGTCTGGGCCAAGGGGTGACGCCGGTCGATGTCCAGGCGTTCCTGCAGGCGCTGGAATCAACCCCCAAGCGCTTGCCCGCCGTGGATGCCTCCAACGAGCTGCTTCATCGCTACGGCCACCCGACCCACGCCTTCGACGCGGATCGCATTCGTGGCGAGGTGTCGGTGCGCTGGGCCCAGGCTGGCGAGACCCTGGTCACGCTGGATGGCATTCAGCGCAAGCTCGATGCGAAGGATCTCGTCATTGCCGATGAAGCGGGTCCCATCGCCCTGGCAGGAGTCATGGGCGGCGAGGGCACCAAGGTGACCGAAACCACGCGCCGGGTGCTGCTGGAGAGCGCCTGGTTCGATCCCAAATGCGTGCGCGCCACGGCCCGGCGGCACAGCCTGCACACGGATGCCTCCCACCGCTTCGGACGCGGCGCGGATCCAGCCATGGCCACCGTGGCCAGGGATCTCCTGGTGGCGCGACTTCAGTCCTGGGCCCAGGCCAAACTGGAGGCTGCCTGGACGGCGGGATCCCTCCCCGCCGGGCGTGCCGCCGTTGACCTGCCTGTGGCCCTGCTGACCCGGGTGGCAGGGGAGCCGCTGCCCCTGACGGAAGTTGCGGACCGCCTGGGCCGGCTGGGTTGTGCCGTGGAGGTGGAGCCTGCCTCCTTGCGGGTGGAGATCCCTTCCTGGCGCCATGACCTGGGCCTGGCGGAGGACCTGGCCGAAGAGGTCTTGCGGCTGCGCGGCTACGAGCGCATCCCCTCGGTATTGCCGCCCTTGGAAGGTCCGCCGGTTCCCCTGGCCGCCGACTACCTGCACCGCCAGAGCCTGGCCCGGCGCCTGGCGCACCTGGGGTTCCATCAGACCGTCACCTACGGTTTCGTGAGCCCCGAGATGGACGCCGAGCCCACGGAGCGGCTGGGTCAGCAGGCGGCGGATGATCCCACAGGCCGGGTCCTGGCCAACCCTCTGGGCCTGGAATACTCCATCCTGCGGCGTTCCCTGGTGCCTTCCCTGGTGGAAGTGGCGACCCGGAACCTGAAGCAAGGGCAGCGGGAGGTCCGGCTGTTCGAAATCGCCCAGACCTTCCGGGGCTTGCCGGATGGCCCCCGCGCGGAGTGGACCGTGAGCCTGGCGTGGGCGGGGGAGTGCTGGGACGAGGACCCCGAGTCCAATCCAGCGCCCGTGAAAGCCAAGCACCTCCAAGGCATCCTGAAGGACGTGCTCGAACCCGGGATCCTTCAGACCATCCGGCCCATGGCGGACGGGATGGTCCTCACGGCCGAATTCCCCCTTTCGGCCTTCAGGGCCCCGGACCTTCGAATCATTCCCCCCTACCAGGCCCAAAGCCGCTACCCGGCCGTGGAGCGGGATCTGTCCCTGCTGGTGGCCTCGGATCTGCCCTGGCAGGCCATGCGGGACCTCGTGACGGACGCCCTCGCGTCAGCGGAACTGGTGGGGCTCACCTGCGCGGATCTCTATCAGGGCAAGAACCTCGAGCCGGGAACCAAGGCCTGGCTCATGCGGCTGTCGTTCCAGGCCATGGACCGGACCCTGACCGGGGAAGAGGTGGACGGCTGGGTCGCTTCTGCGCTCCGGGCGGCCGAGTCCCTGGGAGCCCATCTCCGGGCGTAGAATGACTCCGAAGCGAGGCTCCATGGATCTCCTGAAACAACTCGAATCCAAGATGAATGCCCTGGTCCTTCAACGGAACCAGCTGAAAGAAGAGCTGGATACGCTCAAGGCCTCCGGCGACGCCGGAGCCCAGGAACTCCAATCCCTGCGCACCCGCCTGGAAGATGCCCTCAGCGCCAAGGAGGCCCTGGAGAAGGACCGGGAAGCGGTGAAGCAGCAGGTCGCGGCCATCCTGAGGGCCCTGGAGGCCTTGGGATGAGACCGCCCCTGCCCCTACCGGGCACCCGGCCGACCTCGGTGACGATTCAAGGACGCTCGCTTCAGGTCCAGACCAATCGGCCGGAGCGGTTGGACGAGGCGGTCAAGATCCTGGAGGCCACCTTTGAGGACATGGACTCGCAATGCAAGGTAAGATGGGGAAGCGTCCCCAAGGGCCTCGACACCCCGTCCTGGTACCTTCTGGCCGCCCTGAACCTGGCGCACCGTGTGGCGCGTCTTGAACAGGAAGCCAACCAGCAAACCCATAACCTGGAACAGACACTCTCCAAGCTCCTGACGGATGTTCCGGACGACCCTTCCGCCCCTGTGCCACTTATCGACGAGGACGGAGACTAAATTTCCCTGCGAGGCCCGTGATCATGGCCAAGCGCTTGTTCCGTAAGTCGACTCGGGAGACCTTCCCCCTGACCTGTGCGTTCCGCGCGTCGGCGCGCCTTAGCCAGGGATTCTGGTTTCCCCCCTACAAGCTAGGGAACTCGGCAAGCCTGCACGACTGAGCGGGGATTTTGACATCTGGGTGCTGGTGGCTTCTGGAACCTTCCTTCCGGAGTCACTGATGAATTTGATCGATTGGATCTTCCTCTCCTTTACCGTGGTCTCGGGCGCACTGGCATTCCTGTTCGCCACCAAGGCGCAGAAGGCGACCGTCGATGCCTCCCGGGCCCAGACGAAGGCGGAGAGCGACGTAAAGGCCGAGCGGGAAAGACTGCTGAATGAAGCCAAGCAGGAGGCCCAGCACCTCCGTGAGCGCGGCATCCAGGAAGCCGAATCCCTGCGCAAGGAAGCTGACCTCAAGGCCAAGGAGCAATCCATCCAGGCCCGCCAGGAGGCGGAGAAGCTCCTCACCGAGCGGCAGAAGAACCTCGAGAAGCAGGAAGAGCGGCTGCTGTCCAAGGAAGAGGGCCTCGACAAGAAACACCAGCAGGTGGATCAGAAGGCCAAGGATCTGGAAATCCTCACGGAAAAGCGGAAGGCCGAGATGGAGAAGCTGGACGCCAAACAGGCCGAGGTCAAGCAGATGGTGGAGGCCCAGGCCCAGCGGCTGGAAGAGATCGCCGGGCTCACCCGAGAGGACGCCAAGAAGGAACTGACATCCCAGCTCGAGTACGCGGCCAAGATGGACGCGGCCAAACTGGTGCGGCGCATCGACGAGGAAGCCCAGGAAGAGGCCATGAAGAAGGCCCGCTGGACCATCGGCGCGGCCATCCAGCGGGTGGCTTCCGACGTGGTGACCGAACAGGCCGTCAGCTCGGTGCAGCTGCCCAGCGATGACCTCAAGGGCCGCATCATCGGCCGGGAAGGACGCAACATCCGCGCCCTGGAGAAGGCCACGGGCTGCGACCTGATCGTGGACGACACCCCGGAAAGCATCGTGGTTTCCAGCTTCGACCCCATCCGCCGCGAGGTGGCCCGCCAGTCCATCCTGAAGCTGCTGGCCGACGGTCGCATCCACCCCGCCCGCATCGAGGAGGTGGTGGAAAAGGTCAAGGTGGACATGGACCAGCACCTGAAGGAGATCGGCGAAGCTGCCTGCATCGAGCTGGGCTTCCCGGATATCAACCCCAAGCTGCAGAAGCTGGTGGGCCGCCTGAACTACCGCACCTCCTACGGTCAGAACGTGCTGGAGCACACCAAGGAAGTGGCCAGGATCGCCGAGTACATGGCCGGGGAGATGGGCGCCGACGCCAAGCTGTGCCGCCGGGCCGGGCTCTTCCATGACATCGGCAAGGCCATCGACCGCGAAGTGGAAGGCACGCACATCGAGATCGGCATGCAACTCATGCAGCGCTACGGGGAAAAGGAAGCCGTCATCCATGCCATGAGCTGCCATCACGGGGATTTCGAGCCTCGCACCGTGGAGGCCATGCTCATCACCGCCGCCGACGCCCTCAGCGCCGCCCGGCCCGGCGCCCGGCGGGAAATGCTGGAGACCTATGTCAAGCGCCTGGAGCAGCTCGAGGGCATCGCCAACAGCTACAAGGGCGTCCAGAAGAGCTACGCCATGCAGGCGGGCCGCGAGATCCGCATCCTGGTGGACGCCGGGTCCGTCAACGACGACCAGGCCTACTGGATCGCCAAGGATGTGAGCCGCCGGATCGAAGGCGAGATGCAGTACCCAGGGCAGATCAAGGTGACGGTCATGCGCGAATTGCGGGCCGTGGAAATCGCCCGCTGAGTTAAAGCCTGCAATCTGATAGAGTCCTCACATTCCCCTTTGATCAGGAATGATGCATGGACGCTTTGCGATCGATGTCCGCAACCATGAATCTCCTGAACCCATCAGGAGTGGACGGACTGCACGAGCCGCTCCAGGCCTGTCCTGACATGCAACGGCACCTGGCCGAGGGCATCTACGCGCTGAGCCTCGCCCGGACCCGGGAGGAGGTGCACCACGTCCTCATGGGCCGTTCCGCCACGATCCTGCCGGGTCCCCACTGGTTTCTGGGGCGCCCGGAGACGAAGAAGAATCCTCGTCTGGTCCGGCTGGAGGGCTGGCACGCCTCGCTGCGGCAGCGCCTGGGGCCCTCCATCGAGGGGCTGGGGATCTCCCTGCAGGACACGGGTTTCGCCCGGGAAGTCTTCGACAACCGCCATCTCTGCTTCATCCCGGATCTCGCCTCGGCGCCGGAGATGCTCCACGGCGAATTGGCCGAGGCCTACGGCATCAAAAGCCTCCTGGGGATTCCCCTCGTCTTTGAAGGGCGCATCACGGGGGTTCTCTTCGCGGCCTCCTTTGGCGACGAGGGATCCTTCACGCCGAACGAGGCCCATCTTGCCGTGCTGCAGAGCCTGGCGCGCATCGGGGCACTGGCCTTGGAGCGCATCGAGGCGGAAGCCAGCATGGAATCCTCCGCCAACCTTGCCAGGGATCTGGCCACCGCCGTGCGGGACCTGGCGAGCGCATCCAGCGAAGCGGTCCTCATGGAATCCCTCTTCCGCTGGGCCGCCCGGCTGGCGCCCATGCCGGAGTGGTGGTTCAACCGTTTCGACGAGGCCACCCGCAGCAGCATCACGACCCACTGGACTCCCGGCATCGAGCGCCTGGGCAGCAAGGAGGCCATCCGCCGGCCGATGTCCGTGGAGGGCAATGCGCTGCTGGAGAAACTCCATTATTCCCAAGAATCGGTGCTCATCGAGCAGTGCGACGACCATCCGGATTTGACGGACCGGGGCCTCTGGCCCTACCGGTCCCTGGTCATGCTTCCCCTGGCCCACGAGGAGCGCATCGTGGGCTTCCTCAGTGGCGGCTCCTTCGGAGAGCAAGGTGTGATCACTCTCTCCCAGGATCGCTATGAGTCTCTGCGGAGCCTCGCGGAAGCCGCAGGGCTGGTGCTGGGCCGCCTCCAGGCGAGGGAGGCCCTGGAGTCCCAGGAACGCCGCTTCCGCATGCTGTTCACCCAGTCCCCGGACCCCATCCTGCTGGTCCAGGATGGCTGCATCCTGGATGTGAACGCGGCGGCGCCCATCCTCTTCGGGCTCGATCGCCAGGAGATGATCGGCCGAACGGTCTTGTCGCTCAGCCCAGCCATGCAGCCGGAGGGGACGCCCAGTCCCCAGGCCTGCGAAAAGCACATGGCCGGTGCGCTAGAGGGAAACCACGAACGCTTCGAATGGACCTTCCTGAGTGGAGGGCGCGGAGAAGTCATCTGCCTGGTGGATCTCACGCGGCTCGAAGCCGGAGAGCGCCCCCTGCTCCACGCCATCGTCCGGGACATCAGCGCCAGGAAGCGCGCCGAGGCGGAGCGGGTGGCCATGGAACGCCAGCTGTTCCAGGCCCAGAAAATGGAAAGCCTGGGTGTTCTGGCCGGCGGCATCGCCCACGACTTCAACAACCTGCTCATGGGGGTGCTGGGCCATGCCGGATTGGCGCTGGACCAGCTGAATCCGCTGCATCCGATCCGGCGCAATCTGGAATCCATCCAGAAGGCCGGTCAGCGGGCCGCGGACCTCACGCGCCAGATGCTGGCCTACTCCGGTCGCGGCCAGTTTCTGGTCCAGTCCCTCGACCTCACCGACCAGGTGGAGGAGATGCTTCACCTGCTGGAAGTGAGCCTGCCGAAATCCGTCCTGCTTTCCCTGGATCTGCGGAGGCGCCTGCCCGCCATTTCGGCCGACGCATCCCAAGTCCAGCAGATCATCATGAACCTCGTGATCAACGCAGCGGAAGCCATTGGCGAGGTTTCCGGCTACATCACCCTGACCACGGGCACCGAGACCCTGGACGCGGAAGCCCTCGCGCCCATGCGCTTCGGCGGCGAAGCCGGGCCTGGCAAGTATGTCTTCCTGGAAGTGAGCGATACCGGCTGCGGCATGGCCGAAGCGACCCTGGATCGCATCTTCGAGCCCTTCTTCACCACGAAGTTCACCGGGCGCGGCCTGGGTCTTTCGGCCCTCATGGGCATCGTGCGCGGACACAAGGGCGCGCTGTCGGTCCGCTCGGAGCCCGCCCGGGGCACTTCCTTCAAGGTCTATTTCCCCGCCCAGTCCGATGAAGGCGTGCTGTCGGGCGCGAAGGGTGAGGAGCTGACGAAGATCAGCTCGGGGCTGGTGCTCGTGGTGGACGATGACGAGACTGTGCGCGCCGTGGCCCGGCAGGCCCTGGAAATGAGGGGCTACGAAGTCCTGGAGGCGCGGGATGGCCGATTCGGCGTGGACCAGGTGAAGGCCCATGGCGCCAGGATCTCGGTGGTGCTGCTCGACATGACCATGCCCCACATGAGCGGCTCGGCGGCCTTCAAGGAGATGCGGCAGCTCCAGCCGGAACTCCCGGTGGTGCTCAGTTCGGGCTACAGCGAAGCCGAAGCGCTGGGCCGCTTCGAGGGGGAAGGGCTCAAAGGCTTCATCCAGAAGCCGTACAGCCCCAGGGACCTGATCGCCCGGATCCAGACCGTGCTGGGGAAGTGAAGCCGCATGCGAACGGTGATCCTTCTCGTCCTCAGCAATGTTTTTATGACCATCGCCTGGTACGGCCACCTGAAGAGCCACCGCGACAGTCCCCTCTGGCTGGCCGTGCTGGCGAGCTGGGGCATCGCTTTCTTCGAGTACTGCCTGATGGTGCCCGCCAATCGCATCGGCTATGGGCGCTTCAACCTGCCCCAGCTCAAGGTGATCCAGGAGGTGGTCACGCTCTGCGTCTTCGCCGTATTCACGGTGACCTACATGCGGGAGCGGCTCCACCTGAACCACCTCTGGGCGGGTTTGTGCCTCGTGGGGGCCGTGTTCTTTACTTTCCGCCGTTGAGTCATTTCAGGTGGATGATGCCGCGCTTGAGGCCGATCATGGCCGCCTCGGTGCGATCCTTCGCCTGGAGCTTGCGCAGCAGGTTGTTCACGTGGATCTTCACCGTGGGCTCCGCCAGTCCCAGCTCGTCGGCGATCTCGCGATTGCGCTGACCTTGGGCCAGCAGCTTCAGCACATCCATCTCCCGGGCGGTGAGTTTCTCGGAATCCATGCCTTCCACCAGGCGGGCCGCGGTGGCCGGGGGCAGGTAGCGCTGGCCCGCGGCCACGGCCCGGACCGCCTCAATGAGGATGGCTCGGCGGACGCTCTTAAGCAGGTAGCCCCGGGCCCCGGCTTCCAGGGCGCGCTGGATGTCGGCGTCCCCGTCGAAGGTGGTCAGGACCAGGATCCGGGCCTCCGGGTCTTCGCGGCGGATGGCCTTGATGGCCTCCACCCCGGACTGACCCGGGAGCTGGAGATCCATGATGGTCACCGTGGGGCGGATCTTCCGCCAGGTGGCGACGGCTTCGAGGCCATCCCCGGCCTCGCCCGCCACCTCAAGATCTGGTTCGCCCTGGTGCAGGATCGCCACCAGGCCGTCCCTCACCACGGGATGGTCGTCCACGACGAGCAATCGGAGCATGGCTGCGGGTTCTGAGGTCATGGGAACCACCTGCGGAAAGGAAGGGTGAGGGTGATATGGGAGCCCAGGCCATCGCTGGATTCGACCGCGAGATGCCCGCGCCATTGTTGAACGGTTTCGCGGATGCTGCGCATGCCGTACCCGGCCGCCTCGGCGGCGGGGTCAAAACCCTGGCCGTCATCCTGGATGCTGAGGCTCACGCTGCGGCGATCGAAGTGCAGGGTACAGCGCACCCACCGGGCGTGACCGTGGCGGAGGGCATTGGTGAGCAGTTCCTGGGCCATGCGCAGGAGATCCTCCTCCAGGCGCTTGGAGAGGGGGCGGGGTTCGCCGGTCTGCGCGAGCTCCACCTGGATGTCGGTGCCCGCGAGCAGGCGATCCGCCAGGTTCTTCAAGGCGCCCAGCAGGTCCGTTCCTTCGGGCTTGCGGGGCCGCAGGGCCAGCACCGAGCGCCGGGCCTCCTGCAGACTGGAAGCGGCCAGATCCCGGGCATGCTCCAGGCGGGAAAGGATGGGCTCGGGATCGCCCTGCATGCGGCTGAGGCGTGCCTCGGCCGCCTCCAGTTGCAGCATGACGCCCGTGAATCCCTGGGCCAGGTGATCGTGGATTTCCCGAGCCATCCGGTTTCGTTCAAGCAGCACGGCCTGGTGTGCTTCCACCTGCTGGAAGCGCAGCCGGATGACCCAGGCCAGGAAAGCGACCACCAGCAGCGTGCAGAGCACCCAGAAAGTGGGGCGCTCGGTGAGGTAGGGCTGGATGTGGACGAGCAGACTCTGTTCCTGGGGGGGACCTTCCTCGTTCACCCGCCAAGCCTGCAGCACGAAGCGGTAGCGGCCGGGCTTGGGGCTGGCATAGACCGCAATGCGCCGGTCCCCAACCTCGTTCCAGGCTGAATCCAGACCCTCCAGGCGGTAGCGGAAGCGCACCTGTTCCGCATCCGTGAGGGCCGTGGCGGTGTAGTAGACCTCGAACCGGCGTGTGCCCGCCGGCACCTGGATGACGGGCGCCGCTGGCAGCACGCTCTCATCGGCTTCTGTCTTGAGGATGTGCACCTTCAAGGGGGGGGCCAGGACGGGAGAACTGGCGTTCGCATGGCGGGCCAGTCCTTGCAGGGTGGCCACATGGAGGCCACCAGACCGGGAGAGCCAAGCCATGGGTTGCCCTCCCAGGGGGAACTGGGTGGAGGGGAGCCCATCGCGCTGGTCGAAGCGCAGGAGGGGCATGGGCCCTGCGTGGGCCGATGGATTGAGCAGCCAGGTCTTGGGGATGTGCAGGAGCCCTTGGCTGGTGCCCAGCCAGAGATGCTGGGCCCGGTCCTCGAGGATGGTGCGAATGGGCAGAAGGAGGGGACCCAGGCGATCCGGCAAGGGGCGAAAGGCGCCCTCGCGGTATAGGCGAAGGCCCAGGGAGGTTCCGATCCAGAGGTTGCCTGAATCGTCGAGGCTGAGCGCCAGGGCGCTTCGTCCGGCGGAGGGGCTGCTCTCGTCCAGCCAGTTCAGGTGGCGCTCGCTGATCTGCCCCAGGCCATGGGTTTCGCTGGCGAGGAACAAGGGTGCCGAGCCACCTCCGGCCATGGACAGGACGGCTTTGGCATCGGGGAAGTGAAGGGGGGGGCCGGTGGGTGGGACCTCCACGAGTCCCTGTTGGGCCAAGGCGACCCAAAGGCTTCCGTCCGGATCCTCATACAGGGTCCGGATGGCATCCGAAGGGGGACCCTCCGGCCAAGGCTGCGTGCGGTATTGGCCCTGCTCCAGGATCAGGAGGTGGCCTTGATTGGTGCCCAGCCAGAGCCCGCCGGCCCTCCGCGGCCAGAGGGCGGAAAAGGGGCCAGAGCCTGGAGGCGGCTGCGGTCCCTGCTCGATCCGGCCCTGTCGCAGGAGGCCCAGTCTTCCTTCATCACTGAGGCACCAGATGGAACCCTGTCTGTCCTCGCAGACCATCCTCGCTCTGCCAAAAGAACGGCCTTGGACGGGCGGGATGCCTTGGAAGGGAATGGGGTGCAGGACCTGGAGCCCTCCGCCCTCCCGCCCGACCCACAGGGCTCCGCTGCTGTCCTCCCAGAGGGCTCTGATGGGTGTGCCCGGTGCCGATCCGGGCCAGGATTCCTCCCGCCCGTCCGGGGCCCGGCGAAGAAGGTCGCCAGAGGCGAAGGCCAGCCAGAGATTGCCCAGGCGATCCACGCGCAGGCGGGTGATGTGGGCATGGGGCAGCCTGACTGCCCAGGCGGGATGAACAAGTCGCCCTTCCTCCAGGATGAAGAGACCCGCATCCTCGGTGCCGACCAGGAGGTTCCCCTCCGCATTGGCCGCCAGGGCCGTGATGCTTGAACCGGCGAAGGCCCCCAGCACCAGCCGGCCGTTCTGCATGCGCCAGAGTCCGGAGCCCGCCGTGCCGGCCCACAGGGTGCCGGCGGCATCTTCATAGAGCGCAAGAATGCGGATGTGCGGCGCGTCCGTGGCAATGGCCTGGAATCTGCCGTTGTCCCAGCGGAGCAGGGGGCCCTCGCGAGGCGCGGCCCAGAGGGTGCCCTGGCGGTCGCGCAGCAGGCAGGCAATGGGGCCTTCCGGCAGTCCTTCGGAAGTGCCAAGCACTTCGAAGAGGCCCCCTCGGTACCGGTAGAGTCCTGGTTCAGTGGTGGCGATCCAGAGGCTGTCATCGGGGGCCTGGGCCAGGGCGGTGATCTCGTTATGGATGAATTCAGGCGCATCGGCTCGCGAAAAAGGCTCGAAGGAAGTGCCATCGAATCGCGCCAGGCCCCCTTCGGTGCCGATCCAGAGGAACCCGTCGCGTGTCTCCAGCAGCGCGGTGACGGTGTCATGAAGCAGTCCGTCCCCCGCAAGCCAAGTCCGCTGTCCCAACATGGACAGGGGCCTGGGCGGTTCCAGCGCCGGGGTGTTCGAGGTGGCGCAGAGCAGCACCAGGAGAAGAATCAAAGGCCAGACCCCAAAGCTTTTTCGAGCTTGGGTGAAGCCGGGGATGCCTGCCATTTCCTGGGTCATGAAGCCTGAGGGTAGGCCAAGAATTGCTTGTGGTTCAACCGATTAAGCAACGCTTGCATCGCCTCGGCAAAAGACACTTTGTTGCCTAGTCCGAAAGGCCTAAGAACTTGGCTCCATTCGGGATATAGCAACGATAAGCATCCGTGCCTATGCTTGGTGACACAACGCTGACAATCGGAACTCATCCACCGGGGCACTTCGCTCCAAAAAGTGATCATCAGGAACCTTTTAGGCCTCTTTTTTACCTTGACTTGATTACAAACAGGTGACACCTTCGGGGCCCTTCAAATAGTTTACCTTTCGATCTCCAGCGCCATGGTTCCTGTCTCAAGCGGTCGCCCCACAAAGGATGCATGCATGAACACGCTGTCGAAACCCGTACGCAGGTTCATGATCCAGACCGTGCCGGTGGTCCTGGCGGCACTGGTCCTCCTGGGCTGCGGCAGCGGGAAGAGCAGCGTCGGCGTGGCCCAGTACTACGGCAACTACCATGTCCCGGGGTGGCTCCAGATCCACGGCGGCGATGCGGTCAAGGGTGTGGACGCGTGCACCAAGTGCCACGAGATCTCGGTGATCAAGGTGGGCAGCGGCATTCCCACCTGCCTGACTTCCGGCTGCCATCACCAGTCCACGCCAGGCTGGGCCAACGCCGACATCCACGGCCTCGCCGCCAAGGCCGCCGCGGGCCCCCGGGGCGGGAGCCTGGTGTCCTGCCAGATGTGCCACGCGAAGGATTTCTCGGGCGGAGCTTCGGCCAGCGCCTGCGCTTCCTGCCATGGCGTGAAGGCGCCTCATCCCGCCAAACCCTGGCGCATCTCCGCCGGTTCCGCCCACACCCACACCACCACCGATCCCTCCAATGCCGCAGTCTGCGCCCAGTGCCACTTCGCCGGGTCGCCGAATAATCCGGCCCACCATCCCGCCACGCCTGCCCCAGCTGGAACCCAGCCCGGCTGTTACAACGCGACCCTTTGCCATGGCGCCACCAATGCCGCGCCCCACCCGGTGCCCTTCCTCACTGGCCAGAGCGACTCCCAGGGCAATGGCCACCTGACGGTGACCGCCTCCGCCTTCGCCGCGGATTGTGCCAGCTGCCATGCCGTGTCAGGCACCTCGCCCATCGCCGCCGCCCCCCTGTGCAATGTCTGCCATCAGCTGGCCAATCCAACGGCGGCTGGAACAGGCTCAGGGACGTGTCTTTCCTGTCATTCCGGAACCTCCGGGTTGCCGAAAGGGCCCGGTGGATCGAGCTTTCCGAGCCAGGCCGGTGCCCACGCGAAGCACATGGGCCTCGCTACGGCACTGACCTGCGACAGCTGCCATGCCGGCAGCGGTTCCGGGAGCACCACCCACTACACCCTGGCCAATGGCCGGCTTGGGGTTCCAACCGGGCCGGCTCCGGTCTCCATTGATCCAATCTTTGCCGCCAAAACCGGAGGCGCACCGACCTTCAATCCGACGGCCCTCACCTGTTCCGCGGCCAGCTGCCATGGCGGCCAGACCACGCCCAGCTGGCAGAACGGCACGATCACCTCATCCACCCAGTGCCTGGTCTGCCATGGCGTGGCGGCCAGCGCAGGAACCCTGGCCCAGTTCAACGATGCCTTCGGTCGGCACAGCAAGGGCAGCCATGACGCCACCAACCCGGCCAATGGCATCGCCTGCACCACCTGCCACGACATGGCCAATGGCTCGCCCGGCGCCTTGGCCCACTTCAAGTATCTCAACACCCAGGCCGTGGATGGCGTATCCAGCGGCACCCCCGCGGACCAGATGCCCAGTGGCACCATCGTCTTCGATACCGCCATCGTCCTCGCTCCCGGGACCTATACCGTGGCGAGCGCGACCCAGGGCAATGGGGGCTGCGCCCTCACCTGCCACACCCATGTCCATGTGGCTTCCTTCAATACCTGGACCGCCTCCGGGGCGCCTCACCCCATTCCCTTCCTGGCGGCCGACAAGGACACCCTGAACAACGGCCACATGACCGCCAACTCGGCGATCTTCACGGCGGATTGCGGAACCTGCCACGCGGTTTCAGGCCCCTCGCCCAACGCCGAGGCGCCGCTCTGCTCGGTCTGCCACACGGCGGGCGATCCCACCGCGGCCGCCACCGGAACAGGAACCTGCCTGTCCTGCCATGTGGGCACCACCGGCTTGCCCACCGGACCGGAGGGTTCCGCCTTCCCCAGCATCGCCGGCGCCCACGCGAAGCACATGGCCCTGCCCACGGCCTTGAGCTGCGCGACCTGCCATGGGGGCAGCGGGACGGGGACCCGGACGCACTACGACAATGCCAACGCCCGGGTCACGACCCCCACGGGCCCTGCCCCCGTGGCCATTGCAGCCACGTTCAACGCCCAGAGCGGGACGGCGAGTTTCAACCCGACAGCCCTCACCTGCGCAGCGGCAAGTTGCCATGGTGGCCAGGTCACACCCAACTGGCGCACGGGCACCATCGTTTCGGCAACCCAATGCTCCTTCTGTCATGCGACCAACGGAGGCACCACCACGTCGCAGTTCAACGATGCCGTCGGACGCCACGCCTGGGGCACCCATGCCAGCGCGGCGACCCTGGATTGCACCCTTTGTCACGACATGGCCCCCGGCACCTCCCCTGGCGGGGCGAACCACTTCGCGGAGCTGGATACCACCGCGGTCAGCAGCACCAACAAGCTGCCCAGCGGCACCATCAAGTTCAAGCTCACCAATGCCACTTTCCCGATCACGGGCGCGGCCACCTACACCATCAGCGCCGCGACCCCCGAGGGGGACGGTGGCTGCGCCCTCACCTGCCATAGCCAGGTTCACAATGCCGTGGACAACCATTGGAAGGCTCCCCAGGGTTCCGGCATCGCCCATCCCAAGCCGTTCCTCAGCACGGATGTCAGTACGGCCGGGTACCACCATCAGACCGTCACATTGACCCAGTTCAATCTGGAGTGCATCAACTGCCACGACCAGAGTGGCACCACCACCAAGAGCGCCCCCGTCTGCACCGCCTGCCACACGCTGGGATCCCCCGTGGCCACGGGCATGACGGCGGGGACCTGCCTCTCCTGCCATGTGGGTGCGGCCTTCGCCACCCAGGGTCCCACGGGCGCGGCCTGGCCGAGCCTGCAAGGCGCCCACCCCAAGCATCTCGCCTTGGCCACCTTCACGCGGACCTCACCCGCGCTGCCAGCGACGTTGACGGCATCGGCCTTCCCCGAGTGCGAGGCCTGCCACGTGGGCTCCGCACCTGGCGATCCGGCCCAAACCCACTACAGCAATGCCAACAAGCGTGTGGCGACGCCCATCACCAGCGGGCCCGCCTCAGTGACCATTGCTGGCACCTTCAACGCAAAGAGCGGCACTGCCGGAACGACCGCAAGCGCCTCGGCCTTCACCTGCTCCAATGTCAGCTGCCACGGTGGCCAGACCACGCCAGGATGGCAGACCGGCTCCCTCACGAAGAACGCCACCACCTACTGCATCGCCTGCCATGTGGTCACTTCAGCCGGCACGCAGTACAACGACGCGACGGGACGGCATGTGAACCCGTCGCAGCACAACGTGGTGTGCAGCTACTGCCATGACATGACCCAGGCCACCTCCGGCGCGCAGAACCACTTCAAGTACTTGGACACCTCCGTTGTCAGCGGCGTGAGCGGATCTCCCTCGGATCAGTTCCCGAGCACGACGATCAAATTCGATCCCGCCAACGTGTTTCCTAATGGCACCGGGCCTTCCTACACAGCATCCCCGGCTCAGGGCCAGGGCTATTGCACCTTGACCTGCCATTCCGGAGGCGAACAGCACGACAGCGGCCGTCATTGGTACTAGGTCAGCGACTCCCAGCCGGGCTGCATGGAATGTGGCACCACGGCTTTCCCAACCACTCCTCAGGAGGATGTATGAACCGAACAATGTTTTTGATGGTGCTGCTCGCAGGCGCGGCGCTGATGGCGGGAGATCCCAAGAAGGACCTGCCCAAGTTCGAGGGCGATATCCAGAAGTACTGGGCCGATGCTTGTGCCCGTTGCCATGGCGTCAATGGCAATGGTCGCGACAACAATGGCACGCCCCTGCCTGACGCAGGCTTCGACTTCACCGATAGCCGGAAGGCCAACAAGAAGAAGGACAGCGATTGGGTGAAGATCACCATGGCGGGCAAGGACAAGATGCCAGCCTTCAAGGACAAAATGACGGAAGCCGATGCCCAGAAGATGATCACGGACATCGTTCGCAAGTTCGCGGCCAAGCACTGAAATGGTCTTTCAAGGAGGGCGGGGAGCAATGGCCCTCGCCCAAGCGCTAGACGCCTGTTTTGGAGAACCGATGAGACGGAAGATCGCTCCCCTGCTCGCCTGCGCCCTGCTGGGCGGGGGAGCGCTCCATGCTGAATCCTCTGACTATCCCCTGGTGTTCAACCTGCCCTCGGCGGAACGGATGCAGTACTGGGATATCGGCGTCGTGTTCACCCATCGCTTCGTGGCGCCGGTGAAGGACCACGGGAAGGATGTCTATGGCCTGGATGGGTACACCTATGCCGGATTGGGCTTCGCCTTCGGCATCAAGCCGGTCCCGGGATTGAACGCGTTCATCTACCGCACGCCGGACAACAAGACCTTCACCTTCGGGTTGCAGCAGCAGGTCCTGAATGGCGACCGGGTGCGGATGGCGGTGCGGGCTGAGCGCTTCGACGAGGTGATCACGCAGACCACCACCCCTTTGGGCCGCGTGGGCATCTCCGGGGTGACGGTCCAGGTGCCCACGGAAATTTTCATCACGGACGACCTGATCTTCTCCCTGGTGCCGACCTACATCACCAAAACGACCACCACAGACACCATTCTGGCCGTGCCCCCGGGTGCCCCCCCCAAGACGGAGCCCAACAAGGGCGGCGTCTTCAATGTGGGTCTGGGCCTTCGCTACGGCATCACGGAAAAGTTCTCGGTGGTCAGCGAATACTACCCGCGACCCTCCAAGTTCAAGGGGGCAGCTCCGGCCGGCTTGACGGACGGCACCACCTACCGCGCGGGCTTCGCGGCGGGCATCTCCTACAAGACGTTCAAGCACCGATTCACGCTCATGGGGACCAATGCCGTGGGCACCACGGGCAACCAGGTCCTGAGCGGGGACTATGGTGGCGGACCCAGGCCGTCGGGCCAATGGTCCCTGGGCTTCAATGTGACCCGCACGTTCTGAGCGAGAGTTCTCCATGGTTGCGTCCCCACTGATCGAGTTCATCGCCCGGGAGCATCCGGCCTTCGTCCACATCCCCCTGGGACTGGTGGCCGTGCTTCCCGTGGCCATGCTGGCCTCCTTCCATCCCCGCCACGGCAAGGTCCTGGCGGGCACCTCCTTCTTCCTGGCGGGCATCGGCTGGGCCGCGAGCAGCATCGCGCTTTTCAGCGGGTTGATGTGGGGGCGGCAGATCAGCCTGATTCCCGGAGGGGGATTCCTCCCGGTGGTGGCTTCCGATAAACAGGTGCTGCAGCACATTCTTCGGCTCCACATCATGGCGGCCCTGGCGGGTTTCGTCATCGGGGGGCTCTGCGTGCACCTGCTGTGGCGCGTCTGGAAGCAGGACCAGGCGGTTCCAGAGGGCAAGGAGCACCGGCATCATCCCGGCCGCCGCTTCTGGGAGCGCGGTGTGGGCGCACCGGCCTTGCTGGTGGGATTCCTGTGGCTGGGCTGCTGGGGGTTGAGCGGAAAGCTGGGCGGCATCATGGTTTTCGGGAACGCGGAGACGAACAAGGCCGCGGCGGAGGCCATCGCCGAGAAGCGAAACGATGCCGAAGCGGACCTTCCCATCCGGGCCCTGGACTATGCCAGCCTGGAACCGATGGAAGCTGCGCCTGTGCGAAGCAAGGCCCATGGCGACCGCTGGCGGCGCGTCTGGGTGACCGCTTCCGGGGCGGATGCCTACAAGGCGGGAAAGCCCCTTCCGCCTGGGGCCTATGCGGTTCTCACCACCTTCGAGGACAACAAGGGGAAGCCCAGCTTCGAGCCTGGACCGATCTACATGAAGGAGATGAAGGCGGATGGCTCCACGGCCTTCGCCTTCTACTGGCCCAAGGTGCCCGAGGCCCTCCAGAAGGATTTCGGCGGCCAGGACGCGGTCTACTGGCGGAGTCCCGATCCGAAGCTCGCCACCTGCCTCGGCTGCCACGAGAAGAGGCCCTAGGCACTCGTGAGGGCTTCTTCCATGGCCGCCAGGAGCCGCGGGATCTCAAAGGGTTTCGGCAAGAGGCGCAGGTAGGGGTCGCCGGCCAGGGTTTCCTCCATGGATTCCAGGCCCTGGCCGCTGATCATCAGGAAGGGAACCTGGGATCCGGTGGAACGGATGAGGTTCAACAATTCCAGCCCCGTGCAGTCCGGCATGCGGTGGTCGCTCACCACCAGGTCGAAAGCCCCGGACTGCCAGGCCTGCCAGGCGACGGCGCCATCGGGGGCGCTGGTCACCTGGACCCGGGCGATGGTGAGGGCATCCGCGAGCATGTCCCGGAGCAGGATTTCATCCTCCGCCAGGAGGACCTTCTTCCCGATCAGCAGTTCCGGATGGGTCTGGATCTTTGCGCGCTTGCCCAGGCGAGGATTGGATGGGGTTTCGCTCACGGGCAGGAGGATCCTGAAGCAGGCGCCTCCCTCCGGATGATTCTCTGCCACGATTTTCCCCCGGTGGGCTTTCAGGATGGCGAACACCATGGCGAGGCCAAGGCCGGTTCCCTTGCCGACTTCCTTGGTGGTCACGAAGGGCTCGAAGATGTGAGGCAAGAGAGCCTCGGGAATGCCTGTGCCGGAATCCTCGACCTCCAGGCAGACCATGCCACCTGTGGTTTCCCGGGTGCGGAGGCTAAGCGTGCCTCCCTCGGGCATGGCATCCCTGGCATTGACGCTCAGATTCATGAGCACCTGCTCGAGCTGGACCGGATCCCCGAGAACCGCGGGCAGGTTCGGCGCCAGATCCAGGTTCAGGCGGATGCGCCCGCCCAGCAGTCGCTCCAGGATGGTGGCGGTATCCCGCACGAGAAGGTTGATGTCCAGCCACTTCAGCTCGGGTTTGGACTTGTGGCTGAAGGAAAGGAGGGCCTTGGTGGTCTGGGCGCAACGCAGCGTGGCCTCCTCGGCCTTCTGGAGGCGGCCCTGGAGGGGGTGGCCTTCCGACAGCAGCTCACGGCAGAGGTTCAGCTGCCCCAGGATGGCGGCCAGCTGGTTGTTCACGTCGTGGGCGATGCCGCCCGCAAGGGTGCCCACGGTTTCCATGCGCTGGCTGTGTTCCAGCTGGCGTTGGAGGTGCCCTTCGGTGCTCAGGCTCTCGCTGGCCCGCTGAAGGGCCTGATCCAGATTCTGGATTTCCTGGATGTTGGACTGCACAGGATGGATGGGCTGGCCCTGCCCCAGCGCTTCGGCGGAGGCGCTCAAGGCGGAGATGGGATCGACTACCCGGTTGGCGATGATGCGAATGCGCCAGGCGGCGAGGCCGAGGCTCAGCAGGGCGAGGATGGCCAGGCTCCAGAGGCGCAGCCAGGCCGAGCCCAGCAGATCATCCTCGGGGATGGTGAGCAGCAGCCGCCAGCGGATGCCAGGAGGCCCCTGGAAGGGAGTGCAGAGACCCACCAAGGTGGCACCTTGGTAGCGGAAGGCATGGGGGGTACCGGCGGCCAGGTCTGGGTCCAGCAATCCGGCCTGGGTTTCAAGCAAGCCCTTGCCGATGGGCTGCAGGAAGGCCTCGCGGCGGGCGGCAGTGCTCTGGTAGGCGGGCGTGTTGGGGAGAATCAGGGTTCGACCCTGCCCATCCACGACCACGCAGCGGCTGAGGGGCGTGGGCTGGGCCCGCCAGACTCTGGCCGTGAGGTCGTCCAGGAGGAAGTCCAGGGCCACCACACCGACCAGGTTCGGTCCTGACCGAAGGGGAAGTGTGTAGGTGATGCCCGGATCCCGCGTGGTGAAGAAAGTGTAGGGTTCCGTCCAGGTGGGAGCAGAAGCTGTAGCTGCGGCCTGGTACCAGGGCCGGGTGCGCGGGTCGTAGATCAGGCCCGTCCAAGGTTCCGTGCCCTGGATATGGCCAATAGCGTCCAGGCGCGACCACCGGATACGCGCTGCGGGGACCGGCCCCGTCAATTCGCGCATGGACCAGTCGTCTGCGATGCGCAGGAAAAGCAGGGACCGGCCATCGCTTCGCGCGAGGTTGAGGCTCGTGATGGCCCGCTGCGAAGCCAGCATCGGCATCAGCAGGCGTGCCGCCTCCTCGCTGCGCGTGAGGTCGAGCAAACCCGAGTGCCACCAGCCTTCGATGATGGCGCCCATTTTTTGCGGAGCATTCAGATCCTGGCGCAGGGTCTGATCAAGATTGGCTAGGGCGGATTGCGCCCTCAGCGCGGCCTGGCGGGACAGGGCCTGCTGCTGGCTCCACCAGGAAAGGCTCAATCCCAGCGCAGAGATGCCCAGGATCAGTACCAGCAGATCCCTCAGTAGCAGTCGGCGGATGGGAAGCAAGGCGGCCTACTCCAGAGGGGGTCTTCCAGGTCATCGGCAGCGGGAGCTCAACAGTTGAACTTCAGGGAGGAACCCGTCCTACAGGGCAGCCCGGAGGGCCTCGAGGGCCTGGGGGAGGCCTTCGGGGCAGGAGCCGCCCCCCTGGGCCAGATCCTTCTTGCCGCCGCCTCGACCCTGGATGGCGGGCAGCATGGCCTTGAACAGAACCCCGGCGTCCTGGGGGAGCTCCCGGGAGACGGAGACCAGGGCCGCGACCTTGTCCGGAGCCGTGGTGGAAGCCAGCACGATGACGGCCTTGGGATGGCGGGTGCGGATCTGGTCCATGAACTCGCGCAGGGCGCTGGTTTCAAGGCCGTCCACGATGGCGGTCACCAGGGTGGTGCCGCGGATCTCTTCGATCTGCTCGGCGCCCCCCCCGCCGCTGGCGGCCTTCAGCTTGGCCTCCTTCAGCTCCCGCTCCAGCTGGGCGATCTTGTGGTCCTTGGCGCTGAGCCATTCCGGAAGGGTGTCCCGGCCGGCATTGGCCTGCCGCGAGAGCGCATGCAGCATGGCCTCGTCCGCCTGGAGCAGTTCCAGGGCCACATCGCCGGCCACGGCCTCGATGCGCCGCACGCCGGCGCTCACGGCGCCTTCGGAAATGATCTTCACCATCCCGATCTCGCCGGTGTTGGCCACGTGGGTGCCGCCGCAGAGTTCCGTGGAGAACCCCGGTACCTGGACGACGCGGACCACTTCGCCGTACTTTTCGCCGAAGAGGGCCATGGCACCGGAAGCGAGGGCTTCCTCGATGCCGAGTTCCTGGACATGCGTGTTGATGGAACGCAGGGCCTGGCGGCTGGCCAGCCGCTCCACCTCGGCGATCTGTTCGGGATCCAGGGGCGCGAAATGGGAGAAGTCGAACCGCAGGCGCGCCGCGTCCACGACGCTTCCCGCCTGCTTCACGTGGGTGCCCAGGACCTCGCGCAGGGCGGCATGCAGGAGATGCGTGGCCGTGTGGTGGGCCCGAATGCGGCGCCTCCGGTTGGGGTGGACGACGGCGTTCACGGACATGTTCTCCACCAGGACGCCCAGCACGGAAATCTTGTGGAGATGCCGCTTCTGGGCAGGCGCGGTGCAGTCGGTCACCTCCGCATGGCCCCCCTCGAAGCGCAGCTGGCCGGTATCGCCCACCTGGCCGCCGGACAGGGCATAGAAAGGCGTGCGGTCCAGCAGGGCATAGCCTTCGCCCGTCAGCTGCTTGACGCGGCGGAATTCCGCGTCGAAGAGCGCCACCACGTGGCCGGAGCCTTCCAAGTGGTCGTAGCCGAAGAATTGCGTCTGGGGCAGCTCCGACAGCATGGCCAGATCCCCCGCCAAGCGGAGGTCATGGGTCTTCATGGCGGCCCGGGCCCGCTGTCGCTGGCTCTGGAGTTCCTTCTGGAAGCCCTCCAGGTCCGCCACGATGTGGCGCTCCCGGCACCAGTCCTCCACCAAATCAACGGGGAAGCCGTAGGTGTCGTAGAGCTTGAAGATGTCGGATCCGGCCAGGGTCCCCGTCGCGATGTCGCTGGCTTCGAGGATTTTCAGCCCCGCGGAAAGGGTCTGGCTGAACTGCTGTTCTTCGCGGTGGATGGATTTCTGGATGCGGCCCATCTCGCCCAGCAGCTCGGGGTACTGATCCCCCATGGCCTGGAAGACGGCAGGAGCCAGGTCGGCGAAGAAGAGCCCTTCGATGCCGAGCTTGCGGCCGAAGCGGAGGGCGCGGCGGATGATCTTGCGCAGCACGTAGCCCCGGCCCTCGTTGCTGGGGACCACACCGTCGAAGCACATGAAGGTCGCCGCGCGGATGTGGTCCGCGATCACCTGGGAGGCGGTGCGGTTGGTCAGTTCACGGCGCTCCTCGGGCTTGACCCGGGCCACTTTCCAGATGGCCTCGAAGATGGGTGCGAAGAGGTCGATCTCGTAGTTGGTATCCACGCCCTGGAGGATGCTGGCGGTGCGCTCCAGGCCCATGCCCGTGTCGATGCTGGGCTTGGGCAGAGGCGTCAGGTTGCCCTGGGCATCGCGCTCGTACTGCATGAAGACCAGGTTCCAGATCTCCATGACGCGGTCGCCCTCGCCGTTGGGCGTAGCGTCGCCCGGGATGTGGACACCGCGGTCGTAGTGCATCTCCGAGCAGGGGCCGCAGGGGCCCGTGTCGCCCATCTGCCAGAAGTTGTCCTTCTTGCCGCAGCGCATGATGCGGTCCGGACGGACCCCCGCGGCCTTCCACAGTTCCTCGGCCTCGGTGTCGGGGGGCAACCCATCGGCACCTTCGAAGACCGTGATCCAGAGATGCTCGGGGTTCATGCCCAGGTTGCCCTTGTCCACGGGCCCCGTGACGAACTCCCAGGCGAAGCGGATGGCGTCGGCCTTGAAATAGTCCCCGAAGCTGAAGTTGCCCAGCATCTCGAAGAAGGTGTGGTGGCGGGCCGTGAAGCCCACCTGATCCAGATCGTTGTGCTTGCCGCCTGCCCGCAGGCACTTCTGGCTGGTGGTGGCGCGGCGGTAGTCGCGGTTCTCCTTGCCCAGGAACACATCCTTGAACTGGACCATGCCGGCATTCGTCCACATCACCGTCGGATCATCGGCGGGCCCGATCACCGCGCTGGAAGCCACGCGCCGGTGGCCCTGGCGCTCGAAGTACTGGAGGAATCGCTGGCGGAGTTCAGAAGTCTTCATCGAGGTATCCAAAAGAAAAAAGCAAACCGCCAAGACACCAAGACACCAGGATTCTGTTTGTCTCGTGTATCGCAGGATGCGATACCGAGAAGGGAAACCAAGCAGTTCTTGGTGTCTTGGTGGTGAATCAGTTAATGCCTGAAGTGTCTCATGCCCGTGAAGAAGAGCCACACGCCGAGCTTCTGGGCGGCGGCGATGACGTCGTTGTCGCGGAGGCTGCCTCCGGGTTCCACGAAGGCGGTGACGCCATGAGCGGCGGCCACCTCGAGCCCATCGGAGAAGGGGAAAAAGGCGTCGCTGCCCAGCACCGCGCCGCGGGCCTTGTCACCGGCTTTGCGGCAGGCGATCTCCACGGAATCCACGCGGCTCATCTGGCCGGCGCCGATGCCCACGGTGGAACCATCCTTCACCAGCACGATGGCGTTGGACTTGACGGCCTTGGCCACGCGCTGGGCCAGCAGGAGGTCCTCGGCGTGGGGCTTGGGGCCATGGCCGCTGGCCTTGACCTCCCACTGCTCGAAGGGGGCGAAGGCCTCGTCGGCCCGCTGCACCAGGTAGCCGCCGCCGATGGACCGGGTATCCAGGCTCTTGGCGGCGATGGGCCAGTGATCGGGGGACTGGAGGAGGCGCAGCTGCTTCTTGGCGGCGAAGACTTCCAGGGCCTCGGCCGTGAAGGCGGGCGCCAGGATGACCTCCCAGAAGTTCTGCACCATGACCTTGGCCACCTCCACCCCGATGGAGCGGTTGAAGGCGACGATGCCGCCGAAGGCGCTGAGGGGATCCCCCGCCTGGGCACGCAGGAAGGCCTCCAGGGCGTGGGGGCCCTGGCCGACGCCGCAGGGGTTGTTGTGCTTGACGATCACGCAGGCGGGCGCGGGGAACTGCCAGACGAGATGGGCGGCAGCGTCGGAATCCAGGAGGTTGTTGAAGCTGAGTTCCTTCCCCTGGTGCTGGGTGCAGGCGGCGATGCCTTCGGGGTTCCGCCCGGGTTCCGTGAAGAAGGCGGCGGGCTGATGGGGATTCTCCCCGTAGCGGAGCCCCTGCTTCTGGACGAGGTTCAGGCAGAGCTGATGGGGCAGTTCCGAAGCCGGCCCCTGGCTGAACTCGCGCTCCATCCAGCCGGAGATCGCGGCATCGTAGGCGGCGGTACGGCGGAAGGCTTCCAGAGCGCAACGGCGCCGGTCCTGGAGACTCCAGCTCCCTGCCTGGAGCTTCTGCAGGAAGCCGTCGTACTGGGAGGGGTCGGTGAGCACGGTGACCGAGGCGTGGTTCTTGGAGGCGCTGCGGATCATGCTGGGGCCGCCGATGTCGATCTGCTCGATGGCCTCGGCGGTGGTGACGCCCTCCCGGGCGATGGTGGCCTCGAAGGGGTAGAGGTTGATGACCACGAGATCAATGGGTTCGATGCCCTGGGCCTTGGCGTCGGCCACGTGATCCGCCAGGTCCCGCCGGAAGAGCAGCCCCCCGTGGATTTTGGGATGGAGGGTCTTGACGCGGCCGTCGAAGCACTCCGGCGCGCCGGTGTAGGCCGCCACTTCCATGGCTTCCAGCTTGGCTTCCTGCAGCGTTCTCAGCGTCCCGCCCGTGGCGAGGATCCGCCAGCCCTGGGCGAGGAGACCCTCGGCCAGGGAAATGAGACCGACTTTGTCGTACACCGAGATCAAGGCCGTAGGCATGGTTCCCCCCGAACCCTAGATTTTTCCATGGTTCCAGGGGCGTGTCCAAGCAATGGGTGGGAGCCGTGCGCGGGGCCCTGGACTGGCCGGAAGTCAGGTTCCCCGGCGGCGGACCCGATGAGGGGGGCGGGAGGCGCCCATGGAAGCCCAGGTCGAAGTCCAATTCACGGTCCAGCACACCCTGGAGCAGCTCCGCCAGGAGTTCGTGAAGCGGGGCCATATCCCCGATTGGCGCACCGTCGAAGGCGGGGGAGCCCCGGATCTCTTCTTCGAAACGAAGCTCGTGAGCCTGACGCTCTCCTCCGAGGCGGACCGCCTGGCCTGGTTCGTGTTCTCCCTGGAGGCCACCGGAGAGTTGCGGAAACGCGTCGTGATCCCGAATGTGATTCCTGCCACAGCCAACCTGGACATCCCCGATCTTGAAGCATTCCTGGACTTCTGCCGCCGTTGCATGGTGGGAGCAGCCGGGGGGGCGTGATGGCGACACCTTTACCTTCGGAGCTATAAGCCCCATCCTGAATGCCTTGGAGTGGGGCCATGCCGAAGATCCGGATCAACGATGTCGAGATGACCGTGAACCCCGGCACGCTGGTGCTGGACGCCTGCCGTGAAGCGGGGCTGGACATCCCCCACTACTGCTACCACCCCGCGCTCTCGCCCGTGGCCACCTGCCGGATGTGTATGGTGGAAATCAAGGGACAGCCGAAGCTGGCCACCAGCTGCACCACCACCGTGCCGCCCGCCCCCAAGGACAATCCCGACGCCGTGGCCATGGAAATCTTCACCAACACCCCTGCGGTGGTGGACGCCCGGGCGGGCGTGATGGAATTCCTCCTGATCAACCACCCCCTGGATTGCCCCATCTGCGATCAGGCAGGCGAGTGCAAGCTCCAGGACTACTCCTACAACTATGGCAGCGGGGATTCCCGCATGGCGGAGCCCAAGCGCCGGTACCGCTACGAGGACCTGGGCGCCAAGATCGTCATCGACAAGAACCGCTGCATCCACTGCACCCGTTGCGTCCGCTTCACCCGCGAGATCAGCGGCGGCGGCGAACTGACCGTAGCCCAACGGGGATCCAATCTCGAGGTCACGACCTACACGGGCAAGAGCCTCGACCAGAATCCCTTTGCCGGCAACGTGGTGGACCTCTGCCCCGTGGGTGCCCTCACCAGCCGCGACTTCCGCTTCCGCAAGCGCGTCTGGTACCTCAAGAGTGTGCCTTCCATCAGCCGGAATTCCGCCCTGGGCAATCCCATCTGGATGGACCATGAGTCCAACCGCCTGTTCCGGTTCCGTCCCCGGCCCCTGGAAGGCAAGGACACCACCCACTTCATCAGCGACGCAGAGCGGCACGCCTATGCGCGCTACAACCGCGAAGGCGAGGCACCGATACCGACCCTGCACGGCGCGCCGGCTTCCCTGGAGGCCATCCGTGACGCGCTGCAGGCCGCGGGTCCCGTGGCGGTGATCGGCCAGGGCACCTTCGGTTGCGACGCCGCCCAGCGCCTGGGTGAGCTGGCTTCCACGCCGGACCTCCGGTTCGGCAGCGGGGACAAGACCATCCCGGTGGTGCTGCCCAAATACCAGACCAGTGCCGATGGCATCCTGAATCGCCGCGGCTTCACGGAGCGGGGCTTCCGCTTCGGCGTGCTGGAGGAATTGCTGGCCAAGGTCAAGGCAGGTCAGGTCAAGGCGGTGGTGCTCCTGCACGACGAGGCCTTCACCAGCAGCCGGGAATCCGAATTGCTCGACCAGATCCTCAAGGCCGCCTCCTTCAGTCTCGCGTTCGAATCCTTCGCCTCCGACCTGGGCCGTGCCGCCACGGCCTGGCTGCCGATCACCAGCTATGCGGAGGAATCCGACTTCATCGTCAATCACGACGGGGAGCTGCGGCGGTTCCAGAAGGCGATCCAGGCGCCCAAGGGCGTGCGCACCCTGCCCGCCTGGGCGAAGGATCTGGCGGCGGTTCCCGCCATGGCCTAGGCCGATGTTCCTGCATGACGCGCTGACTCGGGTGTTGGTGCGCTACCTGACCACGGAGCTGCCCAGCTACCAGCGGCGGATTCCCAACGATATGGATCGGCTGAGAGCGGAGCTGCGTCCTGGGGATGTGGTGCTGGTGGAGGGGAAGTCCCGGGTCAGCCGGATCATCATGACCCTGACCCAGAGCTCCTGGAGCCATTCCGCCATGTACATCGGCGATGCCCTGCTGCGCTGGGGCGGTCCCCAGGCCCAGCTGGCCCTCGAGGCCTACGGCTTGGAGGCCCGTCACCTGGTGCTGGAAAGCGACATGGCCGAGGGGGTTCGCGTGCGGCCCATGGCCACCTATGCGGACTACAACCTGCGCATCTGCCGGCCCCAGGAGATCAAGGAAGAGGAGATCGAGCGGGTGCTGTCCGAGATGCTGCGCCATCTGGGCGTCCGGTACGACCAGCGGAACATCCTCGATCTGGGGCGGTACCTCACGCCCTTTCACCTGCTGCCCGCCAAGTGGCGGCGACGGCCCCTGTACCTCGGCAGCTCCACCAGCCGCGAGGTGATCTGCTCGGCCCTCATCGCGAAGGCGTTCTATCTGGTGGGCTTCCCTGTCATGCCCTTGGTGGAGGGCCAGGGTACCGGCGGCAGTCGGCGGGTCATCGCCCGCCATCCGAGCTACATCATGCCCCGGGACTTCGACCTGAGCCCCTATTTCCAGGTGCTCAAGTTCCAGGCCTTCCGATCGCAAGCATCCTGATGGGGGAGATCGTCCAGGCCTACTTCTTCACCACCTTGGCGTCTTCCACGATCACGGCGTAGGCGTAGCCGGAGCCGAAGTCCTTGTCGAGGTTGAGCACGCCCTGCACGGTGACGGTCTGGCCCTTGGCCACTTCGTCCTTGGTGGTGACGGTGATGTCGTTGTTGGCGGACTTGGCGTCGCCGCTGCCGTCCTGGAGGTGCAGCCAGTTCTTGCCGAGGATGCCGCCGTTGTACTTCACCACCATCCCGCGGATGGTGACGGTCTTGCCCTTCAGGGCGCCCTTCTGGGCATAGGCTTCGGCGATGGTCCGGGCATCAGCCCCGGTGGCCTTCTCGATCTTGCCCACGACGATGGGCGCCTCGGTCTTGGCGGCAGGGGCCGGCATGGCGGGGCTGGCGGCTCCGGCGGCAGGCCCCAGGTTGCCGAAGTAGATCTGGGCGAACTTGCGGTTGAGGGTCTTGGACTCGAAATTGGTCATGAGCATGGGGTTGGCCACCGTCACATCGGCGCCCTTCTCCAGCTTGGTCTCGGGGACGGCAGCCCAGACTTCGCCAGCTGCGGACTGGATGCGGAGGTAGCTGTAGGGGGAGGCGTCGATGCGCTCCAGCAGCTTGCCCGAGAGGCCCGAGGCGGCCGCGACCGGCGCGGTCGGCGCGGCCTCCACCGGGGCGTCGCCAGCTGCTTTGTTGCTGTTGCAGGCGAAGGTTGCGGCGGTGAGGACCAGAATCGTCAGGGCGTAGCGCATGGGGACTCCCGGGGAGGAATGGCTGGAGGACAACGTGAACTTGAAGGTTAAGGCAAAAGGCGCCCCGCCTGGAACCGCGAAAGACGCAAAGGGCGGCCGGCTGGTGGGGATGGCGTCGTTATCCGCGGAACCTAAAGGATTTCCTGCCGTCACCAAACCTTCGATTTTTCAGTCCTTCTGGCGGGCCGGGTCATCCCAGAAAGGATAGAAGCAGTACCACTGGCTCGGATGCTGGCGGATGAGGGCTTCCAGGTCCGCCACATAGGCTCGCATGCCCTCCGCCATGGCAGCCTGCCGTTCGCCCCGGGTCCCGGTGACGCGGATCGGCGCGCCGAAGCGCGCGTGGAAGTGGCGTTCTTCATCCGCATAGAAGAAGCTGCTGACGATGGGGGCGCCCGTCATGGCTGACAGCTCCCAGGGGCCACGTGGAAAGGGGACTTCACGCCCGAAGAAGGGCACCGACAGCCCATGCAGGCTGAAGTCGCGATCCCCCTGCATGCCCACGAGGGCGCCTTCCCGGAGGAGCTTGACCAGGGGCAGGGTGGAGAAGCCGACACCGTCCACGGGAATGCCCACGACACCGCCCTGATTGCGCAGGGATTCCCGGAGCCGCTCCACGGCCTCGAAGCGGTCGGGCTTGTAGACGGCATGGACCTTGAGGTTCCGGGCCCGGAGCAGCACGCCTCCCAGTTCGTAGTTGCCCGCATGGGCCGTGAGCAGGATGACGCCGCGACCCTCGGCCATGGCCGCATCCAGGTGTTCCATGCCCTCGATGGAGGCGAACTGGGCCAGGGCTTCTTCGACAGGACGCTGGCCGTACCAGAAGAAATCCACCCAGGCCCGTGCGTGCTGGCGGACCATCTCGCGGGCGCTGCGCTCCACCTGGGGATCCGTGGGCTTGCGTCCCATGACTTGCGCGGTGTTCTCCAGGATGGCGTCCAGGTACTTGGGGCGCAGGGCCATGAAGGCATTGGCGATCTGGTCGGCGATGTCGTGGCCCCGCTCCCGCCGGGCGAAGGAGCGCGCGGCGAAGTGGAAGAGCGGGAAGAGCGTCCCGAAGACCGCGCCATAGACGAGACCCAGGAACTTGGAATCGGACTGCATCCTGTCTTGCATTACCGCCACACGTTCTGGTTGGGATTGCGGTCTTCCATCTCCGCCCAGAGCCGCTGGAGGCTCTGCAGGCGCTCGGGATAGGCGAGGTCCAGGCGGTCGAGGGTGGCCTCGTCATCGGGATCGAGGGCGGAAGGATCTTCGATCACCTCCGGCGGGAACTCGGGAAACACCGCCGGCAGCAGGGAGCGGTCGAAGCCCCGCACGCTGAGGGAGCGGACGCCAGGGGTGTCCACCAGGGTGCTGCCGGAGCCCACGGGTAGCCACCGGGCCGCCGTGGTGGTCTGCTTGCCCGTCCCGAACCGGGTGAGGCCGCCGGTCTTGAGGCCCAGGTCCGGCTGCAGGGCGTTCAGGAGGGTGCTCTTCCCCACGCCGCTGTGGCCCAGGAGCACGATGACGCGGTCGCGCAGTAGCGCTCGCAGGGGTTCCAGGCCCTCGCCTTTCACGGCCGAGGTCTCGTGGATGGTGACGCCCTGCTCCCTAAGGGGATCGAGTTCCGGGAGGGTGTCCTTCTTGGAGGCCCGGTCCCGCTTGGTGACAATGACGCGGAAGGTCAGGCCCGCATCCAGGGCCAGCACATGGGCCCGCTCCAGGAGTCCGGGGCGCAGCGGCGGGTCCACCACGGCCGCACAGACCCAGAGTTCATCGGCATTGGCGCAGATGAGCTGCCAGGGCTCGCGGTCATCGCCTCCGCCGCGGCGCAGCAGGGTCCGCCGGGGCATCACGGCCACCACCTGGGCGTCGGGGGAGCCCCCCTCGCGGAATTGGGGCGTCGGGAAGCGCGGATCATCGGGCTCCACGGGAACCGGCGAGTACCGCACGCGGTCCCCGCAGACCAAACGCACGCCCTTGAGCTTGCCGCTCAGGGTGGCCCGCAACATCGTCCCATCCGGCAGTTCCAGATCCACCCACTGACTGAAGCGCTGGACCAGGGTGGCCTCAGGCAGGTGCATCCAGGGGCCGGGGTCGGGCAGCTGGAGCTGCGCTTCCGAATCGTGACATTCGATGCCGGTCTCCAGCTGGCCCGCCCGCCTCTGCCGCCGCTTGCTGTCGGCGGCCCGCTCATGGGAGTAGGCCTCCCGGTGATCGAGGTCCTGGGCTTCCCGGCTCTGGCCGAGGCGGTACTTGCGGGTCATCAGGCGGCCGTGGCCATCATGCGCGGCCCGCGAATTCGCCGGTTTCGGTGCTGACCTTCACCTTTTCGCCTTCCTTGATGAAGAGGGGCACCTTGATCTCGATGCCGGTCTCCAGCTTGGCGGGCTTGGTCACGTTGCCGCTGGCCGTGTCGCCCCGGGCGCCGGGCTCGGTGTAGGTGACGCTGAGCTCGACCTGGGTGGGCAGCTGGAGGCCGATGGGATTCCCGTTGTATTTCTGGATCTGGACGATGACGCCTTCGGTGAGGTAGTCGAGGGCGTCGCCCATCAAGTCCGTTCCGAGGGTGTGGGTTTCGTAGGTCTCTTGGTCCATGAAGTGGGACCCGTCGCCATCGCTGTAGAGGTAGCTGGCGGGGGTCAGGGCCAGATCCGGCTCCTTGAACTTGTCGCCCGCCTTGAAGGTCTTGTCGAAGACGGCGCGGGTAAGCAGGTTCCGCATCTTGATGCGCACCAGGGTCTGGCCGCCCCGGGCCGTGGGCGTGGAAATCTCCACGTCCAGGCAGTGGAAGGGGGTGTCCTCCAGCTCGAAATACATCTTTCTCTTGATCGCGATGGCTTCCATCAGTGCGGCCATGGGGGCTCCAATCAGTCCAATCTTCCATTCTAACGGGCCACGGGGGGGCTGTCTCGCGGCTAGAATGGCAGTTCCATGGCAGACCCCAGATCCATCGGCAGGTATCAAGTTCTCCGGCCCATCGGGCAGGGCGGGATGGGTACGGTCTACCTGGCCGAAGACCCGCTCCTCAAGCGCCGCGTGGCCATCAAGGTGATCCGCAGCACCGGACAGATGCGGCACCAGGCCATGCTGCGGTTCCGCCGGGAAGCGGAGATCAGCGCCCAGCTCAACCATCCGAACCTCGTCACCATCTACGATGTGGGCGTCGAAGAAGACCTGGGTCCCTTCCTGGCCATGGAGTACGTGGAGGGGAAAAGCCTCGCCAAACACATCAAGGACAAGAGCCTGGAGCAGGAAGCGGCCGTTCGGGTGCTCATCCAGGCCATGCGGGCCCTGCGGGCCGCCCACCGGTGCGCCATCGTCCACCGGGACGTGAAGCCCGACAACATCCTGCTCAGCGAAGAAGGCCGGGCCAAGCTCATGGATTTCGGCATCGCCCGGAGCCTGGGCCACATGAGCGTCAACCTGGAGCAGCCCTTCGAATCCTTGCCGCCCCAGGCGGACGACATCGAAGGCGTAGCCCAGACCCTGGCGCTCCGCTTGACGGCCACAGGTGATTTCCTCGGTTCGCCCGCCTACGCCCCTCCCGAAGTGCTCCGGGGAGGAGAGGGCACCCCCGCCTCGGATCGCTACAGCTTCGCGGCCACGGCCTTTGAGCTGCTGACGGGCCAACTCCCTCATCCTGGGGGCGGCCTGACGGAGATCATCATCCATATCCTCCGTGAATCCGTGGCCATCCCCCCGGACATGCCGACTCGCCTGGCGACGGTGTACCGGAGGGCGCTCGCCTCGGACCCGGATGACCGGTACACCACCCTCCCGGATTTCATGGAGGAACTCATCGACGCCCTGCCAGGACCCGCCAGCATGCGCGCCCGCCTGTTCGCGAACCTGGGCCAGGATGACGCGGGCTCAGGTACCGGCAGCGTTTCGGTGGCCCGCTTCAGGACCATGGAGCCCATCCACGAGGACCCGAATGTGAATGTCAGAGGTACGCGCGGCCGGGTGAGCCAGGCGGTGAAGATCAGCCTGGCCGAGGATCCGGTCGAGACCTACCTCTCTTCGCGAAAGACACGCCCAGACCCGACACCCGAGGCGACGGACTGGTGGTGGATCCTGAAATGGGTCGCCTTGGTCTTCGTGCTGCTCCAGCTGTTCTGGTGGGTGGCGCCCGTGATGTCGCGGATCCATTTCGACTAGGCCATGCCCCTGAGCAGGACGAACAGGGTGCCATTCCAGCAGGCGTGCAGGAGGATGGGCGTCCGGAGGCTGCCCGTTTGCCGCAGGGCCAGGCCCAGCACCCAGCCCAGGGTGGCCAGGATGGGCAAGCCCGCGGGTTGAAGGTGTATGGCGCCGAAGAGGCCGGCGCTGGCCAGAAGGCCCCAGGCCATTCGATCCTTCCGGGCAAGAACAGGCAACAGGAAGCCCCGAAAGAACAGCTCTTCGAAGACAGGAGCCACTCCGGCCACCGTGAGGAAAAGCACCAGGGTGGTGGGCCAGCCGCTCACGCCCTGCAACAGTTCCTGGAGGTCCCGCTGGGGATTCTGGGTGGGCGCCAGGATCCAGCTGCTGAGCATGGCCACGAGCAGCACCAGGGTCACGGCGAGGGCGAGGAAGGGAATGGCCCAGGCCAGGTCCTTGCCGGGTCTCCCGGCGGCCACGCGACCCCAGAGATCCTTGAAGCGGAGGCCCTCGGCCCAGGTGATGAGCCGCAGGCCGAAGCACGCATGGAGCAGATAACCCCCGGGAAGGGCGAGCCAGCGAAGGGACGGCCAGGGTGAAAGCAGCAGCCCCGCGAGGCTCCCCGCCAGAAAGAACCCGAGGAACCAGGCGAGGAAGACAATGGCCGCCGCCCGGCCCGAGAGCCCCCAGGCGGGAAGGGGTGGTGGGGGTACGCGCCTGGTGGCGATCAGGTAGATCCCCAGGGCCAGCCCCCCGAGGCTCAGTCCGGAAACACCCAGGCCCAGGACGGTCAGCAGAGCGAAGCGGACCAGCAGCACCTGCCGGGCCTGGGTACGCAGTTGGATTCCGCCGTTTGCCGGTCCCTGCAGGCGCGCTTCCAGCAGGGAAGCCGAATAGCCCCTCCCCAGCCGACGCCGCGTCTCGGCCCGGTCCTGGGCGCTGGGCATGGGGCCATGCTCGTAGGCCGCCAGATACACGCGGTGAAGGGCTTCGCCCCCCCTTGAGGGGAGTTTCGGCAAGGCGGACTTCGCCTCCGGCTCCAGTTCGGTGCGCAGCACCACCAGCAGGGCCGCGTCCCAGGGGTCGGACAGGCGCGCAGCCGCCCTGTCCCACTCGGCGGCCTTCGGCTTCTGCCCCAGGAGGACCTGGGGGGCAGCCAGGGCCACCTCCACCAGACGCCCCTGGAGGCTGACCTGTTCCGAGGGGCGTTCGGCCACCTTCGCCCGGGTGAACAGCGACAGCCCCGCTGCCAGGCAGGCGAGAATCAGCAGGAGGGCGATGAAGGGATCCGCCCAGCGGGGGGCCGGCTGCCAGGGGGTGCGGGGTTCGGGCTGCATGGATCCAGCCTACGACGGCTTGGCGGTATGGTGGGAAGCTGGAGGTTCCATGTCATTCACTCATCCCATCGAAGTGCGCTTCCGCGACCTGGATGCCATGGGCCATGTCAACAACGCCGTGGTCGTGAGCTTCATGGAACAGGCCCGGGTCTACTGGTGGCACCTCTTCCTCGGGAATCGGCCGTTCAAGGAGGATGGCTTCCTCATCGCCCGGGTGGAGGTGGACTACCGCATGCCGATCCTGCTGACGGACAAGGTGTGCGTGGAGCTGACCTGCACCAAGGTGGGCAACACATCCTTCGACCTGGCCTACCGCCTGACGAAAGGCCCGGGCGGGAACGTGTTCGCCGAAGGCAAGACCATCCAGGTGATGCTGGATTTCGCCACCCACCGGCCCAAGCCCCTCTCCCCGGCCATCCGCGCCTGGATCGAAGCGGAGGGCTGAGCGATGTTGCTCGGCACGGCGGTCTGGCCGGAGGGGCCCGCATCGAGGCGGGCTCTCGTGGCGCGGCTGGCTTCGGGCCGCGTGGCGGACTTGAATCGCCTCGAGGCCATCCGCTTGGGCAAGCTGGGCGAAGGCCTTCCGGAGGCCCTGGCGGAGCAGCTGGTGCCCGCCAGCCTGCGCCGCGCCCTGGAAGGGGGGCCCCGGGCCCTGGCCCGAATCCGGCAAACCGTGCGCTACGCCGAAAAATGGGATGGGCGGGGGACACTGCCCGAGGCCCTGGCTCCGGCCCTGGCGTCGGTGCAGATGCTGGCCTGTGTGCCCCGCCCCGCCGCCCTGCGGCGCCTGGATGGCCACCTGCTCGACCGCCACGCCGTGAAGGGGCCCGGTTCGGAACTCCTGTCCCTGCCCTCGCCAAGCCTCGCCGCGGTGGGCATGGCGGGCGGTGCCGTGGCCGGGTTCTGCCTGTGCCTGGAGGGTGAGGGAGAGACGGTTCTTGGTGCCTGGCTGGCGGACGAGTGGCCCACGGGCAGTCTGGAACTGAAAGTGGGAGCGACCCGGCGCAGCGCCCCGCTGAAGGCCTGGGAGGGGCTGGCGCTGCCTCCCCTGCAGGCCGGCGAGGTGCTCCTGCTTCCCGCACCGAAACTGAAGCCCCTTCCGGAACTTCTGGCGGGAGCGGAGGTGCGCCTAAGCGCTGGCTTCGAGCAGATGGTCCTCCGGCTCGGGCCGGAGGGTGTGCATCCCACGTTGCAGTAGGTGGCCTCAGGGAACGGTGCGGATCACCGGGGGGTGATTGGCCAGGGCGGCCCGGATGAGGGGATCCAGCTGGGCCTTCAGATTTTCCGAGGGCACCGTGTCGCCCTGAGATTGCTGGGTCATGATGACGCCCCCGTAGACACCGTCGGCCGCCACCCAGGGCGCCCAGCCGAAGGTGCCGGTGCTGGAATAGCGGAGGACGGGATCGCTGGCCGTGGGGCCGCCGCCACCGGCCGTTTCCAGCCAGTTACCCAGAGCGTAATGGTAGGTCTTCCCGATCTTGTCGTAGTAAGGGCTGTAGGCGAGGGTGGTGCCGGCATCGTATCCATCGGTGCGCTGGGCCGCCACCATGTCGGGCGTGAGGATCACCTGGGTGCCGTCCAGTCCGCCCCTCAGCTGCATCATCACGAAGCGAATGTATTCGAGACCCGTGCACTTCAGGCCTCCAGCCGGATTCGGGTTGGGGCCGCCGCCGCTGTAGATGCTCGTGGCGGACCATCCGAAGGGATCGTGCAGCTGCTCGGCGAAGATCTGGGACCAGCTCTTGCCCGTGGCCACCTCGGCCATGCGGGCGGCGACGCGCAGGTGGGTGTTGCCGTAGTAGAAATAGCTGCCCGGTGCCGAAGCTGTGGCGGCGAAGTCGGCGTAGATGCGCTTCACGGCTGCATCGAGGGTGATGAATACGTTTTCCGAAGCGTTGTCGTCCCCGCTGATGCCCGAGGTGAAGCTGAGCAGGTGGCGCAGCGAGATTTCGCCCATGTTGCCGGTCCAGGGGCTGCCGTTGGCATCCACCAGCAGCTCCCTGGTCTGGGTGTCCAGGCCATGGGGGAAGGCGCCCGCATGCACCAGGCGCAGGATGACCGTGCTGCTGACCCATTTCGAGGCGGAGGCCACCAACACCGCATCCTGGTTGGTGAAGCCGCCGGCGCTGTGGGAGTAGACCACCCCGGCGGGACTGGCCACTTCCACGCACAATCCGTTGGGAAACTGACTCTGGGCGGCCTGGATGGCCAAGGTCACCGCGGACCAGGGATCCGAGGAAGGCGGGGGCGGTGGGGTGGACGAGCTGTTGCCACCGCCTCCGCAGGCCATGGCCAAACACAAGGTCGCCGCCGCCAGGATGCCGCGCATGAATCCTCCAACATGAATCCTTAGATCCCGGAGCCCTGGGAGAGGTTGAGGTGATATCAGCCGCGCATCATCTCAGCGATGAGGAAGGCCATCTCAAGGCTCTGGTTGCCGTTCAGGCGCGGATCGCAGCCGGTTTCGTAGGCTTTGGCCAGGTCGGTTTCGGAGGGGCCTTCGGTGCCGCCGGTGCATTCGGTGACGGGCTCGCCGGTCAGCTCGAAATGGACGCCGCCAAGCTGCGATCCGTGGGCCCGGTGGAGTTCGAAGGCCTGGCGCAGCTCGGACAGGATGGCCCCGAAGTCCCTGGTTTTCAGCCCGCCGGGGCTTTCGGTGCCGTTCCCGTGCATGGGATCGCAGCTCCAGAGCACGGGATGGTCCGTGGCCTGGACCGCCTTCAGCAGGGGCGGCAGGGCAGCGCCGATCTTGGCAGCACCAAAGCGGGTGATGAGGGTGATGCGGCCCGGCTCCCGCTCGGGGTCCAGGCGGTCCAGCAGGGCGGCCAGATGCGCGGGAGTGGCGCTGGGGCCGACCTTGACGCCGATGGGGTTGCGGATCCCCCGTAGGTACTCGATGTGCGCGCCGTCCAGCTGGCGGGTCCGCTCGCCCACCCACACGGTGTGGGCCGCGAGGTTGTAGTAGGCGTGTTCCTCGGGGATCCACCGGGTGAGGGCCTCTTCGTAGGGCAGCAGCAGGGCCTCATGACTGGTGTAGAAGTCGATGCGCTCGAGGACCTCCCGCTGGATGCCGCCCAGGGCTTCCAGGAAATCCAGGGATTCCCGCACCTGGGTGAGGGTGCGCTGGTACTCGGGGACGGCCCCGGTGCTGCCCGGGAGGTCCCACCGCTCGGGATGGTGGAGGTCCGCGAAGCCCCCTGCCGCCAGGGCCCGGAGGTGGTTGAGGGTGGCGGTGCTGTGGAAGTAGGCCTCCAGCATGCGCTGAGGATCGGGGCGGCGCTGCTCGAGGGTGGGCTCGAGCCCGTTGACCAGGTCACCCCGGTAGCTGGGCAGTTCCTCGCCGCGGATCATCTCCGTGGGACGGCTGCGGGGCTTGGCGAACTGGCCGGCGATGCGGCCCACGCGCACCACGGGTTTGCGGCCGCCATGGGTGAGGGCCACGGACATCTGCAGCAGCACCCGGAGCTTCCCCTCGATGGCCGCGGGCGCGCAGTCCTTGAACTGCTCGGCGCAGTCGCCGCCCTGGAGCAGGAAGCGGCGACCTGCCGCCGCCTCGGCGAGCAGCCCTCGCAGCCGTTCCACCTCGTGAGGGATCACCAGCGGAGGAAGGTTGCGCAAGCGGGCCAGCGCGCTTTCCAGCCGCGTGGCATCGCCGTAGACCGGCTGTTGTTCCGCCGGGAGATGCTGCCAGCTGTGGGGGTTCCAAGGCGCCATGCCCCATTCTGGCCGGGAAAGCGGCGTGAGGACAGGCCGCAGGTTTCAGCCGGAATCGCGCTCCACGGGGCAGACCCACCGGTAGCCTTCGCCGCCCACAGTGGCGACCCAGGGTTTGCTGGGATCTTCCTGAAGCTTGCGGCGGAGGTTGGCGATGTGCACATCCACCGTCCGGGCGCTGGGCCGGGCATCGGCTTCCCAGGCCAGCTGGAGCAGTTCCTTCCGACTGTGGGTCCGGCCTGCATGGGTGATCAGGATCTCGAGCAGGCGGAATTCCCGGGGCGTCAGTTCCAGCACCACCCCATCCCGGGTGGCCTCCAGCCGCGGGAGGTTGAACCGGAAGGGACCGGAGCGCAGGACCGGCTGATGTTCCATGGGGCGGCTGCGGCGGAGAATGGCTTTCACGCGAGCGAGGAGCTCCAGGGCCGAGAAGGGTTTCACCAGGTAGTCGTCGGCCCCGAGACTCAGTCCCTGGACCCGGTCCGCTTCCTCCCCCCGGGCGGTCAGCATGAGGATCGGCACGTCGTCCTGGCGGGCGCGAAGGGTCTTGAGGACCTCGAAACCGTCCACCTGGGGAAGCATGAGGTCCAGGAGGATGAGGTCCGCCCGCCGCTGGGCGTGTGCGACCAGAGCGGGGCCCCCGTCACCGACGGATTCCACGGAATAGCCCTCGCATGACAGGTTGCTGACGAGCAGCTGGCAGAGGGAGGGTTCATCCTCCACCACAAGGATATGGGTCACGGTGTCTCACTCAATCAAGGAACAGTGGATTAACCATGGTCCCCTCGGCTGAAAAAATCAATCCCCGGGTCATGAAATGCCAACTCCGCGGCCTGCCCGCGTGCGATGGGGGGTGGTGGGAGGCGTGGCCTCACCGCGTGGCGAGCACCGTTTTCCGGGAGGCGGGCACTTCCAGAAGGGCGGTGAAGCCCTGCCCTGGCGCCGATGCGAAGTGAGGCCCCAGCCACGGGGCCCCCTCCGCGAGGGCGACCGAGCGGGAGCAGGCGACTTGATGTCGCGTGCGATCGGGGGGTGGTGGGAGGCGTGGCCTCACCGCGTGGCGAGCACCGTTTTCCGGGAGGCGGGCACTTCCAGAAGGGCGGTGAAGCCCTGTCCTGGCGCCGATGCGAAGGTGAGGCCCCAGCCTTCCTGCTGGGCCACCTGGATCAGCAGACTCAGGCCCAGCCCCTGGCCTTCCCGCAGGAAGCCTTCCTTGCCGGATTCGCGAAGGCGCTGGAAGGGCTTGCCCAGGGATTTGAGCTGATGGGGTTGGATCCCCTCGCCCTCGTCGCTCACCTGGATGCAGAACCGACGGCGATGGCGCCAGGTCTGCAGCAGAACGCGGCCCTTGCCATGTCCGAGGGCGTTTTCCAGGAGCGTGAGCACGGCGGCCCGCAGGGAGGGTAGGGGAGCCTGGGCGGTTTCAGTGGTGAGCTGGAGATCCAGGATCCGCTCCTCTTGCTCGAAGGCTGGGCGGAGATCATCGCCCACCTCCTCGAACCATTCCTGATTGGCGATTCCCTGGGGGCCGGAAGGGGTTCCGCCGCGCACCACCCGCAGGCTGTTCTCGATGATGAGCGTAAGGTGATCCACCTCGTCGCCGATCCGGATGAGGGTGGCATCCGCGTGTTCTGCATCAAGATGGCCCAGGCGCAGGGAATCGCACTGCAGTTTCAGAATGGCCAGGGGCGTCTTGAGGCTGTGAGTCATGGAGGCCAGACGGTCCGCATCCAGCAGGGCCCTGCGTCGGGAGCGGTAGCGCAACCACATGCCCAGGGCCACGGCCAAGCCCACCAGCAGGGAGACACCCCGTGCCATCCAATGCTGTCGGTCAAGCTCCTTGCGGTAGGCCTTGCGATCCGGTTCCGTGCCGATCCCGCCCAGGTCCCACCCGTCCCCGAAGGCATTGGTCTTGATCGTGGCGCCCAGCGCCGTATAGGCCAGGCGGGCGGGATCAGCCTGAAGGTTGGAATCCGCTCCCCAGGGTTCCTCCTTGAGGTCCGCCCT
>DATEZS010000078.1:0-35242 GCA_035255365.1 Geothrix sp.
CTCGGGCCCCTTCGATGATTGCGTCAGTTCGACACAGCTCGACATCTCTCCGCGCTTGATCGCTCAATCGCGGCAGGAATTGGCACCTTGCTTTCGCAGGTTGCCAAGGTTTCACAGGGCCCGTCCCTCCACCTTTCTGGATAACTCGCTATGGAACTGACAAGGATCTCAGGTGAACACGGCCCCGCGGGGCCTGGCAGAGAATGTAGCCTTCCGGGTCGGGGAATTCAACCCCTGGCGCGAGCGGGATCCGGGTCCGGTTGTCCAACTGCACCCAGGACAGAGGGTAGGTCCTCGGGGTTCCAGGGAACCCTGGACTCAGTTTTCGAACACGGTGTATCGGACGCGGGTCCGCTGCGCCCGGTTGTAGGCACCGGACGGATCATAGGGCACGCATTCCACGATCTCCAGTTTGGCCAACCGCCCCTCGCTGGTCCGGATCAGGAAGGTGTCGCCGTTCGCGATGGTGGTGTAATCCGGGACGGTCGCCAGGTGATCCTTGAGGAAGTTCGCGGTCTGCTGGGTGATCTCGTCATAGGGAATGCCCGAGACCTTGTAGGACTGGACCTTGTTGATGCGCAGTTGCCAATTGCTGCCCTGCCACCAGACCCACAGTTCGTAGTTGTCGTTGGGGTAGGGGACGGAGTCGCCCTCCTCCCATGCGAAGCCGGTGATCTCGCTGTTGTCGAGATTCAATGCATGCTGGGACCAGTCGTCATCCCAGTACCACCCGTAGTAGGAAGTCAGGTCCCGCAGGCCCACATGGTAGGGCCGCCGGATGTCGAACTTCCCGTTCCACTCGCTGTAAAGCCCGCCCTGGGCGTGGGCGGTCAGGGTCATGGTGTTCCACACATCCATGCCCAGGTTCATCTCATCCGCCAGGCTGCAGGTCCACACATCCGGCCGCCGGTAGACATCCGCGACCAGGGCGAGCTGGACGGGCGCGTAATTGGCGTTGTTGGGGAAGAGCTTGACCCAGTCGAGGGGGGCGTTCAGGCCCGGCATCACCTTGGCCTCCATGAAAGGCTTAGTCGGGTCGCTGGCATCGATCACGGCCCATTCGATGGTGGGTGCCACGGGTTCGGGGGTCGCGTAGATCCCGGTGAGCGTTTGTTCGGCCCGATCACCTTTGACATTGGTGACCCGGATCTTCTCCGTGCCGTTGAACACGTAGCCGCCGGGATAGGACAAGGCGTCTGCCTGCGGGTGGTAGACATAGAAGTCCGATCCCGCCAGGTCCACCGACATGAGGCGGGCGTTCCCGTCCTTGTCGATGAACTCCGCCTTGGCGACGCCGTTGTAGTCCCCCACCACCGCATTGACGCTGCCGGTGGCGCTGTCGTAGTAGGCGTAATAGATCTCCGGCTCATAGACGAGGACGCCATCCACGGGGGTCCCATCCACCGAGGCCCGTGGCACCTTGGCCACGATCACGGAACTCGGGTTCAGGCGGAGGTTGAAGAGGTTGAAGCCCGCGGGGAGAGGTTTGCCCTTCTCCAATCCATTCGCGGCGTAGGTGCCTCCATCGAGGCAGATGGCCCAGTCATCCAGCTTCATCTCTTTGGTCAGCCCGTTCATGTCCCGGTAGGTGAAACCCAGGCCCTGATGTGTGTAGCCACCCACGCCCCAGAGGAAGGCATCACCCAGGGTTACTGCGGGCGCCGTGGGCCGGCCGTCCGCGTAGACCAGGCTGTGGACGAAGTTGCCGTCGCCGATGTCGAAGTAGAGGTTGGCGCTGACAGCCTTGCAGCGGGCCCGGTACTCGTTCCAGTCCCCCATGCGTTCGTAGGCCCCGGTGGCGGGGTTCAAGCGCATGACGTCCGCGGCCATCTGGGTCATCGTGATGTTCACGGGGGCACCGCATTCCAGGGCCCTCAGCTCGTTCAAGGTCAGGTAGATGTCCTTGCCGGCCTGGTTGCTGTCCACCACCCAGCACACGCCGGGCGTGGAGGGATAGGTCCCCCCGGGCTCGAGCAGGTTGACCTGGTTTTCGCCAGGCTTGAACGTGGCCACATTGTGGCCTCCGATCCGCAGGGTGAGGGTGGGCACCACGTTGCTCGCGCAGGCGCTTCCCTGGTTGTACACCTTCAGGAAGAGCTTGATCTTGGCCGCCTCGGTGGGGTTCGTGGTCGTGGCCTGGGACCACTCCTCGGTGCTCACCAGGGAGCCACCGCGGGAGGTGGCGCTGCTGGTCTCGTGGGTGTTCGCGATGAGGCCTCCATAGTTTGCGTGGGCCTTGACGGAGGCCTTCACGCCCGGGAACTCGAATCCCACCTCAGCCTCGACGCCCACCTCCCAGTTGTCCTCCCTCGTGCGGGAGTGCGTGGCAGTGGTGCTGGCGTCCCAGGTGGTCCCCTTGCTCACGGACCTCCCTTGAGTGACGGTGATGGAATCGTTGAGGGTCACCCGGTACCCCTCCAGCCGGACGACGATCTCGGGAAGGGCGGGCACCATGGGCAGGTCGCCTGGGCCCTTCACGGACACGTCCATGTTGGTGCCGGAAACCTCGGTGAGGTCGTCGAAGGGATCCTGATCCGTGGAGCGCTGGTTCGGATCGGTCTTGTAGTAGCGCACCGTGTGGTCGACGCCATCCCAGAGCTTGGGTTTCCCGCTCAGGGCGTCGTAGGTGTAGCCGTAGAACTCCAGGTAGTTGGGGATGCCGTCCCCGTCGCTGTCCACCAGCTCCCCGTCGTTGATGCCGTTGCCGTCGTCGTCCTTGTCCAGGGCGGCGATGACGCCGTTCCCGTTCACGTCGGGCAGGGCGTCGTTCTCGCCCCAGGTCATGTTGCCGAAGACCTCGGTGTTGTCGAAGATGCCATCCCCATCCGAGTCCACCTTCAGGGGATCGGTGCGGAGCAGGTCCCGCTCGACATCATCGGGGATGCCGTCCCCGTCCGTGTCGGGGGTGCCCGCCCGGAGGGACGCGATGGTTTTCTCGTAGACCTGGGCGATGGTCAACCCGCCCGACGCCGCCGCGGGGGCGGACCTGCTTCTGCCGCCGCAGCCGAGGGCGAGGGACAGGACGAGCAGGAGGGATAGGCGCAATGGGATTCCCGGGTTCATGGGTTCCTCCGCGAGGGTGCCTGGCGGTTGAGTGGGCACGACTTTCCCGGGGAAAGGTAATGAACCCATGTCAATAGCTTGCCAACGGGTGGACAATGGCCTGTCAACCACCCCTCCCAAGCCATGAGCCAGTCGAATCCCATCCTGCTCATCGAGGACGACCCCGCCCAGCGGATCCTGCTGGCGGCCTACCTGCGCCAGGCGGGCTTCCGGGTGGAGGAGGCGGAGACACTGGCCCGGGGGCGCGCCCAGGCGGCGGCCGCGCATCCCCGCCTGGTGCTGCTGGACCTGAACCTGCCAGATGGTGATGGGATGGAGTTGGCCCGGGAACTGATCCGGCGCGCGGTCCCCGTGCTCATCGTGACCAGCCGGCCAGCGGACCGGCTCCTGGCCCTGGAACTGGGGGTGGATGACTTCGTGGAGAAACCCTACGATCCCCGCGAACTGCTGGCCCGCATCCAGAACCTGCTGCGGCGCTGCGGTGAATCCCCCCTGCCCACCCTTCCCGTCGGAAGCTTCCGCCTGGACGCACCGGGGCGGCGCCTACTGGACGGCGAGGGGACAGAGGTCGAGCTCACCCGGGGGGAGTTCGACCTGCTCGTCGCCTTGATGGAGGCCAAGGGACGGGTGCTGACCCGCGCGGATCTGTCCGAGATCATCAGCCCCGAAGGCTCCACCGTCTGCAGCCGCAGCGTGGACACGCTGGTGTCCCGGCTGCGCCGGAAGCTGGCGGACGACCCGAGGCACCCCTCCCTGCTCCAGACCGTGCCGGGCGTGGGCTACCGGGCCCCAGGCTGAGCCGTGCAGGCCGGGCCCCTGGCCCTCTCCCGGTGGCTGGGCGTCTTCATCCACCCCGCCACGGAAGCCGCCTTCCAGGAGGACCTTCAGCCGCGCCTGGCCGCGCAGCTCCGATTCCTGGCCTTCCTGCCCGGCCTCTATGTGGCCGCCCTCGCCTTCGACCATCAGACCTTCGGGAACACCACGCCGTTCTGGCTCCTGGCGGCCCTGCGCCTGAGTGTCTGGGGCCTGCTGGGGATCGCCGGATTCCTGGCCAGATCCCGCCGTCCCCTGGAGATGGCGCAAGCCTTTCTCTTCGCTGGAACCACCCTGGTCACGGTGACGGAGGTGGTGGAGTACCACCTGCTCGCCCTGGCCCGTGGCCCCGCCCACTCCCAGAATCTCCCCTTCATCGTCCTCTTCGTGCTCGGCATCTACATGATGCTGCCCATGGCGCTGCGCCTGAGCCTGATCTCCGCGCTTACCGGAACAGTGATCTTCCTGGGCTACCTGGTGGCCACAGAGGGCCTGGGCGCGCCGGCGGTGGGCCTCATGGCCCTCTATCTGCTGTTCGCGAACGGGGTGGGGATCGCCTTCCGCGTGACCTGGAACCGCACCCAGCGCCGGGACTTCGCCCTGAGGGATCGCCTTGAGCATGAGGTGGCGGAACGCAAGGCGGCGGAGGACGCGGCGCGGCGGGCGAATGAAGCGAAGGGCCGCTTCCTGGCCATGATGAGCCACGAGATCCGCACCCCGCTGAACGGTGTGCTCGGCGGCGTCCAGCTGCTCCAGGCGCCCGGCCTTCGTCCAGAACAGCGCCAGCCGCTGGAGATCATCGCCCGCAACGGGCACCTGCTGGCGCGCCTGTTGGACGATCTGCTGGACCTGGCCCGCCTCGAAGCCGGCCACCTGAGTCTGGCCCGGGAGGCCTTCAGCCCAGCGGACCTGCTTGCCGAGGTGCAGGCTGCCCTCCACCCCCAGGCCTCGGCCAAGGGACTGGCCTTCCGGGTGGAGGAGCACGGCCCCGTGCCGCCGAGCCTGGTGGGGGATGGGCTGCGTCTGCGCCAGGTGCTGGTCAACCTGGCGGGCAATGCCGTGAAATTCACCGATCGCGGAGAGGTGGTGTTGTCCCTGGAAGCGACGGAGGAACCTGGTCCCCCGTCGCAGGTCCGCTGCGTCTTCTCGGTGCGGGACACGGGGCCGGGCCTGGACCCGGCGGCCCAGCACCGGGTGTTCGCCCCCTTCGAGCAGGGGGACATGTCCATCCAGCGCCGGCATGGCGGCGCGGGCCTCGGCCTAGCCATCAGCCGTGAGCTGGTGGCCGGCATGGGAGGGGCGTTGACCTTGGAGAGCACGCCCGGCCAGGGCTGCCGCTTCAGTTTCTCCCTCGTCTTGCCGGTGGGGGAGCCGGCGCCCGAAGCCACGGAGATCAGGCCGGGAACGGTGCCCTTGACGGTCCTGGTGGTCGACGACGTGGAGGCCAACCGAGTCGTGGCGGCGGGCCTTCTGGCGCGCCTCGGTCATGGCGTGGTGAGCGTGGCGAGCGGCGGCGAGGCCCTGCAGGTCCTGGCGACCCACCCCTTCGACGTCATCCTGCTGGATCTGCACATGCACGACATGGATGGTCTGGAATTGCTCAAGCGCGTCCGGTCCCTGCCTGATCCGCGGGTGGCGAACCTGCCGGTATTCCTCTCATCGGCGGACACGGGGCGCTCCTGCCTCCAGGCTGGCCTCGAGGCGGGCGCGCTGGGCGTCCTGCCCAAGCCCCTCCAGATGGACCGCCTCGCGGCCCTGCTGATGGACCTGCCCACCTACGGGCCGCAGGGTCTCCCGCACTGTTCGAGTCTGCTGGACGAGGCCCATGTGGCGCGGATCCGCAGCGACCTGGGGGAGGAAACCTGGGCGAAGGGCCTGCAGGCCTGCCGAAATTCAGCAGAGGCCTGCCTGGAGGATCTGGCGCAACCCACGCGCGTGGCCCAGGCCCTCCATCGACTCGCGGGGCTCGCGGCGAGCTACGGCATGGTGGGCCTGCACCACCTCGTGCGCCACGCTGAAACCCAGCTGGCGGCCGGGGCGAGCTGTCCTCTCGAAGACTTGCAGACCAGCTGCAGGATGTCGCTGAAGTGCCTGGAGGACGGCTAGGACCTGTCGCCGGACGCCTTCAAACGGAGAAATACCGCGCCTGCGGATGCCAGGCCACGAGGGCGCTGGTGCTGTATTCGGGGTCCATCTGGTGGCTGTCGCTAAGGTGGACGCCGATCTCGGCGCCGCGCAGCAGATCGAGAATGGGGCCGTTGCCTTCCAGGTCGGGGCAGGCCGGGTACCCGTAGGAATAGCGGGAGCCCTGGTAGCCCTGGGCGAAGAGGGCGCGGCCGGGCAGATCCTTCCCCTGGATGCCCAGTTCGCGGCGGATGCGGGCGTGGAGCCGCTCGGCGTAGGCCTCCGTAAGCTCGGTGGCCAGGCCGTGGAAGGCGAAGTAGTCGGCGTAGCCATCCTCCTGGTAAAGCTTCGCGGCGTGGTTCGCGGCGGCCTGGCCGAGGGTCACGAGCTGCAGGGCCAGCACATCGGTCGCTTCGGCGCGGAAGAAATCCGTGATGCACAAGCGGCGGCCCGTGGCCTGGCGGGGGAAGGGTAGCCGGGCCAGGGTCCGGTTCTGGTCCATGGGATCGAACACGCACAGCACATCCCCTTCGGCCCGCACGGGGAAGTAGCCGTAGCGGGCTTTGGGGTGGAAGAGCGGCTCGGCTGCCAGCCGCTCGCGCCACTGGGCCAGCTGGGGTTCGGCCTTGTCGCGCAGCACGGCGGCGAAGGTTTCGTCGTTCATGTTGCCCTGGCTGAAGCCCCAGCGGTTGCGGATGAGCGCGAAGCCATCCAGATGTTCAAAGAGATCCACCGGAGCGTCGGCCAGCTCGCGGACGCCCCAGAAGGGGGGCTCGGGGCTGGGCGCGTCATGGCGCACCCAGCTGCTCTGCCCCAGGGGCGTCAGTGGCACGGCGGCAGAGCCCTTGCGCAGAATGGTGATCCCTCCCGTCGCATCCGCGGCGGCGACAGGGGCTGGCGTGGCGATATCCCCCGCCACCAGGGCCTGCATGTGCCGCAGGCCCTCGAAGGCATCCTCCGCATAGAAGACGGGGCTCGCGTAGGCCCGGCGGCAATCGCCTTCCACATAGGCGCGGGTGAGAGCCGCGCCCCCAAGGATCACGGGGATTTTCAGCCCCATCTCCTCCATGAAGTGAAGATTCTCCTTCATGATCACGGTGGATTTCACCAGCAGGCCGGACAGGCCGATGGCATCCGCGGGCCAGGCTTCCAGCTCCTTGAGGATGGCCTCGATGGGCTGCTTAATGCCCAGGTTCTTCACCTCGAACCCGTTGTTGCTGAGGATGATGTCCACCAGGTTCTTGCCGATGTCGTGCACATCGCCCTTCACCGTGGCCAGGAGGATGCGGCCCTTCTGGTAGTTCGACTCCTTCGGCAGGTGCGGCTCGATGCGCCGGATGGCGGCCTTCATGGCCTCGGCGCTTTCCAGCACGAAGGGCAGCTGCATTTCGCCGGAGCCGAAGCGCTCGCCCACCACCTTCATGGCGCCCAGGAGCACGTCGTTGATGAGCTTCAGGGGATCGTGGTCCTTGAGGGCCTCGTCCACGTCCGCGAGGATGGCCTGCTTCTCGCCGTCGAGGATGCCCCGGCGCAGGCGCTCCAGCACGGGCAGGTCCGCGCGCCGATCCTTGAGGACGGCCGCCTTGCGGTCGGTGAAGCGGGCCAGGATGGCCTTCAGGGGATCGTAGCCCTCGGCACGGCGATCGAAGATCAGATCCTCCACCATGCGGCGGTCCTCGGGATCGATTTTCGCCACGGGAATGACCTTGGAGGCGTTGAAGATGGCCATGTCCAGGCCGTGCTTCACGCCGTGATAAAGCATGAGGGCGTTGACCACGTGGCGGCTGGCGGGGTTGAGGCCGAAGCTCACATTGCTCACGCCCAGGATGGTCATGACGCCCGGCAGTTCGGCCTTGATGAGCTTCAGGGCCTCGAGCGTCTCGATGGCGGACCCGCGGAATTCCTCGTCGCCGCTGCCCAGGGTGAAAGTCAGGGGGTCGATGATGAGGTCGCCGGGCGCGAGGCCGTATTCCCCGACGGCCAGGTCGTAGAGGCGCCGGGCCACGGCCAGCTTCTGCTCCCGGGTCTTGGCCATGCCCCGCTCGTCGATGGTGAGGGCCACCACGGCGGCGCCGTAGGTCCTGCAGAGCTCCAGGATCTTGCGGGCCTTGGCGTCGCCATCCTCGAAGTTGATGGAGTTGATGACGCACTTGCCGGGGGACCGCTGCAGGGCACGCTCGATGACGGGGAATTCGGTGCTGTCGATCATCAGCGGCAGCGCGATCTGGGTGACGAGGCGGCTCAAGAGTTCGTCTGCATCGCGCACTTCGTCTCGGCCCACATAGGCCACGCAAAGATCCAGCAGGTGCGCGCCCTCGCGCTGCTGCTCCTTGGCCAGGGCGATCATGCCGTCCCAGTCCTCGGCGGCCAGCAGATCGCGGAATTTCTTGGAGCCGTTCGCATTGGTCCGCTCGCCCACGATGAGGGGGGCCGGCTCCTGCTTGAGGGTCACGCTCTGGTAGAGGCTGGCGGCGCTGCGTTCCAACTTGGGCGAGCGTTGAGGGGCATTGAGCTTGTCCACGCCCGGCGCCAGGGCGCGGATGTGCTCCGGCGTGGTGCCGCAGCAGCCGCCGACGATGGCGAGGCCGAATTCCGCGGCCGCGTGCAGCACCTTGGGCGCGAAAGCCGCGGGATCCAGCGGGTACACCACCTGGCCAGCCACATTCAGGGGCAGCCCCGCGTTGGGCAGGCAGCTGATGCGGAAGGGGCTGGCTTCGGCCAGGGTCTGGAGGTGCATGTGCATCTCGTCCGGTCCCGTGGCGCAGTTGAGACCCAACACATCGACGCCCAGGGGCTCCACGCTGGTGAGTACGGCGGAAATGTCGGAACCCACCAGTAGCGTGCCGGTGGTTTCCACAGTGGCCTGGACCCAGATGGGAATGCGCCGCTGCTTGGCCGCCATGGCCTCCTTGGCGGCCCGCACGGCCACCTTGATCTGGCCCAGGTCCTGGCAGGTCTCGATGAGGATGGCGTCGGCCCCGCCGTCCAGGAGGCCGTCCATCTGCACGCGGTACGAAGCCAGGAGGTCGCCGTAGCTCACATGGCCCAGGGAGATGAGCTTGGTGCCCGGGCCCACGGAGCCGATGACGAAGCGGGGGCGGTCGAAACTGCGGGCCACCTCCTTGGCGATGGAGGCCGCCTGGACATTCAGGCTGTAGGCTTTTCCGGCCAGCCCGAAATCGCCAAGCACCAGCGGATTGGCGCCGAAGGTGTTGGTCTCCACCGCATCGGCCCCGGCCTTGAAATAGCTTTCATGGATTTCGCGGATCCACTGGGGACGCCGCTCCGTGAGCAGGTCCACGCAGCCTTCCAGGGCCGCGCTGCCGTAGTCCTCCACGGTGGGTTTGCGGGCGAAGATCTGGGTGCCCATGCCGCCATCGAGCAGCAGCACCTTGTCGCGGAGGATGGCATCGAGGGTCGTCATGTCAGAGCCCCAGGTAATCCACGGCCACATCACCCTGCACGATCACCTGGCAGGCGAGGCGCTGGTCGGGGGGAGCGTCGAGGCCCTTCAGGAAGTCGCGTTCCTCCGATCCGGGCTCGCCGCAGTGATGAAGACCCTCGGCGATGCGCACGCGGCAGGTGCCGCAGGAACCGGTGCGGCAGCCGAAGGTGATGTCGGCACCGGCGGCGTCGGCGATGGTCTGCAGCGAAGTCCCTGCGGGGGCTTCCACCAGCAGGTCCTCGAGGAGGAAGTGGACCTTCACCATGGGCTCTCCTGTGTGGGCAGCAGCGGCGCGATGAGTTCCACCTGGCCGAAGGGGGCGGAGAGCTGCAGCCCGCGGACCCGGGGCCGGATGACCTCGATGATCTCCTGGGCGATGGCGAGGCCCTCCTTGACCTGGTCCTCGGACGCGGGCCACTTGGCCATGCGGGCCAGGATCGAAGGCGGCACGAACACCCCCGGCACCTCGTTGGCCATGAACTCGGCATTGCGCAGGCTCTTCAAGGGCCAGATGCCCGCGATGATGGGGACGCCCCCCTTGCCATCCAGGCCTTCGGTGAAATCCAGGAAGCGGAAGAGGCTGGCGGCGTCGAACACCGGCTGGGTGATGGCCCACTGGGCCCCGGCTTCCACCTTGTAGCGGAACCGGGATTTCTCCCGTTCCAGGTCCGAGGCCACTGGGTTCGCGCCCACGCCCACGCTGAAGGAGGTGGGCTTGCCGATGCTGGCGCCGCCCAGATCCAAGCCGGTATTCAAACGCTTGAGCATGTTTACGAGGCCGATGGCATCCACATCGAAGACCGCCGTGGCCTGGGGATAAGGCCCCATCTTCGGGGGATCGCCGGTGACCGCCAGGACATTGCGAAGGCCCAGCCCGGCGGCACCCAGGAGATCGCTCTGCATGCCTAGGAGGTTCCGGTCCCGGCAGGCGTAATGGAGGATCGTCTCCAGGCCCACCTGCTGCTCGATGATGAGGGCCGTGGCCAGGGCGGACATGCGGGCCATGGCCCGGGGACCGTCGGGCACGTTGATGGCGTCCACGCCCAAGGACAGGCATTGGCGGGTCTTGGCCAGGAGCTTGTCCGTCTCCATGCCCTTGGGTGGCACCAGCTCCACGGCGTGGACAAACTCGCCCTGGGCCAGCTTCAGGCTGAAGCGGCTGCGGTAGGCGAAGGGCACTTCCGGCTGGGGCTGCTCGTGGGGCTTCAGCTCGAAACCGCCGCCGGCCTGGACGAAGGCCCGCTCCTGGCGCAGAGCGCCGCGCATGGCCCGGATGTGGGCTGGCGTAGTGCCGCTGCAGCCGCCCACGGCCCGGGCACCGGCCGCCAGGGCACGGCCGGCGAATTCCCCCAGGTATTCGGGGCTGGCGCCGTAGATGAGCCGGCCATCCACCACCCGGGCCATGCCGGGGTTGGGTTCCAGCAGGATGGGTTTGGCCGTGACGGCCTTCATGCGCTCCAGGAGGCGCAAGGTCGGCGCAGGGCCGTTGCCACCGATGACACCCACCAAATCGGCGCCCCACTCATCGAGTTTGCGGGCGAACCAGTCCGGCTCCGTGCCGAAGAGGGCCTGGCCTTCTTCGTTGGTGGTCATGAGGGCGGCCACAGGCAAGGAACTCGCTTCCTTCACGGCGATAAGGGCCTGGTGGATCTCGTTCAGATCTTCGAAGGCCTCCAGCACGATGAGGTCGGCCCCAGCTTCGATCAGGAGGTTAGCCTGCTCCCGGAAAAAGGCTCGGGCCTCGTCGAAGGAGGTCGGTCCCCAGGGTTCGATGCGCACGCCCAGGGGCCCCATGCAGCCGGCGACCCAAGCCCGGGCCCCCTGCTGCTGGATGGCCTGCTTCGCGAGAGTCACGCCCTGGCGGTTGATTTCCTCGAACTGGTCCTCCAGGCCGTGGGCGGCCAGCTTCAGGCGGTTGGCGCCCCAGGTGTTGGTGGTGAGCACCTGGGCTCCGGCCGAGAGGAACTCGCCGTGGATGGCCAGCAGCAGATCCGGCGACTTGAGGTTGCAGGCCTCGAAGCTTCGCTGGAGGGTGATGCCGCGATCATGCAGGCCCGTAGCCGTGCTTCCATCGAAGAGGAAACACTCGCCTGCATCGAGGGCCTGCTGGAAGGATGGATGGGTCATGGATGCGCCGGAAAGGGGGCAGTCCGTGTATCGGTATCCAGTACGGTTTGGTTCAGTCTCGGATCACTCGGTATCTTCCCCCCGGACACGCCGAGGGCAGGAGTTGGCACCTTGCTGACGCAGGTTGCCAAGGTTTCACAGGGCCTTGTCCCTCCACCTTTCTGGATAGCGCTATCGGACTGCCAAAGAACGAGAACAAAGAATGTATGAGATTGTCCTCCTCCGTCAAGCGGCGGGCTTGGGTGGTGGGTGGTGCCCGAGGCCTCGACGCTTCATACGGCCCCAGCCTTCCTTGCCCCGGAGCCAGTCGAGGATGCCTCCCAGGCGCCACCAGACCGTGAGCTGGCGATAGCCGAAATTCTCAAGGATGGCGGTGACAAGCAGCAGACCCCAGGCTTTCAGGCCCTGGTAGCGGTGGCCGCTCATGGCCTGGAGCACCACGGCCACCACGGAGTTGAGGATGCCCAGGACCAGGGCCAGGTAAAAGAAGAGGGCAGCGAAGGGGGTGTTGAAAGACCGGGTCCAGATGGCCCAGGCAAAGAGCAGGTAGCCGAGCACCTCAATGATCGGGGCCAGGGCCTCGAAGATAAGGAAATAGGGCATGGAGAAGAGGCCGATGCGCCCGTACTTGGGGTTGAACCACATGTGGCGATGCAACCAGAGCGTGTCGAGCATGCCCCGCTGCCACCGGTTGCGCTGGCGCCGCATGGTCTTCCGGTCCTCGGGGACTTCGGTCCAGCAGACGGGATCCGCCACCAGCGTGATGTGGTAGGGCTGGTGCTGGTCGCGAAGGTGGTGGTGGAGGCGCACCACGAGTTCAAAATCCTCGCCGATGGTGGTGGTCAGGAAACCACCCACTTTCACGAGGAGATCCCTGCGGAATACACCGAAGGCGCCGCTGACAATGAAAAGCGAATCCAGGGAGGCAAGGCCCACGCGGCCGAAGAGGAAGGCACGAAGATACTCCACCACCTGGAACCGGGCCAGCCAGGAGGTCGGCATGAAGATGCCCCGGATGCCCATGGGGGTGACCTTGCAGCCATTGAGGGGACGGATCACGCCCCCGGAGGCCACCATGTGCGGACTATCCATGAAGGGCCGCGCGATGCGAAGGAGGGCGTCGTTCTCCAGGAGGCTGTCGCCATCCATGCAGCAGACCAGGGGATAGCGCGCCAGGTTCACACCGCAGTTGAGGGCATCGGATTTCCCGCCGTTGGCCTTGTCCACCACCATGAGGTTGGGCACATAGGCGCTTTCGTAGATGGCGTGTACGGCCTGGGTCGGAATCAACTCGCGGAGCACGCGCTGGCTGGGTTTCAGCTTGAAGGCGACGATGAGACGGTCCAGGGTGGCGTCCGTACTGCCATCGTTCACCACCACCACCTGGAACTCCGGATAGCGCAGGCTGATGAGGCTGTTGACGCTGGCCACCACGCCACTCTCCTCGTTGTAGGCGGGGCAGATGAGCGTGATGGGCTTGATGTGGCTGGTCTGGAAGGCGGCATCCAGGCGATCCGTATCCATCTCGCTCAGGTAGTTCCTGATGGAGTGGAACGCCCGGAGCATGAGGAAGCAATGCAGCAGGTGATAAACGAGGAAATAGAAGAGGATTCCCCACTCCAACACAGCCATGCCGATGTCCTGGAGCCTCATAGGTGCCCCCGTTCGTCCGACCACTCCAGGCGCTCCCGGGCGATGTCCCGGGCGAAGCGATCCGCTTCCGGATCTTCCACCAGCCACTCCAGGGCGCTCCGGCCGGCATGTCCGAGGTCCGCCAGGGCCTGGGCGGCATTGCGCCGCACTTCGTAGACGGAATCCGAGGTGAGCGTCAGCAGATCGGCAATGGTGGCGGGACCCCCCAAGTGCCCCAGGGTTCGTGCCGCCTGGGCGCGCAGTGGCCAGGCTTCATTGCGGATGAAGGGACGGATTGCCTCCAGCGTATGCGGATCTCCAAGGGCCGCCAGGGCCTTGAGGGCTGAGGCCAGCAGGTCCACATCGGGCTCGTTCAGGAGACTCAGCAGTCTGGATTGGCTATTGGCATGCCGGTGCGAGGCCGCCAGCTGGGCGAAGATGACCCAAGGGCCAGGGTTTTCGGCCGGTGGCGGGAGATGGTGCTCCAGCCATGGCAACAGCGCGGGACCAAACCCTTCCAGCAACCTTAAGACCCGTTCCTGCTGGTAGCGATCCTGGCTTCTCACCCAGGCGACGACCGGCTCCGCATACCTCAGGTCCTGACTGTGCGCGAGGGCTTGAGCCGCCAATTGGGCGATGTAGGGGTGGGGGTCCTTGAGCACGGGGAGCAGATTGTCGAGGTACTCGTTCACCTGGAAGACCATGATCTCCAGGGCGGCTTCGGCGCGAACCCGCTCAGGACGCTGATTAAGCCGCGCTGGCAGGGAGTCGCTGACGCCGAGTTCCCGGTAGATCTTCCGCAACAGGGAGGCTTCCTGGCCCGCAAGGGTGGCCTGGTAGCGGGAGAGGAACCTCCGGAACAGCCACAGGTCCTTCCTCGGGATCGGGGGAAAGGGCCCGTGTTCCCAACCTCCTCCGAAGAGGTAATCGGCCAAAAGGTTCTCCCAGGCTCGGTAGCAGGCGATCCGGTGCTGGTTCTTCCGATCCAGCCCGTACTGGTAGATGCCCCCGGCGACCACCAGCAGGAACAGGAGGGCGGCCAGGCTCACGGAGGCCCAAAGGAGAAGTTGGAACAGCTGCTCGGGAGTTAGCTGATGGGGTCGCACGGATCAGGCCTGGGGCCTAACTCGCTGGAACAGGCGCCAGAGCCGCTCGACGAGTACCTGGGCGAAAATGGGCTTGGTCATGTAGTCATCGGCGCCGGCCGCGAGGCAGCGCACCATGTCCTGCTCGTTCTGGTTGCTGGAAATGAGCAGGATGGGCGTCTGGCCTTTGGGCGGAGGGAGGTCGCGGATCTCCTGCACCAGCCGGAAGCCGTTCATGGCCGGCATCATGAGGTCCGTGGTGACCAGGACGATGTCCTCCCGCAGGAACACCTCCAGCCCTTCCATGCCGTTATGGGCCACGAACACCTGCAGGCCCTCCATCTCCAGGCGGACCTGGATGATACGGGCGGTAGCTAGATCGTCCTCTACCACGAGGACCTTGGTGTTCTCAGGCCAAGCGCGGGTCATAGCATTTGAGATTAGCAAGGAACTTGCCTCATTGGGGGTTAGCTCACTCAGAAGCGCCACTCCAACCCTGCGTTCAAGGTGGTCTGGGCGCGTTCGATGCCCTGGCCGATCTCCTGCTTCTCATAGGCAAGACCCCCGGAGAGGATGAAGCGCCTCGAAAGCCAGCCCTGGGCGGACAGGCCGGCTTTCCGCGAGCGGAGGTCCAGGATGCTGGCGTCGGGGTTGGGCTGATCTGGCGAAACCCCGGTTCCGAGGCTGAAGGTCAGGTAATTCTCGGCATCTCCGAGATAGCGCCGGACGGCGATGGATCCCGACCTGGAGGCTCCGAGTGAACTGGGCGTGTAGTTCGGCCGAAGGGTGAAGAGCCAGTCGCCCCAGTATTTGCTGAGGGAACCCGTGTAGATGGTCACTCTGGAAGCCGTGAACTGGAGCCGGCGGAACCCCAGCGAACCTTCCATGCCCTTGGGGAAGTTCTGGAAAATCTCCACGCCGTATCGGCGGTGGGGAAAGAGGGTGGCATCCGAGAAGCCTGCGTTCAGGTAGAAGTAGGTGCCATCCCCCCAGCGGGGATAGGCGTCCACTTCGAACTGCTGGCCTGTCTCGCCAAACCGGCTGGTGTGGTTCACCCGGCCGATGAGGGAACCGGCGTCGAACCGATGGGAAAGACTCAGGGAGGTGAGGCGCCAGGGATCGAAGGTCCGGTCGAACCGGTCGAAAGTGTAGCTCAGGCCCAGTTTATTGCGCTGGGTCAGTTCCACGAGGTTCTCGGCCAGCGTCCGGGCCTCGTAGAAGTCGGGGTCGGCGACCACGGCGGCCTGCGCTGCTTGCAGCGCTTCCGGGTATCTGCCAATTGCTTTCAAGGCACGGGCCTTCCGGAACAGGAGCGGGGGCTGGGCGGGCCGCAGCGCCAGACCTTCGTCGCAGAGGTTTAGGGCCGTTCCGGGATGGTCCGACCAGAGCTCCAGGTCCACCAGTGCCACCCGTCCGTCCAGATAGTCCGGTTGGGCGCGGAGGACCTTCTGCAGTTCCTCGCGCCCTTCGTCGTACCGGCTTTCCCAGGCCAGGATTCGGCCGAGGAGGATCCGGATGTCCTGATAGCCGGGGCTGCGCTTGAGGGCCTCCCGGCAGAGGCCGATGGCTTCCAATCGTTTGCCGCTGAAGGCCAGCTTGCGGGCCCGCGCGAACAGGTCGTCCACACCTTCCGGAGCCGGGTTCGAAGGCGCCGGAGGCGCCTGACCCTGCAAGGGGTACGCCAGGGCGAGCAGCAGGAGAGGCGCAATGAAGTCGCGGGAGGTCATGGCGATCCTTTTCCGGGATTGAAGGCGTAGAAGGCGTTGAGATGGTCGATGCCCTGGACGATGAGGCGATCGTATTTCTGCTTCAAAGCTGGCGTGACGGCGATGGATGAGCCACCGGGAACGCCCTCCAGGTCAAAACAGTAGTCGGTGAAATTGACGCCGTCGGAGATGTACAGCTCGTTCCCGTCCCCTGTGAGGATTCCCCAGACCGCGCCATAGCTGGAGGCGATGAGGTGGGCCTCGCGACGGTAGGTGGCCTGTTCCGCCTGGGTCGCCGTGAAGAGCGGACGCCCCAGGACGGGATCCACGGCCAGGGGGCGGTGACCCAGGAGGTAGTAGAGGGTCGGGGTGATGTCGGTGAGGAAGGCGGCCCGGCTGTTGTCCAGCACCAAGCCGGTCCGCAGCTTCTCGGGGACATGGAGGATGAGGGGCACCTTCATGACCTCGGGGAACAGGGTGAAGGCGTGGCCGAAACGGCCCTCCTCGCCGAGGGAATCGCCATGATCCGCCGTGAGGATGATGAGGCTCCGCTCGTACCGGCCATGGTCCTTGAGATACTGGATGAAGGCGCCGAACTGGGCATCCATGCGTGCCACGCGGCTGGCATAGGGATCGTAGAAGCCCGGATAGTGGCCTCCTCCTGGCACATTCTTGCCTTCCCGGGTGATGGAGGCGATGTGGATGTCCTGGGGCTGGCAGTAGGCGAACACCGGGCGGTCCGCCGGGTACTGGCCCACTTTCTCCTCCAGGTCCTTCAGGGCATCTCCCAGGCGCAGGTCGCCCGTACCTACGCCAGCTTCAATCCGCACGATATCAGGGGTCGGTTTCACCACCACCTCGAGAATGGAATCCATGGCGAGGAAGGGCCGGTAGCCATCCGCCTGCACCAGCTTCTGCAGGGTGTTCATGGGGTGGAAAGGAATGATGTACTGCTTGTGCAGGAGCATGCCACCCGCCCAGATGGAGGGCTCGGATAGGCCCGTGGCGCCGTATCGTGTGAAGGCCTTGGGAATCACGGTGCTCTCGGCAGCGAAACGATCGAAGTTCGGCGTGAAGGTTACCCGCTTGTTGTAGGCGCCCAGGTAGTCCTGGCGGAGGCTGTCCACCACGAAGATGTAGATGTCCGGCCGTTCGCCGGTGGCCGCAGTCAGGGGTGTGGCGAGGTTCAGGTCCTTGGCTTCCACCTTCACCGCGTGGGGGATGTTGCTGTTGGCCAGAAGGATCGGGTAGATGGATTCCCCGCTGGCTGCGGGCGGGCGGAGGAGGGCGGCGGCAAGACGCGCGGAGGCATCGAAGCCGGTGTGACTTTCCACGGCCTTGGCGGAGGGGCGCACCCCGGAAGGCCGGTTCAGGGGTGTGCCCCACAAGCGGAACAGCAGCAGGAAGCAGAGCGGGGCCAGGAAGAGTCGGGGCGACCAGGAATGGCGCCCCGCTTTGGTGGACTGCCTCAGGTAGATGGGCGCGAAGACCAGGATCGCCACCAGGATCGCCCCCATCTGCTGGAAGAGGTGATTCCAGTCGAAGCGCGATACCTTCAGCTCGAACAGGAGGGCGATGCCGAGGGCGAGGAGCAGGCCCAGGGCCAAGCCAGGCCGAGATGGCCGAAGGGGGTGGAAGGGCCGGAGGAACACCTCCAGGGTGCTGCCCACCGGGTGGTCAGTCAGGCCTGTGCGCGCCAGGAAGGACGCCAGGCAGAGGCCCAGGAGGAGGGCCACCACCCAGGCGAAGGGGCCCGCGAAGGCCATGCCCGGGAAGACCACGATTCGAAGAAGAGCGGCGATGAGGCCCGCGATGGCCACCAGAATGATGATGAATTCCGCATCGCCGAACCTGGGGAAGAAGCCCGCCGCCGACTGGAGCCCCAGGGCGGCCACGGCGGCCAGGGTGAACAGCAGGCCATGGGCGAGGAGGCCCCAGCCCAGGGTGGTGAGCCCGTCCCGGAATCCCGGGGTTGAACCCAGGGCAAGGGCTCGGCCGACACCAATGGTAAAGAACACAGTCGTGACCAGAAGGGCGGTCCACAGAGAGGCAACGAGCAGTCGCCGGGCATCGTCTGAGGCTGGTTCCCGCTGGGGCCATGCCGCTCGAACAGCGAGCAGGTCCAGGACGGAAAGCAGGGCCGCGGCGACCAGGAAGGCCACTGACCAGGCTCGGGCGAGGGGCCCCGGCTCAAGACCGGTGAGGCCCTTCCCTGCGGCCAGCAGGAGGCTTCCGGCGATCAGAATGCCCAGCAGAACCACCTGGGGGAGGGGGAGGCCCAGTCCCGGGCCAGGGTGCCGGTCGGCCATGCTCTTGGCCCCGAGTGCCAGGAGGAGGAGCCAGGGCTGGAGTCGCATGATCGCGGGCAGAGCGGGAAGGAGCCCCGCCCGGATCACCGCCTGATAGGTGAAGGGAATGTCCACCAGCAGGCAGAAGGTTGCAGAGACGATCAGCACCAGGAGGAGCGCCCCACTAAGCAGCGATTGGACCGATGCGCGGCTCATGGCCTGCTCCCGTTCTGGATGCGCGACAGCCGGATCCGGGCCTCTGCGTGGTTCGGGTCCAATTGGAGCATGTGTTCGTAGGCCGCCCGGGCCGCAGGCAGGTCGTTCTGCTGCTCCGCCACGCCTCCCAGCACCTGGAGCACGTCCAGGTAATCTGGATTGATGGTGCGGCCCTGTTCCAGTTGGCGGCGCGCTCCTGGGAGATCGCCCAGGGAGCGGAGGGCCATGCCGAGGATCAGGCGCGCATCGGCGGAGCCGGGCGCGCGCTTCACCGCCTCTTCCGCCTGCCGCTTGGCTTCAAGGGCGCTGCCCGTGAAGAGGGTCATGCGCACCAGACCTACGCGGATATCCGTGTTGTCCGGGTGGGCTTTGATTCCCTTACGGTAGATGGGGAGGGCCTTGAGAAACTGGTGGTCCCGCTCGTAGGCCCTGGCCAAGTTGAAGACGGCGTCCGGGTTGTTGGGTTCCAGGTCCTGCCAGCGCTGGAAGGCATCAATGGCTTCCTTGGGACGTTCCATCTTTCGATAAACCTCCCCCAGCATGGGGAAGGCTTCCCAGGGCGTCGGGGAAACCTTCAGGTAGGCCTCCCAGGCGGCGGCGCATTCGGGCCACTGGCCCAGATGCTGGTGGATATCGGCCAGGCGGCCCAGGTAGATGTGGTTCCGGGGATAGGCGTCGTGGAGTCGTTGCACCAGGGGCAGCGCCTCGGCATAACGCCCGGCGATCACCAACGCCTGGCTTCTGGCCTGGAGATCCCGGGAGGTCTCCAAGCCCTCAGTGGCTTCGGTTTCGGTGGATGCGGGGGGAGAGCTCAGAACCCAGCCGCAGATGGCAAGAACCAGCACCGCTGCGGCGAATCTGCGAAGGTGGAGGGGCATGGGTCAGGGGCCTGGCGAGGGGAGGGTTGCGGGGTGAACAGGGACCTTGCTGATGAGTTCCATCCAGGTCTGGAGATGATGAATGGCGAAACCCGCGAAGGCTGTCTCGCGGTGGAAGGCACGGGTGGTGGTGGCGATCTCCCTGGCCATGGCTTCGGCGCCCAGGTGTCGGAAGGTCAGTTTTGCGGGCTCTGCCTCTCCCGTCTCAAGGCCGATGACCACCCTTTTCCCTGAAGCGGAGGCGTAGGCCATCTCGTCGCGGGCGTGCGCGATGATGCCGTCAGGGCCTTCCGCCTGGTTCCGGTAATCCATGAGGGCCACGTAGTCGTAGATGCCTTGTACATGGGCATTCAACGGTCGCTTCATGCCCTCCCACTCAACTTCAAAGCCGTCGTACCAGAAGGGGATCGCAGCGCCGATGATGAGGCTCCTGTCAGCCTGGCGGGCCATGGCTACCCATTCCCTGGAGCGGTCGAGGTACAGGCGCGAGATGGCGATGCGGGTGGTCTCGTTCCAGGTGTCCAGGACATAGGGCTCGATGTCCAGATGGATGCCATCGAAGCGTTCTTCCACTGGGGCTCCCGCGTTGAAGTCGAGAACGTGCTGCAGCATGGCCCGGGCCGGCTGGTCCCGTTCCGGCAGCACATATTCCCAGGTCTTCAAAGGATAGGATCCCAGGAGCGCTTCCACGCGCAGGCCCGCCTCGTGCAGCCGGCGGAGGAGTCCGCGGCAGGAGGCCCGTTCGTTTAAAATGGGATTCCGGCCCCGGTAGTCGTCGGCGTAGAGGTAGAGGGTGCGGAAGTGGTGGGCTCGCAGCAGGTCCACGGCCTGGGCCTCGAAGGCCCGGTCCTCCAACAGGCGAAGGGTCTCGGCCTCCCAGACCCAGATGGCCTTGGAGGCCCTGCCGAGAGTTGTCTGGCTGGCCTGATGGGATGTCGGAGCGGTCAGTCCAGGAGCACACCCCTGGAGCAGGAATCCAGCCACAGCCAGAAACAAGAAGCGAAGGAGGTCCATTTCTCACCAAGCCAGGAGGCGTTCGAGTTCGGAGCGCACCCGTTCTGTACTCGGCAGGTAGGCCTGTTCGAGGACCGGGCTGGCGGGGATGGGCGTGTCAGCGGCGCCCAGGCGCAGGACCGGGGCATCCAGCCAGGGGAAGCAGGTCTCGCTGATGCGGGCGGCCAGTTCGGCGCTGGGGCCGAAGGTGGTGGAGGCTTCCGTGAGCACCAGCACCCGGTGGGTGCGTTTCGCCAGGTTCGTGATGGCCTGGTCGTCCAGGGGCCAGAGGGTGCGCAGATCCAGGACGGCCACATCCAGATCCGCAGCGGCTTCCAGGGCCACCTGCTGCATGGCGCCGTAGGTGATCACGCAGGCTGCCTGGCCCTCCTTGCGCAGCGCGGCTTCGCCCAGCCGCGCGGTGGGGGCTTCGTCCCAGTGGTCCTTGAGGCGCCGGTAGAGGTGTTTGTGCTCAAGAAACAGCACGGGATCGGGATCCTCGATGGCGGCGCGCAGGAGCGCATAGGCGTCCCGCACGGTGCCCGGGGCCACGACCTTCAGGCCGGGGCTGCCGAGAAAATGCCCCTCTGGGTTCTGGCTGTGGAAGGGACCGCCACCGTTGCCCGCGCCCGCGGGCCCGCGGAACACGGCGGGCACGCTCGCGCCCCAGCGCCAGTGGGCCTTGGCGGCGAAGTTCACCATGAGATCCGAGGCCAGCAACGCGAAATCCATGAACTGGAATTCCGCCACGGGCCGCTGGCCCATGAGGGCCAACCCGATGGCCGAGCCCGCGATGGCCTGCTCCGAGATGGGCGTGTCGATCACCCGGTCCGGGCCGAACCGCGCCAGCAGCCCTTCCGTGGCCTTGAAGGCGCCGCCATAGACGCCGATGTCCTCCCCCAGGCAGCACACGCGAGGATCCTCTTCCAGGGCGTCGAACAATGCCTGGCGGATGGCCTCCACATAGGTGCCAGAGAAGGCCGTCATTCTTCGGGTTCCAGCAGGTTGCGCTCGGCCAGCCAGGCGTCGTTGAAGATGCTGCTGAGGTAGCGGCCTGCCCCATCGGGGAACACCGTGACGATGCGGGCGGGGCGGTCCGAAGGCGGCAGCCCCTTCGCCACCTGCAGCACGGCCCACAGCGCCGCGCCGCTGGAACCGCCGCCCAGCACGCCTTCTTCGCGCACCAGGCGCCGGGCATGGTGGAAGGCCAGCCGGTCCGTCACCTGCACCATGTCGTCGATGACCTCGAAGTCCATGGTGGGAATGAGGAACTCGTCGCCCAGGCCTTCCAGCTTGTAGGGGCCGGCCTTCAGCTCCTTCTTGCCGCGGAAGTGGTCCAGGAAGACGGAGCCCACGGGATCCACGGCGATGACCTTGATCTTCGGATTCTTCTCCTTGAGGTAGCGTCCCACGCCGCCAATGGTGCCGCCGGTGCCCGCCCCCGCCACCAGGTAGTCGATGCGGCCTTCCATCTGCTCCCAGATCTCGGGGCCGGTGCCGTGGTAGTGGGCCGCGTTGTTCTCCCGGTTGCCGTGCTGGTCGGGGAAGTAGCAGTGGGGCGTCTCCCGGGCCAGGCGGGGCGTGATGTTGTTGTAGCTCTCGGGATGCTCCGGCGGCAGGCTGGTATCCACCTTCACGACCTCGGCGCCCAGGGCCAGCAGCTGATTCAGCTTCTCCTGGGAGATGGTGTCGCGCACCACCACCTTCAGGTGATAGCCCTTCTGGATGGCCATGAGGGCCAGGCCCATTGCGGTGTTGCCGGAGGAATTCTCGATGATGGTGTCGCCGGGCTTCAGGCGGCCGTCCCGCTCCGCGGCCTCGATCATGTACTTCGAGATGCGATCCTTGCTGCTGCCCATGGGGTTCATGAACTCCAGCTTGGCGAAAGCCTCCACCGGCAGATCCCCGATCACCCGTCGAAGGCGGACCAGGGGCGTGTTGCCGATGGCCTCCAGGATGCTGCCGCAGGGCTTCCGGTAATGCATGAGGTTCCTCCAAAGGACAGTATGACTGTGGGTTCCGGGCTGTGGGCGGTTGGCTGTGGGTGCTGGAGCACGGCCCCCGCTAGACTGGATGGATGCTGTCATCCCTGAGAATCCAGAATCTGGCCCTGGTGGAGGATCTGTCCCTGGACTGGGGGCCAGGGTTCACCGTGCTGACCGGCGAGACCGGCGCGGGCAAGTCGCTGCTGGTGGACGCGCTGTCCTTGCTGGTGGGCGCCCGGGGCGATGGGGAGCTGGTCCGGCACGGAGCTGAGCGGGCTACGATCGAGGCGGTGGTGGAAGGCCGGTTCGATGGCTGGCGAGCCTTTCTTTCCGAGCGGGGCCTTCCGGAGGAGCATCCGGTGGTGCTGCGGCGGGAGGTGGGCGCCGGGCGGAGCCGGGCCTGGATCAACGGCGCCAGCTGCGCCCTGGCGGATCTGCGGGACGCGGGCCGCATCTGGATGCGCCTCACCAGCCAGCACGATCATCAGTCCCTGCTGGGGGAAGACCGCCATCTGACCCTGGTGGACGAAGTCCTGGGCATCGATCCGGCCCTGGAGCGGGAGGCGACGGCCGTCCGCGAGGCCCTGGCCATCCTCAAGGCCCGCAAGCGCAGCCAGGCGGAGCGGGAGCAGCGCCTGGAGCAGCTGACTGAATTCCTGGCGGAGCTCGACAAATTGACCCCCAAACCCGGCGAATGGGCCCAGCTCAAGGCGGATCGCGAACCCCTGCGCCATGCGGTGCATCTGGAGGAGGCCTTCCGGGAGGCGGCGGTGGCCCTGGGCGAAGGGCTTCCCAGGGTGGAACTGGCCCACAAGGCGCTCGCCAAGGCCGTCCATCACTGGCCCGATGCCGTGGGCGAGCAGGACCGGCTGCGTTCCGCCGTGCTCGAGCTGGAAGATCTCCTGGCCCTGGCCCAGGACCAGGCCCTGCGCTGGGGCGCCGCCGGGGCCGATCGCATCGAGGTCATGGAAGCCCGTCTGGCCCAGTACGAACGCCTGGCGCGGCGACACCGCTGCGAGCCGGAGGAGCTTCCCGCGCGGGCCCAGAGCCTGCGGGAAGAACAGAGTGCGCTCCTCTCAGGCGATGCCCCCATCAAGGAGCTGGAAGCAGCCCTGGCCAGGACCTCCGAAACCTACCGCGCCGCCGCCGAACAGTGGCATGGGCGGCGCGGAGAAGCCATCCCCCGCCTGGAAGCCGAGGTCCAGAAACGCCTGGGGCGCCTCGGCATGAAGGGGGCGCGGTTGCAGCTGCGCCTGACCCTGGCCGAGGAACCCGGCAGTCCCGTCCTGCACCAGGGCCGCGCGGTCCGCGTGGCGGCCCAGGGCTTCTCGGCCCTGGCCATCTGGATCGAGCCGAACCCCGGCGAAGGCTTCCGTCCCCTGGCCAAGATCGCCTCGGGGGGCGAGTTGAGCCGCCTCATGCTGGCGCTGGTGGGGGCTGGCCTGGCCTTGGGTGAAGGCGTGCGCGACGGGCTCACCCTCGTGCTGGATGAGGTGGACGCGGGCCTTGGCGGCGAAACCGCCCTGGCCGTGGGCAAGGCCGTGGCCGAGTTGGGCCAGGCCCATCAGGTACTGGCCGTGACCCATCTGGCCCAGGTGGCGGCCCGGGCCGATCGCCATGGCCATCTCCGCAAGGAAACCGAAGGGGGCCGCACGCGCAGCGCCCTGGGCTGGGTGGAGGCGGAAGCCCGCACTCGCGAACTGGCGCGCCTGCTGTCGGGCCATCCGGATCGCGTGGAGGCCCTGGACCACGCGCGGGTGCTGCTGGAAGGCTGAGGCGTTCCGCCCTAGGCGGCGTTGGCCTGCCACTCCTCGGTGGCCAGGCGGAACAGGTCCGTGGCGAGGTAGATGCGACCGGACCGATGGCCCGTCAGCTCCTGGATGACCCCTTCCTCCGTCCAGATCCGGATGGAGCGCTGGGCCGTGGGGGCGCTCATGCCGGCCTTCTCCATGAGGGTCCGTGCCGTGAAGAGGGGAACATTCACCAGGTGTTCCATGACCTTGAAGGCCGACCGGGTCCCCTTGCCCTGGCGCACCATGATGGCGCGGTAGCGGTCCATGAGCCCCAGCAGCGCCTGGATGCGGTGCGTGGTGTCCACAGCCTGGTGGCGCGCCCCCTCGACGAAGAAGGCAAGCCAGTCCGCCGGATCGGCCCCCTCGGCCAGGGACCGGAGATGCCGCCCGTAGGTTTCAGCATGCTTCTCGAAGAAGGGGGACAGGAACAGGCCCGGTGCCTTGATTCCTTTCCGGTCGGCGAGAAACAGGGTGCTGAGGAGGCGAGCCATGCGGTCATTGGCGACGGGGCATGGTTCAGCAATGGCGAAATGCCCGTGCAGCAGTCCCGCCTGCAGAAGCGGATGCTGGCCCTCGGTGCGAACGGCGTGATGCATGATCTGCTCGGCAGCCACGGGCGGCAAATTGGCCTCGGGACACAGCTGCTCGAAGCACTCCTGGATGATCCCCGGGTCCAGTGCGCCATGGCGAAGGCGCTCCATGCCCGTGTCCAGGGCTGCGAGGTACCGGGATTGTTCGCGGACGCCAGAATTCGTGGCGAGAAATTCCGGAGCTTCCTCGTAGCAGAGCAGATCCAGCAGTGTCGCTTTGGAGCCGGCCAGGCGGCAGGAGGAAACGCTCTCCCGGTACAGGAAGCGACGGGTCGGATGCGGGTGGTGGAGGAACTGAAGGGAGACCGCCCGCAGGGTTTCCATGCACTGATCGGCGATTGCAAGAGGACCGCCCAGGACATTCCAATTCAGGGACGGCAGCGCACCGTTGGAATGAAGACCGGATTCCATTGCAGGAGCTCCTGAAGGTTGGGATTCTCCAGAGGCTAGGGCCGCCTTGCCCCGTCCATTCATTTTCGGGAAAGATCTTTAGTGGATTTTTAGTCCGGCAGGCATCCTGTAATTCCTATGCACCCTCCTCACTCTCCACCGTGGCCCGCCGAGGCATCCGCCCTGGAAGGCCGTAGCCACTCCTGGCGAGATCTGCTCGTTGGCGCTTCCGCCACGGCCCTTTGCACGCTCCTGGCCTGGCTCACCCGGAACTGGGGGGACCTCGCGTTCCACATCATGCTCTATATGGCCTGCACCGTGGTGGTGGCCCTTCGTTTCGGCCGCCCCGCCTGGGTTCTTTCCGTGGCCCTCTCCATGGTGGCCTACGACTATTTCTTCGAGTCCCCAGTTCTTTCCCTGCAGGTGGCCAACTGGCCAAATCTCATCGTGTTCGCCAGCATGCTGGCCATTGCCCAACTGGTCTCAAGCCTGGTGTATCGCCTTCGGGTGCAGACCAACCTGGCCGAGGCCAGGGCAAGGGAAGCCTCCACCCTCTATGCCCTGAGCCGGGAGCTCTCCAAGGAACGCACACCGGAAGGCATCGTGCGGGAGGCGGCCTCCTTCCTCGGGCGGGAGCTGGGCCTTCCGGTCGTGATCGAATTGGGCGATATCCAGGCGCTCCCGGCATCCGCCATGCAGGTTCCGCTCCAGGGGACATCCGGTATCCTCGGTCACATCAGTCTCACTTCGGAGCCAGCCTGGGAGGCCTGGCTCCCCGTGCTCCGCTCTTGCGCGGTGCCTATCGCCCAGGCCTTGGAACGCGCCCGGCTCGCCTTGTCGATGGAACGGGCCCAGGTGGAGGCCGAGGCCGAGCGATCGCGCAGCACGTTGCTGAGCGGTGTATCGCACGACCTCCGCACCCCTCTCTCGGCCATCGGCGCTGCTTCCGCTCTGCTCGCGCAGGATGGGGAATTCATGGCGCCTGCGGAACGCAAGGAACTCACGGAGCTCATCACCGACGAAGCCTCCCGCCTGAACCACCTTGTGGAAAACATCCTGGAAATCACCCGGCTGGACCGGAACGAATCGGAGGTCTCCCGGGAATGGCAGCCCCTGGAAGGGGTGGTGGGTTCGACACTCACCCATCTCGAAATGCACCGAGGTCCGGTGCCTGTCCGGGTGAAGCTGCCTGCGAACCTGCCCCTGGTGAACATCGATGGGGCCTTGGTTGAGCAGCTGTTCGTGAACCTCCTGGAGAATGCCCTGAAGTATGCGCCTGGAAGCGACGTGTGGCTCTCCGCGGAGCTCAGGGACGACGAGGTGATGGTGGAGGTTCGGGACGGGGGTCCCGGTGTACCTGAACTGCTTCGTGACCACATTTTCGAAAAATTCTATCGCCCTCCAGGGAGCCGGAAGGATGGTGGGATAGGCCTTGGACTGGCCATCTGCAAGGCCATCGTCCAGGCCCATGAAGGCCGCATCTGGGTGGAGGAAGCCCCCGGTGGTGGAGCCGCCTTCCGGTTCACGCTCCCGGTGGCGCGAGGCCCCCAGATCTTCGCGGATGGACTCTCATCATGAATCAGCCGCTCATTCTCGTCGTGGAAGACGAAGCCCCCATGCGCCAGTTCCTGTGCTCAACCCTGAAACGGCGAGGCTATTCAGCCATGGGCGCCGCAACGGGCAGTGAAGGCCTGAGCCTAGCCCGGAGCCACAACCCGGAACTCATTCTCCTGGATCTTGGCCTTCCGGATCGGGATGGCCTGGACGTCCTCAAGGACCTCCGGACCTGGAGCGAGGCTCCCGTGCTGGTCCTCAGCGCCCGGCGGCAGGAACGCCAGAAGGTGCTGGCCCTTGACCTCGGGGCCGACGACTATCTGGCCAAGCCTTTCGGCGTCATGGAACTGCTGGCCCGGATCCGGGTCGCCCGGCGGCACACCACCCGCCGGGATGCTCCCCAGCCGGTGCTCGATTTCGGCGACTTGCGCATTGATTTGGAAGGCCGAGTCGTGACCCGGGCTGGGGAAGGGGTGCACCTGACGCCGCTGGAGTTCAAGCTGCTCGCGGCCTTGGCCCGGCGACAAGGCAAGGTGGTGACCCACCACCAGCTGCTCCAGGAGGTCTGGGGGCCTGGGCAGGTGGAACAGACCCACTACCTCCACATCAAGATGGGCCACCTGAGGCAGAAGCTCGAACCCGATCCCACGCGCCCAAGGCATTTCCTCACCGAGGCTGGCATCGGCTACCGCCTGAAGGGGAACGAGGATCCCGACGCGTGGCAGCAGGTGGAGCGGGACTGAGCTTTTACTGTTTGTACAAGCCAAGGGCCGCGCAAGCGGCCCTTGGCTTGAAGTGCGTCCGAGGCCTAGCGGCTCAGGGTGAGGATGTAGGGCGTGGTGGTGCTGGAGCCGCTGTAGGCGAGCACCTTGATGTAGTAGACGGCGGTGGTGGTGCCGGTGTTGGTGTAGGTGACGCTCTCCGTGGCGGTAGTGCCCAGGCTGCTCTTCAGCGTGGTGCCGGCGCTGTTGAGGAGGTAGAGATCGTAGTCCACGCCGGAAGGTCCGGTCATGCCCACGGTCACGGTGTGGCCGGCGGCCACGTTGATCTTGAAGTAGTCGAGATCCGTGGTGGAGCCCATGTAGCCCGTGATCTTGGTGACGGTATCGGCCACGACGTTGGCGGCGGTAGTGGTGTTGTTGCTCTCCACTTCCGTATAGGAGGTGCCGGTGGTGCTGTTGCTCACGGTGAAGCTGACGGCGGTGGAGGATCCCACGTTACCGGCCGCGTCATAGGCCTTGGCGACCAGGCTGTGGGTGGCGTTGGTCAGCGTGGTGCTGTCGAGGGTCATGCTGTAGGGGCTGGTGGTGTCGGTGCCCTTGAGCACGCCATCGACGTAGAACTCCACCTTGGTGACGCCGACGTTGTCGGTGGCGGTGGCGCTGAAGGTGATGGTGCCGCTGGTGCCGGACTCGGTGGCCGTGGCGGTGGGAGCGGTGGTGTCAGTGGTGGTGCCGCCGCTGTAGGCGACCGCCAGGCTGTAGGGGGTGGCGCTGACGCCGCTGTAGGCGTATACGTTGGCGTAGACGGTCATGGCGGTGGTGGCCGTGTAGGTCACGCTCTCGGTGGCGGTGCTGCCCTGGGAGATGGTGAGTTGGGTGCCGGCGGAGTTCACCAGCTTGAGATCCCAATCCACGCCCGTGGGGCCGGTCATGTTGATGGTGACCTTCTGGCCGGCGGCCAGGCTCAAGGCGAAGTAGTCCTTGTCCGTGGCGACGGTCAGGTTGCCCTGGATGGTGCTGATGGTCTTGGCGACGACATTGGCGGTGGCCACGGTGTCGTTGGCTTCCACTTCGATGTAGGTGCCCGTGGGAACGGCGTTGCTCACGGTGAAGCTGACGGCGGTGGAAGTTCCGATGTTGCCGGCGGCGTCGTAGGCCTTGGCGACCAGGCTGTGGGTGGCATTGGTCAGCGTGGTGCTGTCGAGGGTCATGCTGTAGGGGCTGGTGGTGTCGGTGCCTTTGAGGACGCCATCCACATAGAACTCGACCTTGCTGACGCCGACGTTGTCGGTGGCGGTGGCGCTGAAGGTGATGGTTCCCGCGGTGCCGGACTCGGAAGCGGTGGCGGTGGGGGCGGTGGTGTCGGTGGAACTGCCCCCGGACCAGGCGGAACCCACGTTGATGGCCGCGAAGGCATTCCACACGGCAGCCTCATCGGCGCCGCCGGCTCCGTAGAGATCCTTGGCCGCGCTGATGCAGGCGGTTCGGGCGGCAGCGTAGTTGGTGCTGGCGGTCATGTAGACCGTCAGGGCTCGGTAGACGATCTTGGCGGCGTGGTCGTTGCCGATGCCCGTCATGCCTGCGGGCATGTAGGAGCTGTAGTAGTCGCTGGTGCTGGTGGCGCTGGAGCCGCGCGCCAGGAAGTAGAAGCAGCGGTTCATGGGACCGCTGGAATAGTGCACATCCAGGCTGCCCAGAGTGCTGGTCCAGGCATCCTTGGAGGCGCCATCCTTGCTGGGCTTGTACATGTAGCGGAGCGCGGTTCCGGGGTGGCCCCAGCTGTTCTCGAACATGGTGTAGTTGGCGGTGATGGTGCCAGTGCCGACGGCGTCGGGGATCACGGTGCCGGCGCCGCCACCGCCGAGGGTGTAGAACTCCACGCAGGTTCCGAAGATATCGGAGATCGATTCGTTCAGGCCTCCCGACTCACCGGAATACGTGAGATTGGCCGAGGTGGCGGTCACGCCGTGGGTCATCTCGTGGCCAGCCGTGTCGAGGTCGGCCTCGCCCACCGATCCACCGGTGGCACCGTCTCCATAGGTCATGCAGAAGCAGCTGTCCTGCCAGAAGGCATTGTCGTATTGAGTGCTGTAGTGCATGCGGCTGTAGGTGGCCTTGCCGGTATTGTCGATGCCGTTGCGCCCGAAGACATTCTTGTACATGTCCCAGGTGGCCTGCAGGCCCCGGTGGGCGTCCACGGCGGCGGTCTGGGCATTGGCGCTCATGCCGGAGGTTCCGTTGTACTGCAGACCGTCACCCCAGGTGTTGTCGGCGTCCGTGAACACGGTGCCGTTCCCTGTTGTGCCGTTATTGAGATTGGTGGTGACGTTGTTGCCGAAGGTTCCGCCAGTGCCGCGCGTCATGTCCCGCATCTCGTAGCCGCTGGTGGTGCTGTTGGTGTTGATGGACACCGTTCCGTACCACTGGGAAGTTCCGGATCCAACAGCCGCGGAGCGATGCAGGGTGTCCCAGGTCTTGAGGATGGCACCCGTGTGGGCATTGATGAGGTAGTCCTGGCTGCGGGTCTCCTCAGTGCCGTTGATGAGTTCCGCATGCACGTGATAGGCCAGGGTGTAGCGGACCACTTCCTGGGTCAATTCCTCGGCGTTGAGATCCTCTTGATGCCTCCGGCCCGTATGCCGGGGGACAAGGACAGTCTCGGGGTAGATCACGAGCTCCGCCGTGGGCTGGGAGGTGTAGTCGCCCTTCGGGGACAGGTCATAGTGAGCGATGGCGAGGGCTTCAGCGGACTGGATGGAGGGCATCACGTTGATTTTGATGCCCTTGAGGAGGGCATTCGTCATCGGCAGTTCAACGCCATGACGATCCGTGTGGGTGATGGCATCACCACCCCACACGCGGATGCCCTTGTAGAGCTGGGTGAAACGACCGTGGGTCTGCCCGAGTTCGTCGGAGTGGGTGTTCCGAAGCTGGAAGGCGTGATCAGCATCCAATCCCAGAGCCATCCGGCTGGCCATGAGGCGGGAAGAGGCGGCGTTCACGCGCAGGCTTTCCTGCGGCGTGCTGGCGAAAATGGAACCGGCGGCGAGCACTGCTGACACACACGAAAGGGCCAGGCGGCCTGGGCTCGTTGTCATGGATGACTCCTCAAAGGGAAGGGGGAGAAGACAGAAACCGGTCGCCCATTCATGCGGACCGCACCGGGTTTCCCGGCACGCGGAACGCGGCTGGGAACGGTTTGGGGGAGGGTTGGGTTGATCCTCCAAGATTCAGCTCTGGCGGGCATCTGGACAAGTTAAGAAATGTTAATTTTAAGGTTGTCTGTACAAGCCAAGGGCCGCTTGCGCGGCCCTTGGCGGGAAGTGCGTCTGAGGCCTAGCGGCTCAGGGTGAGGTTGTAGGGGGTGGTGGTGCTGGAGCCGCTGTAGGCGAGCACCTTGATGTAATACACCGCTGTGGTGGTGCCAGTGTTGGTGTAGGTGACGCTCTCCGTGGCGGTGCTGCCGAGGCTGCTCTTCAGAGACGTGCCGGCGCTGTTGAGGAGGTAGAGATCATAGTCCACGCCGGAGGGGCCGGTCATGCCAACGGTCACGGTGCGACCGGCGGCCACGTTGATCTTGAAGTAGTCGAGATCCGTGGTGGAGCCCATGTAGCCGGTGATCTTGGTGACGGTGTCGGCCACGACGTTGGCGGCGGTGGTGGTGTTGTTGCTCTCCACTTCGGTGTAGGTGGTGCCGGAGGGGGGAGTGGTGCCAGCGGTGTAGGTGAGGCCGAGGTTATAGGCCGTCGCGCTGGTGCCGCTGTAGGCATAGACATTGGCATAGACGGTCATGGCCGTGGTGCCGGTGTTGGTGTAGGTGATGTTCTCGGTGGCGCTGCTGCCCTGGGAGATGGCGAGCTGGGTGCCGGCGGCGTTCACCAGCTTGAGATCCCAATCCACGCCCGTGGGACCGGTCATTGCGATGGCAATCTTCTCACCGGCATTCAGGGTGATGCCGAAGAAATCCTTGTCCGTGGAGACCGTGATGTTGCCCTTGATGGCCGAGTAGGTCTTGGCGACGGCATTGGCGGTGGCCACAGTGTCGTTCGCTTCCACTTCAGCGAAGGTGCCTGCGGGAGGAGGCGTGGTGCTGTTGCTGACGGTGAAGCTGACGGCGGTGGAGCTGCCCACATTGCCGGCGGCATCATATGCCTTGGCGACCAGGCTGTGGGAGGCGTTGGTCAGCGTGGTGCTGTCCAGGGTCATGCTGTAAGGGCTGGTGGTGTCAGTGCCCTTGAGGACGCCATCCACATAGAATTCCACCTTGGTGACGCCGACGTTGTCGGTGGCGGTGGCGCTGAAGGTGATGGTGCCGCTGGTGCCGGACTCGGTGGCCGTGGCGGTAGGAGCGGTGGTGTCGGTGGAGGTGGTGGTCCAGGCGGCGCCGACGTTGATGCCGTGGAAGGCGTTCCAGACGGCCTGCTCCTCGGCGCCACCGGCGCCGTAGAGATCCTTGGCAGCGCTGATGGCAGCGGTGCGGGCGGCGGCGTAGTTGGAGCTGGCGGTGAGGTAGGTGGTGAGAGCCCGGAACCAGATGGCCGAGGCCTTGTCATTGCCGATGCCGGTCATGCCGGAGGGCAGGAGGGTGGTGCTGGTGTTGCCGGTGGTGGTGGCGCCCGCGCTCAGGAAGTAGAAGCAGCGGTTCATGGGGCCGCTGGAGTAGTGCACGTCCAGGCTGCCGACCGTGGAGGACCAGGCATCGGGGCTGGAGCCGTCGAGGCTGGGCTTGTACATGTAGCGCAGGGGGGTGGAAGCCAGCTGCTCGCCGATGGTCCAGTTGCCGCCGGTGTTGCCGATGGTGGCGCCTGAGCCGCCGCGGGCATAGAACTCGATCATGGTGCCGAAGATGTCGGAGTTGGACTCGTTCAGGCCGCCCGACTCACCGGAGTAGGTGAGGTTGGCGGTGCGGGCGCAGACGCCGTGGCTCATCTCGTGGCCGGCCACGTCCAGGGCGGTGAGGGTGGTGAAGCTGGAACCATCGCCATAGGTCATGCAGAAGCAGCTGTCGGACCAGAAGGCGTTGTCATAGCTGTTGCTGACATGCACGCGGCTGTAGGTGGCGGTGCCGGAACCGTCGATGCCGTTGCGTCCGTAGACCAGCTTGTAGAAGTCCCAGGACTTGGCCATGCCGAACATGGCGTCCACGGCGGCCGTCTGGCCGTTGGCGGCGGTGGTGGAGCTGCCTTCCACATAGTTGGCGCCATCGCCCCAAGTGTTGTCGGCGTCGGTGTAGATCGTTCCGGCCGAGGTGGAGGAGGTGGTGGCGTGATTGGAATTGTTCACCGTGTTGCCGCCGGTGCCGCGCGTCATGTCGCGCATTTCGAAGCCGCCGGTGACGCTGTTGGTATTCACGGTGATGACGCCGTTGTACTGGCTGTTGCCCGTGCCGGTGGCGGCGCTGGTGTGGAGGGTGTTCCACTTGGTCAGGATGGCGCCGGTGTGGGCGTCCACCATGTAGTCGGTCTGGCGGATGCCATCCTGGTCATTCTCCAGCTCGGTGTGAACGTGATAGGCCAGGGTGTAGCGGAGGACTTCGGTGGTGACATCCTCGGCGTTGAGGTTGTGTGAAGCGCCGCGGCCGGGACGCACAGCCTCGGTCATGACGGGGTAGATCACCAGTTCAGCAGTGGGGGCATAGGCATAGGCGCCCTTGGGAGCCAGATCCTGGTGCACCATGGCCAGGGCCTCATCGCTCTGGAGGGCGGGGGTCACGTTCAGGCGGATATTGGTGAGCAGGGCGTTGGTGGCAGGCAGTTCGCGGCCATTGCGGTCGGTGTGCGTAATGATGGCGCCGCCCCAGACCTGCACGCCCTTATAGCTCTGGGCGAAGTGGCCGTGGGTCTGGCCAAGATTGTCGGAGTGGGAAGTGCGAAGCGCGAAGGCGTGATCCGCATCCAGGCCGAGCTGAGCGCGCTGGGCCATCAGGTGGGAGGCGGCGGTGTTCACGCGCAGGGTTTCCTGCGGGGTGACGGCGCAGATTGAGCCGGCAGCCAGGGCAGCGGTGACAAAGGAGAGGGCCAGACGGCCCTTGGTGGTTGCCATGGGCAACTCCTTGGAAAAGGGGGGAGGGAAGGGGGTCCACCACCGTCCGGTTCCTTCCCACCGGTACGGCGCTCAGCACCGCGGCAGAACCGCGATCCGAGAGAAGATGTAGAAAGAACAGGAGCGAGGCGACTAGAGTCGGACTTCCCGTTAGACAGCTCAAGTTAAGGGATGTTAATTCTTTTAAAAATGATTTCTAAATAAATTTTAAGAAAATAAAATCAATAATTACAACATTTAATAAATAATCAGGTTGTCTTTAATAACGGATTTTACGAAATAATCCATGGCCGGAATCCAATTTTTTACGCTTCGAATCCTTGTCGCACGCGCTTGCGTATCTCGATTTTTGCTATCTGGAGGCCAGGCAACCCTCCCTCGACCTGGACAGGCGTTTAGGCCGGCACAATAAGACCGAGGGCTGCTTCTGCGGCCCTCGGTTGGGAAGTGCCGGCCTGAGGCCAAGGACCCAGGCCAATGGGCCCCTCCTGCTGAGGATTGCGGATGACCAGCGGCAACATTCATCTTCCAGCCGACTGGACGGGTTCTGGACGATAAAAAAGGGGCCGCCAAATGGCGGCCCCTTGGTGGGTCAATCCAGGCTACTGGATCTTGACGCTCACGTCGTCGATGACGAAGGAGGTCTGGAGGCTGCTGTCTTCGGAGCCCAGGAACTTCAGGGTGACCGCCTGGCCCTTGTAGGCTGAGAGGTCGAAGGTCATCTGGGCGAAGCCGGTATTCTTGTTCAGGTTGGAGTAGGTCGCCAGCGTGGTGGTGGTGGTGCCGCTGATGACCTGCACCTTCATGGTGTCGTAGGCGGAAGTGGTGGTGGTTTCCGCCGTGTCGATGTGCATCCAGAAGGTCAGCGTGGCCTTGGTGATGGTGCTGGGGATGCTGATGGCCTGGGACAGGCTCTCCGTGGCGGTCGTGCCATTGCCCAGCAGCCAGGCATCGTAGCTGCCAGCGTGGGCAGGCTCACCGGTGAAGGTGCCGATGTCCCCGGTCGTGCCAGTCCAGCTCGTGGCGCCAGACTCGAAACCGCCGTTGGCGACGAGTTCGGTGGTGGTGCCGCCGCTGGCGGGGCTCACGGTGATGGTGCGGGTCGCGGTGCCCTTGACGCCAGTGTTGTCGGTGGCGGTGAGGGTGGCGGTGTAGGTGACGGAGGTGGAGCCGGTGTTGGTGTAGGTGTGGCTCGCGGTAGCGCCCGTGGCCGTGCCGCCGTCGCCGAAGGTCCAGGCGTAGGTCAAGGTGGCGGTGGAGCTGCTGTCCGTTGCGGTGCCAGCGAAGGCCTGGGAGGTGCCGGAGGCGATCGTCACATTGCTGGAAGGCGTGGTGATGGAGGCAGTGACGGTGTTCGTGGTGCTGCTACCGCCGCTGTAGGTCAGGGCCAGGTTGTAGGGCGTGGTGCTGGTGCCGCTGTAGACATAGGTGTTGGCGTAGACGGTCATGGCCGTCGTGCCGGTGTTGGTGTAGGTAACGCTCTCCGTGGCGGTGCTGCCCTGGGAGATGGCGAGCTGGGTGCCGGCGGCGTTGACGAGCTTGAGATCCCAATCCACGCCCGTGGGGCCGGTCATTGCGATGGCGATCTTCTCGCCGGCATTCAGGGTGATGCCGAAGTAGTCCTTGTCCGTGGAGACCGTGATGTTGCCCTTGATGGCCGAGTAGGTCTTGGCGACGGCATTGGCGGTGGCCACGGTGTCGTTCGCTTCCACTTCCGCGAAGGTCCCAGCGGGAGGAGGCGTGGTGCTGTTGCTGACGGTGAAGCTGACAGCGGTGGAGCTGCCCACGTTGCCTGC
>DATEZS010000079.1:0-2397 GCA_035255365.1 Geothrix sp.
CCCCATCCCATGGTGATCCGCGGCTACGGCGCCGGCGCCGAAGTCACGGCGGCGGGCGTGCTGGCGGATATCCTGAGGCTCGTGCCGCCCGGCGCGCGACCGGCAAGGAGACTGTGATGGCAGAGCCATCCACCCATGGAACCGCAGGCGTGATGGCCTATGCCCCGGCCAGCATCGGCAACCTGGCGGCCGGGTTCGACCTGCTGGGCGCGGCCCTGACGCCGCTGGACGGCAGCCTGCTGGGCGACCGGGTCCACCTCGCACCGGCCAGGGTGGATGCCTTCCAGCTCGCGGGGCCCTTCGCCGATGACCTGAAAGGGGAGGCCCGTCCCAACCTCGTCATCCAGGCCCTGAGGCTGTACCGGGAGGCTTTGCAGCAGCGGGACATGGCCCTGGGCTCCCTGGCGATCACCCTGCAGAAGCACCTGCCGGTTTCCAGCGGCCTCGGCTCCAGCGCCAGCTCCATCGTGGCTACCCTGGTCGGGCTTCAGGCCCTGTGCGGCGATCCTCTGAACACGGCGGACCTGCTGGATATCGCCGGTCGCGCCGAAGGCACCTTCAGCGGCGGCAACCACCTGGACAATGTGGCGCCCTCCCTGCTGGGCGGCCTTCAGCTCGTGGTGCCCGGGCGGGAGGGGCACCCCGCCACCCGCCGCTTGCCCTGGCCCGCGGACCTGCTGTTCGTGGTGGTGCATCCGCACTTTCAGCTCGCCACCGCCGACAGCCGCCGCGTCCTCCCCGAACGGCCGGACTGGCCGGCGACCATCGACTTCGCGGGCAACCTCGCGGGTCTCGTGGCGGCCCTGCATCGCGGGGACCGGGCCCTGCTGGCCCGCTGCCTGCGGGATCCCCTGGTGGAAGCGCACCGCGCACCGCTGGTTCCCGGCTTCCGCGCGGCCCAGAACGCGGCCCTGGCCCTTGGCGCCCTGGGCTGCAGCCTGTCGGGTTCGGGCCCCTCGATCTTCGCGGTGGCGGAGGATGAAACCCAGGCCAGCGCCATCGCCGCAGCCATTCAGGCAGCCTTCGCAGCCGTGAACCTGGCCAGCGAGGGGTGGGTCTGTCTCCTGGATCCTGATGGGGCCCGGGTCATTTCCCCGGGCGCCCGCACGCCCTCCCGGGAGGCGCACCCGTGAGGCTCGTCAGCACCCGCACGGCGACCCTTTCCGCGGACTTCCTGGCGGCGGTCCGGGCCGGTCTCGCGCCCGACGGCGGCCTCTTCGTTCCCGTGGCGATCCCTCGTTTCAGTGATGTGGACGACCTGCTGGCCATGGATTTCCAGACCCGCTCCACGGAGATCCTGCATCGGCTCCTGGGCGATGAATGCGAGCGCGCCGTCGTGAAGGAACTGGTGCGTTCCGCCTTCACATTCCCGGCGCCCCTGGTGCCGGTGACGGACCGCGTCTCGGCGCTGGAACTCTTTCATGGACCCACCCTGGCCTTCAAGGATTTCGGGGCGCGCTTCCTGGCGCGGGTCATGGCGCTTAGCGCGACGGACCACCGCTGCACCGTGCTGACGGCCACTTCCGGCGACACGGGCGCCGCCGTGGCCCAGGCGTTCCACGGGGTGCCTGGCGTTCAGGTGGTGGTGCTCTATCCTGCAGGGCGCGTGTCGCCCCTGCAGGAACGGCAGTTCGCCACCTGCGGCGGCAATGTGCTGGCCTTGGCGGTGGCGGGCTCCTTCGATGATTGCCAGCGGCTGGTGAAGGGCGCTTTCGAGGATGGGGACCTGGCCGCAAAGGTGGGTCTCACTTCCGCCAACAGCATCAACATCGCGCGGCTCCTGGCCCAGACCCTGTACTACTTCGAGGCGGCGGCCCAGGCGGCGCAGGGACCCCTGGTGCTCTCCGTGCCCAGCGGCAATTTCGGCAACCTCACCGCGGGCCTGTGGGCCCAGGCCATGGGCGCGCCCATCACCGCCTTCGTGGCCGCCACCAATGCCAACCGCGTGGTGCCCGATTACCTGGACACGGGCGCATACCGGCCCCGTCCCTCCGTGGCGACCCTCTCCAACGCCATGGACGTGGGCTCCCCCAGCAACTGGGAGCGCATCCGCGCATTGTTCAAGGGCGATCATGACGCCATGGCCGCGGCCCTGCGCTGGGGCAGCTGCAGCGATGAGGAAACGATGCAGATGGTGCTGGAACTCGATCACCATGGCTACCTCGCTGATCCTCACGGCGCCGTGGCCTGTCGCGTGCTGCAGGACCATCTGGGGGAAGGAGAGCGGGGCGTGTTCCTGGCCACGGCCCACCCCGCCAAGTTCGGCGAGGTCCTGGAACCGGTGCTGGGCCGGGAGATCCCGCTGCCCAAGGCACTGAGCGACCTGCTGCAGAAGCCGCTGCTCAACGAACCGCTCGAGGCGGATCAGGGGGCACTGCGGCGAAGGCTGGGCTGATT
>DATEZS010000080.1:0-32819 GCA_035255365.1 Geothrix sp.
TCGCGCATCTTTTCCATTCCCCTGGGCAAGACCAGGGACCGGGAACCCTTCACGGTCATGCAGGAACTCGGCACGGCCCAGGCCACGGCCTTCCTGCCATCCGGCGGGGACATCCTCGCCGTGGGTTCCAATCCCGCGGAACTGCACCTCCTCTCGGAGGCCCAGGCCACGGAAGGCACCCTGGAATCCGACATCCTGAAGGGGGCACCCCTGGCCGATTGGGGCCGGGCCTACCTGGATGCGGACCTGCCCGCCGGAACCAATGTCGAGCTGCAATTCCGCACGGGCAGCACCGAGACGCCCGACGCCACCTGGAGTCCCTGGACGCCCCCGCTCCGCAGCGGTGAACGGCCGGCGCTGCCACCGGCCCGGTTCGCCCAGTTCAAGCTGCGCCTCAGCAGCACCCGGGGCGGCGCCACCCCGCAGGTGGAGACCGTGAAGGTGTACTGGGCCCAGCGCAACCTGATGCCAGTCTGGGAAGGCGTGGACATCATGCCGCCCGGACTGGTCATCACGCGCAACGCCCCGCCCGACGACATCGGCATCGAGCGGGTGCCCCTGGAGACCCAGAAACTCATACCGGCCCTGGGGTACATGGGCGCCGAGAAGCGCAGCTTCCGCCGCGCGGGGCAGAGCTTCGTCTTCAAGGTGAACGATCCCAACGGCGACACCCTCCAGTTCGCCATCCGCCTGATCCCCGACCACGGCTCCCCGATCCTGCTCGAGAAGGACTGGAAGGAGAAGTTCTTCAGCTTCGATACCCTTCCAGTGCCCGATGGCCGCTATCGCCTCGAAGTGGTGGCCTCCGATGCAGCGACAGCGCCCTTCAACAAGGCCCTCGCAGCCACGTGGCGTACCGCGCCCTTCCTGGTGGACCACACGCCACCCTCCCTCTCGGAACTGACCGCCACCATCGAGGGGGACGGCCTCCGGGTCCGGTTCGTGGCCCGGGACGAGACCTCTACCCTCAAGGAAGCCGCCCTCAGCGCGGATGGCGAACGCTGGCTGCAGATCGTTCCCGAAGACCGGGTGTTCGACCAGCAGGAGGAGCGTTTCGACCTGATCGTTCCCCGCGAGGCCGTCCGCGGTGACCGGTTGCTGGTCAAGGTCGTGGATCGCTACAACAACGAACAGACCGCCACCATCAGCGTGTCCGAGCCAGCCCGGAAGCGTTAAGCCGCTGTCGCCAAATAATACGGTCACTTCGCTTGGATGACGCCCCCTAACCGAGGATTTTCCGCACTTCCGCCAGGAGACCTGCCATCTCATAAGGCTTCTGGATGAACCCCGCCAGCCGCTGGTCCACCGTGCGCCGGATTTCCACATCCACGGGAAATCCGCTGGTGAGGATGATTCTCGCCGCGGGGTCGAAGGCGAGGATCTCCTCGGCGGCGGCCCTCCCGTCCTTGCGCGGCATGGTGAGGTCCATGAGCACGACCTGGATGCGGGCGTGTTCCTTCCGGTAGATCTCACAGGCCTCCATGCCGTCCACGGCCTCAAACACCTGGAAGCCCGCCTGCCGCAGCATGGTTCCCGCAGATAGCCGGACTTCCGGCTCATCCTCCACCAGCAGAATGGTGCCGCTTCCCGGGACCATGGTCTCTGGGCGAACCAGCGGCGCGTCATCCTCCGTGTCCTGGCTGCCCTCGGGGAAGTAGATCCGGAATTCGGTGCCGGCTTCGGGGATACTGCGAATGCCGATGCCGGCGTGATGGGCGCGCAGAATGCCCAGCATGGCCGAAAGGCCGAGGCCCCGGCCCGAGAATTTGGTGGTGAAGAAGGGGTCGAAGATGCGGGCCAGCACGTCGTCGGTCATGCCGCTGCCCGTGTCCTTCACGCTCAGAGCCACATAGCGGCCAGGCGGGATGGGCGACCCCGGGTGGAGGGTGTTCACCTCGGCGTTGTTCAATTCCACGGAACTGGTGGCCAGGAGGATCTCGCCTTCGGTATCCCCGATGGCCTCGGAAGCGTTGGTGACCAGATTCATCACCACCTGCTGGATCTGGGCCGGGTCCGCCTGGATCAAAGGCAGCCCCTTGGCGAACTGGAAGCGGAGGGCGACCTGCTTCGAAATGGAGACCTTGAGCAGGCTGGCCATCTCCTCCGCGGTGGCGCTGAGGTCGACGGGTTTCACCACGAACAGGCCCTTGCCCGAATAGGCCAGCATCTGGCGCGTCAATTCCGCCGCCCGCAGGGTGGTGGCCTTGGCGTTCTTCAGGAAGGCGCGGATGGGAGCTTCTTCAGGCGCATGCAGGGCCGCGAGCTCGAGATTGCCCAGGATGGCCGTGAGCAGATTGTTGAAGTCATGGGCGATCCCTCCAGCCAGGACCCCGAGGCTTTCCAGCTTCTGGGCCTGACGCAGGGCATGTTCCATGGCCTTCTGCTCGGTGATGTCCTCGGCGATTCCGAGCAGGAGGCATGGTTCTCCAGCTTCGTCGAACAGGGGCACCTTCCTGGTGTGCAGGAGAATTTCCCCATGGGACTTGGAAAGCACCCGCTCCTCGGGAATCTCGAGGATGCGCCTGCTGGTGATCACCTCGATGTCCTTGGCCCGGAAGAAATCCGACTGCTCCTTGGGGAAGAAATCGTAATCGGATTTCCCCATGACATCGGTTTTCCTGAGCCCGAAGATCTCCTCGCTGCGGGCATTCCAAAGGGTGAAGGTATAGCCCTTCCGGGGATCCTTGCCGAAGATCGCCGCGGGCAGGTTCTCGATCACGGTGTGGAGGTAGGTCTCCCGCTCGTGGATCTCCCGGTTGGCACTGCGCAGCAGCTCCGTGGCCCGGCCGACCTGCCGCCGGAGCGACCAGTTCCAGATGCCGGTGAAGAGGAGGATCAGCACCACGATGGCGAGAAGCGTGAGCACGCGGCGGATGGCCGCGAGACTCGCCCTGGGATCAGGCTGCAGCTCGCCGAACCAGTGCTTGTAGATCTCGGCGTATTGTCCGGTCTGGTTGAGGATGGCGAGGCCCGTATTGAGGTGGGAGAGCAGTTCCTCCTCCCCATGGCGCGTGGCGAAACAGAGTTGGCGGGTGAAGAGAGGACCTCCCACGGTCTGGATGCCCAGGTGGTGCGTTTTCGCGAGCACCATCCCCTGAAGCTGGGGCGCCGCCGCCGCATCCCCTTCGCCTGCGGCCAGGCGCCGGAGGGCTTCCGGTTCCGAGTCCACCGGGATCAGGTCAGCCCCCAGGCCGAGCGCCTGGAGATGGTCCTGCATCTGGCTTTGGCGCTCCACGAGGATGCGGCGTCCCTTCAGATCCGATTCGCCACGAAGGGCACGCTCGCCCCGGCGGACGAAGATGCTGTAGTGGACGACCAGATGCGGTGTCGAGAAGTCCGCGAAGGTCTCCCGGGCCTTGGAATGCAGGAGGCCAGGCAGCATGTCGAGGCGTCCCTCCCGGAAGGCATCCAAGGTGCCGTTCCAGGTATCCGCCTTGAATTCCAGGGTGAAACCCTCGGCTTCGGCCACGGCCTGAAGCAGTTCCACATCGTAGCCAGCAGGTCTGCCTTCCGGATCGAGGTACTCATAAGGCGGGAAATCCCGGTTGATGCCGACGACGACCTTCCGCTTCTCGGGACCTGCAAACACGCAGAGCACCGCAAAGCACGCCAGCAGCATGATTCTCAAGGCACGGGACAGGCTGGGAACCAGGAGAAGCTTCCCGGCGGCACCAAGAACCTTTTTGCCCCTCATGATATTTCCCCCCATGTCCTTGAGGATCGATCCCTTTGCGTGTCGATGGCGGTCTTTGTCTGGAAATAGTGTGACCCATTATCCAAAAACCATGGCGGCCATCGGGCCGCCATGGTTCCGGGAGGAAAGGGAGACTACAGGCCCTTGAACTGCGCGGGCCGCTTCTCCAGGAAGGCGCCCATGCCTTCCTGCATGTCCTGGGTGGCGGCAAGGAGGCCGAAGAGGGCGGCCTCGTACTGCTGGCCCTGGGCCAAGGGCATCTCGATGCCCTCGTGGACGGCGGCCAGGACACTGCGCAGGGCCAGCGGCCCCCTGGAAAGAATCGTTCGCGCCAGCTTCTCAGCGGCGGCCCGGAGGTCCGCCTGGGGAACCACCCGGCTCACGAGGCCCATGCGTAGGGCATCGGCGGCGGAGACCATCTCGGCACTGAGGATCATGTCCAGGGCTACGCCCTTGCCCACCAGGCGGGGCAGGCGCTGGGTGCCGCCGTAGCCGGGAATGATGCCCAGGCTGGCTTCGGGGAGGCCGAAGCGGGCATTCTCACTGGCGATCCGGATGTGGCAGGCCAGGGCCAGCTCGCACCCGCCGCCCAGGGCGAAGCCGTTCACGGCCGCAATGACCGGCTTGGGCATGGACTCGATGCGCTGGAAGACCGCCTGACCGCGCAGGGCCTGGATCCGGGCTCCGGCTGTGTCCAGAGTCTTGAGTTCGGCGATGTCGGCTCCGGCCACGAAAGCCTTCTCGCCGGCTCCGGTGATGACGACGGCGCCCACTTCCGCATCCTGTTCCAGCTCGGCGATCACCTGCTCCAGCTCCCGGAGCACCTCATTGTTGAGGGCATTGAGCTTTTCGGGGCGGTTGAGGGTCAGCCAGGCGAGTCGGTCGGATTTTTCGACGAGGATAAATGACATGGGGGGCTCCAAGGTTGCAATGATTGTACGCTGATCGCGGAGTTCCCGATGTTCCATCCGCCCCATCCCGAAACCTATCGCGAGCAGCTTCGCGCCTTCCTCCGGGAGGACTGGGGCACCCAGGACTGGAGCACGGATTCTGTGCCGGACCGGCCCATGACGGCCCGGGTCATGGCCAAGGGCGACCTCGTGCTGGCGGGGCTTCCCGTGGCGGCGGAAGTGTTCCATCTGGTGCACCCCGCCATCCTGGTGGAGCTGCCGCGCGCCGATGGCCAGCGGGTTCCCAGCGGCACCGAGGTCATGCGCGTGCGGGGCTCGAGCCACGGCATCCTGATGGCGGAACGGGTCATGCTGAACCTGTTGCAGCGCCTATCTGGCACCGCCACGCTCACCCGGAAGTTCGTGGATGCCATCGAAGGCACCGGCGCCCGGGTGCTCGATACGCGCAAGACCACCCCCGGCCTCAAGCTGCTTGAGAAGTACGCCGTGCGCTGCGGAGGCGGCGTCAACCACCGGCTCACCCTTGGGGACGGCGTGCTGCTCAAGGAAAACCACCTCACGGCCGCTGGGGGCGTTCGAGCCGCCGTGGAGGCGGCCCGCAGGGTTTCGCCCAACCTGGTGAAGATCGAAGTGGAGGTGGAGACCTTGGGCCAGCTCCGGGCCTGCCTCGATCTTCCGGACGTGGATGGCGTGCTGCTGGACAACATGGCCCTGGAGCAGATGCGGGAAGCCGTGGCCCTGCGGGATCGCAGCGGACGGCGCGTCTTCCTGGAGGCCAGCGGCAACCTCACCCTGGACCGGGCGCGGGCGGTGGCCGAGACCGGGGTGGACTTCCTGAGCGTGGGGGCGCTCACCCATAGCGCCCCGGCTGTGGATCTCAGCCTGCGCATGGATTGATTCATGGGCCCGGCGGCCCCAAGACCAGAACAGGCCCCGGTTGGGGCCTGTTTGTTTAAAGGAGCAGAGCGGAACGGAATCCAGCCTACTTCAAGGCCAGCTTGCGCGCCTCCAGCAGGTGGCCGGTGGCCTTTTCCAGAGCCGTGACGGCCTTCGCGTAGGTGATGCGGGCCTGCAGCTCGTTGCTCTTGGCCGTGTCCAGGTCGTTCTGCTTGGACAGCACGAGGAAGTTGGTGCTCATGCCGTTCTCGAATTTCTTCTGTTCGGCTTCGAGGTCCTTTTCGCGGAAGAAGCGCGTCTTTTCGGCAGCGGCCACCCCCTTGGCGGAGGCGTCCAGGTTGCGGAAGGCCTGGCGGACCTCCAGCGTGATGCCAAGTTCCAGGTCCTGGAGGTTCAGTTCGCTGGAGCGGCGATTGGCCCGGGCCTGCGCCTGGTTGCCCTTGGCGGCGCGGTTCTGGATGGGGATGGCGAACTGGACGCCCACGGTGTAGCCGGGGTAGGTCATCTTGGTGATGTCCTTGTTCACGGCGGTGAGGCCTTCGGAGGGAATCTGGGAGGCGGCATTGCCGTTGTAGGTGGCGAAGGCATCCAACTGGGGAAGGGTGCGGTTCTTGGCGGCCTTCTCAAGCACCTGCTTGGATTCCAGATCCAGGTGCGCGCTCTTCAGTTCAAGGCGGCTGGACAGGGCCTGCTTCTCGGCCGTGGCTTCGTCCATTTCCAGGGGCTTGACGCTGGGGACATCGGAAGGCTGCACGTCCGAAGGCCGTTCAGCGGAGGGATACAGGGCGCGGATGAGGGCGTCCTTGGCGTTCAGGAACTGGGCTTCGGCGGCGATGATGTCCTGTTCCCGCTGGGCCACGGAGGCTTCGGAAGAGGTCACTTCGATGGGGGCCAGGGTGCCCACCTGGACGCGGATCTGGTTCTCCCGGAGCTGCTTCTGGGCCAGGGTCAGGGTCTGCTGCTTGTTCTCGAGGTTCTTTTGGGCGAAGACCACATCCCAGTAGAGGGACTCGGTGCTGGCCACCAGATCGATGATGGCCTTCTGGAAATTGAGGTCGGCGGCCTGGGCGCCCATGCGGGCCACGATGAGGCGGCTTTCCGTGGTATCACGGCCGAACCCCTTCAACAGGCTCTGGGTGTAGGTGGCGTTGAAATTACCGTCGTAGGGATTGGTGGTGAAGGGGGACTCGGGACCGCCATTGATGGTGCCCTTGCTGAAGCGGTAGGAAGGGGCGTAGTTCAGGCTCAGGTTGCCGCCCCAGCCGAAGGCCTTGGTGGAACCGAGCGTGAAGTTCCGGTTGAAGGTCGTGGTTTCGGAGGAAACCAATGGGCCTCCAGGAAAGTTGGGCGCGCGACTGGCGTCCTGGTTCTTGCCGAGACTGAGGCTGCTGGTGAGGTTCCAATCGAAGGCGCCCTGCTCGATGGTCAGGCCAGCCTTGGTGAAATCCCGGGCTTCAGCGGCGATCCCCACCTGAAGGTTGTTCTTCAGGGAGATTTCGATGGCGTTCTGCAGGCTCAGCTGGGTGGCGGGCTTGGCGGCCTCGGCCTTGGGCGCGTCCTGGGCAACCAGGGAGAAGGCCACGAGCAGGGCCGGGAAGATCGGGGAACGCATCATCACCACTCCTTGAAGGTCTGAAAGAACTGCCACGGGGACGAGGAGCCTACGGTTCAACGGACGGGCCGGTTTAGAGTCCCACCGCACTTAAGCAGCATGCCTGCCTCGCAAGGCGAGGACAAGGGTATTTCATCGGTTGTTGAAAAGAACTACTTCATCAGCTCCCGGGCGATGACGATGCGCTGGATCTCGCTGGTGCCTTCGTAGATGGTGGTGACCCGCACGTCCCGGTAGAGGCGTTCCACGGTGTATTCGCGGGAATAGCCGTAGCCGCCATGGATCTGGACGGCCCGGTCGCAGATCCACACGGCGCTTTCCGTGGTGAACAGCTTGGCGATGGCGGCTTCCACGGTGCAGGGTTGTCCGGCCTCCTTCAGGGCAGCGGCGCGGTAGACCAGGAGGCGCGAGGCCTGGAGCCGAGCCTGCATTTCCGCGAGATAGGTCTCGATCATCTGGTGTTCGCCGATGGGCTTGCCGAAGGAGTGGCGGGCCTTGGCGTAGGCCACGCCCTCATCCATGGCCCGCTGGGCGATGCCCAGGGCCTGGGCGGCGATGCCGATGCGGCCGCCGTCGAGGCCGCCGAAGGCCACCTTCAGGCCGTCCCCGGGATTGCCCAGCAGGGCGTCGTCGGGGACAAAGGCATCTTCCAGGGCCACCATGACGGTCTTGCTGGAACGCAGGCCCATCTTCTCCTCGGGACGCCCCATGACCACCCCGGGCTGGTCCGCATCCAGGATGAAGGCGCTGATGCCCTTCTTGCCTTTATTTGGATCGGTGCGGGCCATGGTGATGAAATAGCGGCCCACACCGCCATTGGTGATCCAGGCCTTGGCGCCGTTCAGCTTCCAGCCGCCGTCCACCTTGGTGGCCCGGGCCTTGAGGGCCGTGGCATCGGAGCCCGCATCGGGTTCCGTGAGCATGAAGCCGCCGATGACCTCGCCGCTGGCCATGGGCTTGAGGTAGGTTTGTTTCTGCGCTTCCGTGCCGAAGGCGAGGATGGGCCCGCAGGCCACCGAGTTGGTGACGCTCATGGTCACGGCCACGGAGGCGTCCGCGTAGGCGATCTGCTCCAGGGCCAGGATGTAGCTCAGGAAATCCACGCCTGCGCCGCCGTAGGCCTCAGGCACCACCATGCCCAGGAAGCCCATTTCGCCCAGTTGCTTCATGATCTCCTTGGGAAACTCTCCGGTGGCGTCCCGGGCACCGGCGCCCGGGGCGATCTCAGCCAGGGCGAAGTCGCGGGCGGCATCGCGGATGGCGGTCTGATCCTCGGTGAACAAGGGAAACATGGGCACTCCAGGGTAGGAGTCAGGTTACCAAGCGGGGGGGGCCGGGCGGGCCGGACGCGATGGAGCCATGACGAGGATCACAGACCGCCGCGAATGGTGGCGGACCAGGAGAGGCCTGCGGCTCCGGGGTCTGCGGCGCACCTCCGGTCAGGCAAATCGATGAAATGTCGCGCGAAACGGGTGCAGGACAACCGGATTCGCCCTTCAGGGGCTTGCCAGAAAACGGATCATCCCCGATCCGATTCGAGGGCTTTTTCCAGCAACCGCAACGCCGCTTTGGATCCTTCCCACTTCATGCGCTCATGGGCCTCCTCGAGGCCGCACCAGAGAAACTCACTGTGTTCCGAAGGTTCGAGGCGCACCTCGGCGTCCAGGGGCACTTCCATGGAGAAACAGATCTCCGTGTTGAAGCGGGGTTCGTCATCGGGAAACCGCACGATGGCGGGATCCACCCAGAAGCTGTGGGACAAGCCCAGGGGGCGGAGGGTGCCGGTCAGTCCCGTTTCTTCCATGAGTTCCCGGTGGGCGGTCTGCTCGGGGGTTTCGCCCGGTTCCATCATGCCGGTGACGCTCTGCCACCAGCACCCATGCTCGGGGCAGCGCAGCATCATGAGGATCTCGGGTCCCTGGGCGCTCCTCCGCCAGGTGAGGGCGGACACGCTGCGGCTGGGCTCCCGGACGGGCTGGAAATCCAGGGCCAGGTAATGGGCCAGGTGGGCCTGGAGGCGGTCTGCGGCTTCGGTCCAGGTGGGGGCCGCTTCACCCAGGAGCGAACCCAGGCTGCACACGCCCTTGTCCGTGAATCCACAGGGGGTGATCCAGGAAAAGTGCTGAAGGTTGGGTTGCACGTTGAAGGCGATGCCGTGAGTGCTGATCCAGCGCCGGAGGTGGAGGCCGATGGCGCCCAGCTTTTCGAGGCCCCGGGGGGTCTCCACCCAGATGCCGGGGGCCCCCTTGAGGCGGTCGGCCGTGACGCCGAAATCCGCCGCGGTGCGGATCATGGCCTCCTCCAGGCCCCTGACCAGGCGACCCACATCCTCACGCCCTCCCCGCAGGTTGCAGATGGGATAGGCCACGATCTGCCCAGGCCCATGGTAGGTGACCTCCCCGCCGCGGTCCGTCTGATGGACGCTCACGCCCTGGGACCTGAGGAAGTCCGCGCTCATGTGGATGTCGGCCAGGGTGGCGTTGCGTCCCAGGGTGAAGACCGCATCGTGCTCGAGCACCACGAGCTGGTCGGGGCTGCCGGGCCGCGAGACATGCTCCGCCAGGGCCTTCTGCAGGCGTTCACCCGCCGGGTAGAAGACCCGTCCGAAGCGCCGGAGCTGGGCAGGGCGGGGCGTGGTGAAACCGGTCTCGGACATGGAAGAAGTGTAGCCTGCGTCTTCCTGGCATGATCGAGGTTGCATGCGTATGGATCCTTCCACCATCGGCCGGTACAAGGTCCTCGGTACCCTGGGCGCCGGGGCCATGGGAACGGTCTACCTGGCCGAGGATCCGGTGCTGAAGCGTCCCCTGGCCATCAAGACGGTGCGTGAAGGTACCGCCTGCGAGGAAGTGCTGGAGCGATTCAAGCGGGAAGCGGAAATCTCCGCCCGGTTGAACCATCCCAACGCTATCACGGTCTTTGACGTGGGAGAAGAACCCGGGCTGGGGCCCTTCCTGGTGATGGAACATGTGGATGGCCAGAGCCTGTCCGAGCTGATCAGCGAGGGCCACCTCACGATGGAAGCGTCGGTGAGGCTTCTGCTTCAGGCCGGGGAGGCCCTAGGGGCGGTCCATGCCCTGGGCATCCTGCACCGGGACATCAAGCCCGAGAATTTCATGGTGGCCCGGGACGGGCGGCTGAAGCTCATGGACTTCGGCGTCGCGCGGGGCGACCACGGCAGGCTGACGACCGCCGCCGGTTTTCTCGGAACGCCAGCCTACGCGGCTCCGGAAATCCTCAACGGGGCCCAGGCCAGCGAGGCCAGTGACCGCTGGTCCCTCGCGCTCACGGCATTCGAAATGCTCACCGGGCAGCTGGCCTTCCCCGGCGACAGCGTGGGAACGGTGCTCTACCGCATCGTGCACGAGGATCCCGTCATGCCGGAGCGGCTCAATCCGGAGACGCAAGCCGTGTTCCGGAAGGCCCTGCAGAAGGACCCCTCCCTTCGCCACCCGGGGATCAGTTCCTTCCTCGAGGAACTGATCCAGGCACTGCCCTTGGATCCAGAGCTCCGCCAGAACGCCCTGACGCAGCTCGCGACGCCAACCACGGTCAATGCCACCCGGACCCTCCGGATTACCCGCCCGGACCGAGGCACTGGCTTCCTCTCTCGTGGAAATCCCTGGCTCCTGGCCGGGGGAATCCTGGCCGTGCTGATCGCGACCTGGGCGCTGTTCTTCCGCCCGGATTCCAGCCGCATTCTGTCCATCGAATCAAAACCGGGTGGCGCGGACGTTTTTCTGGATGGGACGCCGCTGGGGAAGACGCCGCTCCGGCAGGTGGTGGTGAAGGGCAAGGCGGATTCCCTGCGCCTGGAGAAGCCGGATTTCATCCCCCTGGTGGTGGCGATCCAGAAGAAGGACCGCGAACTCTCGCTGGTGCTTCAGCCCGCGCCCTTCCAGGTGGCGGTCAACTCGGAGCCCCCCGGAGCCGAAGCCTTCCTGGATGGCCAGTCCCAGGGACGGACACCCCTGCGGTTGGAGGTGCCCGGGGAGGGGAGCCACCAGCTTCGGCTTCAGATGGATGGGTACCTGCCGTGGAGTGGCTCCCTGGAGCGGCACAAGCCCCTGCCGGACCCCATCCACCTCGCGAAGCAGAAGCCTCGCAAGGGGACCCAGGGCGACGGAAAATTGAAGAAGTTCTTCCGGGGAATCTTCAAAAAGTAGGTTGGCGGCCTTCAGGGCAGCTGTTCGTTGGCCATGAGCTTCTGAGTCTGGGCTTCACGGTAGGCCCGGACGCGGGCGCGGATGGCCTCGTCGCTGAGGGCCAGGATCTCGGCGGCCAGGATGGCGGCATTGATGGCGCCGGCCTTCCCGATGGCGAGGGTGCCAACGGGCACGCCTGCCGGCATCTGCGCGATGGACAGCAGGGAATCGAGGCCGTTGAGCGACTTGCTCTGGATGGGCACACCCAGGACAGGAAGCTGGGTCTTGGCCGCGGTCACGCCTGCCAGATGGGCGGCGCCACCGGCTGCGGCGATGATGACCTTGAGGCCGCGCCCCTCCGCTTCCTCCGCGTACTTGAAGAGACGATCCGGCGTCCGATGGGCGCTGATGGCGAAGGCTTCGTAGGGAATCCCCAGCTCCTTCATCATTTCAGCGGAGTGCTCCATGGTCTCCCAATCGGAGCGGCTGCCCATGATGAGGCCTACAAGCGGTTTAGCGGTCATGATGTTCCTCCAGGGTGGGCGGGCTTTTCAGGATGGTAGTGCAGTCCGAGCCAGCAATGTCGACGAAGCGTGTTGAAGGCAAAAGCGAACTAAAACTTTGATCTGCCATCCACGATGGGCGGTCGAAGTCCAGTTCGTGCCCTAGTCTGTGCCAGCGAAACGAAGGAGGCCTGCAAGCGATCTGGCGGTCATGAGCATCCTCCTGGAAGAGCTAGGGACAATAACTTTACCATCAAGTTGTCAGGACACCAAGCGGGGTCTTGGTGGGGATGGTCTCGACCCGGAAGTCGTCTTCGATGGAGTGCACGCGTTTCCGGAGTCAAGCATGAGCCTCCTGAGCCGATTAGGTTTTCAGGAGCGGCTGACCGTTGGCATTGATCGGGATATTCAAGAAAAATGAACCGAAACCGGATCGGGAGCCCACTCTCCGGGACAGGGAACAGATCCTGGCCTACCTGGAAGAGCTCTTCCGGGTCCGGGCGGAAATCGCCACGAAGACCAGCGAGGACGCGGATATCACCTACATGGTCAAAGTGGAGGCGGTGAACGAGGAGAAGGGCTCCTTCACCATCAGCATGCAGAACAGGCCGCCACGAGAACCACTGCCGGGCACGCCCATCCACTTCTTCTTCACCATGGATGGCCTGCGGTTCCGCACCCAGGCGCGATTCCTGGCGCGAGGCGGGTACATGCAGAGCGAGTTCGCGCTCCCGGAGGCCATCCTGCATGCCGAGCGGCGGGGCAATGTGCGGGTCCGGTTCACGCCACGGGAACCGGTCAAGGCCGTTGTCCTGGAAGGGCTATTCGATGGTCTGGGCATCAGCGGTCAGGTGGTCAACCTGAGCACTGGCGGCATCAATCTGCGCGTGGATCGGGTGATCGACATCCGCAAGGACCGCCGGGTCAAGGCCAATCCCGAACTCTTCAAATCCATCTCCAAATTGGCGCTCATCCGGCTCCAGGACCTGCCCCAGGCGCCCAACCTGGAATGCTCGGGGCTGTTGCGCCACGTGAGCTCGAGGAATGACGGCCTTTTCCTGGGCATCGAGCTGGACTCCCTTGGTTCCTTCGAAACGCAGGCGCTGACCCAGGTCATCGCCCGGAAAGTCCCGGGCTTCGGCGTGGGTTTTCCCAGGAAGCGCCGGCGGGGGGAAATTGACACAGACCTCGAGGCGCCAACGGAGGTCGAGGAGATCCTGCCACCCACGGAAGCTGAAGAAGCCCTGGAGGACAGCGAGATCCAGGATCTCAGGGAGATCGTCCAATCGCCCAACCGCATCGCCCTGCTGCGGCGGCGTAGCCGCCATATCCTCCTGGTGGTGAGCGATGAACTGGAGCGGGCGGTCCTGCTGGGCACCCTCTACGCCGACGGGTACCGGAACATCCACGAGGCCACGGGGCTGGTGCAGGCCATGAACCTGGCCCATCGCCATCCCCTGGACGCCATCATCGTGGACCAGCAGGTTGGGCGGATCTCGGCCTTGGACATGATCCAGAACCTGCGCACCGCGGGGCGGCTGACCTCGGCCAAGGTCATCGTCCTGAAGGCGAATGAGGATGTGAAGCTGAAAGTCGCGGAGAAGGTCGGGGGGGTGGACCTGACGGTCTCCCACCCCGTGGATTTCGATGGTGTTCTCAAGCCCGAGCTGGAGCGGCTTCTCGGGATCACCTGATTCTCGGCCATGATGGGATGATGGCGAAAGTGGTCGTGATCGGAGGGGGCGCGGCGGGGCTGGTGGCAGCCTGGCGGGCCGCTTCCCTGGGCCACCGGGTGACGCTGCTGGAGGCCAATGCCAAGCTCGGCGTGAAACTCCGCATCAGTGGCGGCGGCAAGTGCAACATCACGCATGATGGCCCGCCGAAAGCCCTGCTGGCGGCTTTCGGGCGGGACCAGGCGCGGTTCCTCCGCCCGTCCCTGCATGCCTTCGGCAATGACGCGGTGCTTGAACTGCTTCGCAGGGAAGGGGTGGCAACCTATGTCCGGGAGAATGGCCGGGTCTTTCCGGCGGATCGTCCCGGCAGCGCCGCCGAGGTGGTGGCGGCCTTCGAAGCCCTGGTGCGCCGCGCCGGCGTGGAAGTGCGCACCGGTGCCCGGGTCACGGCCCTTCTGGGGGAATGCCCCCGCCTGGAAGGGGCGGCCATCGGGGAGGAAATCCTCAGGGCCGATGTCTTCGTGCTGGCCACTGGAGGCGCCAGCTATCCGGAAACGGGAACCCGCGGGGAAGTGCTCGCCTGGCTGAAGGCCCTCGGGGCGCCCGTGAAGCCATGGTTTCCCGCCCTGGCGCCCATCCCCCTCCAGCGGCCCTGGCCAGCCTGGGAGGGCGTTGCCTTGCGCGATGGAGAGCTGCGTCTTTCCGCCGGAAGGGAAGGGCGACGGCTCGGAGCCTTCGCCGGCGACGTGGTCTTCACCAGGACGGGCATCAGCGGACCCGCAGCCTTGGAGCTGAGCCAGGCTACGGAACGGGCGCGCCGGGAGGGCTCAGCCTGGCTCAGCTACGCCTCGAAGCTCGACCCGCCCGAGGCCGTCGACGCGAGGCTCCAAGCCGAACAGCGAGCCAACCCGAGGCTGCTCGCGGCCACCTGGGTCCAGCGGTTCCTGCCCGAGCGCATGGTGAAATCCCTTCTGGAAGAGGCTGGCCTCCCGGCCACGCTCATGCTCAAGGACCTGCCCAAGACAGGGCGTCGCGCCCTGGTCACCCTGGTCACGGCCCTGCCTCTGGGGGAGCCCCAGACCGTGCCTTTGGCGAGGGGCGAGGTGGCTGCGGGAGGCGTGGCGCTGGGCGCAGTGGATCCCTACACTATGGCCCTGCGAGGCTGGATGAACCTGCGGCTGTGCGGCGAGCTGCTGGATCTGGATGGGCCCGTAGGCGGCTACAACCTGCAGGCGGCCTTCAGCACTGGATTTGCCGCGGGGTCCATCTAGATCCGCCCCACCAGGTCCACCACCAGATCGCAGAGCCGCGCGGCATAGCCGGTCTCGTTGTCGTGCCAGCCGAAGACCTTCACGAAGCGGGGCCCAAGCATGCGCGTGAGCTCCAGATCCATGACCACGCTTTCGGAGCGGCCGGTGATGTCGCCATTGACCGTATGGGGATCGGCCAGGGCCACCAGCCCTTGCCACGGGCCCGCTGAAGCGGCTTCGTAGGCGGCCCGGACCTCCGCCACGGTGGTGTCCCGCTTCAGCGTGGCCACGAGGTCCACCAGATTCACGCTGAGCGTGGGAACCCGCAGGGCGACGCCGTCGAAGCCTTGGGGAAGGTCGGGCATGACCCTGCGCAGCGCCGCGAAGGCACTGGAGGTGGTGGGGATGATGCTCTGGAAGGCCGAGCGGGCGCGGCGCAGGTCCTTGTGGGGCATGTCCAGCAGGCGCTGGTCGTTGGTGACCACATGCACGGTGCTCATGCCGGTGTGCTCGATGCCGAAGGCCTGATCGAGGATCCTCAACATGGGACCAGTGGCGTGGGCCGTGCAGCTGGCGTTGGAGATGATGCGGTGCCGCTGCAGATCAAGCTCCTGGCCATTGATGGGCGCGATCACCGTGAAGTCGGCGTCGGGGCTGGGAGCACTGATCACCACATGGGACACACCCCCGCGCAGATGCTGGGCCGCTTCCGCCCGTCGGGTGAAGCGGCCGCTGGCTTCCACCACCAGGCGCACGCTTTCGGGAAAGGGGATGTCCCGGGGATCGGTGGCATGGGTGAGGGGGAGGCGGCGATCGCCCAGCACCAGGAAATCCCGTCCGGATTCAGTGATGCCGTGGATGGCCACATCGCTGGGACCGTGGATGGAATCCTGACGCAGCAGGTGGACCACCTGATCCAGGGGAGCGGGATCGTTCAGGGCGAGCAGCAGATCGGGCCGCAGCACGCTGAGGCGCCGCACCGCGAGGCGACCGATGCGGCCAAGGCCGTTGAGGGCGATTCTGGTCATGGTTCAGCCCAGCCTAGGTTCGATCGAGTACATGAAGGCAGAGATCCTTGAGCCGCGCGGCATAGGCGTATTCGTTGTCGTACCAGCCGAAGAGCTTGACCAGCCGCGGGCCCAGGGCCTTCGTGAGGAAGGGGTCGTAGAGGCAGCTGGCGGTGCTGCCCACCAGGTCGACGCTCACCAGTTCGGCATCCAGCACATCGAGGTACGGCGCGAGGGGCCCCTCCAGGGCGGCCTGCCGGAAGGCCCGGTGGATGTCCTCCAGTGACGCATCCCGGTGCAGGGTGGCCGTGAGATCCACGATGCTCACATCCGGGGTGGGCACCCGTACCGCCATGCCGTCGAGCCTCCCGATGAGATGGGGCAGGACCAGGGCGATGGATTCGGCTCCTCCCGTACTGGTGGGAATCATGCTGAGGGCGGCCGCGCGGGCCCGGCGCAAATCCGCATGGGGCAGGTCGAGAATGCGCTGGTCGTTGGTGTAGCTGTGCACGGTGGTCATGAAGCCGTATTCCACGCCGAAGGCGTCGTCCAGGACCTTCACCATGGGGGCCAGGCAGTTGGTGGTGCAGCTCGCATTGGAAATGATGCGGTCCCGGCCGAAGTCCAGGGTCCCCTCATTGATGCCCATGACCACGGTGCGGTCGGCGTCTTCCGCCGGTGCGCTGAGGAGCACATGGCCGATGCCGCCCTGGAGGTGCCGGGCGGCGGCGTCCCGTTCGGTGAACAGGCCCGTGCACTCGAGCACGATCTGGGCGCCTGCCGCGGCGAAAGGGATCAGCTGCGGGTCCCGTTCCGCGAAGACCTGGATCCTCCGCCCATCCAGCACCAGATGGGTTTCATCGCTGGCCACGGGGAAACCTACGCGGCCATGGACCGAGTCGTACTTGATGAGGTGGGCCAGAGTGGCCGCATTGGCGAGATCGTTCACCGCCACCACCTGCACATGGGGGACCGTCATGAGATGGCGCAACACCAGGCGACCGATGCGTCCCAGGCCGTTGATGGCCACCTTCTTCATGCTTCCTCCGAATACCTGTTGTAACTGCCTCGTGATGCCCTGTCGAAAGAAAAGCCCGGGGGCGTCCCGGGCTTTGACAGAAGGACAAGGCCGTTCAGCTGGCCATGCCCACGCGGCGGAGCCGGCTGGGCTGGGCTTCCAGCTTGCGGGCCAGGGTGTTCCGGTGGATGCCCAGGTCCCGTGCGGCGGCGCTGTGATTGCCGTCATGGGCCAGGAGCACCTCCTCCAGGTAGACCCGCTCGAATTCGTGGCAGGCCATATCGAGGGGGATGCCGCCACGCACCATTTCGGCTACGAGTTTTCGCAGCATGTCACGCATGTCATCTCTCCAAGCACCAGATCGGGAGGTCGAAGGTAACACTCCTGCGACAAGAGTGAAAGCCCCGTGACAAGGCGGAAACCCTGGCGCACACTGTGGAAAAGGCTGTGGATTGCCTGTGCAGGAACGGGGAGATCAGATGCGCAAGACCAAGCTGGTGATGACCTTGGGACCCGCCCTCATGCAAGGGGAGCGGTTGCGGGAAGCCCTGAAAGAAGCCGATGCGGTTCGGCTGAATGCCAGCCACGGGGATCTGGAAACCCGCTCCCTGGGGCTGGAGAAGGTGCGCAGCCTGGCGGTGGAACTCGGGCGCTCCATCCCGGTGTTTCTTGACCTGCAGGGTCCGAAATGGCGCATCGGTGTTCTGGACACGCCGCTGGAACTGGCCGAAGGCAGCGAGGGCGCCTTCGTGGCGGTGGGGGCCTCCATTCCAGCAGGGCTGGCGTGGGCGGCACCCCTGCCTCATCTCGAACTCTTCGAGGCGGCGGAAGCGGGCCAGCGGTGGCTGCTGGATGATGGCGCCATCGTGGTGGAGATCCTGCACCGGCAGGCGGAGCTGATCCGGGCCAGGGTCATTGTCGGGGGGCTCCTGAAGGGTCGCAAGGGCATCCATCCCATCGGCATCCAGCTGAACATGGATCCACTCACGGAAAAGGACCACGCCGACATCCGCTGGGGCGTGGAACACCAGGTGGATCTCTTCGCCCAGAGTTTCGTGCGCCGGGCCTCGGATGTGCAGCAGCTCCAGGCCATCATCCACCACCTGGGGGGCACACAACCGGTCATCGCCAAGATCGAACACCCCATGGCCCTGGGCAACCTCGGGGAAATCCTGGATGTGTCCTGGGGCGTCATGGTGGCCCGGGGCGACCTGGGCGTGGAACTGGGCGTGGAGCGCGTTCCGGCCCTGCAGAAACAGATCATCAAGGCGGCGCGGCGCGCCCTCAAGCCGGTGATCACCGCGACGCAGATGCTGGAGAGCATGATCGAACATCCCAACCCCACCCGCGCCGAAGCCAGCGATGTGGCGAACGCCATCTGGGATGGCACCGATGCCGTCATGCTCAGCGCCGAGAGCGCTTCCGGCGCCTACCCGGTGGAGGCGGTCCAGTGGCTGGCGCGCATCGCAGCCGAGGCGGACGCCAACGTGAAACAGCGATCAGTGACCCTTCCCGCCGAACTTGCGGAGCAGATCCTGGCCAGGACGGACATCTCCGTGGCCTTCGCCGCCTGCCGCACGGCCGAGGAAATCAACGCCCGGTGGATCGTGGCCTTCACCGAAGGCGGCGGCACGGCCCGCATGGTGAGCCGCCTCGCGGGCCGGACGCCGGTGCTCGGCGCCACCGTGGACGCGGTCACCGCCCGGCGCATGGGCCTGTTGCGCGGCGTTTCCCCGCTAATCATTCCAAGGGTCTCGAACACGGATGAGATGGTGGAGGTGGTGCGGGCCCTGCTGCTCTCGAACCACCAGGCGGGCAACCTCGATCGCGTGGTGATGACCATGGGCCTGCCGCTCTGGAAATCAGGCACCACCAACACCATGAAAGTTCTGACTTTCTGAGGGGAGTTGATCATGAGCCTCACCCGACCACAGCCCGGCGAGTACCCCAGCGCCTATGCGCCCTACCTGGAGGCTTCTCCCGAAGGGGAAGGCACAGACTTGCTGCAGGCGCAGATGGGAGAAGTCACCGCCCTCTTCGCAGGGCTATCCGAGGAGCAGGGCGCCTATCGCTACGCCCCTGACAAGTGGAGCCTCAAAGACCTGCTGCAGCATCTGGCGGATGCAGAACGGATCTTCGCCTACCGCTGCCTGCGCATCGGCCGGGGGGACGTGACGCCCCTCGCCGGCTTCGACGAGAACGCCTATGCAGATGCCGCCAAGGCGGATCTCTGCTCCATGGCCGACCTGCTGACGGACTGGCGTACCGCCCGGGCGGCCACCCTCTCCCTTTGCCGGACGCTGGCCGACGAGGCCTGGGATCGCCAGGGGATCAGCAACGGCCGGAACGTGACGGCCCGCTGCCTGCCTTACATGTGCCTGGGCCACACGGCCCACCACCTGGCCGTGATCCGCGAACGCTACCTGCCTGGATTGAAGTAGATTTTCCACTCATCCAGGGCATCGGCGAGTTTCTCCAACTGGACCAGCTCCGTGGTGCGGAAGCGGCTCACCAGCTTCCAGCCCTGGGACACCTTCTGGTAGCGGTGCAGCCAGAGGAACGGGCCTTCCCAGGGCGATTCGGAATCTGCGCGGGTCTTCACCAGGAAGGCCACGGTGGTCCAGGGGCCCCGGGCCAGAAAGCGGCGGCCCAGCTCCTGGATGCCGGCATCCTCATCGGATTCCAGAATCAGGTCGTCCAGATCGGGAAGAATCATGGGAACACCTCGGTTGATTCCTTCATCCTAGTCCGTGAGGGACGCGATGGAAAAAATCATGGGGTTCGTGGGAGCCACGGTGGGCAGCCTGATCGGCTGGTACCTGGGGGATCTGGTGGGCTTCATGACAGCGGTGGCGCTGAGCACCGTGGGCACAGTCTTCGGCATCTGGGCCGGGCGCAGGATCGTGCAGCAGTGGCTGGAATCCTGACGGCGAGCCGATTCCATGGAACCATGAAGCCATGCGCATCGAATGCATCGCCATCGGTACCGAACTGCTCACGACGCGGCGGCTGGACACCAACTCGGTCTGGCTGGGCGAGCGCCTGGCGGACCTGGGACTGGGCTTCCACCGCAAGACCGCGGTGGGTGACAACCGCGAGGACCTGGCGAACCTGTTCCGGGAAGCCCTGAGCCGGTCCGACCTGATCCTCACCACAGGCGGCCTCGGCCCCACCTTTGATGACTTCACCAAGGAACTCTTTGCGGAGATCCTCGGGGTCGAACTGGTGGAGGACGCCGCTTGCCGGGCCGACATGATGGCCTTTTATGCCGCCCGGAACCGGGTGCCGGCCGAGGCGAACTTCAAGCAGGTGCTCATCCCCGTGGGGGCGGAGGCCGTTCGGAACCCCGTGGGCACGGCACCGGGAATCTGGTGGCAGGATCCCCCGGAGCATCCCGGGGTGCGGGTCGTCATGATGCCCGGTGTGCCCCGGGAGATGAAGCGCATGTGGGAGGAGCAGATCGAGCCCCGGCTGCGCGCCCTGGCGGGAACCCCCACGCAGACTCTGCGGATGGTCGTGGCGGGGGTGCCCGAGAGCAACCTGGATGAGCGCACGCGCGAGGCGCGGCTGCAGCACGGAAGCCTGGACTGGACCATCCTGGCGAGCCTCACCCAGGTGGAACTGCTGGCCCACAGCGCGGATGCGGTGGCCCTGCAACAGGCCCAGGGAGATTTTGAGCTCCTGCTTGGGGATGATCTGGTCAGCGTGGGCAGCCGCAACCTGGAAGATGCGCTGCTGGATCGGCTGAAGGAACGGAACGAGACCTTGGCCGTGGCCGAGAGCATGACCGGCGGCCTGCTGGCAGCCCGGCTCACGGCTATTCCGGGCGCCAGCGAGGCGTTTATCGGGGGTGCCACGGTCTACTCCGCGAAGGCCAAAGTGGCGCTCCTTGGCCTGCAGCAGGACCGTCTTGAGGAGGAAGGCACCGTGTCCGAGGCCACCAGCCGCGCCCTGGCGGAAGCGGTGCGGGCCAAATTGGGAGCCTCCTGGGGACTGGGGATCACGGGCAACGCGGGGCCGGGGACCGAAGGGAAAGCTCCCTTGGGTACCGTGTTCATCGCCCTGGCTGGGGTGGACGGCACCGTTTCGAGGGCCTTCCACCTGCCGGGGGACCGGGCGGATGTGCAACTTCGGAGTACGGCGACAGCCTTGGATTTCCTGAGGCGGAAACTGGCCCTGGATCAAAAGCACTAGTCTCTGGATGTCGAAATCATTAGTCAAATTAAAGCAAAATTTATATAAAAAATTTAGAGCATTGTCACTTGAAAATGAATGAATGGATCCCATCCTGGGTGGTTCAACGGGTCTTCCCCGGCTCAGGAGGAATGCCATGTCTCAATTGATCCCCAAGTTTCTGACTGCTGGACTGGCTGCCCTGGCTCTGGCATGCAGCAGCAGCGGCTCCAAGCCCTCCTCTCAGACCTCCACTCCCGGAGTTGCCGTCAAGCTCGCCGGCATGGTGTCCGGAACGTCTGGAGCATTGGCCTTCAATCAACAACCTCTGCAAACCAGTGGGGCCACCGTCACAACCAACGGGGCGCCCACCACAGTGGCGCGAATCCAGCCCGGTGTGGTGATCCAGGCGACCGCCACGCGGACCACCCAAGGCCTTCAATTGGTGACTGCGGACCTGGACCAGGCTCTGGAAGGGGCCATCGTCAGCATCGACCTGGCCGGGTCACGTTTCGTGGTGCTTGGGAAGACGGTTCTGGTGGATGCCCTCACGCAGATCGTCCAGGAAGGGACTGGAGCGGCCCCTCTCAGCCTGACCCTGGCTGACCTGAAGGTCGGCGACTATGTCGAGGTCTATGGATCCCAGAGCGCCGATGGTTCGGTGCAGGCCACCCGGGTGGAACTGGGAGCCGCCGGGCCTGACAATCTGGACGAGTTCCATGGCATGGTGAGTGCCCTCGATACGAGTGCCATGACTTTCCAGGCCGGTGGATTCCTGGTCTCCTACGGTTCCGCCACCGTTCAGGGGACCTTGGCCAATGGCCTCAAGGTTGAGATCCGCGGCACGGCTTCCGGAACGGCCTTCGCCGCCGCGTGGGTCAAGGTCGAAACGGAGGTGAATGATGAGGGATCTGAATTGGAATTGTCGGGCCCCATCAGCGGTCTGGATACGACGGCCAGGACCTTCTTGTTGATGTCGTACACGGTGGATTACAGCACGGCCAAGGTGGAGGGGACCCTCGCGGAAGGGGCCCAGGTGGAAGTGGAAGGCCTGGCCGGCCCCAGCGGGACCATGACCCTTGCGGCTCGGGAGGTGACCGTGAGGTTCACCTCGGCGGGGGAGGGTGCCAGCTACTCCGAAGTGGAAGGTACAGTCACCGCCCTTGACCCTTCTGCCGGAACGATCACCGTCGGCAGTACTACCTACTGGGTCGACAGTGCGACCTTGTTCGTGAAAGCGGGAGCCCCCGCTTCCCTTAGTGACGTGACTGTGGGGGCCAATGTCGTCCTTCATGTGCTCAGCACGAAGACCAATGCGGCAGGTCAGTCCTACGCCTCCCTGGTCGTGGTGATGGGGAGTTGAGGCGGCGCAGTGCCACCCTCGCATTCCTGTGAGGGTGGCACTGCTGATAACCTGCGTGGATGCCTTCGATCCATCCGTCCACCCTGATCCTCTGGTGCCTCGCGGCCTTCGCCTGCGGCAGCATCCCCTTCGGCCTCCTGCTGGTGAAGCTGGCCGGGAAGGGGGATGTGCGGGCCCACGGCAGCGGCAACATCGGAGCCACCAATGTGAGCCGCGTGGGCGGCAAGGCCTTGGGCATCCTCACGCTGCTGTTGGACATCCTGAAGGGCTTCCTGCCGGTGTTCCTGGCGAAGAAACTGGGGCTGGGCCTGGATCTGCTCGCCCTGATGGCCCTGGCGGCGGTGCTGGGCCATGTCTTCACCCCCTGGTTGAAGTTCCAGGGCGGGAAGGGCGTGGCCACGGCCCTGGGCGTCATTCTCGCCACCCACGCGACACTGGTGATCGTGCCCATGGGCCTGTTCATCTTCGCCCTCTGGCTCACGCGCCACGTGAGCCTTGGCAGCATCCTGGCAGCGGGGATGTTGCCGGTGCAGGTGCTCATCATTGACGGCAGGAACCCGACCCAGGTTCTGTGCTGGACCGCATTGGCCATCCTGGTGATCTGGAAGCACCGGGAAAACATCGCCCGGCTGCAGGCGGGCACCGAATCCAAGCTCTGGGGCGCCAAGAAGGAGGCGGATCATGCCTAAGGCAGATATTGGCGTCTTCGGCTCCGGCGCCTGGGGAACGGCCCTGGCCATCACCTGGGCCCAGTCCGGCGCCCGCGTCGCCCTCTGGGGCAGTTTTCCGGAGGAGATGGCGCAGATGGCCGCCACGCGCAGCCACCTGCGCCTGAAGGGCGTGGTCTTTCCCGATCTCCTGGAAACCTCCAATGATCCTATGGCAGCCTTCGCTGCACCCCTCTGGATTTCGGCCATGCCGACCCAGGTCACCCCCGAGGCCTGGCGGAAGCTGCGTCCCCAGGCTCCCCAGCCCCCGGACTGCGTCATCCATGTGAGCAAGGGCATCCTCCAGAGCACCCATCAAACGCTCTCCCAGGCCCTCACCGGGGTTCTGGACGTGCCCGTGGGGGCGCTGTCCGGCCCCACCTTCGCCGACGAGGTGTCGCGGGGCGTGCCCTCCGCCATCGTGCTGGCCCTCCCTGAATCCATTTCCGATGCCCGGGCCAAGGCGCTCCAGACCCAGTTGGCTTCGGAGCGGCTGCGCATCTACCTCAGCCGGGACGTGCTGGGCACCGAACTCTGCGGGGCCCTGAAGAACACCCTCGCCATCGCAGCGGGTCTGGTGGACGGCCTGAAGCTCGGCTACAACGCCCGCGCCGCCCTCATCACCCGGGGCCTGGCCGAAATGGCCCGCCTCGTGGAAGCCATGGGGGGCCAGCCCTCCACCGTCATGGGCCTGGCGGGCATGGGGGACCTGCTCCTCACGGCCACGGGCCCCCAAAGCCGCAACCGCACTTTCGGCGAGTTGGTGGGCAAGGGCAATAGCGTGGAAGCCGCGCGGGATGCGCTCGGGGGCCAGGTCATCGAAGGCATGTTCACCACCGAGGCCGCCCTGGCTCTGGCGAAGGAGCATGGCCTCGACCTGCCTGTCGCCGCGGAAGTACAGCGCCTGCTCAACGGCGAATCCGCCCAGGAAGCCGTGCGGCGCCTGATGACGCGAGAGCTGAAGTCGGAGTAGGGAGGCCCCATGACAACCCCCTTCCATTTTCGCGTGAACCAGCATGGTCCCGCCGGTTCCCCGGTGCGCGAGGCCTTCACGCCTGCGAACCCCAAGGCTGGCTGGGCGCGGATCGCCCTGCGCGCCATGGCCTTGAACCACCTTGATCTCTGGACCACTGAAGGCCTGCCTGGCTACCCGCTGCCACTGCCCCTGACGCCGGGCAGTGATGGAGCGGGCGTGCTGGAAGCCGTGGGCGAGGTGACGGTCCTGCCGCCCGGGGTGCAGCTGGGCGGTAGTGTCATGATCGCCCCGGGACTCAGCTGCGGCGCCTGCCCTGCCTGCTTCCGGGGGGACGACATGCTGTGCCCTTCCTACGGGGTGCTGGGCCATGTGAGCGATGGCACGGCCGCCACCCACGTGCTGGTGCCCGCAGCCAATCTGCTGCCGGTCCCTGGGAATTGGGACTTCGAGCAGGCGGCGGCCTTTCCCCTGGTCTTCCTCACGGCCTGGGAGATGCTCGTCCACAAGGCGGCCCTGCGCCCGGGGGAGACGGTGCTCATCTGGGGCGGAGGGAGCGGCGTAGGCAGCGCGGCGATCCAGCTGGTGAAGGCTCTGGGCGCCATTTCCATCGCGGTGGTAGGCAGTGAAGCCAAAGCCATGCGCTGCTGGGAATTGGGGGCGGAGCATGTGATCATCCGCGGGGACATGAAGGCCCTGGCCAGCAGAGTTCGCGAGCTGACGGGCAAGCGTGGCGTGGATGTGGTGTTCGAGCACACGGGGGCCGCCACTTGGAGCACCAGCGTTTCCGCCTGCGCGCGGGGGGGCCGCATCGTCACCTGCGGTGCCACCACGGGCCGGGAGACTGCCTTCGACCTGCGCGCCCTCTTCGCCAAGCAGATCCAGATCCGGGGTTCTTACATGGGTCGGCGGGAGCACCTCTGGACCCTGCTTTCCCTGCTCCAGCGCAACACCACCAACCCGCCCTTCCGACCCGTCATTGATCAGGTCTTCGACCTGGCTGACTACCCGGATGCGCAACGCCACCTCGAGGCCGGCAACGGTTTCGGCAAGGTGGTCTGCCGGGTCTCCTGATGCTCCGGACCCTCCCGCTTCCGGAAGGTTCAGCCCTGGCCTGGGTCGATCTGGTTGATCCGACCGCCGAGGAAATGGCCGAAGTGGGGTCCACCTATAACCTCCATCCCGCCGTGCTGCGCGACTTCCTCAACCAGCCCCACCTCCCCAAGTTCGAACGACTGCCTGGCCAGAAACTGCTGATCATCCGGGCCTATGATGAAGTGGTCAGGCGGGGGGACACCATCCAGGCCATGACCCGCCGGCTGGTGATCCTGACGATGGAGGGCGTGTTGATCACGGTCCATCGGCGCGAACAGCCGTTCTTCCTGGAAGTCGCCACCCGTCTGGCGTCGGGTCCCGCGCTCCGCTCGGAGCAGGTGGTCCTGGCCCTCTGCGCTGGAGCCGTGAAGTCCTTCGATGAGCCATTGAAGGAATGCGAGGAGCGGCTCGACCGGATCGAGACGAACCTGTTCAACCGCAAGGTGCCCCCCATGGGCGTGAAGCAGGTCTATGGACTCAAGCGCCGCTGCGCCGTCACCAAGCGCACACTCTGGCGCACCATGGGCGCCCTGGGGGCCATGAAGGAACAGGTCCCTGACGACCAGGGTCTGCTCGCGGATGTGGTCGAAGAGGCCGACCGCCTGCACACCTGGGCCGATGAGCTGCTCGAGAACGCCACCCATCTGATGAACATGGAAATCAACATCGCCGCCCAGCGAACCAACGAAGTCATGCGGGTGCTCACGGTCTTCAGCGCCTTCTTCCTGCCCTTGACCTTCATTGCCGGCGTCTATGGCATGAATTTCCGGAGGATGCCCGAGCTGGAACACCGTTTCGGCTATCCCCTCGTGGTCCTGGTCATGGGGCTCACGGCGCTCGGCATCTGGGCCTGGTTCCGGCGCAAAGGCTGGTTGCGCTGATCCCGCAAGATCGCTGGCCCCAAAGCGGTTAAACTGGTCTGCTTGCGCAAGGAGTCCTCGTGAAAGTCCTCATTCTTGGTGTCAACGGGTTCATTGGTTCCCACCTTGTGGACCACATCATTCGGGACACCGACTGGGAAGTCTACGGACTGGATCTCGGTTCGAACAAGGTCGAGGATCACCTGGCAAACCCCCGGTTCCACTTCGTGGAAGGGGACGTGACCATCTCGAAGGAATGGATCGAGTACCACATCAAGAAATGCGACGTGGTCCTGCCCCTGGTGGCCATCGCCACGCCCAAGGTCTATGTGACGGATCCTCTCCGGGTCTTCGAGTTGGACTTCGAGGAGAACCTGCGGGTCATCCGTCAGTGCGTGAAGTACAAAAAGCGGGTGATCTTCCCCAGCACCTCCGAAGTCTACGGCATGTGCCCCGACAAGGAATTCGACGAGTACGAATCGCCGCTGGTGACCGGTCCCATTCCCATGAATCGCTGGATCTACAGCACCAGCAAGCAGCTGCTCGACCGCGTGATCTGGGCCTACGGCTTCCAGCAGGGGCTCAAATTCACGCTGATCCGGCCCTTCAACTGGATGGGCCCCAAACTCGACAGCCTCAATACCGCCAAGGAAGGCAGCAGCCGCCTGGTGACCCAGTTCAGCTGGAATCTCTTCAACGGCGAGCCCCTCAACCTGGTGGATGGCGGCACCGCCCGCCGCTGCTTCATTGATGTGGATGACGCCATGGACGGCCTCATGTCCATTCTCCGCAACGAAGGGGGCAAGGCCGACGGGGGCATCTTCAACATCGGCAACCCCGCCAATGACTTCAGCGTGCGCGAAATCGCCGAGATGATGATCGAGATCTGGAAGGAGCATCCCTTCCGCCTGGAGCGGGGTATCGCCGAAGGCAGCACCGTGGAGACCCGCAGCGGCGATTTCTACGGCAAGGGCTACCAGGATGTGGCTCACCGAACCCCCAGCATCAAGCGGATCCAGGAGGCCTTCGGTTTCGAACCCAAGGTGTCCATGAAGGACTCCCTGCGCAAGGCGCTCGACTTCTTCGTGGAAGAACACAAATCCCTGGAGAGGGTCGTCGAGACCGAGAACTGAGCGCCCCGGGACGCGCCCATGACGCGCCGGGAACGCAATACCCTCCTGCTCCTCTGGTTCTTCCTGGGCCTGCTTCCGCTGTTCGTGCGGCCCCTTTGGGAGCCCGACGAAGGCCGCTACGCCGAGATCCCACGGGAGATGCTGGCCACGGGGAACTGGCTCACGCCCCACCTCAACGGCGTGCTCTATTTCGAGAAGCCGCCCCTGCAGTACTGGCTGTCAGCCATCAGCATGAAGTTCTTCGGGCTGACCGGCGCCGCCGCGAGGCTGCCCTTGGCCCTGGCCACGGGCCTCACGATCTGGGCGGCCTGGCGGCTGGCCAAGCGGCTGGGGGCCCGGGATCCCTTATGGGCGCCCTTCATGGCGGCCACGGGTCTGCTGGCGTTCCTGGTGGGGCAACTGCTCACGCTGGACGCCCTCTTCAGCGCCTTCCTGGTGGCAGGGCTCGCGGCCTTCGTCGAGGCCGTGGTCAGCCGCCGTCAGGGGAAGGCGGCCACCGGCTGGACGCTGCTTTCCTTCTTCCTGTTGGCCTGCGCCATGCTCACCAAGGGACTGGCGGAGCGGGTCCTGGTGGGCGGCATCCAGGTCTTTTCCCTCGCCTACTGCTGGAAGGATGTGGAACTCCGCCGGGCGGTGGTCCGCACGGCCCTGGACCCGTTGGGCTGGCTGCTCTATCTGGTTCTGGTCGTGCCCTGGTTCTGGGCCGTGAATCAGGCCAACCCCGGCCATGCCCAGTTCTTCTTCATCCATGAGCACTTCACGCGCTTCCTCACCCACGAGCACGCCCGCGAGGGCTCCGAGAACTGGTTCCTCGACAAGCTTTACTTCATCGGCATTCTGGCCGTCGGGCTGCTGCCCTGGCTGTCCGCCGCGGCGGTGGGACTGCGGCGGGGCTGGGCGTTCCTGGGAGGCCGAGGACCCCAAACCCAGGACCACCTGGGGCGATGGATCGTGGGCTTCGCGATGCTGGCCTTCGCCTGGCCCCTGGCCTTTTTCAGCCTGTCCGGGTCCAAGCTGCCGCCCTACATCCTGCCGGTGATCGTTCCCCTGGTCGCCTTGGCCTGCACCTTCGAGCGGCCGGGGGAGGAACCCGCAGCCCTGCGCCGGATCGGGAAGGAACTATTGGTGCTTGGTGGGATCTTCCTGCTGGGCGCTTTCCTCTATCGCCATGAACTGGGTGGCCTTGGCTGGGTCATTGCCCTAGGAGCCTCCTTTGCCGTCCTCGGCGTCTGGGCCCATCGGCCCAAGGGGCTGACTTCGCCCCGGCTCATGGTGGGCCTGGGATCGTGCCTTTGGCTCCTGGTCCTAGCTGCGGAGGCTGCCGCCGGAGCCGGGAAATCCGTGGCGACCCTCGCCCGGACAGCTCCCGCCAACGCCCAATGGATCAGCTTCGGCGTCTATCATCAAGGCCTTCCTTTCTATGCCCGCACCCGGGTGGTGGTGATCGCGGGAACCGGAGAACTGCGTTACGGCCGGGATCATCTGGCGGACGCCTCCCGCTGGTTCAGCGAGGACCCGGCTGCGCTGGGTCCCATGGCCGACCGTCTGGCGTCGGAGCATCCCGAGCGGCCGGTCCTCGTCATGGCCAAGCCGGAGGATTGGAAGCGCGTTCCCTCCGAGGAGAAGGCCCGCTGGCAGGAAATGGCGTCCAGCCCCGCGGCGCTGGTGTTGCGAAGGAAATCCTCATGATCGAGGGGATACCCAGCGGCGCTCACTGGATCAAGGTCAACCGGTTCTTCGGGGACGGGATGATGATCTACAACGCCATCGAGCCCCTGCGGAGAGCGGGCCTGCCCCTGGTGTTCTGGGGCCCCGCAGCCGCGGTGGACCTGTTCCAGGGAAGTGCCGGCGTGGTGGGTACCCTGGCCGAGCCGCAGCGTCGCTACAGCGCCTTCCAGGCTGCGAAAACCTTGCGTTCCCATCGTCCAGCCTCGCTGGTGGCCTTCCCCAAGAGCGCCCGTCCCCTCCTGGCCGGATGGCTGGCGCGCGTGCCCCTTCGGCTGGGGTGCGGAGATGGCGGGGTCAGCTTCCTTTGCACCCACAGCGTGGCCTTCTACAAGGAGGACGGCCACTTCGTGGATCGGTATGCCTCCGTGGTTCGCAAGGCCTTTCCGGAACTCGGTCCCATGGGCTTCGCGGCCTTCCGACCACGCGCGGAAGCCTTCCAGCGCAGGGAGGATCAGGCCCGGTCCGTCGGCCTGTCGGGGGATTACCTGGTGTTGGCTCCCGGCGCCAACTCCGCTTCCAAGCGGCCGTCGGTTGCCCTGCTCGTGGCCCTGGGGCGCCGGGCGGAAGCGGCGGGCCTCTCCGTCGTCATCCTTGGCGCGGGCGAAGAAGACAGGAAGCTGGGAGAGCGCATTTCTGCCGAGCTTCCCCATGCACTCAACCTGGTGGACCAATGCAGCCTGTCGCTATCCGCAGCCTGGATCTGCCAGGCCAGGGGCCTTCTGGGGGGCGACTCGGGGCTTGCGCACATCGCTGGGGGGGCCGGGATGCCCACCCTGGTTCTCTTCGGACCCACGCGACCCCGCCACTCCATGCCCAGGGGACCTCGCGTGAAGGTCCTCCGCAAGGAGAACCTGGGCTGTCTGGAATGCATGGTGTTCAACTGTCCCTTGCCGGATCATCCCTGTATGGCGGCCCTGCCTGACGGGCTCGTCTGGGATGAACTGCTCGCCTTGATGGAGACACCATGAGCCCCAACCTGAAAGCCATTCCGCTCATCGTGCTGGGGGTGCTGCTCAACGCCGTGGCGCAGATATGCCTCAAGAAGGGACTCCAGGCCGCGGGCGGCATGCAGGTGTCCATGGGGCCCCTGTTCCGCCTGATGCTGGAGCCCTGGGTGCTGACAGGGCTGGCCTGCTACGCCGTGAGCGTCGTGGTCTGGCTCGGCGCCCTGAGCCTGGTTCAGGTGAACTACGCCTATCCCTTTCTCGCCCTGGGCTTCGTCGCCAATGCGCTGCTGGCCCGCACCTTCCTGGGGGAGGCCATGACGCCCATGCGCTGGGTGGCACTGTTCGTCATCGTCATCGGCGTGGGTCTGCAGGCGCTCAGCGGCCGGAGCCACTGAACCCGCCATGGACTTCCGGCCTTCAGGAGACCGCCCCGGTTCGGCCCTTCCGGTCTTTCTGACCCGGTCGCTCACGGCCATGGGCGCCATGGTCCTGCTCGGCATCGGCCTTGGCGTAAGCCTTCAGAACGGCCTTTCCTGGACCTGGCTGCTGGGTCTGTTGGTGACGCTGGTCCTGGTGGCCCTCCTGCTGGCCAGATGGCAGGTGCGCTTCATCACCGTTCCCCTGGGCCGGCTGCTGGAGCAATCCGGGCCCCAGGCCATCGAGGACCTGCCGCGGGTCTGGTTCCGGATGGAGCAGGAGAACCTCAATCTCCGGGAGCGGGCGGCCCGGGAGGAGAATCTGCTGCCCGCGGTCATGGCCCGCCTGGAAGAGGGCGTTCTGCTGTTCACGCGCGGGGAGGTGCTGGATCAGTTCAATCCCTCCGCCCAGCGGCACCTGGGCCTGGGGGTTCCCCTGGACAAGGGCATGCGCCTCGACCAGATCTTCCCCGACTCCCAAGGCAGCGAAGTGGTCCGCAGGGCCCAGGACGGCGTGCCCGGAGAACTCCGCCTGGAGCGCTCCGGCAGGATGCTGCGCCTCCGGGCGATCCCTTTCGCGCCCCAGGGGCCCGTGAGCGGCGTGCTGGTGACCCTCGACGATGTGACCCGCCAGGAGGCCCTGGAAACCACCCGCCAGAAGTTCATCTCCAATGTGAGCCACGAGCTCAAGACGCCCGTCATGGGCATCCGCATCGCCGCGGAAAACCTACTGGAGGAGCCCCTGGCCGAGGGACCGAGGCTCAATGCCGAATCCCTGCTCCGCTCCGTGGATCGGCTCTCCATGCTCATCGAGGACCTTTCCGAGCTGAGCCGGATCGAAAGCGGCGCCCTGGAGTTGCGGCCGCAGCCTCTGGCCCTCGGCGCCTTCCTATCCGCGCTCGCGGAGGAAGTGTCGGCCCGCACCCAGGCGAGCGGCGTCCGCCTGGAGGTGGTGGCGCAGGTTTCCGACGAGCTCCGGATTCTTGCGGATCCGCTGCGGCTCCATCAAATTCTGGAGAACCTGCTTTCCAATGCCATCAAGTTCAGTCCGCCCGAGACCACCGTGACCCTGAGCCTGAGGGTGGAGCCCCAGAGCCTCACCTGGGAAGTCAGGGACCAGGGGCCGGGCATTCCCGAGGCGGAACAGGGACACATCTTCGAGCGGTTCTACCGGGCCCCTGCGACGCGCTCCAAGCCAGGCACGGGTCTGGGGCTGGCCATCGTGAAGCACCTTTGCCGCATCATGGGCGGTGAAGTGACGGTGGAGAGCCAGCCGGGGCAGGGTGCCGCGTTCCGGGTCCGCCTGCCGATCCAGTTCGTCTGAGGGGTCTGCCCACGGCTTCTACCCCTACCTGGGCGCGAGCGGGGGCAGCAGGTCCTTCCAGACGAAGAGCAGGATCTCGACCAGGATGAGCAGGATGATGATCCACTCCAGGCGATGGTTCTTGCGGGTGTCCAGGAGGCCGAGGAAGGTGGCGCCCGCGTCATGAAGGTAGGACAGCTTCTCCCGGATGGCCGCCAACCGTTCCTCCAAATCGAACTGGTTGTAGAGGGCGTTGTCGAGGTGGGCGAGGGACTCGCTTTCCCAGGTTTCCGGTGGGTCATCGAACAGGGTGAGGTTGTCCAGGACGGCCGCCCTCACTGCCATGGCGAAACCTACGAGCCGCAGGACCTCCCGGTGGGGCAGCCGCAATTTGCCTTCGTGGCTGAGCGCCTGGACCACAGGCTCGAACTTGCCCAGGGCCTGGCTGACCGAGGCCTCGAAATGATCCAGTGCCACGCTCTGAGCCAGGGTGAGGCTCACGATACGCAGCTTGTCCAAAGTGAGTTCCCGGAGCTGGACCTCGCTGAAACCAACGGATTCTTCCGCCGCGCCGACCCTCACCTTGAGGAAGTCCCGGGCCTGTTCCTCCAAATGCGTCAACCCGGGCATGGCCTTGAGCTCTTCGTAGAACTGGCGAATCAGGGGTTCGGGGCAGTTCCAGAAAACCACGCCCCCGAAGCGCGCCAGGAACACGAAGCTCCCTTCCTGCGGTTCCAGGACCAGTGGATTGGTGCCCAGGACCGGGTGATGGGGGTGTCTGGTGCAGAAGGCTCTGAGGTCAATCTGTCCATCGAAATAATCCGCCTGGAGCGCAAAGTCCTGCCCGGTTCCATCCGGAAGCAAGGGGCGGATGCGCGAGGACAGGATCATGGGGCCACGAAGCCCATGATATCCCCGTCAGCCTTCGGCGGGTCCGCCCAACCGGTAGCCCACTCCCACCACGGTCTCGATGAGATCGGCGGCAGGAGATCCGAGCTTGGCGCGAACCCGGCGCACGTGGGCGTCGATGGTGCGGCTCTCGCCCAGGTACTCGAGTCCCCAGACCTGCTGGAGCAGCTTTTCACGGGTCAGCACCCGGCGGGGATGGGCCAGGAAGTAGGCCAGCAGCTCGAACTCGCGCCGGGTCAATTCCACGAGGCGGTCCTCGACCCTCGCCGTGTGCATGTCCAGATCCACGGCGATGGTGTCGTAGGTGAGGCGGGAGGATTTTTCCGGCGCCGGGGCTGGCGCGGAGCGACGCAGGATGGCGCGGAGCCGCGCGGCCAGTTCCCGGGCCGAGAAGGGCTTGGAGATGTAGTCGTCGGCGCCCAGTTCCAGGCCCAGGATCCGGTCGATCTCCTCGCTCCGGGCGGTCACCAGGAGCACTGGAAGGCCGCGGAGGCCGGGCTCG
>DATEZS010000081.1:0-9863 GCA_035255365.1 Geothrix sp.
GCCTCGTCCGTCCACAGGAACCCCATGCCCTGGGGCGACAGCAGGCCCTTGTGCCCGCTGGTGGCGAAGGCGGCGAGGCCCTCCAGGTCCACGGGCACCGTGCCCGCGGCCTGGACGCCGTCCACCACGAGGTGGATGCCCTTGGCGCGGCAGGCCCTTGCGAGGCGCGGGAGGTCCAGCTTCAGGCCGTCCTGGAACCGCACCCAGGAGAGGGCCAGGATCCGCGTGCGGGGCCCCAGCGCCTCCACGAGCCGGGCCTCGGGATCCGCCTCCGCGGTGGGCGGCCGGCTGTCCCAGGCCGCGGCCCCGGCGAGGTGCCCGTCCCACAGGGGCACCTCCCGGAAGGCCACGCCGCGGGCCTCGAGGGCCAGCCAGGGCCAGGCGTTGGCCGGGAACTCCCCCAGGGGCGCCACCACCTCGTCGCCGGACCGCCAAGGGAAGCCCTGGGCCACGGCCACCAGGCCCGAGGATGTGCTGTGGGTGAGGGTGATGTCTTCGGGCCGGCCGCCCAGCAGCGCCGCGGCCTCCGCCCGGGCGGCGGCCGGAATCCCCTGGAAGTCCTCCTCCCAGCGCACCTCCCAGGGCCGCAGCTCCTTGCGCATGAAGGCCTGCACGGCGTCCAGCGCGGCCCGGGGGACCGGTCCCTCGCCGCAGTGCATGATCCAGAGGCGCTCCGGATCCAGGTGGAACAGGGCGGGATCGAGGGGCGGCGCGCTCATCCCTGGCGGTCCGCGAGCAGGGCCTTGAGGCCCACCGGGAAGAGGGGCTCTACCACCTGGCGCACGGCGGCGGCGTACTGCTGGATCTCCCACTGGGCGTGGCTGTCCGTCCGCAGGCGGATGAAGTGGGCCACGGCCTGGAGGCTCACGGTCCAGTAGACCTCGGAGTAGAGGCCCACGGGCAGCACGCAGCGGGCCTGCTCGCGGCAGACGCCCAGGGCGAGCAGCTCCTTGTAGTGGGCCACGGCCCCCCGGCAGCTCTCCAGGTAGCACTCCATGGCCCGGGCGCGGTTCGCCGCGTCGATCTCGCCTTCGCTGCCCTGCTTGTTGACCTTGGCCTGCTTCCGGAAGGTCGCGGGCACGAAGAACTCGTCCTCGGGGAACTCCACGTAGCGGCCGCTGATCTCGTTGAACTCCGAGCCGATGCGGTGCTTCATCCACTGCCGGAACACGAAGATGGGCGCCTTCACGTGCAGGGTCATGGCCGTGTGGCGGAAGGGCGAGGTGTGCTCGTGCTCGGCCAGGTAGCCGATCAGCTTGGCGTCCCCCGCCTCGAAGGCCTCCTTCCGCTTGCCGAAGGACACCCGGGCCGCGTTCACCACGGACAGGTCCGACCCCATGTGGTCGATGAGGCGGACGAACCCCTTGTCCAGCACCTTGATCTCGATATGTGTCATGGAAGACTCCGCGCTTCCAGCTTCGCGCCGGCCCTGGGAGAATGGAAGGTCCGCAGGAGCCCTCATGCAGTTTTTCATCGACACCGCCAACATCGACGAGATCAAGCGCATCAACGCCCTGGGCGTGCTGGACGGGGTGACCACCAACCCGAGCCTCATCGCCAAGGAAACGGGCAAGCCCTTCGAGACGATCATCGCGGAGATCTGCGACATCGTGGACGGCCCCATCAGCGCGGAGGTCATCGGCCTGGAGGCGCCCGGCATGATCGAGGAGGGCCGCAGGCTCTCGAAAATCCACAAGAATGTGGTGGTGAAGCTGCCCCTCATCGCCGAAGGGCTCAAGGCCTGCAAGGCCCTCACCGCCGAAGGCATCCACACCAACGTGACCCTCTGCTTCAGCGCCACCCAGGCCCTCATGGCCGCCAAGGCCGGCGCCACCTACGTGAGCCCCTTCGTGGGCCGCCTGGATGACATCAACCTCGACGGCATGGAACTGATCCGCGAGATCTGCGCCATCTTCGAGAACTACGGCTTCGGCACCCAGTGCCTGGCGGCCTCCATCCGGCAGCCCCGCCATGTCACCGACGCGGCCCTGGCGGGCGCCCATGTGGCCACCATCCCCACCAAAGTCTTCGACCAGATGCTCAAGCACCCCCTCACCGACAAGGGCGTGGAGGGTTTCCTGGCTGACTGGAAAAAGAGCGGTCGATGAGCATCAACCTTCCGATTGCACCTAAGCCTCGGCACGAGGCGAAGACAAAGAGCGGCCGGTGATCCACCGCGCCCTCCCACTGCTCTCAGCTCTGGTCCTGCTTGCCTGCCAGGCCCCCACCACGGCTTCGCCCAAGGCCGTGCCTGACTGCATCTTTTGCAGGATCGTGGCTGGAACGGCGCCTTCCCGGAAGGTCTACGAGGATCGTTTCGTCCTGGCTTTCTGGGACATCCGCCCTCGGGCCAAAGTCCACTTGCTGGTGATCCCCAAGCAGCACGTGGCCAGCCTCAAGGAACTGGACGACCTACCGGCGGAAACCCGTGCCGCCCTTCTCAGCGCCTGCGTGAGGGTCGCCCGGGACCAGGGCATCCTCGACCAGGGTTTCCGCGTCATCGCCAATGCGGGCCCGGACGCCAGCCAGAGCGTCTTCCACCTGCACTTCCATGTGGTCGGCGGCGAAAAGCTCCGCGAAGACGCCATCACCAAGGATCCAGATTCTAAGTAAATTAAGATAAAAATGCATTCCAAAGCGGAATTAATGGGCTTGGGATGCGGAGGTCTGGTATCATATTCCATTCTATATACGGCCAGCTCTTCGCGGTCCTGCCCTTTTATAGGGCCCGGTGATGGCGTTCATCAAACAATCTCCAATTGGAGCGACACCATGCGTTCTCTGTATTTTTCCGCAGCCCTGGCCTTGAGCCTTGGATCAATGGGTTGCTTGCGCAGCTACAACGCCACACCCCTCACGACGGCCTCACTCCAGGGATCGGTGGCCACGCCCGATGGTGTGGAACTCAAGACCAAGGCCTTCCTGACACCCGCGGAAGTCTCCGAAAAATTCGGCACCAAGCTGGCCGAGGATCGCCAGGTCATCCCTGTGCAGGTCCTGCTCACCAACAAGTCCACCTCCACCTACCGTGTGCTCCGCACCTCCTTCATCATGGAAGAATTGGGCCAGAAGGTTCGCCTGGAGGCACTCGATTCCAATCAGATGTACGAGCTTGGCCGACACGGCTACGGCGCTCCGGTCTGCGGACTGATCTTCGGCGGAATCCTGGGCGTGCCCAGCCTCATCACCACCATGAATGCCAACGATCGCCTGCGCGAGGACTACAACCGCAAGGGCTTCCTCGACACCATCCTCGAGCCCACCAAGGAAGCCGCTGGCGTCGTGATGTTCGATCCCGCCGCGCGCACCCTGACCCGCTCCGGAAAGTACAAGCTCATCGTCGAGCTCGAGAATACGACCTCCAAGTCCAAGACCGTCGTCGAGCAGCTTTTCAACTAACCGCATTTCGGAAATTGAAGGGGGAGAGTCTGCTTCTCCCCCTTCAACTTTATGGAGATCCCAATGCTCTCGCCCCTGCTCTTCTGCCTCCTCCTGAACCAAACCCCTGAACCCGCCTCCCAGCCCCAAGCCGCGCCTCTCCAGGCCCCTGTGGTGGCGCCTACCGTCGCCACGACGGCACCGAAGGCTGTTCCGGCCCCCGTGACGAAAGTGGAGGACAACGGACTCCTGGAGTATGCCTATTTCGGCTCTGAGCTCCCCTTCAGCCCCAAGCTCGGAATGGATGCTTTCTGGATCAAGGACGGCTTCAGCTTGAAGAACAAGCAGGTCTCCTACGGAGCCTGGGAATCGAAAGTCCTGAAGGCTGGCAGACAGGAGAAGGATCTGCAGCGGGCCGCAGATCTCGCGAAGCTGATCCCCGATGCTCTCATGCCTCAGTTGCGGGTAGCTTTCCAGGGCGTGACGACCTGGCAGCTGGGGGGTTCCGGCGAGTACCGTTTCGAGGCACGGGTGGTGGATGCCAATGTCCCCAACAAAGCCTCCAAGCTCGTGTTCGGGTGGCTGGGCGGCAAGGATAATCTGGAGAACGTCACTTGGGACATGAAAGTGACGGAGGTGAAGACCGGTGAAGTCGTGTTGGCCTGCCACCACCGCATGGTGAAAGTGAACACCCTCGGCTCCCTGGATTCAGCCCTGCGCGACTGGTCCGAGGCGTTTCCGAAAAAACTGCTGGAATTCGCCCGATAACCCACTGAATGAAGGACCTATTCCCGGCTCAGGGACTGGACTGCGGCAACTGTGATCATTCACGCCGCAGAGCCCAGGTACCCTGGGCCGGTAGCCTTATCCAGGGCCGGAGGTGTTTTTCATGGACGCAACCACTTCGATGCTTCGCCGCTGCGAGATCTTTTCCGGGCTGTCGGACACCGATCTGAACCTCATCGCCCGCGCCTCCCGCCGCCGCGAAGTGCCGGAAGGAACCAGCCTCTTCAAGCAGGGAGAGCCCCGCACGGGGGCCACCATCATCGCCGAAGGGCGCGTGGAGATCACCCGGGACAACGGCTCCGGTCCCGAACCCGTGGTCATTCTGGGCCCCGGTGACATTGCCGGGGAACAATCCTTCCTCGCCGTCAGCGCCCACACCGCCACCGGCACCACCCTTACGCCCGCCGTGCTGCTGGAGCTGGATCGCCACGCGGTCCTCGAAAGCCTCAGCCAGGATGGCGCCGCCGCCATCGCCGTGCTCAGCAAGGTTGCCAGCGTGCTCCACCAGCGCCTGCTCTACGGCGCCAACCCCCGCACGGGCCGCGAGCAGGCCTATGCTAGCGGCCGGGTCCGCATGGAGGCCGATCTCCTGGGCAGCATGGAGGTTCCAGAGGACGCGCTGTTCGGCATCCAGACCCTGCGCGCCGTGCACAACTTCCCCATCACCGGCACGCCCACCAGCCACTTCCCCACGCTGATCCGCGCCCTGGCCATGGTGAAGCAGGGGGCCGCCCGGGCCAATGCCCGGCTCGGGCTCATGGACGCCAAGATCGCTATGGCCATCGATCGCGCCTGCCAGGAAATCATCGACGGCCACTGGCACGGCCACTTCCCCACGGACATGGTGCAGGGCGGCGCGGGCACTTCCACCAACATGAACGCCAATGAGGTCATCGCCAATCGCGCCCTGGAGCTCCTGGGCTTCAAGCGGGGCGACTACGTTCACTGCCACCCCAACGACCACGTGAACCTGGGGCAGAGCACCAACGACGTGTACCCCACGGCCCTGCGCCTCATGACCATCTTCAGCCTCCGCACCCTGCTCGAAGCCATGGAAGGGCTGAAGGCGGCCCTGCATGCGAAGGGCCAGGAATTCAGCGATGTCATCAAGATGGGCCGCACCCAGCTGCAGGATGCCGTGCCCATGACCCTGGGCCAGGAATTCGAGGCCTTCGCGGTCACCACCGGCGAGGACATCGAGCGGCTCCAGGAGACCGCCCGGCTCTTCCTGGAGGTGAACATGGGCGCCACTGCCATCGGCACGGGCATCTGCGCCGACCCCCGCTACCCCGTCGCCGTGGTGGAGGATCTGCGCACCATCACCGGCCTGGACCTGAAACTCTCGCCCAACCTCGTGGAGGCCACGCCCGACACCGGCGCCTTCGTGATGTTCTCCGGGGTCGTGAAGCGCGCTGCGGTGAAGCTCAGCAAGATGTGCAACGACCTGCGCCTGCTCAGCAGCGGTCCCCGGTGCGGCTTCGGGGAGATCAACCTCCCTCCCATGCAGCCCGGCAGCAGCATCATGCCCGGCAAGGTGAACCCCGTGATTCCCGAGGTGGTGAACCAGGTGGCCTACCAGGTCATCGGCAACGACCTCACCATCACCCTCGCCGCCGAGGCGGGCCAGCTTCAGCTCAACGTGATGGAGCCCATCCTGGCCTACAGCCTGGCCACCAGCCTCCATACCCTGACCGCTGCCGTGAAGGTGCTCACTTCCAAGTGCATCGTGGGCATCACCGCCAATCGCGAGCGCTGCCTGGACCTGGTGGAACACAGCATCGGCATCGTCACCGCCGTCATGCCCGCCATCGGCTACAAGAAGGCCACGGAAGTCGCCAAGGAGGCCCTGGCCACGGGCAGACCCGTTCGGGAAATCATCCTCCAGAAGGGCTACCTCACGCCGGCCGAAGTGGACGAAGCCTTCAGCCTCGAAGCAATGACGCAGCCCAGGCCCCTGCGCTGAAGCCTCCCCCGGTTGGGCGTTCCAACACCCGCCAGGGCTTCCCCAGGACACTCGGTTAAACTGGCGGCAGATCCCTTGATCGGCCGCCAGTGGTTCTGTTTCCGGAGTTCCCATGTCCCTCGAAAAGAAGATCGAGATCCTCAAGGCCAAGCACGCCCAGGCCCAGGCCGGCGGTGGGGAGGCGCGGGTCCAGAAGCAGCATGAGGGCGGCAAGCTCACGGCCCGGGAACGCATCGCCGCCTTCCTGGACGAGGGTTCCTTCGAGGAGATGGACGCCCTCATGGTCCACCGCACCGAGGGCGTGGAGAAGATCCCCGGCGATGGCGTCATCACGGGGTTCGGCCGGGTGGATGGCCGTCCCGTGGCCATCTTCGCGCAGGATTTCACCGTGTTCGGCGGTTCCCTTTCCGAGGCCTACGCCAAGAAGATCTGCAAGGTCATGGACCTCGCCATGAAGGTCGGCTGCCCCGTCATCGGCCTCAACGACAGCGGCGGCGCCCGCATCCAGGAAGGCGTGGTGAGCCTCGGCGGCTACGCCGACATCTTCCTGCGCAACACCCTGGCCTCAGGCGTCATCCCCCAGATCAGCCTCATCATGGGGCCCTGCGCCGGCGGCGCCGTGTACAGCCCCGCCATCACGGACTTCATCACCATGGTGAAGGGCACCAGCTACATGTTCGTGACGGGGCCCGACGTCATCAAGGCCGTCACCCACGAGGAGGTCACCAAGGAAGAGCTGGGCGGCGCCCACACGCATTCCGCCAAGAGCGGCGTGGCCCATTTCGTGACCCAGAGCGACCTGGCGGCCCTGGCCCATACCCGCGAGCTGCTGTCCTTCCTGCCCAGCAACAACCTTGGCGAGGCTCCGCGCCTGGCGCCGAAAACGGCCATGCCCCAGGAAAACCCCGACCTGGACAAGGTGGTGCCGGACGATCCGAGCAAACCCTACGACATCCGCGACATCATCCGCGGCGTCGTGGACGATGCCCATTTCTTCGAGGTGCATGAGGCCTTCGCCCGCAACCTGGTGGTGGGCTTCGCCCGCATCGATGGCCGCAGCGTGGGCATCGTCGCCAACCAGCCCGCCTACTACGCCGGCGTGCTGGACATCTCCTCCAGCGAGAAGGGCGCCCGCTTCGTGCGTTTCTGCGACGCCTTCAACATTCCGCTCATCACCTTTGAGGATGTGCCGGGCTTCCTGCCGGGCGTCACCCAGGAGCACGGCGGCATCATCCGCCACGGGGCCAAGCTGCTCTTTGCCTTCTGCGAGGCCACGGTGCCCAAGATCACCATCATCACCCGCAAGGCCTACGGCGGCGCCTACTGTGTGATGGCCAGCAAGCACATCCGTACCGACTTCAATTTCGCCTACCCCACCGCCGAGATCGCCGTCATGGGCGCCGAGGGCGCCATGAACGTGCTGCACGGCAAGTCGATCGCCATCGCGCCGGATCCCGCCGCCCGCAAGGCCGAACTGATCGCCGAGTACAACGAGAAGTTCGCCAACCCCTACATCGCCGCGGAATTCGGTTTCGTCGACGAGGTGATCCTGCCCCGGGAAACCCGCCAGAAGCTGGTGAAGGCCCTGGCTTTCCTCGACACCAAGCGCGACAGCACGCCCCCCAAGAAGCACGGCAACATCCCGCTCTAGGAGTTCCCATGCGTCCGCTCATCCTCTGCCTGGGCCTGCCCCTGCTGGCCCAGCAGCCTGCCGTATCCCTCTTCAAGGGTGACCCGAAGACGATCATGGCCCTTTGCGCGGACCGGGCCCGGGCCATCAACCCGAAGGATTCCCGGCTGCTGGCGGAATACGGCCGGGCCTACCTCCTCGCCGGCCAGCCCGACAAGGCCCGGGCGGCCTTCGAAGCCGCCGTCATCTCTGACCGGAAGGATGGCGAAACCCACCGGCTGATCGCCTGTGCCTGGTTTTCCGCGGGCCAGCCGAAGGAGGGCTTCGCGGTCCTGAAGGCGATGCAGGACGCGGATCCGAAAGCCCGGAACGTCTTCAATCGCGCCGCCATCAACCTGCTGGACCACGGCTACCGCGACGAGGCCATCGCGCTCATGGACGCCTCCTGGCGGCTGGACACGAAGGACTACCACAACGGCAAGGACTTCGCGTTCGCGGCGCTCCGCAACCGCCACTGGGACCTGGCCGCCCAGTGGATGGACCGCGTCCACAGCCTTGAACCCAATGACTGGAAGGACCGTCTGGCCTTCGCCCGCGAGGCCCTCCGCCTCGGCCAGCGGGACCTCGGCCTCCTCTGGCTGGACCGCACCGTGCAGGCCCGGCCGAAGGAGGAGCGCATGTGGAACGAGCTCGCCCTCCTCTTCGCGGAGATGGAGAACCCGGCCTGGGCGGCGCACCCCTAGCCCGCCGTTTGTACCGGGACGGGTCTGGGGCAAGGGGAAGTGTCCTATCATGGCGCACCCCCCAGGAGTTCCCATGCGCCGCGCGATCGCCTGCGCGTACCCGAGCCAGGAGCCTCCCATGCGCGTCACGTTCATCCTTCCCGCCTTCCTGACCCTCGGTCTCGGCGCCCAGACACCGAAGCCCGCGGCGCTTGAATTCAACGAGGCCTTCTTCGCGGGCGACCGCCGGGCGATCCTAGAGGGCTGCGCGGACAAGGCGCGGTCGATCAAGCCGAAGGACGCGAAGTACCTGGCGGAGTGCGGGCGGGCCTACCTGGCGGCCCTGGACAAGCCCAAGGCTGAGGCGGCCTTCAAGGACGCCGAGACCCGGGAGCCGAAGGACGGCGCGGTGCTGCGCCTCATCGCCCAGGCTTGGCTCAAGCACGGTTACAAGACCGAGGCCCTGGAGGGCTACGAGAAGATCGTGAAGCGCGACCCCAAGAACAAGGAGGCCGTCACCGCCGCGGCGGTCGACCTGGCCGAGGTGGGGCTCGTGAACGAAGCCGAGCGGTACATGGGCGTGCTCGTGGCCCTCGAGAAAGATGACTGGGAACGCTTCCTGCAGTTCGGACGGGCGCTGCTGGTGGCAGGCCAACGCAAGAAGGCGGCCTTCTGGTTCGCCCGAGCCGCTGCCCTGAAGCCCAACGAAGAGAAGCTCTTCCTGGAGATCTCCCGGGCCTTCGCCGAAACCCAGAGCGTGATGTAGGGGCGCCGCCCTAACCCGCCAGCCCCAGGCCCGCGTATGTCGGGGACCCCAGGAGTCCACATGTCCAAGTGGTTGATCGACGAGCAGGGCTCGGTCCGCAGCGGCTGGAAAGCCGTGGGCTTCTTCCTGGTCCTCGCCGCGCTGGCGTTTCTGGTGTCATTCACCCTCCGGGCCCTCGGCGTCCGCACGGGCGGAAGCATCTGGATCGCCGTGGCCCTGGGTGTCGCCGCCAGCTATTTCTGCCTCCGCCTCGAGGGACGACCCTTCAGCAGCCTAGGGTTCCGCCCTGGAGGGCGCTGGCTCCTGGAATGTCTGGGCGGCGCCCTCGGCGGGTGCCTGCTCATGCTCCTCACCGCACTGACCGTGCGCGGTCTGGACGGTTTCCATTGGGAACGGGCCGCTGACGTCGGCGCCCGGCAGCTGCTGGGCGCCGCCTGGCTCTTCCTCGGCGTCGGCTTCAACGAGGAGATCATCGCTCGCGGTTATCCCTTCCAGCGCCTGGTGCAGGGCGCCGGCCCCTGGGTGGGCCAGTTGGTCTTCGCGGCGCTCTTCGCCCTGGCCCACTGGAGCAACCCCGGCATGGCAGGGGCCACCAAGGCCTGGGCCACCCTCAACATC